>NZ_CP014870.1:6167500-6823539 GCF_001661075.1 Pseudomonas silesiensis
AAACAACACTGCCCTATCAACTCCTTCTGGGCTTCGATGACCTGAAGCAACTCGCTGTCGAAAACTGCGTAACTCTTTGTTTACCAAGGAGTTTTCCGTTTCGACTGCGCCGGAAGTGGGGCGAATTATAGACTTCCAGATTCTGCCGTCAAGCCTTAAATTCCGCTTTATTCGGATTTAAGCGTAATACGTGCAAATGCCTTCTTCCCGGCCTGGCAAACATGTGTCGCGCCCAGTGCATATATAAAGGTGCGATCGACCACCTCTCCATCTATACGCACGCCACCGGAACCGAGCAGGTCTCGCGCCACGGCGGAGTTCTTCACCAGGCCTGCCTTATTAAGGACGGCAGCAATCGGCATATCTTCAGCCGCAGTCAATTCGATTTCCGGCAAATCATCCGGCAGCTCGCCTTCCTTCATGCGATTGCCCGCCCCACGGTGAGCATTGGCCGCAGCTTCCTCGCCATGGAAACGCGCAACAATTTCTTCAGCCAGCTTGATCTTGATGTCTCGCGGATTGGCACCCGACTCGACATCCGCACGGAACGCGTTGATCTCCTCCATGGAGCGGAAGCTGAGCAACTCAAAGTAACGCCACATCAGCACATCGGGGATGGACACCAGCTTGCTGTACATGACGCCCGGCGCTTCCTGAATACCGACGTAGTTGCCCAAGGACTTGGACATCTTCTTCACGCCATCCAGACCTTCGAGCAGCGGCATGGTCAGAATGCACTGGGGCTCCTGACCATAACCACGCTGCAGCTCACGCCCCATCAACAGGTTGAACTTCTGGTCGGTTCCACCAAGCTCGACGTCAGCGCGCAATGCGACAGAGTCGTACCCCTGCACCAGCGGATAGAGGAACTCATGAATGGCAATCGGCTGATTGGTCGTATAGCGCTTGTCGAAGTCGTCGCGCTCGAGCATGCGCGCAACGGTGTACTGCGAAGTCAGGCGGATGAAGTCAGCCGGCCCCATCTGATCCATCCAGGTGGAGTTGAACGCCACCTCTGTCCTGGCCGGATCAAGAATCTTGAATACCTGCGTCTTGTAGGTCTCGGCATTTTCGAGAACCTGCTCGCGGGTGAGCGGAGGACGCGTCGCGCTCTTGCCGCTCGGATCACCGATCATCCCGGTGAAGTCACCTATAAGGAAGATCACCTGGTGACCCAAGTCCTGGAACTGGCGCAGCTTATTAATAAGCACGGTGTGACCCAGGTGCAAATCCGGCGCGGTCGGATCGAAGCCCGCCTTAATACGCAGCGGCTGGCCACGCTTGAGCTTTTCGATCAGCTCGGCCTCGACCAACAATTCTTCCGCACCACGTTTGATCAGCGCTAGCTGCTCTTCAACCGACTTCATAACAGACCCGCAAGGCTCGAATTCAAAGGGGACCAACCATACAAGATCGCGCGCCAAATACAAAGTTTTGCCCGGCGTGCGGATGCCAATCCACCGACAGAGCGTCCGCGGGCTTGCTTCAGAGATGATTTGGTTATATTTTATACAGTTATTTCATCTTCATCATGTCATTCATCTTTTCCAATTCATCTTTTTCAAAGTCAAACATTACCTATGACCAAAAAACCGTCTAAAGCGCCGCCGCTTTACCCGAAGACCCACCTGCTCGCTGCGAGTGGCATCGCCGCGCTCCTGAGCCTGGCGCTTCTGGTATTCCCTTCCAGCGATGTTGAAGCCAAAAGAACGACCCTGAGTCTTGAACTGGAAAGCCCTGCTGAACAACTGACACAAGATCAAGACGCTGCCGAAGCCGTCCAGGCCACAAACGAGCCGCAAGAGCCCCCTTTCGCGCAGATCGAAAACAGCACCGAAGAAGCCGCGCAAACCGCTGAGGTCGCGTCGGAACCTGCACCTGCACCTGCTCCTGCAGCAGCACCTGTGCCTGCCATCGAAGAAAAGAAAGCGCCCAGCCACAGGGAAGTGGTCGTCGCCAAGGGCGACACGCTCTCTACGCTGTTCGAGAAAGTCGGCCTCCCCGCTGCTTCGGTACATGAAGTGCTGGCCAGTGGCAAGCAAGCCAAGCTGTTCGGCCAACTCAAGCGTGGCCAGAAGCTCGAGTTCGAACTCAACCCGGAAGGCCAACTGGTCAACCTGCACAGCAAGGTCAGCGATCTTGAAACCATCAGCCTGACCAGGAATGACAAGGGTTATGCGTTCAACCGCATTACCGCCAAACCGACCGTGCGCTCGGCCTACGTTCACGGCGTGATCAACAGTTCGCTGTCGCAGTCTGCCGCTCGAGCAGGTCTGTCCCATAGAATGACCATGGACATGGCCAGTGTGTTTGGCTATGACGTCGACTTTGCCCAGGACATTCGCCCGGGCGACCAGTTCGACGTGATCTACGAGCAGAAAGTCGTCAACGGCAAAGCCGTCGGCACTGGCCCGATCCTTTCCGCGCGCTTCGTCAACCGCGGCAAGATCTACACCGCCGTGCGTTACACCAACAAACAAGGCAACACCAGCTACTACACCGCAGATGGCAACAGCATGCGCAAGGCGTTCATCCGCACGCCGGTGGACTTCGCCCGCATCAGCTCGAAATTCTCCATGGGCCGCAAGCACCCGATCCTGAACAAGATCCGCGCGCATAAAGGTGTCGACTACGCGGCACCACGTGGCACCCCGATCAAAGCGGCCGGCGACGGCAAAGTACTGCTGGCCGGTCGCCGCGGCGGCTACGGCAATACCGTGATCATCCAGCACGGCAATACTTACCGCACGCTTTACGGCCACATGCAAGGTTTCGCCAAGGGCGTCAAGACCGGTGGCAGCGTCAAGCAGGGCCAGGTGATTGGTTACATAGGTACCACCGGACTTTCCACCGGCCCGCACTTGCACTATGAGTTCCAGGTCAATGGCGTACACGTCGACCCGCTGGGCCAGAAAGTGGCGATGGCCGATCCGATCTCCAAGGCCGAACGCGCGCGCTTCCTCGCCCAGAGTCAGCCATTGATGGCGCGCATGGACCAAGAAAAAGCCACCATGCTGGCTTCGAAGCGCTAAGTCATGACGCTCTATATAGGTGTGATGTCCGGGACCAGCCTTGACGGACTGGACATTGCGCTGATCGAGCAAACCTCGGCGATCAGGCTGATCGCCACGCACTACATCCCGATGCCTGACGCCCTGCGCGCCGAGCTGCTTGGCTTGTGCGCCAGTGGCCCGGACGAGATCGCCCGCTCCGCCATCGCCCAGCAGAATTGGGTGAAGTTGGCCGCGCAGGGTATTCACACCCTCCTTGATCAACAACACCTGAAACCTGCAGACATTCGCGCGATAGGCAGCCACGGCCAGACCATTCGCCATGAACCGTCGCGCGGGTTCACGGTACAGATCGGCAACCCTGCCCTGCTGACCGAGCTGACCGGCATCACCGTCGTCAGCGACTTCCGCAGCCGCGACGTCGCGGCTGGCGGCCAGGGCGCCCCCTTGGTTCCGGCCTTTCACGAAGCGTTGTTCGAAGAACAGGCAGGTAACCGCGCAGTATTGAACGTCGGCGGCTTCAGCAATCTCAGCCTGATCGAACCTGGCAAACCTGTAGCCGGTTTTGACTGTGGTCCCGGGAATGTGCTGCTGGATGCGTGGATTCACCAGCAACGCGGCGACCATTTTGATCGTGACGGTCAATGGGCCGCCAGCGGCAAGGTCGAACCCGTCCTGCTGAAGGCATTGCTCAGCGATCCGTTTTTTGTAACCAAGGGCCCGAAAAGCACCGGTCGCGAGGTGTTCAACCTGCCCTGGCTGACCCGGCAGTTGTCACAGCTACCCGCTTTCGCCGCCGAAGACGTGCAGGCAACCCTGCTTGAACTGACCGCACTGACCATCGTCGAGTCATTGCAAAGTGCTCAACCGGATACGCGGCAATTGCTGGTTTGCGGCGGTGGTGCACACAACGCCACGTTGATGGACCGCCTGGCCAGCCTGCTGCCCACGGCTAAAGTCAGCAGCACCGCGGCTTGCGGTGTCGACCCGGACTGGGTTGAAGCCATGGCCTTTGCCTGGCTGGCCCATTGCTGCCTGGAAGGCATTGCGGCCAATCGCCCCAGCGTCACCGGCGCCCGTGGCCTGCGCGTACTGGGCGCCATCTACCCCGCCTGACCGATCTGCGGACAGCAAAACGCCGCAGAGCCCCTGAGGCCATGCGGCGCCTTGTGAAGCTCTACGCCATCAGATCGAGAACGAAGATCCGCAACCACAGGTGGTGGAGGCGTTCGGGTTCTTGATAACGAATCGCGAACCTTCCAGACCTTCCTGATAATCCACCTCGGCACCTGCCAGGTACTGGAAGCTCATCGGATCGACGACCAGACTCACACCCTCGCGCTCGACGATGGTGTCGTCATCGGCCACTTCTTCATCGAAGGTGAAGCCGTACTGAAAACCTGAACAACCGCCGCCCGTAACGAATACGCGCAGCTTCAAGCGATCATTCCCCTCTTCATCGACAAGGCTCTTCACCTTGTGCGCGGCACCGTGGGTGAATTGCAAAGCCGTGGGGGTGAAGGATTCGACGCTCATGCTGACTATCTCCCGGCGTTACGCCGCCATAATGCGTGATGACGTGCATTATCCGCTTCTCCCAGAAAATCGGTCAACTATTGTTACGGTATATCAATCAAACCCATCGCCCGCCCGTAATGCAAAAAGGCCCGTCAGACGGGCCTTTTTGTCGAGCGCAATCCAGACTTACGGCAGCATGCCAGCGTGGGACAGACCCAGGCGCTCATCCAGTCCGAACAGAATGTTCAAGTTCTGCACGGCCTGACCCGACGCGCCCTTGACCAGATTATCGATCACCGACAACACCACCACCAGATCACCGTCCTGCGGCCGATGCACGGCAATCCGGCAAACGTTGGCACCGCGCACGCTGCGGGTTTCCGGATGACTGCCAGCCGGCATGACGTCGACGAACGGTTCGTTCGCATAACGCTTTTCAAACAGCGCTTGCAAATCAACCGAGCGATCCACGACGGTGGCGTAGAGCGTCGAGTGAATGCCGCGAATCATTGGCGTCAGGTGCGGGACGAAGGTCAGGCCGACGTCCTTACCCGCTGCACGCCGCAGACCTTGACGGATTTCCGGCAAGTGACGGTGTCCTTTGACCGCATAGGCCTTCATGCTTTCCGACGTCTCGGCATACAGCGAACCTACAGAGGCGCCACGGCCGGCACCGCTGACACCGGATTTGCAGTCTGCGATCAAGCGAGTGGTGTCAGCCAGACCGGCTTCGAGCAACGGCAGGAAACCCAGTTGCGTGGCCGTCGGGTAGCAACCTGGCACGGCGATCAGGCGAGCCTGCCTGATCTGCTCGCGATTGACTTCCGGCAAGCCATAGACCGCCTCTTCCAGCAACTGTGGCGCACCGTGCGGCTGACCGTACCACTTGGCCCATTCATCGGCGTCTTGCAGGCGGAAGTCGGCCGACAGGTCGATGACCTTGGTCCCGGCCGCGAGCAAGTCACCGGCCAAGGCATGGGCAACACCGTGAGGCGTTGCGAAGAACACCACGTCGCAGGCGCCCAGGGTCTTGATGTCCGGAACGCTGAACGCCAGGCCATCGTAATGACCGCGCAGGTTCGGGTACATATCAGCCACGGCCAGACCGGCCTCGGATCGGGAAGTGATCACGGCCACTTCAACTTGCGGATGCTGTGCCAACAAACGCAGCAATTCGACACCGGTGTAACCCGTGCCGCCGACGATACCGACCTTGACCATAAACCTGCCCTCAACGAACCCACTGGAAAGCCGTCGATAATAGGGCCCGTATCGTCCTGCGACAACCGCCAAGGTGACGTGCGGAGCCTCAAGCCTCTACTATCGCGCCTACCGTGAACCTGGGAATAACTAAAATATGCTCTATCTATGGCTCAAAGCACTGCACATCGTCAGCATGGTCTGCTGGTTTGCCGGCTTGTTCTACCTGCCACGCCTGTTCGTCTACCACGCGCAAAGCGAGGACACCATCAGCAAGGAACGCTTCAGCACCATGGAGCGCAAGCTGTACCGAGGCATCATGGGGCCAGCGATGATCGCCACCCTGATTTTCGGCATCGCGCTGATCGGCTTGAACCCCGGCATATTCAGTCAGGGCGCGTGGATACACGCGAAGTTGACCCTGGTGGTGATCCTGATCGGCTACCACCACATGTGCGGCGCCCAGGTGAAACGTTTTGCCCGTGGCGAAAACACCCGCAGCCATGTCTTTTATCGCTGGTTCAATGAAGTGCCGGTTCTGATATTGCTGGCTATCGTAATTCTGGTCGTCGTTCGGCCGTTCTGATTTCAAGCACAACTCACCGGGGTACTTCCAATGTCGCTGCCCGCTATGCTCGAACAACGTTTGCGCCTGCCCGTGGTGGCGGCGCCAATGTTCCTGATTTCCAACCCGCAACTGGTGCTCGCCTGCTGTCGAAATGGTGTAGTTGGCAGCTTTCCCGCGCTGAATCAACGCGAAAGCAGTGGCTTCAAGGCCTGGCTGGAAGAGATCGAAGCAGGGCTGGCGACACTGGACAACCCTGCGCCTTACGCCGTGAACCTGATCGTCCACAACAGTAACCCGCGCCTGCAAGCGGACCTGGAGATCTGTATCGAGCACAAAGTGCCGATCGTGATTACCAGCCTGGGTGCCGTGAAGGAACTGGTCGATGCCGTCCACGGCTATGGCGGCCTGGTGTTCCACGACGTGACGACCCGTCGTCATGCCGAGAAAGCCGCCGAGGCCGGGGTAGACGGCTTGATCGCCGTGGCGGCGGGTGCCGGTGGACACGCCGGCACCTGGAGCCCGTTTTCGCTGATTGCCGAGATCCGCCAGTTCTTCGACAAGACCCTGCTGCTGGCCGGTTGCCTGAACCACGGACACGAAATTCTTGCCGCACAATTGCTCGGCGCGGACCTGGCCTACTTCGGTACGCGATTCATCGGCACTACCGAAAGTCATGCCCCTGACGCCTACAAGCAAATGTTGCTCAGTTCCAGAGCCGCGGACATCGTCCATACTCCAGCAGTGTCGGGCGTGCCGGCGAGCTTCATGCGTCAAAGCCTGGAGGCCGCCGGTTTCGACATGGCGGCATTGCAAGGAAAGGGTGAGGTCAACTTCGGCTCCAAGCTCAAGCCGTTGAGCGATGAAGCCAAAGCCTGGAAAACCGTATGGTCCGCAGGACAAGGCGTCGGCGAAATCGATGACCTGCCGAGCGTCGATCAATTGATTGAACGTCTGGACGATGAATATCGCAAGGCCCTGGAACGTGCGACGCAGCTGCATGAGCGCTGGCCGCGCTGACAGGACAACCCGGTCTGTCGCTTTCGGCTGGCCTTACACGCCGGCCTCGCCACACTCCATTCAAATTTTTCGCGACAAGGATGCCTCGCAATGAGCGAAGTCCGTTACAAGATCGTATTCGACGGCGCTTTGCTGCCTGGTGTCGAGGCCACCACCGCCAAACTCAATCTCGCCGAGCTGTTCAAAACCGATGTCGCTGCCATCGAGCGGCTATTCAGCGGCCGGCCGGTTGCACTCAAACGCGACCTGTCACAGGCCGATGCTCAGACTTATCTGCAGGCACTGACGAAAACCGGCATCGCTGCCCGGATCGAAAATGAACCTCGGGTCGAGCTGAACCTGTCAGATGTGCACGAACACACGCCTGCCCACCCAGCCCTTTCGACAGATCCGGAATCACCCTATGCCCCCCCGCGGGCGGCTGTCGGCGAGGCGCTGCCGGAATTCGCCACGCTCAAGGCGTTCAGTTTCGAAGGCCGTATCGGCCGCTTGCGCTATCTGGCCTGGACGATGGTCCTGATGCTGGTGACGCTTGGCATCGGCGCCGTGCTGGGGATTTTCGGCCTCGCCCTTATCAGCACGGACTCCAGCGCCGGCCTGATTCTTGGGGGGCTGTTGGCCTTTATTCTGATCGTCGTACTCGGGTTCGTCAGCATCCAGTTCAGCGTCCAGCGTCTGCACGATATCGGCTGGTCCGGCTGGCTCTGGCTGCTGACGCTGGTGCCGTTCGTGGGCAGCTTCTTTCCGTTCGTGATGATGATCATGCCGGGCAACAACACCGCCAATCGATACGGTGCACCACCACCGCCCAACAGCACAGCGGTCAAGGTCCTGTCTGCGCTTTGGCTGGTGGTTGTCGCGATCCTGTTCATTGGCGGACTGACCGGTGGGCTCACTGCGATCCAGAGCGAATACGAAAGCGCCGCCGAGAGCCGCTACGAAAGTGACTCGGTCATCACCGAAGAGATCGAAGATCAAACCGCTGCGGAAGCAGAGCCTGCGCCAATTTCAGCTGACGATGCAGCCGAAGAAGCCCGGCCCCCTGTAGACTCTGCGAAAGAATGAACAGCGCTTCCCGCCCGTGACACCTGCGTCGCCGGCGCGGAGCTGTTGCGATGGAGAACTGCATGACCCGTTACGCTCTGATCACTGGCGCTTCCAGCGGCATCGGCCTGGCGATGGCCGAAGCGCTGGCCCGGCGCGGCCGCAGCCTGATTCTGGTGGCCCGACAGCGTGATCAGCTGGAAAGCATTGCGATCGAACTGACTCAACGTTTTGGCGTAGAAGTGTTGTTCCGGGCCTGTGACCTGGGCGAACCGTTGCGCCTGTCCGGGTTTCTGCTGGAACTGGAGGAAGGTGATCGCCAGATCGACCTGTTGGTCAATTGCGCCGGCATGGGCACCTGCGGTCCTTTCCTGGCCCAGGACTGGATGACCGAGCAGGATCTGATCGAGGTGAACATCCTTGCCCTCACCCGCCTGTGTCATGCGGTCGGCAACAGCATGGCCTTGCAGGGTGGCGGGCAGATTCTGAACGTCGCCTCGGTCGCAGCGTTCCATCCAGGCCCGTGGATGAGCACTTATTACGCCAGCAAAGCCTATGTGTTGCACTTTTCCGAAGGGTTACGCGTCGAGTTGAAGAAATGTGCGGTCAAGGTTTCGGTGCTCTGCCCTGGCCCGACTCGCACCGCATTTTTCCGCACGGCGCAATTGGACACAGACAAACTGGTCAACAGCAAACTGCTGATGAGCCCCGAGGAAGTCGCGCTCTATACCGTGCGCGCCCTGGAGAAAAATCGCGCCATCATCATTCCAGGCCGACGCAACCGCTGGCGCGCCTTTCTGCCGCGGCTCGGCTCGCGGTGGCTGACACGGACAATCGCCGGCATGGTCAACAAGGCCTACTGTCCGCGCTGAATGGTCCTTTGGTAAAACACTGGGCTGGCGCATCTCCCATGAGTACACTCAGGCCAGTCCAGACATTGGAGAAACCGCTATGGATACTAAGTGTATTTTTTGCAAGATCATTAACGGGGACATCCCGGCGAAGATCATTTACGAGGACGACCAGATAATGGCCTTCCACGACAACGCCCCGCAGGCACCCGTGCATTTTCTGGTGATCCCGAAAAAACATGTGAGCACCCTCAACGACCTCACCGAGGACGACAAGGCATTGGCCGGGCATATTCTGTTCACGGCCCAGCGCCTGGCGCTGGAACTGGGCTGCGAAGAAGGTTTCCGTGTGGTCATGAACTGCAATCCACTGGGCGGGCAGACGGTCTATCACATTCATATGCATGTATTGGGTCAGCGCCAGATGCATTGGCCGCCGGGCTGATCAACACCGCCCTCTGCAGGAGCCGGCTGGCTGGCGATGGCGATCGCCGATGTTCAGGTGATCTTTCGTACCCCATCCCCAGCCAGCCGGCTCCTGCAGATCAAGCCTGCGACGCAATGACCCAGCACAAACCTTAACCTGTCGATTGGGTTAAACTGGCCGCCGAGATTCTTCCTGGAGGTCAGCATGACTACCCAACGTCACTACTCGCCGATTGACCGTCTTCTGCTGCAAGCCGACGCCGCAATGCGTACCCTGCTGCCCTCCAGCGGCCAACCGTACCGTCCGTCGCCCGCCATCGTGCAGCCGGATGCAAAAATGAGTGACGTAGACACCCGCCACGTCGCTGGCCTGATGCGTATCAACCATACCGGCGAAGTCTGTGCCCAGGCGTTGTACCAGGGTCAAGCCCTGACCGCCAAACTGCCACAAGTGCGCGCCGCCATGGAGCACGCTGCCGAAGAAGAAATCGACCACCTGGTCTGGTGCGAGCAACGTATTCATCAGTTGGGCAGCCACACCAGCATCCTCAATCCATTGTTCTACGGCATGTCGTTCGGGATTGGCGCGGTGGCCGGATTGATCAGCGATAAAGTCAGCCTGGGTTTCGTGGCGGCTACCGAGCATCAAGTCTGCAAGCACCTGAACGAACACCTTGAGCAACTGCCGGCGGAGGATGAAAAGTCCCGGGCGATCCTCGAGCAGATGCGCATCGATGAAGAGCAGCATGCTGAAAGCGCGCTGGATGCGGGCGGTTTTCGCTTTCCGGCACCAGTGAAATTCGGGATGAGTCTGTTGGCCAAGGTGATGACCAAGAGTACTTATCGGATCTGATGGTTGCGTTGTCTGCCAAGACCTTTTCGCTGGCACGCAGCATCGCCGCTCCCACCGGAGTGGTATTTCACCAATAAAAAAGGCGGCTGCCGTTAGGTAGCCGCCTTTTTATTACTTTAAGCTTCAGGCTGCCCTGTTGCGCGGCAATTCAACCGAGCTCTACGATCTCGTAGTCGTGGGTGATTTCGACTCCGGCCGCGCCGAGCATGATCGACGCTGAACAATACTTCTCTGCAGACAGTTCAACGGCGCGCTTGACCTGGGCCTCTTTCAGCCCACGGCCTTTGACCACAAAGCGCATGTGGATCTTGGTGAACACTTTCGGATCCTCGGTCGCGCGTTCGGCTTCGAGGAAAGCTTCGCAGCTTTCGACGGCCTGGCGGGACTTCTTGAGGATACTGACCACATCGAAATTGCTGCAACCGCCCACACCCAGGAGGAGCATTTCCATTGGCCGGACACCCAGGTTGCGGCCGCCGGCATCGGGCGGACCGTCCATGACCACGACATGACCGCTGCCGGATTCGCCTAGGAACATGGCTTCGCCAGCCCATTGGATGCGTGCCTTCATCGCCAAGACTCCACTGTTAAAAAAGGGTCGCCAGCTTAGCACAAGGCCCTTGATTGACAGCGCTCGCCTTCTTGGGACATAACCACCCGCGCCATTGGTAAGTGCTCGAATATTGCAGGAAGTGTCTGTTAAGCTGCCGCCAATCAGCTGGCGCATAGCCAGTCTCGTTGCTAACAACAAAGATTGCAGGCTTCACCAGCGCCTAAAAAAACAATCACACCGTGCAGTCTTTTCGGAATACACCATGGTTGCTATTGCGCCCACACCCAAAATCAAAAACCTCGACAAATTGCTGATGCATTGCCAGCGCCGTTGCTATCAGGCCAAGACCAATATCATCTGCGCCGGGGATCGCTCGGATACGCTGTTTTTCATCATCAAAGGCTCGGTCACTATCGTGATCGAGGACGACGATGGTCGCGAAATGATCATCGCCTACCTGAACGCCGGGGACTTTTTCGGTGAGCTCGGTCTTTTTGAACAGGCCGGCCTGGAACAGGAACGTAGCGCCTGGGTACGTGCCAAGGTCGAATGTGATGTCGCGGAAATCAGTTATGTGAAATTCCGCGAATTGTCCCGGCAGGATCCGGACATTCTTTACGTACTCAGCGGCCAAATCGCACAACGCCTGCGCAACACCACCCGCAAGGTGGGTGACCTGGCGTTTTTTGACGTGACTGGACGTGTTGCTCGCTGTCTGCTGGAACTGTGCAAACAGCCAGACGCCATGACCCACCCTGACGGCATGCAGATCAAGGTGACCCGTCAGGAAATCGGGCGGATTGTAGGCTGCTCCCGTGAAATGGTCGGACGCGTACTCAAGGATCTGGAAGAGCGCAACCTGGTGGACGTCAAAGGCAAGACCATGGTGGTCTTCGGTACGCGCTAGCCTCGAAAACCCAAGCGTTGAAACTCAAGCCCCGAGCATCTCTGCCAGCGATTGGCGGTACAGCCCGTCGAGCCGTTCCAGTGCATCAGGGGCGGCGAATTTTTCATGCAGGGCGATGTGGCTCTCGGCACGAACCCGCTGTTCAAGACCACAGGCTTCATTGAAGCGGTTGACCGCTGCGACCATCGACTCGCGCTCGTTATCCAGTAACAAAGCACCGTGCACCAACCCTACCGGACGCGTGCCTCCCTTGCTCTGACGCCAGCGCTGAGCAGTGCCGACCATCTTGCGACCATCGAGGTTGACGTTGAAACGGCCATCACAGAAAGCGCCTTCGATTTCACCCAGGGATGAAACACCGCCCAGCTCATCCAGCAGCTGACAGATCGGATCGCAGAGTCGTCGGTAGGCGGTTTCGATCCGATTCTGATCACCTTCGCTGCGGGGTGGTGCATAGACCAGGGCGATGTTGATCGTTGATGCCGATTGCGGTACCGGCTCACCGCCGGTTTCCCGTAACAACACGGGCCAACCCGCCGCCGCAGACACTTCGCACGCGGCTTCGAACCCGGGCAGACGATTCAATCGGCGCGGCATGACCAATGCACGGTCGTTGGGTTGCCAAAACAGCAGACCGAACTCTGAATCGCCAGTACAGACCGATGCCAGCAGATCCTGTTCAGCCTGGAGGCCGGCTGCGATGGTCAGTGAAGTGGGTGAGGTCATAAGGGATCCGCAGGACATGAAGTCTATGGTGCTTCCTAGGCCGCCTTCGCGAGCAAGCTCGCTCCCACATTGGATCTGCGTCGTGCACAAATCCCCTGTGGGAGCGAGACCGGCTTGCCGGCGAAGCGGGGTTCAGTCGAGCGTAGAGCCGCTGACAGGAACGCCGCGCTCAGGGAAAAACAGACGCTGCAACTCGGTGCCCGGACTTTCGGCGCGCATGAACGCCTCGCCGACCAGGAATGCATACACGTCGCTGATTTCCATCAGTTCGACATCGGCTCGATTGAGAATGCCGCTTTCGGTGATCACCAATCGATCACGCGGTATACGCGGCAACAGGTCAAGCGTGGTTTCCAGATTGACTTCGAAGGTGTGCAGGTTGCGGTTGTTGACGCCGACCAGCGGAGTATCAAGCGTCTTCAACGCCCGTTCCAGCTCGTCGCCATCATGGACTTCCACCAGCACATCGAGGCCGACGCTTTTGGCCACGGCCGCCAGCTCGGCCATTTTCACGTCATCCAATGCGGATACGATCAACAGCACGCAGTCAGCGCCCAAGGCACGGGCTTCGACGATCTGATAGGGATCGATCATGAAATCCTTGCGGATCACCGGCAGTTTGCACGCCGCACGTGCCTGCTGCAGGTACGCATCGGCACCCTGGAAGTAATCGATATCGGTGAGCACCGACAAGCAGGTCGCCCCGCCCCGCTCGTAGCTGATGGCGATGTCGGCGGGAATGAAGTTCTCGCGGATCACCCCTTTGCTCGGCGAGGCTTTCTTGATTTCAGCAATGACTGCAGGCTGCTTGAGCTTGGCCTGGTCGATCAATGCCTTGGCAAACCCACGGGGTGCATCGGCCACCTTGGCCAGACTTTCCAGCTCGGCGAGGCTCACACGCGCACTGCGCTCGGCGACTTCCTCGACTTTGCGGGCCAGAATGTTTTCCAGAACCGTCGGCACACTCATCCCTCATTCTCCACCTTGAATACCGCGGTAAACGCACCCAACTCCTCGAGTTTTTCCCGAGCAAGACCGGTATGCAGCGCATCGTGCGCCAGAGCAACGCCCTCTTTTAAAGTGCTGGCCAGGTCGGCGGCATACAGCGCGGCACCGGCATTGAGCACGATCATCTCGGCGGCTTTCTGACCGTTTTCGGTCTTGCGCTTGCCGAGGGCATCGCGAATCAGTTCAAGTGACTGGGCCGGACTTTCAACCACCAGGCCAAACAAGCTCTGGCTCTTTATACCGAGGTCTTCCGGCTGTACCCAGTATTCTGTTATTTCGTCGTTTTTCAGATCAGCCACATAGGTGGGGGCCGCCAGACTGAATTCGTCCAGACCGTCCTGGGAATGCACCACCAGCACATGCTTGCTGCCCAGACGCTGCAAAACCTCGGCCAATGGCCGGCACAACGCCTGATTGAACACGCCCACCACCTGATGTTTCACCCCGGCCGGATTTGTCAGCGGACCGAGCATGTTGAACAAGGTACGCAAGCCCAACTCCCGGCGCGGGCCGGCAGCATGCTTCATGGCACTGTGGTGGGTCTGGGCAAACATGAATCCGATGCCGACATTATCGATGCAGCGTGCCACTTGAACCGGCGTCAGGTTCAGGTAAATGCCCGCTGCCTCTAACAAATCGGCACTGCCGCTTTTGCCCGAGACCGCACGGTTACCGTGCTTCGCCACGGTGCAACCGGCTGCCGCAACGACAAACGAAGAGGCGGTGGATACGTTGAAGATGTTTGCACCGTCACCGCCGGTGCCGACGACGTCGACGACGCCATCCAGCGTCTTGAGTTCGACCTTGTCTGCCAGCTCGCGCATGACCGACACCGCTCCCACGATCTCATCGATGCTTTCGCTCTTCATGCGCATGGCCATCATGAACGCGCCGATCTGGGCGTCGGTGCACTGCCCGGTCATGATTTCGCGCATTACGTCGCGCATTTCGTCGGTGCTGAGGTCGAGCTGGTCGACGATACGGCTCAGGGCTGTCTTGATATTCATTAAAAGTCCTTAGCGCGTGCCGCCGGTTTGTTTGAGGAAGTTGGCAAGCAGCTCGTGGCCCTGTTCGGTCAGGATCGACTCAGGGTGGAACTGCACGCCTTCAATGTTCAATGTCTTATGGCGCAGGCCCATGATTTCGTCCACCGAGCCGTCTTCAAGCTGGGTCCAGGCAGTCAGCTCGAGGCAGTCCGGCAGGGTTTCGCGCTTGACGATCAACGAGTGGTAGCGGGTGACCGTCAGTGGATGATTCAAGCCTTCGAAAACGCCCTTGTCCTCGTGGAACACCGGGCTGGTCTTGCCGTGCATGACATGACGGGCACGGACCACATCCCCGCCAAACGCCTGACCGATGGATTGATGGCCCAGGCAAACACCCAGAATCGGTAGTTTGCCGGCGAAATGCTTGATCGCTTCGATCGAGATGCCGGCTTCAGTCGGGGTGCAGGGACCGGGTGAGACGACGATCCGCTCCGGGTTGAGGGCTTCGATCTGGGCAATGGTGAGTTCATCGTTGCGCACGACTTTGACCTGGGAGCCGAGCTCACCCAGGTACTGCACAACGTTGTAGGTAAAAGAGTCGTAGTTATCGATCATCAGCAACATGGCGTTAGGAACCTCTTGAATTCACTGACTTTAATTCAGCCTTCGAAGGACTTGCCCGCAGCGTCCTGCACTTTGTCTGCCGCTGTATCACGCAGCAAAGCGGTTTGTCTTGCGGGTAAAAGAAGGCGAAGCGGTAAAGATCCGGCCGGGCCGGCAGAAGGATTCAGGCGCGCCAACGCCAACGGGCGTGTGCCTTGATGACTTGATCCAGGAGTTTGCTGACGATCAACACGGGGAAGGTCTCATTTATACGTATTGGCACAGTAACTTAGCTGGGCAGAGCGTGCAATATGGGGCGATCGAAGCGCGGTGAAACAATCGAGGGTTCGCGCCGAATGGCAACAGTCTCTATAGTTTTTGGCACTAACGTTTCGTTCACTAAAACAATAAACAAACGGATTTGCTCATGATCAACCCGACACTGGCGGCACCCCTTGCAGTCTGCTTGCTTGCCATGGCCTGTACCCAGGCGATAGCGGCGCCCAACCCTTACTCGAACTTCATCGTCTTCGGCGACAGCCTCAGTGATGCCGGGCAATTTACCGATACCGGCGGCCCGGCCGGCGCGACCCTGCGCTTTACCAACCGTACCGGGCCGGTCTACCTCGATGGCAGCGGCGAGGTTTACTCCGCCAACTCGACGCAGCTATTGGGAGGAAAACTCGGTTTCTCCCCGGATCAGACGGCTGCTTCGACCTCGGCTGCGCGCGCCGACGAAGGCCTGCCTGATGGCAACAACTGGGCCGTGGGCGGCTATCGCACCGACCAGATCCTCGATTCGATTAACGATGTATCCGCCACGGGCGAACGCACCCGTCCAGGCTACCTGGCCACCAACAACCTGCGCGCCGACCCGAATGCGCTGTATTTCCTCTCCGGTGGCGGTAACGATTTCCTCCAGGGCCTGGTGCTCAACCCGGCCCAGGCCGGCGCGGCGGCAGATCGACTGGCAGACAGCGCCCAGGTTCTGCAGACCGCCGGCGCCCGGTACATCATGGTCTGGCTGTTGCCTGACCTGGGTTTGACGCCCGCCATCAACGGCAGTCCTGCACAGCCGGGTATCTCGCTACTGAGCAGCCTCTTCAATCAGCGCCTGGTGACGCGACTCGGGGGCATCGACGCCGAGGTCATCCCGCTGAACGTTCCATTGCTGCTGCAGGAAGCGGTCGCCGATCCGGCATCATTCGGACTGGCCACCGACCAGAACCTGGTTGCCACCTGTTTTAGCGGCAATGGCTGCGTTGAAAACCCCGCCTATGGCATCAACAGTGCCACGCCGGACCCGAGCAAGCTGATCTACAACGATGGCGTTCACCCGACCGAAACCGGGCAGAAGCTGATTTCCGATTACGCCTATTCCCTGCTGGCAGCGCCGTGGGAACTGACGCTGTTGCCGGAAATGGCCCACGCCTCTCTACGTGCGCACCAGGATGAACTGCGCAGCCAATGGCAATCGGACTGGGAGAACTGGCAGGCCGTCGGCCAATGGCGCGCGATCGTCGCGGGCGGCGGTCAGCATCTGGATATCGATGGTCAAAGTAGCGGTGCCAGTGCCGATGGCAGCGGAAACAACCTGAATATCGGCGGCAGCTATCGCCTCAATGAAGCTTGGCGAGTCGGTGTGGCGGCAGGTTTTTATCGGCAGAATCTTGAAGCTGGCAGCAATGATTCGGACTACAAGCTCAACAGCTACCTGGCCACCGCCTTCGCCCAGTTCCAGCAGAATCGCTGGTGGGCCGATGCCGCGTTGACCGGTGGCAAGCTGGATTACGACAATCTCAAACGCAAATTCGACCTGGGTGCCAGCGAAAGGGCGGAAAAAGGCGATACCGACGGCCATCTTTGGGCCTTCAGCACTCGCCTCGGCTACGATATTGCGCAACCGGGCAGCGAATGGCACTTGTCGCCGTTCATCAGCGCCGATTACGCGAAAGTGGAAGTCGACGGTTATTCGGAAAACGGCAATCGTTCCACGGCGTTGACCTTTGATGACCAGAAACGCGACTCGAAACGCCTGGGTGCCGGTCTCCAGGGCAAATACCAGATTACCCCGCAGACTCAAGTGTTCGGCGAATATGCCTTGGAGCGCGAATACGAGGATGACACTCAGAAAGTGAACATCGCCCTCAATAGCCTGCCGTCGCTGGACTTCGAGCTCGACGGTTACACACCGCAGAGTCATTTGAATCGCGTGAGCCTGGGGGTCAGCCACAAGTTGACGGCCGATCTGGCGTTGCGTGGCGGTTACACCTTCCGCAAGTCAGATGACTTTACCCAGCAAGGGCTCAACGTTGGGGTTGTATTGGATTTCTGATCCAATACATAGCAAGCACAAAAAAACGCGGCCCCCTCACAGGCGCCGCGTTTTTTTATGGTGCTGAGGCCCTTGTTGGAATTCAGGCGTCCGGAGTTTGCTCAGCCAGGGCTACCGCACGGAACATCGCGCGGCGTTTGTTCAGGGTTTCTTCCCATTCCAGCGCCGGCACCGAGTCGGCGACAATGCCGCCACCGGCCTGCACGTGCAGCTCGCCGTTCTTGATCACTGCGGTGCGGATCGCGATAGCGGTGTCCATGTTGCCGTTCCAGGCGTAGTAACCGACCGCTCCGCCATACACGCCGCGCTTGACCGGCTCCAGCTCGTCGATGATTTCCATCGCGCGAATCTTCGGTGCGCCGGACAAAGTGCCCGCCGGCAGTATCGCTCGCAGCGCATCCATCGCCGTCAGCCCGGCCGTCAGTTGCCCGGTGACGTTGGACACGATGTGCATGACATTGGAGTAACGCTCGATCACCATCTTTTCGGTGAGTTTGACCGAGCCGATTTCCGAAACGCGACCGGTATCGTTACGGCCCAGGTCGATCAGCATCAGGTGTTCGGCGATTTCCTTATCGTCGGACAACAAGTCTTTTTCCAGCGCAACATCGGCCTCTTCATTGGCACCCCGCGGACGGGTACCGGCGATCGGGCGTACGGTGATCAGGTTGTCTTCGACCCGTACCAGCACTTCCGGCGAACTGCCGACGACGTGGAAGTCGCCGAAGTTGAAGAAGTACATGTAGGGCGTCGGGTTGAAGCAGCGCAGCGCCCGGTACAGATCGATCGGCGCAGCCTTGAAGTCGATCGACATGCGTTGGGACGGCACGACCTGCATGCAGTCGCCCGCCAGAATGTATTCCTTGATGGTGTCGACGGCTTTTTCGTAATCGTTCTGGGTGAAGCTTGAGCGGAATACCGGATCGGCAGACTGCTGTTTGCTGAAGTCCAGGCCGCGACGCGGGGTTATCGGCTGGCGGAGTTTTTCCAGCAGCGCTTCAAGACGTGCCTGGCCTTGTCCGAAAGCATCTTCCTGCGACGGATCGGCCAGGACAATCGCGTGCATCTTGCCGGCGAGGTTGTCGAACACCACCACCGCGTCCGAGACCATCAGCAGAATGTCCGGCACGCCCAGTGGATCCGGGTTCGGGCATTTGCCCAGACGCTTCTCTACATAACGTACGCAGTCGTACCCGAAGTATCCCACCAGGCCGCCATTGAACCGCGGCAGGCCGGGGATGGTCGGCACGTTGTAACGAGCCTTGAATTCTTCGACGAAGGTCAGCGGGTCTTCAGCCTCATGGCTTTCGATCTCGACGCCATCGTGGGTCACGCTGATGTGATGATCGTGAACCCGCAGCACGGTGCGGCACGGCAACCCAATGATCGAATAGCGGCCCCACTTTTCTCCGCCCTGCACCGACTCGAGCAGGTAGGAGTTGGGCTCATCGGCCAGTTTCAGGTAGATCGACAGCGGAGTGTCGAAGTCGGCCAGGGTTTCGCAGGCAAGCGGGATGCGGTTGTAGCCGGCAGCGGCCAAACGCAGGAATTCTTCGCGGATCATGGAGTAGCCTCGTGGCTTGAGGGTCTAACAGTCAGGTATGCAAACGCGCCGGGATGCCGGCCAGGAACAAGTCAGGCGCGCCAACGCCAGCGGGCCAGGGCCTTGATGACTTTCATCCATAGTTTGCGAGTGACTACCACGATGGGATTTCCGGCAGGAGATTGAACAGCGTCGGGCAACGTTATCCCAGCGGCCAGATCCAGGCAACCGGGAATTAATTTGCGCAGATCATCGATCACCAGCGCCGGGGATTCTTCCGCAATCGGCCGGCCATGGTTGTAGCCATAACTGAGCGCTACGCATTTGACGCCCGCCGCTTTCGCCGCCAGCACATCGCTGCGCGAATCACCGACGAACAAGGATTGCGAAGCGGGGATATTGGCCATTTTCATCACAAAGAACAGTGCCGCCGGATCAGGCTTCTTCTTTGGCAAGGTATCGCCACCGATGATCCAGCGGAAGTAGCGGCCGATCTTCATCTGATCCAGCAGCGGCGCGACGAAGCGCTCCGGCTTGTTGGTGATCAGCGCCATCTCGACCCCCTGCTTATGCAGCCACTTCAGGGTATCGCGCACGCCGGGATAGACCACGGTCAATTCGTGTCCATCCTCGTAAAAACCGTTGAACAGCTCCAGTGCACGCTCGGCTTCGACCTCATCGACGTTCTCGCCATCGATATGGTTCGCCAGGGCACGGCGCACCAGCATGTGCACGCCGTTACCGACCCAGTCGCGCACCGACTCGATTCCGACAGGTGCGCGGCCGAGTTTGAGCAGCATGTTATCCACAGCCGCCGCGAGGTCGGGGACCGAATCGACCAGAGTGCCATCCAGATCGAACATCACCAGCCGCGGCAAAGCTCCCGGGAACAGCTGCTCAAAGCCACTCATGGACGGGTCAGCGCCAGTTCGGAACGCATCTTTTCAATCACCTCTTGGTAGTTCGGTGCATTGAAGATCGCCGAGCCGGCGACGAAGGTGTCGGCGCCAGCGGCGGCAATTTCGCGAATGTTGTTCACGTTCACGCCGCCGTCGATTTCCAGGCGGATGTCACGACCGGAGGCATCGATCAGTGCCCGCGCTTCACGCAGCTTGTCGAGGGTGCCAGGAATGAACTTCTGCCCGCCGAAGCCCGGGTTGACGCTCATCAGCAAGATCATGTCGACCTTGTCCATCACGTACTTGAGCACGTCCAGCGGTGTCGCCGGATTGAACACCAGGCCCGACTTGCAGCCGCCTTCGCGGATCAATTGCAGGGAGCGGTCGACGTGTTGCGTGGCTTCCGGGTGGAAGGTGATGTAAGTCGCGCCGGCCTCGATGAAGTCGCCAACGATGCGGTCCACCGGGCTGACCATCAGGTGCGCATCGATCGGCGCAGTCACGCCGTACTTGCGCAGCGCGGCGCAGACCATCGGACCGATGGTCAGGTTCGGCACGTAATGGTTGTCCATGACATCGAAGTGTACGAAGTCGGCGCCGGCGGCCAGGACGTTGTCCACTTCCTCACCCAGACGGGCGAAATCGGCGGAGAGAATGGACGGAGCAATGACGAAGGGCTGCATGACGCACCTTTTACTGAGCAGTAATCACGATGGCGCGCATTGTATACCTCATGCTTTGAAGCGCGCACCGTGACGCGATAATCAGTAGTCGGTGTCCAGACGATCCAGCTCAGCGAACAGGCGCTGGTGAACAATTTGTGAGGCAATCCCAAGAAGTACACGAAACCCTGTAGGAGCGAACTTGCTCGCGAAAACCCTGAGAGCGCCGCATGCATTCAGGCAGCAAGGGTTATCGTTCACGACCATCGTCGGAACGCCGCCCGGAGCAAGCTCGCTCCTACAATTGATCGGTGTGTTGCTTTAGACCTGGGCAGTGCGCAGTTTTTCGCTGCGACCCCGCAGCCATTCCAACGTCAGCAGCAGGATCACCGAGAAGGCAATCAGCAGCGTCGCTGCGGCAGCAATGGTCGGGCTGAGGTTTTCGCGGATACCGCTGAACATCTGCCGTGGCAAGGTCGCTTGCTCAGGACCGGCGAGGAACAGCGTCACCACCACTTCATCGAACGAAGTGGCGAAGGCGAACAATGCCCCCGAGATCACGCCCGGCGCGATCAACGGCAAGGTCACCCGCCGAAACGCCGTCAGCGGCGAAGCCCCCAGGCTTGCAGCCGCCCGCACCAGGTTGTGGTTGAACCCCTGCAAGGTCGCCGACACCGTGATGATCACAAACGGCACACCCAACACCGCATGCACCACGATCAATGAAAAGAAGCTATTGCCCAGACCCAGCGGCGCAAAAAACAAATAGCTGGCGACACCGATGATCACCACAGGCACCACCATCGGCGAAATCACCAGGGCCATCACCAACGGCTTGCCGGGAAAGTCGCCCCGTGTCAGGCCTATCGCTGCCAGCGTACCGAAGATCATCGCCAGCACCGTGGCGGCCGGGGCGACGATGATGCTGTTCTTCAGCGCCCGCATCCATTCCGCCGACGCGAAGAAGTCGTGATACCACTGCAGCGAGAAACCTTGCAGCGGGTACACCAGGAAACTCCCTGAGTTGAACGACAGCGGAATGATCACCAGCACCGGCAAAATCAGGAACAACAGGATCAAGCCGCAGAGAATCCGCAAACTATAGAACCATGCCCTCTCGATGGGCGACATATAAGGACTCAGCATTTCGTTCTCCCCTTAGCTCAGGCGCAGGCGACTGGCGCCCACCAGCCAGTTGTAAATCAGATACAGCACCACGGTCGCCAACAGCAGCAGCCCACCGAGCGCGGTTGCCATGCCCCAGTTGATGCTGGTGTTGGTGTAGAAGGCGACGAAGTAACTGACCATCTGGTCGTTGGGACTGCCCAGCAAGGCCGGGGTGATGTAGTAGCCGATGGCGAGGATGAACACCAACAGGCAACCGGCGCCGACACCGGCATAGGTCTGCGGGAAGTACACCCGCCAGAAGCTGGCGAACGGGTGGCAACCCAGGGAAATCGCGGCGCGCATATAAGTCGGCGAGATGCCTTTCATTACGCTGTAGATCGGCAGGATCATGAACGGCAGCAGGATGTGCACCATCGAGATGTAGACCCCGGTACGGTTGAACACCAGTTCCAGCGGCTTATCGATGATGCCCATGGCCATCAGGCCGCTGTTGATCAGGCCACCCGATTGCAGCAGCACGATCCACGCGGCGACCCGCACCAGAATCGAGGTCCAGAACGGCAGCAGGACCAGAATCATCAGCAGGTTGCTTTGCCGCGATGGCAGGTTCGCCAGCAGATAGGCCAATGGATAAGCCAGCACCAGGCAGATCACGGTGATGATCAGGCCCATCCAGAAGGTCCGGGCGAAGATATCGAGATAGATGGCCTGGTCGGGCGTGGCGGGGGCGATTTCGCCGAGGTCGTCGATCCGGTGGTCCACCGCCGCCAGCAGGTAGTACGGCGTAATGCTGCTGGTGTTGCGGCGTACGGCTTGCCAGTAGGCCGGGTCGCCCCAGCGCTCGTCGAGATTTTCCAGCGCTTCTTTATAAGAGGCCGGTTCGGTGGCGAACGGCAAGGCGCGTGCGGTTTTGGTCAGCAGGCTGCGGTAGCCGGCCAACTCCATGTTCAAGCGCTTGGACAGGTCGCCCAAGGTCTGATTCTTGCGGGCTTCGGCCAGGTCTTCGCTAGCTGCCTTGTAAACCGGTTCAGCGGGCAGGCCGCGGCCGTCCCAACTGGCGATGGCCGCCACGGTGCGCGGCATGCCGCCGACCACTTCCGGGTTACCGACGCTTTTGTAGAGCAGCGCCACGATCGGCACCAGGAACACCAGCAGCAGAAACAGCACCAGCGGCGCGATCAAGGCTTGGGCCTTCCAGCGATTGATCCGCTCGGCATGCTTGAGCCGCTGCTTCAAGGTGGGGTCTGTGCCCGCGTTCAGGGGAATGGCGGTGGCCATGGCGTACTCCGGAAATCTTTGATCGTTACAGAGGCAGGCACTCCACATCCGGGAGGCCACCTCTGTTCTTGTTAGCTACGCATCACCCCTGTAGGAGCGAGGCTTGCCCGCGAAGGCGGTGTGTCAGTCAACATTGATGTTGAATGTTCTGACGTCTTCGCGGGCAAGCCTCGCTCCTACAAGAGTGGATAAGCCCACGGGGTGGTCTTATTTTGCGGCCCAGGAATTGAAGCGCTGCTCCAGTTGCTCACCGTTGTCAGCCCAGAAGCTGACGTCGATCTGCACCTGGTTGGCGATGTTTTCCGGGGTGGTCGGCATGTCCTTCAGGATATCCTTGGCCAGCAGCGGGACGGCTTGAACGTTGGCCGGTCCGTAAGCGATGTTTTCCGAATAGGTTTTCTGCTGTTGCGGCTGCACCGAGAACGCGATGAATTTCTTCGCCGCCTCAGCACGTGCCTTGTCCAGACCTTTTGGAATGGCCCATGCGTCGAAGTCGTAGATACCGCCGTTCCACACCACTTTCAGGTTGCTTTCTTTCTGCACGGCAGCGATCCGGCCGTTGTAGGCCGAGCTCATGACCACGTCACCGGAAGCGAGGTATTGCGGCGGTTGTGCACCGGCTTCCCACCACTGGATGCTTGGCTTGAGCTCATCGAGCTTTTTGAACGCGCGATCCTGGCCATCCTTGCCGGCCAGCACTTTGTAGACGTCTTTCGGCGCAACGCCGTCCGCCATCAGCGCGAACTCCAGGGTGTACTTGGCGCCCTTGCGCAGGCCGCGCTTGCCCGGAAATTTCTTGGTGTCCCAGAAATCCACCCAGCTGGTTGGCGCGGTTTTCAGCTTGTCGGCGTTGTAGGCCAGCACAGTCGACCACACGAAGAAGCCCACGCCGCACGGCTGGATAGCGCCTTTGACGTAGTCTTCATTCTTGCCGAACAGCGCGGGATCGAGTTGCTCGAACATGTCTTCGTCGCAACCACGGGACAATTCCGGCGATTCAACTTCCACCAGGTCCCAGGACACGCTCTTGGTGTCGACCATGGCCTTGACCTTGGCCATCTCGCCGTTGTACTCGCCCGCCACGATCTTGCCGTTGCCTGCCGCTTCCCACGGTGCGTAGAAGGCTTTGACCTGAGCCGCCTTGTTCGCCCCGCCAAAGGACACCACGGTCAGGTCCGGGCCCGCCGCCATCGCGTGTGTCGCACCGATCATGCCCATGACCAAAGCGGTGAATTTCAGGGATCTCAACATTTATTGTTCTCTCCACGTGCAGGGTTGGTGTTGTTGAAGCAGGGGGCGATCAATGCGCCTCTAGAAGCGGGTCGAGCGCGCGAACGTGTTCGACCTGCCAGCCAAGCGGTACCACGTCGCCAACCGCCAGCTCGGGATCAAGCTCGGCAATCGGTTGTTTCACGAAGAAGTCGGTCTTGCCGCAGACTTCCAGGCGAACCCGCACGTGGTCGCCCAAATAGATGAATTCCGCCACCCTTCCCGAGAAGCGATTGACGCAAGCTTCGCTCGAACCATTGAGGCTCACGCGTTCCGGGCGAATCGACAGCGTGACGGGCTCGCCGGTCTTGCCGACATTGACCGCCAGGGCTTCCACCTTTTCACCACGACCGAGCTCGACGACGCAGCGGTCGCCGGTGTGGCTGTGCAAGCGACCATTGAGACGGTTGTTCTCGCCGATGAAGTTGGCGACGAAGGTGTTTTTCGGTTCTTCATAAAGGGAGCGCGGCGGCGCGATCTGCTGGATTTCGCCTTGGTGGAACACCGCCACACGGTCGGACATGGTCAGGGCTTCACCCTGGTCGTGGGTCACGTAGACCACCGTCACGCCGAGGCGCTGGTGCAGGTGTTTGATTTCCATCTGCATGTGTTCGCGCAGTTGTTTGTCCAGCGCGCCGAGGGGTTCGTCCATCAGCACCAGTTGCGGCTCGAACACCAAGGCACGGGCCAGGGCCACACGCTGTTGCTGACCACCGGACAGTTGCGCCGGATAACGCTGGGCGAACATGTCGAGCTGAACCATGCTCAAGACCCGTTTGACCCGGTCGCTGACGTCACTCTTGTTCAAGCCGCGAACGGTGAGCGGGAACGCCAGGTTCTCGGCAACCGTCATGTGTGGGAACAACGCATAGTTCTGGAAGACCATGCCGATGTCGCGCTTGTGCGGCGGCACGTTGTTGATGGAACGCCCGGCGAGGAGGATTTCACCTGCCGTCGGTGTTTCGAAACCGGCGAGCATCATCAGGCTGGTGGTCTTACCGGAGCCGGACGGCCCGAGCAAGGTGAGGAATTCGCCTTTGCGAATGTCCAGGTTGAGGTCTTTGACGATCAGGTTCTCGCCGTCGTAGCTCTTTTGCACTCCACGAAAGCTGACCAGAATGTCGCTGGCCCCTGCGCTTGAATCGACCTGGCTCATACCCACACCTTTGTTGTTGATGACTACTGTGGACTAAGCCTAGTGGACGCTGGTGGCCACGCAAATCGGGGCGCAGGAGAGAATGGCCTCAGCCGGATGGAAGGTTGGGGGTAGGGATTGCCCTACAAGGATGGCGGAGATGGATAGGGGCAGTGGCGAGTTTCAAGCTGCAAGCCACAAGAACGGGCAGAAACGGCTTTGCAGGATGTCGTAAATGGGCATGCGACCACTATCCCTGTGGGAGCGAGCTTGCTCGCGATTGCGGTCTGACATTCAACATTGATGTCGACTGATAGTCCGCTATCGCGAGCAAGCTCGCTCCCACAGGGGACAGTGGTGTTTTTTAGAGGAGCTTGTGCTCCATCGCGTACTTCACCAGCTCCGCCAACGAGGTGATGTTGAGTTTCTGCATCAGTCGCGCCTTGTGGGTGCTGATGGTCTTGCTGCTCAAGGCCAGTTGCTGGGCAATGTCGTTGACGTTGGCGCCTTGTGCCAGGCGTTCGAACACCGAGAACTCTCGCTCGGACAGCAACGAATGCAACGGCCGCGAATCGGTAAGCCCGACTTCGAAGACCATGCGATCGGCCAGGTCCGGATCAATATACCGCCCCCCCGCCGCGACTTTGCGGATCGCGGTCAGGAGCAGCGCAGGATCGCTGTCCTTGGTGGCGTAACCGGCAGCACCGACCTTCAACGCACGGGCGGCCATTTGTGCTTCGTCGTGCATCGACAACACCAGAATCGCCGGCGGATTGTTCAACGCGCGAATCCGCGGAATGGCTTCCAGGCCATTGACCCCAGGCATGGAGATATCCAGCAACACCACTTCGCAGGGAACATGACGCAAGGTTTCGAGCAACTGCTCGCCATTGCTCGCCTCCCCTACCACCAGAAGATCCTTGGCCAGGCCGATCAACTGCTTGATGCCTTCGCGGACAATGGTGTGGTCTTCGGCTACCAGTACACGGATCATGTTCTTCTCCAGATTCAAGATCTATCGTCGGAACGCCGCCCGGAGCCGGCTCGCTCCCACAGGGGACTTCGGTATTCCAGAGATTTGTGCACTTGCACGAACCCCTGTGGGAGCGAGACCAGCTTGCCGGCGAAGGCGTCAGTACAGACGCCACAAATACCTCAGGCTTCACCCACCGGCACACGCACACTCAAGGTCGTGCCTTCCCCCGGTTCACTCTCAAGCAACAACTCACCGCCCATGATCAACACCCGCTCGCGCATGCCCACCACACCAAAGGATGTCGCCCTGCCGGTGGATGGGACAAATCCTACGCCATCGTCACTGACCGTCAGGCACAACTCGTCGCCCTCCAGCGCCAATGTCAATTCAACAGTATGCGCCTGGGCATGGCGCATGACATTGGTCAGTGCCTCCTGAAGGATCCGGAACAAACCAATCGCCTTGGCATCACTGAGCACTGGCAGATTGTCCGGCACCTGCACCAGACACGGAATCTGTGTACGTGCCTCGAAGCGGCGGGCCTGCCATTCGATGGCCGAGGCAATCCCGGCATCGAGAATCGGTGGGCGCAGCGCCGTCGCCACATCACGCACCAGCTGGAACAGCTGAGCGATCAAGCGCTTCATGCTGTTCAAGCGTTCGTGCAGACCGGGATCGAGCTGGGCGTAGGCCAATTCGCACATGGAGGTTTCCAGCTTCAATACGGTCAACATCTGACCCAGTTCGTCATGAACTTCCCGGGCGATGCGGGCTTTTTCCTCCTCCCGCACACTCTCCAGGTGGGCGGACAACTCGCGCAATTGCCCCCGGGAGCTGGCCAGTTCCAGCTCGATACGTTTGCTCTCGCTGATGTCCCAGACAATGCCGTCCCAGACGTAGGCACCGTCTTCGAGCCGGCGGGTAATGGCCTTGATCTCGGCCCAGCGCTGCTCGCCTGAACGGGTGAGAATCCGCCCCTGCCACGACCAGTCGCTGTCGGTGTCCAGCGCACGGTCCTGAGTCAGGTGATAGCTGGCCTTGTCGTCAGGATGCACCAGACTGCGCAGGCCTTTGTCACGATGAGCCAGGGTGGCAGGCGAGTAACCCACCAGGCTCTCGCTGCCTTCACTGATGTAGGCAAAGTCGATCTGCCCGGTGACCGGCGCACGCTCCAGGCGGAAGACCAGTCCCGGAACATTGGCGGCGATCCCTTGCAGTCGCGCTTCGCTTTCTTGCAGCGCAGCCAGGGCACGGCGGCGTTCGGTGACATCGTTGAGGTAAACCACCAGGTATTCGCCGTCGCGGAAACGCAGGAAACTCAATGAAACATCCGCTGGCAGAACGCTGCCATCGGCGCGCACACAATTGGTTTCGAAACTTTGCGGGCCTTCCTCGCTGGCCCTGGCGCGTTTCCACAGGTTCAGCCAACGGTCCATGTGCAGACTCGGCTCAAAGTCGATCAACGGTCTGTCGATGATCCCGCCCGCCGGATAGCCCAACATGGTTTCTGCCGCGCGGTTGGCGTAACGCACATGGCTGTCCCAGTTGACCCAGAGAATGCCGACGGTGCTCTGGTCGATGGAAAACTGAGTCAGGCGCAAGGCTTCTTCGCTGGCGGCGCGCAGGGCAATGTCTTCCCGCGCGGCCAATAACCTTTGCTCCAGGCTGTGCTGCTGCCGACGCTGCCAAAAGACGATAGCCATGCTGCTCAGCATCAACACTGCCAACAACAGGGAAAGGTTTTGCCAGAAACCCGGTGATTCGGTCAGCCGCGGGTACTTGGGTTGCAGCCATTGACTGTGCAACTGCTCCAGGTCCTTGGCCGGGATCGACCGCAATGCGCTTTCGACGATACCCGCCAGCTCCGGCCAGTCCCGGCGCGTGGCCACCCGCAGCAGTTGCGGCAGGCCAATGTCACCGACCACGACCAGTGCGGCGAACTCCGGCTCGACGGACAGGCGTCCCAGCTGGGCTTCATCGACCACTGCGTAACTGGCTTGCTGACTCGTCAACAGTTGCAGTGCCTGGCGCTCGATCGGTACGCCCTGGAGGTTCAAATGCGGGTAATTGCCGCGCAGGTAATCGGCCGTGGCGCTGGGCATGCGCACGGCGACGCGGGTCTGGCTGTCGAGTTTTTCCAGCTCCACCGTGCCGGTGCTTTTCTGGTCACTGACCACCAGTTGCGGGACCCGCATGTACGGATCGGAAAACTGCCACAGACGCAGACCGGCGGGCGTCTGGCTCAGCCCGGGAGCGATATCGATCGCACCTTCACGCGCAGCGGCTTCCAGCTGCGCAAGGTCGGGAAAGTGACGCCAGCTCAGCTCGACCTTGAGGGACTTGGCCAGCCGTTGCATCAGCTCGACGTTAACGCCCGACAAACGCTGCAAGCGGCGATCGTATTGGGCATAAGGCACCTGCAGCACCAGTCCGACCCGCAACTCGCGATGCTGGGCCAGCCATTGCTGCTGGTCCGCGGACAATGGTGTGACATGCGCTGGAGGTGCGGACGCCGCCCAACTCATCAAGGGGAACCACAAACAGCCGATAACCCAAAGGTAGCGAAAACGCATCATTGAAGTCCTACACACTGACAAATACTGACCAACCCATTAGGCTGCCGGAATCACTTCTGGCCTGGATTATCCGATGCTCCCTGTCTACCGTCTGGCACTGTCGGCATTGTGCCTGTCGCTTATCCTGCCTTGCGCCTTTTCCGTCGAGGCGGCCGACTCGGCTTCCAGCGCAGGGAAAACCGCGGAAGAAAAACCGCCTGAGCGCGCGCCGTTGCTTGAGCGTACCCAGGAAGATGCCACCGCCCTCGTACGACAGGTCCCGATCCAGGAGCAGCAACAACTGCAAGCCGGGACCGATACCTTTCTGGCCCTGTGGAAACCGGCCAATACCGCCAGCCCAAAAGGCGCGGTGATTATCGTCCCGGGCGCTGGCGAAAACGTTGACTGGCCGCAAGCAATCGCTCCATTGCGGCGCACATTGCCGGATGTCGAGTGGAGCAGCCTGAGTATCACCTTGCCGGACCCGCAAAGCGATGCCATTGCGCCACGCATTGCTGAAATGCCGCCAACGCTCAAAGCGCCCGAGACCGGCAGCAAGGATGCCACCACCTCCGCGCCCATCGAGCAGGCCGTCAGCGGCGAAGCGGAGATCGCGGACAAGGCGGTCGTCGAGACCCGCGAGGAACAGATCGGGGCCGACGCCGAACGAATTTTCGCCCGCATCGACGCGGCCATTGCCTACGCCGAACAGCAAAGCGCCCGCAGCATTGTCGTATTGGGTCATGGCACGGGTGCTTACTGGGCCGCGCGTTACCTGAGTGAAAGACAGCCCCCACAGGTTGAAAAACTGGTGATGGTCGCCGCCCGCACGCCGGTTAGCGCGAAACCCGGACTGGCTGAACTTGCACCGACATTGAAGCTGCCTACAGCAGACATTTTCTATCGGGACAAGCCGGTGGATCGCAACGCGGCGCTGGAACGATTGCAGGCGAGTAAACGCTTGAAGGCTTCTGGTTTCAGCCAGGTATCGCTCAAGTCGCTGCCGGGTAACAGCAAGGCCGAGCAGGAGCAGCTGGTTCGTCGGGTTCGGGGGTGGTTGAGTGCTGAGCCTAAGGAAGTCCGATAGACCGAGTCGCCCCCTTCGTCGGAACGCCGCCCGGACCAAGCCCGCTCCCACATTTGATCTTCAGTGGACATAGAGTTTCTATACAACCGGGATCAAATGTGGGAGCGGGCTTGGTCCGGGCGGCGTTCCGACGAAGGCGGCATCAGAGACAACACAACTCTGTTGCCCTACCGAAAATCCCGCCGCTCACGAATCAAGGTATAGGCGTTATGCAACTCACGAGTCTTGTCCGTAGCCTCACGCACCTGCGTCGCCGTCGCCCCACTGCCGGCGATCTTGTCCGGGTGATGACGGCTGAGCAGGCGTCGATAAGCGCGCTTGATCTGCGCCGGCTCGCTGGTGGCGGATACGCCCAATAGTCGCAAAGCCTCCTGGTAAGTCACGGCACTGCTGACCAACGGACGTTTCTGCGGCTCATAGTCGGTGGCCAGCGACTGCACCTGTTGTTGCGTCCAGCCCAGCCATTTACCCCACTGTGCTACAAGCTCAAGCTCAGCGACACCGGCGCGGCCATCGGCCCAGATCATCCGCCAACAGGCGCGCAAGACGCCTTCGGCTGCATGGGGCTGGGCACTCAAGCGACGCATATAACCGCGCAACGAGTCATGCCCCGACTTGCCGCGATTGAACGCTGCTATTGCACGGCGCTGGGCCGATTCACTCAAGTCCAGCGAGCGCATCTCCTGGCGCGCCTGCTGGATATGACCATTGACTACTTGTCCATCGCACTTGGCCAGCCGTCCCAGTAACACGAACAACAGTTCATCGTTGCGTAGCACCGGACGACCACCGAGTTTTTCTCGCACGTCTGCCCAGCTGTGCAGTTGCAGGCGCCGATCCAGCGCCTGCCCCAACAAGGCGCCGAGCATGGCCCCCGGAATGTTGGCAATGGCATAGCCCACTCCGGCTCCAATCAGAGTCCCTGGCCACAGCATGTCAGCGTCTCGCTTCTATCAGAGTGTCCACTTCGGCCAGACGCTCGTGGGTGCCGACATCCACCCAGACCCCGTTCAGGTGCTCGCCAGTCACTTGTCCGTCTGCCATGGCGGTGCGCAACAGCGGCGCAAGCTTGAAGGCCCCTGCCACGCAACCGGCGAACAGCAGCGGGTGCAACACCGCGATGCCGCTGTAGGTCAGGGTGGCAGAGCCTGGCTGACCGTCACGCACCTGTCCGTCGATCAAATTGAAGTCCCCGACCGGGTGATGGGCAGGGTTGTCTGCAAGCACCAGATGAGCCAGCCCGGCAATAGGCCGATGCAACACGCTGAAGTCGTAATCGGTCCAGATGTCACCATTTACGACTAAAAAGGCTTCGCTCCCCAACAACGGCAATGCGCGCAAGATTCCGCCGCCGGTTTCGAGCGGCTCACCTTCCGGCGAATACTGAATACTCACGCCATACTGCGAGCCGTCGCCCAGATAATCTTCGATCTGCTGGCCGAGCCAGGCGTGATTGATCACGATCTCGGTAAAACCGGCTGCGGCGAGCGCGTGCAGGTGATACTCGATCAGCGGCACCCCGCCGGCACGAACCAGCGGCTTTGGCGTGGTCAGGGTCAACGGGCGCATGCGCTCGCCTTTACCTGCCGCCAGAATCATCGCCTTCATGCATTCGCTCCAGCGCGCAGACTGGCCAGCAATACACCCAGCTCAGCCAGTTCGGGACGGCGCGCGACCACAGCCTCTATATAAGCAAAGAAGCGCGGCACATCTTCCAGATAACGCGGCTTGCCGTCGCGATGGCAGATCCGGGCGAAGATGCCGATCACTTTCAAGTGACGCTGCACGCCCATCAGGTCACTGGCGCGCAGGAAATCCTCGAAGTCCGGCTGAACCGGGATCCCCAGCGCGCCCGCCTGTTGCCAGTATTCTTCCAGCCAAGTGCGTACACGCTCCTCGGGCCAACTGAGGAATGCATCCTTGAACAAACAGGTCACGTCGTAGGTCACCGGGCCATAGACCGCGTCCTGGAAATCCAGCACACCCGGATTCGGCTCGCTGAGCATCAGGTTGCGCGGCATGTAATCGCGGTGCACCAGCACCTTGGGCTGGGCCAGCGCGCTTTCGATCAGCAACTCGCTGACTTGCTGCCAGAGCATCTGTTGAGCGGGGTCGAACTCAATGCCCAACTCGCACTTCACGTACCATTCTGGAAACAATTCCAGCTCGCGTCGCAACAAGGCCACGTCATAACTCGGCAGCGGTGCGACCATCGGCAACTGCTGAAAAGCCAGCAGCGCTTGCACGGCGTCCTGGAACAAATCGTCGGCATTTTCGCTGTCAATCACGTCCAGGTAAGTCTTGTTGCCCAAGTCATTGAGCAACAGAAATCCACGCTCGAGGTCTTCGGCATAGATTTTCGGCACATTTATTCCGGATTTGGCCAACAGGAAAGCAATATCCACGAAGGGTTTGCAGTTTTCCCGGGGCGGTGGAGCGTCCATCACAACAAAGCTCCTGCCCTCGCCTTCCCAGCGAAAGTAGCGCCGGAAACTCGCGTCGCTACTGGCTGCGGTCAACGTGGCCGGGGGTACGGGTCCCCAGCCTTGTTCTGCAAAGAGGATCGGCAGTTGCTCATCGAGCCAAACTGTCAGGTGTTGCAAACGTACATCTTGGTCAGGCATTACAAGGGTCTCCGACGGCGCTAGCCGTCAAGCGGGTCATGCTTTATTATCCAGCATCTTTTTCAGACCATCGAGAGGCGTGCGGCCCACACCGCGGGCAGATGGCACGCAGGAAGCCCGGACTAATAAGATGGCATTGAAATCCCCCGCGTTTCGTAAAAAATTTCCGTTGTTGGTGACCGGCAGTCTGCTGGCCCTGCAACCATTCGCCACTTCGTTCGTGGTTGCCGCGGAACAGTATGACTGCTCAGTCTCTGCTTCGGGGGCCTGGAACTGTGCGCCTAAATCTCAAGCAGCTGCCTTGCCACCGCGCCCCGTCCATGAGGGCAGCTCTGTCAGCGCGGGCGGTGAGACGCCGGCTGACGATAGTGTCAGTCAAGACACCGGTGCCAAGCCAGTACTCGTGACCGAAGCCAAGGGCCGCGGCCTGAAGTCCCGTAGCGAAGACTACAGCCACCTCGACTGGGTTCCGCGCGAGAAACTCACGGCGGCGCAATTGGCTGAAACCGGTCCTTACTGCGCCGGTGCCTATGTAGAACCGATTCGTCCTGGCATGACTGACAAGACGGATAAAAGCGACGCTCCAACCTTCCTCGGCGCCAAAGCCTCTCGCTATAAGCAGGAGGAGCAAGTCGCTACCCTGGCCGGCGACGTGGTCATGCGACAGGGCAGCATGCAGGTCGAAGCCGACGAAGCGAATCTCTACCAGGCCGAGAGCCGTGGCGAACTGAGCGGCAACGTGCGCGTTCGCGACAACGGCGCACTGATCGTCGGCGACCACGCCGATGTACAGCTCGATACCGGTGAAGCCAAGGTCGACAATGCCGAATACGTGATGCACAAATCCCGCATTCGCGGCAGCGCGCTGTACGCCAGGCGCGCCGAGAACGCGATCATCCGCCTCAAGGATGGTACGTACACCACCTGCGAACCGGACAGCAACGCCTGGCAGCTCAAGGGCAACAACATCACCCTGAACCCGGCCACCGGCTTCGGCACCGCGACCAACGTGACACTGCGGGTCAAGGACATTCCGGTCCTGTACACGCCGTACATCTATTTCCCCATCGATGACCGTCGCCAGTCGGGCTTCCTGCCGCCGACCATCGGTACCGGCACCGATACCGGCTTCTTGCTGGTCACCCCGTATTACTTCAACCTGGCACCGAATTACGATGCCACGTTGTACCCGCGCTACATGAGCGAGCGCGGCTTGTTGATGGAAGGTGAGTTCCGTTACCTGACCAAGTCCAGCGAAGGTCAGTTCGGCGCCGCGTACCTCAACGACGAGAACGATGATCGCAAGCTGCAGACCGACTACGAAGAAACCCGCTACATGTACAACTGGCAACACAAGGGCGGTCTCGACTCGCGCGTCTTCTCCCAGGTCGACTACACCAAGATCAGCGATCCGTATTACTTCCAGGATCTGCAGACTGACCAGATCGGCGTGAAAAGCTCTGATTACGTGAACCAACAAGGTTCCGTCAGCTATCGCGGCGACAGTTACACCGCGCGCGTCAACGCCCAGGCTTATCAGCTGGCGACCGTATCGAACATCACGCCGTATGATCGCTTACCGCAGATCACCTTTGATGGGGCACTGCCCTACCATCCGGGTGGTCTGGATTTCTCGTATAACACCGAGCTCGTCAGATTTGACCGGGATCTGAAAACCGGCAGCTTCTCGGACGAAAACGGCAATTTAAGCCCGCGCCTGGACACTAACGTCCAAGGCCTGGCACGCGCCACCGGCGACCGCCTCAACCTGGCGCCAGCCGTGAGCCTGCCGCTGGACTGGACTTACGGTTTCGTGAAACCAACGCTCAAGTACCAGTACACGCAATACCAGCTGGACCTGGACGGTACGGGTAAATCCCAGATTGCCGCCCAGACCGCGGAACAGAACAGACTCAACGGTACGTTCGACAGCAATCAGAACCGTGGCGTGCCAATCGCCAGCATCGACAGCGGCCTGTACTTCGACCGCAACACCCAATGGTTCGGCAAAAACTACCGCCAGACCCTTGAGCCGCGCCTGTTTTACCTCTACGTTCCGGAAACGGATCAGGAAGACATTCCAGTCTTCGACACCAGCGAGTACACCTTCAACTACGCGTCGCTGTTCCGCGACAACCGCTTCTCCGGCACCGACCGCGTCGGCGACGAGAACAAACTGTCGCTGGGCATCACTAACCGCTGGATCGAAGAAAACGGCTTCGAGCGTCAACGCATCAGCGTCGGCCAGGCCGTCTACTTCCAGGATCGCAAGGTTCAGTTGCCAGGCATCGATGCCAGGACCCGCAAGGATTCACAGTCGGACGTTTCGCCGTACGCGCTGGAATACGAATACCGTTGGAACCGTGATTGGCGGACCACTGCCGATTACAACTGGGACCCGGACAGCCGCAGCCCTCGCTCGGGCAGCGCAATGTTCCACTACCAGCCAGAAGACAACCCGAACAAGATCATCAACGCCGGCTATCGCTATCGCAATGACCAGGTCCGCTACGACCAGAACACCGGTCAATGGTCGGTGGGCGGTGGTGACTACGGCACGCCGGGTCAACCTGGCTACGTGAAGGACTACTACAAGATCCAGCAACACGACTTCTCGGTCATGTGGCCGATCGTGCCGCAATGGAACCTGATCAGCCGCTGGCAGTATGACTACAACCAAAACCGTACCCTGGAAGCCTTTGGTGGCTTCGAGTATGACAACTGCTGCTGGAAACTGCGCCTGATCAACCGTTACTGGGTCGACTATGACGAAACCAGTCAAGACGCGCCGGAAAACGAAAAAGGCGACCATGGCGTCTTCCTCCAAATCGTTCTGAAAGGTCTCGGCGGCCTCACCGGCTCCAAAGTAGAGAGCTTCCTCGACAAAGGCATCCAAGGTTATCGTGAACGTGAAGACCAAGCTTTCTGATTGTCTGCGCCCGCTAATGCTGGGCGCGTTGTTCCTGGGTACTGCGGCCAACGCCTCGGTACAGTCCATCGATAAAGTGGTGGCCATCGTCGACAACGACGTGGTCATGCAGAGCCAGCTGGACCAACGGGTCCATGAAGTTCAGCAAACCATAGCCAAACGCGGTGCCGCGGTACCGCCGGCCAACGTGCTGGATCAGCAGGTACTCGAGCGCCTGATCGTCGAGAACCTGCAACTGCAGATCGGCGAACGTTCCGGCATCCGTATTACCGATGAAGAACTGAACCAGGCTGTGGGCACCATTGCCCAGCGCAATAACATGTCTGTGGATCAGTTCCGTGCCGCCCTGACACGCGACGGCCTGTCCTACGACGAAGCCCGTGACCAGATCCGCCGCGAAATGATCATCAGCCGTGTGCGTCAGCGTCGTGTGGCGGAACGCATCCAGGTGTCCGAACAGGAGGTGAAGAACTTCCTCGCTTCCGATCTCGGCAAGATGCAGTTGTCCGAAGAGTTCCGCTTGGCCAACATCCTGATTCCAACGCCGGAAAGCGCCAACTCCGACGCGATTCAGAATGCCGCCAAACAGGCCGATGCGGTCTACCAGCAGCTCAAGCAAGGCGCTGACTTCGGTCAACTGGCAATCGCCAAATCCGCCAGCGAAACCGCACTCGAAGGCGGGGACATGGGCTGGCGCAAAGCCGCTCAACTGCCGCCTCCGTTCGATCGCCTGCTCGGCACCATGGCGGTCGGGGACATTACTCAACCGATGCGTACGCCGGGCGGCTTCATCATCCTGAAGATCCTCGACAAGCGTGGCGGCGAGACCCAGGTGCGTGACGAAGTGCATGTGCGTCATATCCTGGTCAAACCTAGCCCGATCCGCGACGAAGAAAAAACCAGGGCCCTGGCTCAGTCGCTCTACACCCGGATCGAAGCGGGCGAAGATTTCGGCGAACTGGCGAAAAACTTCTCGGAAGACCCGGGTTCCGCCCTCAACGGCGGCGACCTGAACTGGATCGACCCGAACGCACTGGTTCCCGAGTTCCGCGAAGTGATGGCCAGGACCCCGCAAGGTCAGCTGTCCAAGCCGTTCCAGACCCAGTATGGCTGGCACGTCCTGGAAGTCCTTGGCCGCCGCGCCACCGACAGCACCAATCAGGCCCGCGAACAGCAAGCGATGAGCGTATTGCGTAACCGCAAATATGACGAAGAGCTGCAAACCTGGCTGCGTCAGATCCGTGACGAAGCGTACGTAGAGATCAAGCTCCCTGGTGCAGACCAGGCAACACAGTGAAACCCAAACGTTTCGCGCTGACACCCGGCGAACCAGCCGGCATAGGCCCTGACCTGTGCCTGCTGCTCGCGGCGCACGCCCAGCCTCACCCCCTGATTGCCATTACCAGCCGCGACCTGCTCCTTGAGCGGGCTGCGCAACTGGGCGTGGTGGTCGACCTGCTGCCGGTTGCACCGGACAGTTGGCCGGATGTGCCTGCTCCCGCCAATAGCCTGTACGTCTGGGATACTCCGCTCAACGCCAGGGTCACTGCCGGGCAACTGGACAAGGCCAATGCGGCGTTTGTCCTGGAGACCCTCACCCGCGCTGGCCAAGGCTGCCTGGACGGGCATTTTGCCGGCATGATCACCGCCCCGGTACACAAGGGCGTGATCAACGAATCCGGCATCGCTTTTTCCGGGCACACGGAGTTTCTCGCTGACCTGACCCATACCGCGCAAGTGGTGATGATGCTCGCTACTCGCGGATTGCGGGTAGCGCTGGTCACCACCCACCTGCCGCTTCGCGAGATTGCCGACGCAATCACGCCGGAGCGCCTGGAACGGGTCACGCGAATCCTGCATGCCGATCTGCAAGAAAAATTCGGCATCGCCCGACCACGCATCCTGGTCTGCGGGCTCAACCCCCATGCCGGTGAAGGCGGACACCTGGGCCATGAAGAAATCGACATCATCGAACCCACCTTGGAGCGCCTGCGCGGCGAGGGCATGGACCTTCGCGGTCCCCTGCCCGCCGACACTCTGTTTACCCCCAAATATCTGGAGCACTGCGATGCGGTGCTGGCGATGTACCACGACCAGGGCCTGCCCGTGCTGAAATACAAAGGTTTCGGCGCAGCAGTCAACGTGACCCTCGGCTTGCCGATCATCCGCACCTCGGTCGACCACGGCACTGCCCTGGATCTGGCCGGCAGCGGCAAGATCGACACCGGCAGCCTGCAAGTCGCCCTGGAAACCGCCTACCAGATGGCCGAGACCCGTTTATGACCGAGCATTACCAACACCGGGCGCGCAAGCGTTTCGGCCAGAACTTCCTGCACGATGCTGGCGTTATCGACCGCATCCTGCGCTCCATCCACGCCAAACCCGAAGACCGCCTGCTGGAAATCGGTCCGGGCCAGGGGGCGCTGACTCAAGGCCTGCTCGGTAGCGGTGCCCAGCTCGACGTGGTGGAACTGGACAAGGATCTGATCCCGATCCTCAACCAGCAATTTGCCGGCAAGAGCAACTTCAACCTGCACCAGGGTGATGCGCTGAAGTTCGACTTCAACAGCCTTGGTGCTGCGCCGAACAGCCTGCGAGTCGTCGGCAACCTGCCGTATAACATCTCTACGCCGCTGATTTTTCACCTGCTGCATAACGCCAGCCTGATCCGCGACATGCACTTCATGCTGCAAAAGGAAGTGGTCGAGCGTATGGCCGCAGGTCCTGGTGGCGGTGATTGGGGTCGGCTGTCGATCATGGTTCAGTACCACTGTCGGGTCGAGCATCTGTTCAACGTGGGCCCGGGGGCGTTCAATCCGCCACCAAAAGTCGACTCGGCCATCGTGCGCCTGGTCCCTCACGCAGTGCTGCCGCACCCGGCCAAGGATCACAAGTTGCTGGAACGCGTCGTGCGCGAAGCCTTCAACCAACGGCGCAAGACCCTGCGCAATACACTCAAGCTGCTGCTGAGCAATGCCGAGATCGAGGCCGCTGGTGTCGATGGCAGCCTGCGCCCCGAGCAGCTCGACCTGGCCGCCTTCGTGCGCCTGGCCGACAAGCTGAGCGAACAAGTCCTACCCACTCCCAGCGCCGACTGACAGGCGATAAGCGTTATCGGGTAGGACACCAGCCCTCATGTCTGGTTTACTATCCGATACTTGGCCTAGACTGAGTTCCATCAGCTACGCCCCGCGCCCCGCTTCGTTTTTAAGGCCTCTTGCATGTCCGATCCTCGTTATCAGGTCGACGTCAGCGTCGTCACTCGCTATCTGGCAGAACAATCGCAACCCGAGCAAAACCGTTTTGCCTTCGCCTACACCATTACCGTGCACAACAATGGCGTACTACCGGCCAAGCTGCTGTCGCGGCACTGGGTGATCACCGATGGCGACGGGCATGTCGAAGAGGTTCGCGGAGCAGGCGTGGTTGGCCAGCAGCCGTTGATCGACGCGGGCAAAAGCCATACCTACAGTAGCGGCACCGTCATGACCTCCAAGGTCGGTACGATGCAAGGCACTTATGAGATGGTAGCCACAGACGGCAAACACTTCGACGCCATCATCGCGCCATTCCGCCTGGCGGTGCCCGGAGCCCTGCACTGATGGCGACGTATGCCGTCGGCGATTTGCAAGGCTGCCTTGCAGCCTTGCAATGCCTGCTCAAGCGGGTTGCCTTCGACCCAACGCAGGATCGACTGTGGCTGGTGGGCGATCTGGTCAACCGCGGCCCGCAATCTCTGGATACCCTGCGCTTCCTCTACAGCATCCGTGAATCGCTGGTGTGCGTACTCGGCAACCACGACCTGCACTTGCTGGCCGCCGGGCAGAACATCGAGCGCCTGAAGAAAGCCGACACCCTGCGCGAAATCATCGAAGCACCGGATTGCGCCGAACTGCTGGACTGGCTGCGCCAGCAAAAACTCATGCACTACGACGAACAACGAAACGTTGCGCTGGTGCATGCCGGCATTCCGCCGCAATGGTCACTGCGCAAAGCCCTGAAGTGCGCTGCCGAGGTCGAGACCGCCCTGCGCGACGACAACCTGTTTCCAGCCTACCTCGATGGCATGTACGGCAACGATCCGGCGAAATGGGACAACGACCTCAAGGGCATCGCGCGCCTGCGAGTGATCACCAACTATTTCACCCGGATGCGTTTCTGCACCGCCGAGGGCAAGCTTGACCTCAAGAGCAAGGAAGGTCTCGACACTGCGCCGGCAGGGTACAAACCCTGGTTCCAGCACAAGGAACGCAAGACCAAGGGCCTGAAGATCATCTTCGGCCATTGGGCTGCACTCGAAGGCAAATGCAACGAGCCGGGGATCTCGGCCCTCGACACCGGCTGTGTCTGGGGCGGGGCCTTGACGCTCATGAATGTCGACAGCGGCGAACGCCTGTCTTGTAAATGCGACGCGCAGGGTCATGCCGCCGTGCCGCCAGTCGCCCCACGAATGACCGAACCCTCGCCAGCCAGCGCACCGCGCTAGACTGCGCTTTCAGCCGAGCCACAGGAGCCCGCCATGAGCGAATTCAAACGTATCCCCCCGGAACAGGCCCAGGCCCTGCGCGAACAAGGCGCAGTCGTGGTCGACGTTCGCGACCCAGCGACCTTTGCCGCCCTGCACATCAGCGGCTCGAAGCATCTGGACAACCATTCGCTGCATGCCTTCATTCAGGGCGCCGATCTGGACGCACCGACCGTAGTCGTCTGCTATCACGGTAATTCCAGCCAGGGTGCCGCCGCCTACCTGATCAGCCAGGGTTTTTCCGACGTCTACAGCATGGATGGCGGGTTCGAACTCTGGCGCACGACTTATCCTTCGGAAACAGCGCAAGGCACTTGCGAATAATTTTTTTGTAATGCGCAAGCCCCGGCCCCCGTGGGTTAGCGAGGTGGCAGACGAACGGTCTGCCACAACTAATTACGTATCTCGCCTTTACCTCCCAAATAAGCAACTATCCTTAAGCGCAGGCCATCCAAAACAGGGGAGAGCCGGTACACCGGCGCGCGGATCATCGGGAGTAGCTTTCGGGGCGCTAAGCCTTGAAAGGGTTCTGGGGGGTAAACAGCAACTGCATATCCGGTTGCTGCCAGCATCGACTGAGTGATCCGGCGTCGGCTCCACGTATCGAGCGAGGTGACGTCATGAGTATCTTTAGCCACTTCCAACAACGCTTCGAGTCCACACGCCAGGAAGAACTCTCGCTGCAAGAGTATCTTGAACTGTGCAAACAGGACCGCAGCGCCTACGTTTCCGCAGCCGAGCGTCTGTTGCTGGCCATCGGTGAACCGGAGCTGCTCGACACCTCGACCAACTCGAGACTGTCGCGAATCTTTTCCAACAAGGTGATCCGCCGCTATCCGGCCTTTGAAGACTTCCACGGGATGGAAGAATGCATCGACCAGATCGTGTCGTATTTCCGCCATGCCGCTCAGGGCCTGGAAGAAAAGAAACAGATCCTCTACCTGCTCGGCCCCGTCGGCGGTGGTAAATCGTCCCTGGCCGAGAAGCTCAAACAACTGATCGAGAAAGTGCCTTTCTACGCGATCAAGGGCTCGCCGGTATTCGAATCGCCTCTGGGTCTGTTCAACGCCACTGAAGATGGCGCGATCCTCGAGGAAGACTTCGGCATTCCGCGGCGCTACCTCAACACCATCATGTCGCCATGGGCCACCAAGCGCCTGGCCGAGTTCGGTGGCGACATCAGCCAGTTCCGCGTGGTGAAACTCTATCCGTCGATCCTTAACCAGATCGCCGTGGCCAAAACCGAGCCGGGAGATGAAAACAACCAGGACATCTCGGCACTGGTGGGCAAGGTCGATATCCGCAAACTGGAAGAATTCCCGCAAAACGACGCCGACGCCTACAGCTACTCGGGCGCACTGTGCCGGGCCAACCAGGGCCTGATGGAATTCGTCGAAATGTTCAAGGCGCCGATCAAGGTGCTGCACCCATTGCTGACCGCCACCCAGGAAGGCAACTACAACAGTACCGAAGGTCTCGGCGCGATTCCGTTCACCGGGATCCTGCTGGCCCACTCCAACGAATCGGAATGGCACACCTTCCGTAACAACAAGAACAACGAAGCCTTCATCGACCGGATCTACATCGTCAAAGTGCCGTACTGCCTGCGTGTCAGCGACGAAGTGAAGATCTACGACAAGCTGCTCTTCAACAGTTCGCTGGCCAAGGCTCACTGCGCGCCTGACACCCTGAAGATGCTCGCCCAGTTCACCGTGCTCTCGCGCCTCAAGGAGCCGGAAAACTCCAACATCTACTCCAAGATGCGGGTGTATGACGGCGAGAACCTCAAGGACACCGATCCAAAGGCCAAGTCGATTCAGGAATACCGCGACAACGCCGGCGTCGACGAAGGCATGAACGGCCTGTCGACCCGCTTCGCCTTCAAGATCCTGTCGAAGGTGTTCAACTTCGATCCGCACGAAATTGCCGCCAACCCGGTTCATCTGCTCTATGTGCTGGAACAACAGATCGAACAGGAACAGTTCCAGGCCGAAACCCGTGAACGCTACCTGCGTTTCCTGAAGGAGTACCTGGCACCGCGGTATATCGAATTCATCGGCAAGGAAATCCAGACGGCTTACCTCGAGTCTTACAGCGAGTACGGCCAGAACATCTTCGATCGTTATGTGCTGTATGCCGATTTCTGGATCCAGGACCAGGAATACCGCGACCCGGAAACCGGCGAAATCCTCAACCGCGTTGCGCTGAACGAAGAACTGGAGAAAATCGAAAAACCGGCCGGCATCAGCAATCCGAAGGATTTCCGCAACGAAATCGTCAACTTCGTGCTGCGCGCCCGGGCCAACAACAATGGCAAGAACCCGACCTGGCTCAGCTACGAAAAACTGCGGGTGGTCATCGAGAAGAAAATGTTCTCCAATACCGAGGACCTTCTGCCAGTCATCAGCTTCAATGCCAAGGCCAGTAAAGAGGATCAGCAGAAGCACAACGACTTCGTCACACGGATGGTCGAGCGGGGCTACACCGACAAACAGGTACGACTGCTGTCCGAGTGGTATCTGCGGGTCAGAAAATCACAATAACCCGCTGCCGGTTAGACCGGTTGTCGTCAGCCAGAGGTCTGTGTACACGTTTTCTGTTACACAGGCTTCTGGAAGGTGTTCGAAAGACGGTCGCGAGGTTCAGGCAGTATCCAAGCGCTTGGGGGAGCGTGAACATCCCTTGGCACGGTCGATGCTGCATAACCGCTCGCCCCTTTCAGGACAGCTTCTAAGGAGCAGTCATGAGCTATGTGATCGACCGACGTCTCAATGGCAAGAACAAGAGCACGGTGAACCGCCAGCGGTTTCTGCGGCGTTACCGTGATCACATCAAAAAGGCTGTCGAAGAGGCGGTCAGCCGGCGCTCCATTACCGATATGGAACACGGCGAGCAAATCAGCATCCCCGGCCGCGATATCGACGAGCCGGTGCTCCACCATGGGCGCGGCGGCAAGCAGACTGTCGTGCATCCGGGCAACAAGGAATTCACCAGCGGCGAGCATATTGCCCGCCCGCCGGGAGGTGGCGGCGGAAGAGGCCCCGGCAAGGCCGGTAACTCGGGTGAAGGGATGGACGAGTTCGTCTTCCAGATCACCCAGGAGGAATTCCTCGAATTCATGTTCGAGGACCTCGAGCTGCCAAACCTGGTCAAACGCAACCTGACCGGCACCGATACCTTCAAGACCGTGCGCGCAGGGATCAGCAACGAGGGCAACCCGTCGCGGATCAACATCATCCGCACCCTGCGTTCCGCCCACGCCCGGCGAATCGCCCTGTCCGGCAGCAGCCGGGCAAAACTGCGTGAAGCCAAGGAAGAACTTCTGCGACTCAAGCAGGAAGAACCGGACAATTTCGGCGATATCCAGGAAATCGAAGCAGAAATCGAAAAACTCAGCGCACGTATTCACCGCATACCGTTTCTCGACACGTTCGACCTCAAGTACAACCTGCTTATCAAGCAACCCAACCCCAGCTCCAAGGCCGTGATGTTCTGCCTGATGGACGTGTCCGGCTCGATGACCCAGGCGACCAAGGACATCGCCAAACGCTTCTTCATCCTGCTGTACCTGTTTCTCAAGCGCAACTACGACAAGATCGACGTCGTGTTCATCCGCCACCACACCAGCGCCCGGGAAGTGGATGAGGAGGAGTTTTTCTATTCCCGCGAAACGGGTGGCACCATTGTTTCCAGCGCCTTGAAGCTGATGCAGGAAATCATGGCCGAACGCTATCCGAGCAACGAATGGAACATCTACGCTGCCCAGGCTTCCGATGGCGACAACTGGAATGACGACTCACCGATCTGCCGCGATATCCTGATCAACCAGATCATGCCGTTCGTGCAGTACTACACTTACGTTGAGATCACCCCACGCGAACACCAGGCCCTGTGGTTCGAATACGAACGCATCGCTGAAGCCTTCTCTGACACTTTTGCCCAGCAACAACTGGTCTCGGCCGGGGATATCTATCCGGTCTTCCGTGAACTCTTCCAGCGCAGGTTAGTGACATGACCGCCAAAGAGCAGAAGCGCCAACCCATTTCCACCGGATCCGAATGGACGTTCGAGCTGATCCAGGCCTACGACAAGGAAATCAGTCGCCTGGCGGCTCGTTATGCCCTGGATACTTACCCCAACCAGATCGAAGTGATCACCGCCGAGCAGATGATGGATGCCTACGCCTCCGTCGGCATGCCGCTGGGCTATCACCATTGGTCCTACGGCAAACACTTCCTCAGCACCGAGAAATCCTACAGTCGCGGCCAGATGGGGCTGGCCTACGAGATCGTGATCAACTCGGACCCGTGCATCGCCTATCTGATGGAAGAAAACACCATCTGCATGCAGGCACTGGTCGTCGCTCATGCCTGCTACGGGCATAACAGCTTCTTCAAGGGCAATTACCTGTTCCGCACCTGGACCGATGCCAGTTCGATCATCGATTACCTGGTGTTCGCCAAGCAGTACATCATGCGGTGCGAAGAGCGCCACGGCATCGACGCGGTAGAAGATTTACTCGACTCCTGCCATGCACTGATGAATTACGGCGTAGACCGCTACAAACGCCCCTATCCGATTTCGGCCGAGGAAGAACGTCGCCGGCAAAAGGATCGGGAAGAACATCTGCAGAAGCAGATCAATGACCTGTGGCGCACCATCCCTAAAGGCGCGGACAAGTATAGCGACAGGGACGATGCGCGCTTCCCCGCCGAACCTCAGGAAAATATCCTTTACTTCATCGAAAAGCACGCACCACTGCTCGAGCCATGGCAGCGGGAAATCGTGCGGATCGTGCGCAAGATCGCTCAGTATTTCTATCCGCAGCGCCAGACTCAGGTGATGAACGAGGGGTGGGCCACCTTCTGGCACTACACCCTGATGAACGACCTGTACGACGAAGGCCTGGTGACCGACGGCTTCATGATGGAGTTTTTGACGTCCCACACCAGCGTGGTCTACCAGCCCGGCTTCGACAGCCCCTACTACAACGGCATCAACCCCTACACCCTGGGTTTTGCCATGTACCGGGACATCCGGCGCATGTGTGAAAACCCTACTGAAGAGGATTACCGCTGGTTCCCGGAAATCGCTGGCACCGACTGGTTGTCGAGCATCAAGTTCGCCATGAGCAGCTTCAAGGATGAGAGTTTCATTCTGCAGTACCTGTCACCCAAGGTAATCCGCGACCTCAAGCTCTTCAGCATTCTTGATGACGACCAGAAAGAAGACTTGCTGGTCCCGGCGATTCACGACGAAGGAGGCTACCGCATCATCCGGGAAACCCTGGCGGCGCAGTACAACCTGGGCAATCGCGAACCCAACGTGCAGATCTACAGCATCGACCGGCGAGGCGACCGCTCCCTGACCTTGCGCCACCAGCAACACGACCGAAAACCGCTGGGCGAGTCCACAGAGGAAGTACTCAAGCACCTGCATCGCCTCTGGGGCTTCGACATTCACCTGGAGACCCTGCAAGGCGACCAAGTGATGAAAACCCATCATGTTCCGCCCAGAGGCGAGCATGGCGATGGCGATTATGGCCGACTGGATCTGGCCGTCATCCATCTGTGATCCTGTTTCTGCCTCCGAAAGCTCGACGCAAAGGTTATCCTGTCGAGCTAACGGAGGTTTTTTATGCAGATTTATAAAGTCGGCGGCGCCGTTCGCGATCGCCTGCTGGGCAAGCCTGTCACCGATATCGATTGGGTCGTGGTAGGCGCCACCACCGAGGAAATGCTCGCCAAGGGCTTTCGCCCGGTGGGCGCGGACTTCCCGGTGTTTCTTCATCCGAAAAGCGGTGAGGAATACGCCCTCGCCCGAACCGAACGCAAAAGCGGACGCGGTTACGGCGGTTTCACCTTTCACGCCAGCCCTGACGTCACTCTCGAAGAAGACTTGATCCGTCGCGATTTGACGATCAACGCCATAGCTGAAGACGATCAGCACCATTTGACCGACCCTTACCAGGGCCAAAAAGATCTTGAGGCGCGACTTTTACGTCACGTTTCCCCCGCTTTCGCCGAAGATCCCTTGCGAGTTCTGCGTGTTGCCCGCTTTGCGGCGCGTTACGCCGATTTGGGTTTCACCGTTGCGCCCGAAACGCTGGAATTGATGCGCCAACTCAGTGAGTCGGGCGAGTTGCAGGCCTTGACCGCGGAAAGGAGCTGGAAGGAAATCTCTCGCGCACTACTCGAAGATCAGCCACAAGTGTTCATCGAGGTGCTGCGCGAATGCGGCGCGCTCAAGGTGCTGATGCCGGAAATCGATGCATTGTTCGGCGTACCGCAACCGCAAGCCCATCATCCGGAAATCGACACCGGCGTGCATACCCTGAGCGTGCTGGAGCAAGCGGCACTGCACAAACAACCGCTGACCGTGCGCTGGGCCTGCCTGCTGCACGACCTGGGCAAAGGATTGACCCCCGAGGAAGAATGGCCCCGTCATATTGCCCACGAGCAAAAAGGCCTGAAACTGATCAAGGCGGTCAACGAACGCTTCAAGGCACCGAGGGATTGTCAGGAACTGGCGCTGCTGGTGGGTCAGTATCACACCCACGGGCACCGCGCACTGGAGCTGAAGCCTTCGACTTTGCTGGAGTTGCTGCAGAGTTTCGACGTGTACCGTCGGCCACAGCGGTTCGAGGAATTTATCGCGGCGTGCGAAATGGACGCGCGCGGCCGAAAAGGCCTGGAGCAACGAAGTTATCCACAGGCGGACTATTTACGCGGGGCGGCGAATGCAGCCCGGAGCGTGGCGGTTCAGCCGTTGCTGGAGAAGGGATTCAAGGGGCCGGAGTTGGGCGAGGCGATCAAGCGCGAACGCCTCAAGGCGCTGAAGGCTTACAAAGAAACGGCGTCAATTTGAAAGCTATCGCGGGCAAGCCCGCTCCCACAGGTGCGAGTCGTTTGTTGATTATGTAAACGACGCTAACTTGTGGGAGCGGCGGTGCGACGATTCGACTTGCCCCGGGCGGCGATCCGATGATGGCGTCATCCGTCTCACAACAAATTCGAAGGCGTCAACTGCTGACCACGCCATTCAAACGCCACCGGCGCCAGCACCTGATCAATCTGGGCTTCGCCCCACAACGCTGCAAAGCTTTTTCCTACGCCGGGATGCACCCGTTCCGGCGCAATCAGCGACAGCGGCCACAGCACAAAGGCATTTTTCAGGATCTCCGCCCGCGGCAGAATCAAACCATCGAAGTTGCCCACCAGATCACCAAACAGCAGCACGTCGATATCCAGCGGCAAACCCTTTCGGTCCGGCGCGTAACGGCCGTTGTCCGCCTCGATGAATTTCAATCGACGGTCCAGCTCCATCAGCGGTAGATCGGTGTAGGCCGAGACCACGAAATTGAAGAACGGCCCGCTTTTGATCCCGACTGGCTGGCTTTCGAATACCGCTGAGCAGCGTATATCCACCAGAAAACCTGCCAGGGCGTCCAGGCCAGCCTGCAAATGGGATTCACGCTCGATATTGCTGCCGAGCCCGAGATACACCTGAGTCAGCGACATCCGCGCTCGATCTCCACGCCCACACCACCCGTGGCGGCCGGGACTGCACCTGGCTTGGTCAACTTGAGGCGCATCCAGATGATGTTGAACTCACTCATCAGCACTTCAACCAGGCGCTCGGCAAACGTTTCGACCAGTTGGAACTGCGCCTGCTCGGCAAACGCCTGGATGCGCGATGACACGCTGGCGTAATCGAGCGCCAGAGTCAGGTCGTCACCGGCAGCGGCCGGACGATTATCCCAGGCGAAGCTCAGGTCAAGACGCAAGCACTGTCGGATGCCTCGCTCCCAGTCGTAGGCACCAATCACGGTGTCGACTTCCAGGCCCTCGATAAACACTCTGTCCAAGCACTCTTCTCCGCTGCACGACAAGGGCGCAATGCGCCGTTAGAATCAGGGCGTCCTCGCCCGGAATAGTTAGCATGTTTTGGTTACTGGCGACCCTCGCCTACCTGCTCGGCTCTCTGTCCTTTGCCATTTTGCTCAGCCGCCTGACCGGTAACCCCGATCCGCGAATGAGTGGCTCGGGCAATGCCGGTGCCACCAACATGCTGCGCCTGGCCGGCAGGAAGCTCGCCACCCTGACCTTGCTCGGCGACCTTTGCAAGGGCCTGCTGCCCGTGCTGATCGCAAGTGTCGCGGGTCTTTCGCTGCAAGAACAGGCCTGGATCGGCATTTGTGCCGTCATCGGTCACCTGTTCCCGTTGTATTTCCGTTTTCGCGGCGGCAAGGGTGTCGCCACCGCTGCCGGGATGTTACTGGGACTCTATCCGCCTGCAGCACTGCTGGCCGTCTGCGCCTGGCTGCTGACGTTCTACCTGACCCGCACCAGCTCGCTCGCCGCATTGATCGCCACGCCGCTGACCCTGCCATTGCTGGCCTGGCAAGAACCGGCGGCACTGCTGCCCATGAGCGCGCTCACAGGGCTGATCGTCTGGCGCCATCGGGGCAATCTACGCGACCTGTTTGCCGGGCGCGAACGGCATTTTTAATACCGCACGTGAACACCGCTCATCACAACGCTGACAATTGCTCCATCGGCCAGCGCGCCTGTACGCTGATCGCCAGGCTTTCGTGCTGGCCAGCTTGCAAGCGCTGGCAACCGGCAAACGCAATCATCGCGCCATTATCCGTACAGAACTCCGGACGGGCATAAAACACATCGCCGCGCATGTCCCCGAGCATTTTCTCCAGGGAAGAGCGCAACGCCTTGTTGGCGCTAACGCCCCCAGCGATCACCAGGCGCTTCATACCCGCCTGCTTCAGGGCACGCTTGCACTTGATGGTCAAAGTCTCCACCACGGCCTGCTGGAACGCCAGCGAGATGTCGCAACGGGCTTGCTCGCTGTCGTCCCCGGCGCTGACGCATTGCTGCCAGGTGTTCAGGGCGAAGGTTTTCAAGCCGCTGAAACTGAACGCCAGGCCGGGACGGTCACACATCGGTCGCGGAAAAGTGAATCGTCCCGCAACCCCTTGCTCTGCCAGACGCGCGATTTCCGGGCCGCCCGGATAATTGAGGCCCATCATCTTCGCGGTCTTGTCGAATGCTTCACCGGCTGCGTCGTCGAGGGTCTCGCCCAAGAGCGTGTATTGCCCGATACCATCGACCTGAACGAGCTGCGTATGACCACCCGACACCAATAAAGCGACGAACGGAAATTGCGGCGGTTGCGACTCCAGCATGGGCGCCAGCAAATGGCCTTCCATGTGGTGCACGCCAAGCGCCGGAATGCCCCAGGCAAAGGCCAGCGCCTGAGCGCAGGAAGCGCCCACCAACAGCGCGCCCACCAGGCCGGGACCCGCGGTATAGGCGATCGCGTCGATCTCGGTCGGCACACAGTCGGCTTCAGCCAACACCTGACGAATCAAGGGCAGCATGCGTTTGACATGATCACGGGAGGCCAGCTCCGGCACCACACCGCCATAGGCACGGTGCAGGTCGATCTGACTGAACAGTGCGTCGGCCAGCAGGCCGCGTTCACTGTCGTAAAGTGCGACACCGGTTTCGTCGCAGGAGGTTTCTAATCCCAGTACTAGCATGGGTTTGCGCCTTGTTTAGGCTGAATTCGAAGGCGCGCATAATAGTCGCCACGTGATGCCCCGACCAGCGGTTTTCGATCAGAGGCTTTGCATTCCGAGCGATGAGGGGTTAACATCCGCAACCCTTAAAAACCGACGTCTTCAAGTGCTCTTTTGCCACGAGGATGTTGACCCCGGTAATGAATGAAGGTAGCTCTGGATGCCAGCCGTCAAAGTAAAAGAGAACGAACCCTTCGACGTAGCTCTGCGTCGTTTCAAGCGCTCCTGCGAAAAAGCCGGTGTACTGGCTGAAGTTCGTAGCCGCGAATTCTACGAGAAGCCTACTTCTGAGCGTAAGCGTAAAGCAGCAGCCGCTGTTAAGCGTCACGCCAAGAAAGTTCAGCGCGAACAGCGCCGCGCCGTTCGTCTGTACTAATACACAGACGTCCGTAGCAAGCTTCTGCCAAGCCCGGCCCCTCAGCCGGGCTTATGGCATTTGCGGAAAACGCTTGATGCTTCACCGTCAAAGCCGCAGACGCGACCAAGACAAACCTGCTTCACAGCGTCAGACCTGGCTCTTTTGCCAGCGGTGCACGTCTTTTCTGACGAGCCTTCCAAGGCTACTGACGAGCACACCCACTGATTCCTCTCACGACGATCAGCCCAAGGCACCTTCTTGCGTGCCCGCTTATGAGCGATCCGGGGCCATCGACTGGCCACAGCGGATTTCAGCGCAATATTTTCACATAGTCGAATACTGATTGGCACTAACGTCAGTGGATTTTCGGCGGATACACTTCCCGACAGCGATTACGCAGACGACACTGGTCGAGCCGTATATTTTGCGCGCCTTAAACAACGACCCGCATTCGGCTGCCCTTTGTTTCGGGTCCCTTTCAGCGCAGATGACGAGAACGCCATGGCCGGGCTAATTCCCCAGAGCTTCATTGACGACCTTCTGAACCGCACCGACATCGTCGACGTGGTCAGCTCGCGCCTGCAAATGAAAAAGGCCGGCAAGAACTACACTGCCTGCTGCCCTTTTCACAAAGAAAAAACCCCGTCCTTCAGCGTCAGCCCCGACAAACAGTTCTATTACTGCTTCGGCTGCGGCGCTGGCGGCAACGCCCTCGGCTTCATGATGGACCACGACAACCTGGATTTCGTCCAGGCTGTCGAAGAACTGGCCAAAGCCGCCGGCATGGAAATCCCCCGCGAAGAAAGCGGCCGCCCGCACAAACCGCGGCAGCCGACCGATTCGCCGCTGTACCCGCTGCTCACCGCCGCCGCCGACTTTTACCGCCAGGCCCTCAAAAATCATCCATCGCGCAAAGCCGCTGTGGATTACTTGAAGGGTCGCGGGCTAACGGGCGAAATCGCCCGGGACTTCGGCCTCGGCTTCGCCCCACCTGGCTGGGACAACCTGTTCAAGCACTTGAGCAGTGACAGCCTGCAACAAAAAGCCATGGTCGATGCCGGCCTGCTGATCGAAAACGCCGAAACCGGCAAACGCTATGACCGCTTTCGCGATCGAGTGATGTTCCCGATCCGCGACAGCCGTGGACGCATCATTGCATTCGGCGGCCGGGTACTGGGCGACGACAAGCCGAAATACCTCAACTCGCCGGAAACCCCGGTATTCCATAAAGGCCAGGAGCTCTACGGCCTCTATGAAGCCCGCAAGAACAACCGCAACCTTGATGAAATCATCGTCGTCGAAGGGTATATGGACGTTATCGCGCTCGCCCAGCAAGGCCTGCGCAATGCCGTAGCTACCCTGGGCACCGCCACCAGCGAAGAGCACTTGAAACGACTGTTTCGCGTCGTGCCCAACGTGCTGTTCTGCTTCGACGGCGACCAGGCCGGCCGCAACGCAGCGTGGCGGGCGCTGGAAGCCACCCTGCCCTGCCTGCAAGACGGGCGTCGGGCGCGCTTCCTGTTCCTGCCGGAGGGCGAGGACCCGGATACCCTGGTCCGTTCCGAAGGCACCGACGCTTTCCGCGCGCGCATCAACCAGCATGCCCAGCCACTGGCGGACTATTTTTTCCAGCAGCTGACCGAGGAATCCGACCCGCGCTCACTCGAAGGCAAGGCCCACATGGCCACCCTCGCCGCACCGCTGATCGACAAAGTCCCGGGCGCCAACCTGCGCATCCTGATGCGTCAACGGCTAAGCGAAATCACCGGCCTCAGCGGCGAAGCGGTGAGCCAGCTGGTGCAAAGCGCCCCTCAGGAAGCGCCACCGGCGTATGACCCGGGCATCGATTACGACGCCATGCCGGACTACAGCGACTACCATCAGCCGCAGGCACAAGAGATGTACGTGCCACAACAGGAGTGGACGCCGAAGAAACCCGGCGCCGGCGGTAAAAAATGGGACAAAAAACCCTGGGACAAGAACGGCAAACGGGGCGGTGATCGCGATCAACCCCGCGCACCAAGGGTGCCGGCTGCCGTAGAACCGCCAACCCTGGCCGCGCTGCGAACGCTGCTGCATCACCCGCAACTGGCGAAAAAAGTCGAGGATGCCGGGCACTTTGCCGCCGAGGATCACACCAACACACAGTTGCTGGTGGCGCTGCTCGAAGCCGTACAGAAGAATCCCAAGCTAAACTCAATTCAGTTGATCGCACGCTGGCACGGTACCGAGCAAGGACGTTTGCTCAAGGCGCTGGCGGAAAAGGAATGGCTGATTGACGGAGATAACCTTGAACAACAGTTTTTCGACACCATTAATAGCTTGTCCGCCCGCCAACGCGAGCGAAACCTGGAACAACTACTCAGGAAAGCACGTCAAAGTGAACTGACTAGCGATGAGAAAAATCAACTGCGCGACCTTTTAAGTCGCAATGTTTCCGCATCAAACCCGACCTCAACTGGCGCGTGAGGTCATAGCTCAGGTATAATCCTCGGCTTGTTTTTTGCCCGCCAAGACCTTCAGTGGATAGGGTGTTATGTCCGGAAAAGCGCAACAGCAGTCTCGTATCAAAGAGTTGATCACACTTGGTCGTGAGCAGGGCTACCTGACTTACGCGGAGGTCAACGACCACCTGCCGGAGGATATTTCAGATCCGGAACAGGTGGAAGACATCATCCGCATGATCAATGACATGGGGATCAACGTATTCGAGGTTGCGCCAGATAAGGATTCCCTTATGCTGGCCGACGCCGATACCGACGAAGCCGCGGCCGAAGAGGCAGCAGCAGCGTTGGCAGCGGTCGAGACCGACATTGGTCGCACCACCGACCCGGTGCGCATGTACATGCGCGAAATGGGTACGGTAGAGCTCCTCACACGTGAAGGCGAAATTGAAATCGCCAAGCGTATTGAAGAGGGCATCCGCGAAGTGATGGGCGCAATCGCGCACTTCCCTGGCACGGTTGACCATATTCTCTCCGAATACACTCGCGTCACCACCGAAGGTGGCCGCCTGTCCGACGTCCTGAGCGGTTATATCGACCCGGACGACGGCATTGCGCCGCCTGCAGCGGAAGTGCCACCGCCTGTCGATCCGAAAGCCGTGAAAGCGGACGACGACACCGACGACGATGACGCCGACGCCACCGACGACGAAGAAGAAGCCGAAAGCGGTCCGGATCCGGTCATCGCGGCACAGCGTTTTGGCGCTGTCTCCGATCAGATGGAAATCACCCGCAAGGCGCTGAAGAAGCACGGGCGTGGCAACAAGCTGGCAATCGCCGAGCTGATTGCCCTGGCCGAGCTGTTCATGCCGATCAAACTGGTTCCGAAGCAATTCGAAGGCCTGGTCGAGCGTGTTCGCAGTGCCCTGGATCGTCTGCGTCAGCAAGAGCGCGCGATCATGCAACTTTGCGTGCGTGATGCCCGTATGCCGCGTGCCGACTTCCTGCGCCAGTTCCCGGGCAATGAAGTCGACGAAAGCTGGACCGATGCACTGGCCAAAGGCAAAAGCAAATACGCTGAAGCCATTGGTCGCCTGCAGCCGGACATCATTCGTTGCCAGCAGAAGCTGACCGCGCTGCAAACCGAAACCGGTTTGACGATTGCCGAGATCAAGGACATCAACCGTCGCATGTCGATCGGTGAGGCCAAGGCCCGCCGCGCGAAGAAAGAGATGGTTGAAGCCAACTTGCGTCTGGTGATCTCCATCGCCAAGAAGTACACCAACCGTGGCCTGCAATTCCTCGATCTGATCCAGGAAGGCAACATCGGCTTGATGAAAGCGGTAGACAAGTTTGAATACCGCCGTGGCTACAAATTCTCGACTTATGCCACCTGGTGGATCCGTCAGGCGATCACTCGCTCGATCGCCGACCAGGCCCGCACCATCCGTATTCCGGTGCACATGATCGAGACGATCAACAAGCTCAACCGTATTTCCCGCCAGATGTTGCAGGAAATGGGTCGCGAACCGACCCCGGAAGAGCTGGGCGAACGCATGGAAATGCCTGAGGACAAGATCCGCAAGGTATTGAAGATCGCTAAAGAGCCGATCTCCATGGAAACCCCGATCGGTGATGACGAAGACTCCCATCTGGGTGACTTCATCGAAGACTCGACCATGCAGTCGCCAATCGATGTCGCCACCGTTGAGAGCCTTAAAGAAGCGACTCGCGAAGTACTGTCCGGCCTCACTGCCCGTGAAGCCAAAGTGCTGCGCATGCGCTTCGGTATCGACATGAATACCGACCACACCCTCGAGGAGGTTGGTAAGCAGTTCGACGTGACCCGTGAGCGGATTCGTCAGATCGAAGCCAAGGCGCTGCGCAAGCTGCGCCACCCGACGAGAAGCGAGCATCTGCGCTCCTTCCTCGACGAGTGATCACAGAACCCCCGGCCCAGGCCGGGGGTTTTGCTTTTTGCAGATAAAATTTCCCACGCTTCACTCCCGCCTGATTGCCCGTCTACACTCGAAACATTCCCCGTGCCGCAATGAGATTGTTATGCCCAGACTGCCGACCGTGCTTTTTTTGCTGTCGCTGATAACCTGGACCGCAACGGCTGGCGCGCTGACTCTGACCGACGAAGAACGTAGCTGGCTGGCGGCTCACCCGGACTTGCGCCTGGGCGTCGATGCATCCTGGCCGCCCTTCGAGTTTCGCGACGACCAGGGACGCTACCAGGGGCTTGCAGCGGATTACATCAACATGATCCGGCAACGGCTGGCCATCAAGCTCACGCCCATCGAGCCGGTCAGCTGGACGGTTGTCCTGGAACAGGCCAAACAATCGAAGCTGGACCTGCTGCCGGGCATCATGTCGACCCCGGAGCGTCAGACTTACCTGTCGTTCACCCGCCCCTACCTGGACTTTCCGATCGTCATTCTTGCCCATGTCGGAGGCCCCCAGCCGCGCAAACTGGCAGACTTGTACGGCCTGAAAATCGCCGTGGTGGACAATTACGCCCCCCATGAGCTGCTGCGTACGCACCACCCTGACCTGAACCTGGTGGCAATGCCCAATGTCAGCTCAGCCTTGCAGGCACTGGCCACCGATGAGGTGGACGCCGTGGTCGGCGACCTCGCCTCCAGCATCTGGAGCCTGCGCCAGCTCAAGCTCGACGGGCTTTATGTCAGCGGCGAGACCCCCTATCGCTATCAATTGGCCATGGGTGTGCCCAAGGACAACAAGATGCTGGTGGGCATCCTGGACAAGGTCCTGGCCGATATGACCCCGGAAGAAATCAGCGCCATCCAGGAGCATTGGGTCGGCAACGTCCTCGATCATCGAACGTTCTGGTCCGACCTGCTGGTTTACGGCCTGCCCGGATTACTGCTGTTGATCGGCGTGCTGGCGGTGGTGATCCGGATCAACCGCCGGCTGAGCTCGGAAATCGCCCGCCGGGTCGACCTGGAACAGGAACTGCGCAGCAGCGAATATCACTATCGCGGCTTGGTAGAGAGTCTTTCGGCCATTGCCTGGGAAGCCAGGATCACCGATTTCACCTACAGCTACGTATCGCCCCATGCCGAGGATCTGCTCGGTTACCCCCTATCCCACTGGCTGATTCCGGGCTTCTGGCGCAACATCATCCACCCCGCCGACCTGACTCGTGCCCAGACCTTCTGCGACCAGGAAGTCCTGGCCGGGCGCGATCACAGCCTCGATTACCGGGTCATCACCGCCGACGGCCGTTGCCTGTGGGTGCGCGACATCGTCAGCCTGATCGAGCACGGCCACGAACCGGTGTTGCGCGGGCTGATGATCGACATCAGCGATGCCAAGCGCACCGAAGAAGCGTTGCGACTGTCGGAGCAGAAGTTCGCCTCGGTATTCCAGCAATGTCCGGACATCCTGGTCATTGCACGGCTCTCTGACGGGTGTTTGCTGGAGGTCAACGAAGCGTTCGAAGATCAGATCGGCCTCAAGGCTGAAGACGTCATCGGCCAGACCGCCACCGACCTGAACATCTGGGGCATTCCCGGCGTCGGGCCGGGCTTGCTGCAGCGGCTGCAGGCCGGCAGCATCCGCAACCTGGAGATGCCCTTTCGTCGCAACAATGGCCAGGTGTTTACCGGCCTGATTTCCGCCGAACCCTTCGACCTCGACACCACCCTCGCGGTGGTCGTCGTCGTGCGCGATATCAGTCAGCTCAAGGAAACCCAACAACAGCTGCAAACCTCCGAAGAGAAATTCGCCAAGGCGTTCCATGCCTCCCCCGACGGTTTGCTGCTGTCCCGGCAAAGCGACGGCCTGCTGCTGGAGGTCAACGAAGGGTTTAGCCGCATCACCGGCTTCAACAGCGCGATGTCGGTGGATCGCTCGGCGCTCGAACTGGGAATCTGGGTCAACCTCAACGAACGCAAACAGATGCTCGATCTGCTGCACCGTGACGGTTTCGTGCGCGACTTCAGCTGCCACATCCGCCGCAGCGACGGCCAGATTCGCCTCTGCGAGGTGTCCAGCCGCCCGCTACCGATCGGCGACGAAGATTGCATGCTGACCATCGCTCGAGACATCACCGAGCGGCACTTGATGCAGGAGAAACTGCAACAGGCCGCCACCGTGTTCGAAAGCACCGCCGAGGGAGTGTTGATCACCGACACCCAACAACACATCAGTGCGGTCAACCGCGCGTTTACCGAAATCACCGGCTACAGCGAAAGCGAAGCCTTGGGCCACACCCCTCGCCTGCTCGCCTCGGGCCTGCATGACAGCGCGTTCTATGCAGCCATGTGGCATCAACTGACCGCCGAAGGCCATTGGCAGGGCGAGATTTCCAATCGTCGCAAGAACGGCGAGCTCTACCCAAGCTGGCTGACCATCAGCGCGGTGCGCAACCGGGACAAATTCATCACCCACTTCGTGGCCGTGTTCGCGGACATTTCCAGCCTCAAGCACGCCCAGGCCAAACTCGACTACCAGGCGCACCACGACCCGCTGACCGGTCTGCCGAACCGCACCCTGTTCGAGAGCCGGCTGCAGACCGCGCTCAACAACCAGCAGGAAAACGGCGGTCAGGGTGCCGTGCTGTTCCTCGACCTGGACCGCTTCAAACACATTAACGACAGCTTGGGTCACCCGGTCGGCGACCTGTTGCTCAAAGGCATCGCCGTGCGTCTCAAGGAACAGCTGCGCGATATCGATACCGTGGCGCGCCTGGGCGGCGACGAATTCATCATCCTGCTCCCCGGCCTGCAGCAATCCAGTGACGCCGACAACATTGCGATCAAGCTGCTCAATTGCTTCGGCGCACCCTTCCAAGCCGGCGAGCATGAGTTTTTCATCAGTGCCAGCATCGGCACCAGCCTTTATCCCAAGGACGGCTGCGACGTCGCCACCCTGGTCAAGAACGCCGACGCAGCGATGTATCGCTCCAAAGCCAAGGGTCGCAATCGGGTCGAAAGCTATACCCGCGACCTCACCGCCCAAGCCAGCGAGCGCATCGCGCTGGAGCACGAACTGCGACGCGCCATCGAGCGCAACGAGCTGTTCCTGCACTACCAGCCGAAAATCAGCCTCGACGACCATCGCCTGGTCGGCGCCGAAGCGCTCATTCGCTGGCGCCACCCGACCTTTGGCGATGTGCCGCCGGAACACTTCATTCCCCTGGCCGAAGAAAACGGCATGATCCTGCAGATCGGCGACTGGGTACTCGAGACCGCCTGCCGGCAGATGTGCGAATGGAACCAGGTCTACGAATGCCTCGGCCCCCTGTCGGTCAACCTCGCCGGCGCGCAACTGCGCCAGCCGAACCTGCTCGGCCGCATCGAACAACTGCTCAAGGACAACGGCCTCAGACCGGATCTTCTGCAACTGGAAATTACCGAAAACTTCATCATGAGCCAGGCCGAAGAGGCGCTGGCGGTGCTGCATCAACTCAAACACCTGGGCGTGCAACTGGCGATCGACGACTTCGGCACCGGCTACTCTTCCCTGAGCTACCTCAAACGCCTGCCCCTGGACATCCTGAAGATCGACCAGTCCTTCGTCCGCGGCCTGCCGGACGATCCCCACGATGCAGCCATCGTTCGCGCCATCATCGCCCTGGGCCGAAGCATGCAATTCACCGTGATCGCCGAGGGCGTGGAGACCCTCGCACAGCAGCAATTCCTTGCGGCGGAAGGTTGTGAACAGATCCAGGGCTACATCGTCAGCCTGCCCCTGCCACCGGCCGAATTCGCCGCGACGTTTCTTCGTACAGCCAAATTGGATTTTTCGGATAGCACAGCCGAGAAACCATCGCTATAATCCGCGACCTACTGAGGGCCTATAGCTCAGTTGGTTAGAGCAGAGGACTCATAATCCTTTGGTCCACGGTTCAAGTCCGTGTGGGCCCACCAAACAAGAAAGCCGCGCAATGCGCGGCTTTTTCGTGTCCGGTGTAAAGCGCCTCAATCAAGTGCTGCCAAGCCATGATCAAACCTGCCAGATCTTGGGTAAGCTCGTCACATCATTGCGCCACCAAGCTCAGCGACGGCAATCAAGGGATGAGTATGCACAGGACTGAAAATGACCGCGAACAGTAGCTGGATACCGTACTGAAGCCTTGAATGACAATATGTGGCCTGCGGTCGGCTAGCTTGTTGACAGCGACTGGGCAACAACGCCTAAACTGTCCTCAGTCCCAGGACAGAGGACAGTAGCTAACTGAGGCCATATGAAGAGTCAAGACGTACTGTTGCTGATCAAACTGATTTGCCTGGAGCAGCGCGAGCGCCTGCAGCAGCAACTCGACAGCGAAACAGCAGAACTGCTCAAGCTCAGCGACACCCAAGGCCCTTGGCAAGGCTGGGAAGATCACGCCGAACAAGACCCGCCCGTCCACCACGACAGCTACTCCATGCGCGCCCTGCAAGCCTCACTGGGTATCAGCAAAACCGAAGTCGCCTCGGCGCTCAAACGCTGTCAGCAGATTGGATTGTTACGCCTTGACCCAACTACCCGACTACCTCGGGTCAACAGCAAGGCACTGCTGGGCTTTATCGAACATGGTTTGCGCTATGTGTTTCCAGTGAAGCCCGCGGAAATCGTCCGTGGTATCCCAACCAGCTTTTCCGCTCCCGTTTTGCAGGGCAAATTGATGAGCGGGGGCGACCTGATCCACGTCTGGCCAGACGCCTATGGCACTCGCAAAGGGCAGTCCATCACCCCCCTGTTCAAGACCGTTCCGGGGGCAGTCAAAAAAGATGCCCGATTGTATGAATACTTGGCGCTGATAGATGCCGTGCGCTTGGGCAATGCCCGGGAAGCCAATCTGGCGAACCAACTGTTGCGCGAGAGGATTCTTTAACCATGAGCCGAGCTCAAAACATCCAGATGCTTGAGGTCGTCGCCAAGGCGCTCGGCGAAGACCTTTGCCAGGAGGTTGCCTTTGTCGGCGGTTGCACGACAGCCTTGTTGTTGACCGACGAATTGACCCTGGAAGAAGTGCGCTACACCGACGATGTCGATCTGGTGGTGCACCTGACAGGCTATACCCAGTGGCAAACGTTGGTGGCACAACTCAAACAAAAAGGCTTCAGGCAATCGCCGCAGGACGAGGTCATTTGCCGCCTGCGCCTGGGCGAGCTGAAAGTCGACTTCATGCCCGAAGATGCCGAAACAGCCAACCTGCTGGGCTGCAACAACCGCTGGTTCAGCGATGGGTTGGCCACTGCGCAATGGCATGAGCTACCGAGCGGCTGCCGCATTCGCCTGTTCAGCCCGCCCTACTTCCTCGGCAGCAAACTTGAAGCTTACGCCGGTCGCGGCGCGCAGATCCGTTGGGCAGCCAAAGACCTTGAGGACATTCTCAACCTGGTGAACGGCCGGGAGGAATTGCTGGCCGAAGTAGAGACTACCGCTCCCGAACTTCGCGGGTACCTGAACCTGACGCTGGCAGGCCTGCTGGGAAATAACGACTTTGGCTATCTGGTGCAAGATGCCGCGTATGGCGATAGCGAGCGTGAGCAGATTATCTGGGACCGCCTGTACCACATTGTCCCGGTAACTGCCTGAATGCACGCGTCCGTCAAGTGGCACACCCAGGCCGGCAGCCATACGGCGGATAACCGCGATGCCTTCGCCCATGCCGCGCAGGCAAACACCAGCATTTACCTGATCGCCGATGGCAGCAGCGACATCGCCAAGAAGCTCTGGAACCTTTGCGACGTCCTCCGTGACGACGGCACCAACTACAGCGACTACGTCACCGAACTGGTGCTGCTGCTGTTCATCAAGATGGCCCGTCCAGTTTTTTTCAATGACAGGTGTCTCTACGGCGAAATATCAGAACCTGAGCCGTAGCACTGCTCGGACAATATTTTTGAGCATCGATCGCTGGGGTATTATGAAATTACGCTGCCACCACTCCTCCTCATCGATGGCAACCGACAGAACATTGCAGCCTGCCACAGCCGCCCCGTGCTGATGGAAGAACATCAGATGCATACAATGTTGCTTGATCTGCTGCTTGAACATGACCTCTACGGGAGCACCGGAGTAAGGCGTTTCGGCCAAGACCCGACAACCTTCACGAGAGATGATGAAGGCGTGAAGCACAACGACTCTTCCCCGCGCCAGAAAAGGAAACCAGGTCAACCAGGTGCGACCCATAGCGCGGCCAGGATGCAACGCTTGAAACTGGTTTGCTCGGATGAACCTGTTCACCCGTCGGATTTGCGAACTGCGAAATCTGTAGGGTTTCGCATCGTCTACAAAGATGAGAACTCTCTCCCAATCTTCAGCTAGAGCCCTTGCCGCCAGAGACTGATGCGACTCATAACATCCCTGGACCGGATCGCTACAGCGCTCCGCAATGAAGAACTCAATCGGGTTCGAAATCAGCGGTGCGAATGTCTGCTGGAAAAGCACCCGTTTGTATTCGCGCTCTTTCAATGAAATGCAGAACGCATGATCAACGTTAAAAGTGACCCTATCTGTTGTGGGCTCCATTAACGACGCTCCCCGGCTGGTTGGCCGGTGGGGGCATCGCTTTGAAGCTGATCGCGATGTAGCTTCAAGTATTCCACTTGAAATCCTTCAGTGACCTTTCCGCAGCCCTATGCCACGGGAAAGCGCCAATGATTGGCATAGGACCGCTTTGGCGTATGTCAGACGCTTCTGAAAATGATGCTCCACACTCCCTGGGTGCCTGCCGTCTCGTTATCCGATGCTCACAAAAAATTCACACCCGAGTAAAATCTTGAAAGGAACGCACTTTCTCCTCTCCTATCAGCGGCGGTTCACATCATTTGTTTGTGCAAGCTTCTGTGCGGTGAAACATGAACGCCATACCGGGTCGGCAGCGGGCCCTGCCAAGGTAAGGGTGCTTTCATACTGTGCTCACACGAAGACCTGAAACCGACCGAATTAATGATTGATGTGAATATTTACTTTCATTAGATTTGACCCATCGAAGCGACTGACCGGATGAGATTGAGCGCTTCCCAGCAGCGAGAGCTGCAACCGCGCAAGGCGGTTCGCAAGTGGTGTCCGGATCTGCTTTACCGAATCGAAAAAGTCGCCTATGGCGTCTCTTTTCGTTTCAGCGCCTAGCGTTTGGTCGAACTCGCTTGCCGCAGATAGACCTTACCGCACAGCAACATAAACCCCCTCTTGCCCAGCAACCTCGGCGGCTGTTCGGTTTGGTGGTAAGCACTCTCAACGACTAGATTCAGGTCCTGCGGCTTTTCCTTGGCGGCACGACGTATCTCAAAGAACACGTGGTATACCCCTGAATCCTGAATGTCCTAAAATAGTTGCACATCTGATTTCAAGACGAAGGAGTCGACGTGAAAAAGCCACGCAATGCGCGGTCTCGTGTAACTGACGTTTAACTTTGTTTACTGGAGCTGTCGAAATATCGGATGACGTCCTAGGACCTTGTAGGCAAACTCCGAAAATTGCGTTTTGGGCATTTTGATGCCTTGCTGGGCTTTTCTTCGACGGGATACTCTCCGGATGTCGCTGACCATTCAGCGATCGGGCTTGGAAACCCGTCTAGTCAAGTCAAGCGCAACAGTCCCATCACGACTCCAGACGTTTTTACGGCTGCGACTCAGTGTTATGGCAGCTGTGCGTGGGACGTCTTCGGACGTGCCGGTTTCCTTGGCTCCCGGTTTCCAACCTGCGCACAGCTGCCACCCATTCGCTTGGAAACGAACGTGGCAGCACTTTAAGTCGAGGAGCTCCATCATGACAAAAGCAAATTCATCTGATTATTCAGAACTAAAAACCGTCGGCTTCACCCCCTTCCTATACCTCTCGGAACAACCGCTGTTCCACGTCTGTCGCAACGTCCCCATCGCCGATGCCTTGGCCCAAGCCTCCGACCTATTGTTCCTCGCCAAGTCCCTGACCGTCGATGCTGCCTACGTCCAAGGCTCCGATAGCCACGCATGGGCCGCGCACTATCTGACGTCAATGAGCAAAGCAGTGATTGATGATGTGGTGAAGGTGCTGACGCGGGAGCCGGCTCGAACGGCGGCAGAATCTGAAGAATAGCGGCAAATCAGGCAGCACTATTAGCCCCGAACTGCCGGGGCTTTCAAATTATGATCGGGATTGCAACTACTGCACCCCACCTTGCGCCCGGCGACGATCTACATGCAATGGAATGACCTGACAATTGGCGGACGCCAGTACAGCATGGAACATCTACAACCGTTTGAATTGAAATTCGAGGTCGCGGGTGAGCTGATCAACGTCAAATTCGAATTCGGATTTCATTGCTTCACCGACGCCAAAGGAAATGGGCAATTACTAGTGCACAGAGGGGAGCGTCGCTATTTCTGTGCCGAACGACATCATTGCAGCGGCCAGATTGCAGAGTACATTCACAAGAGGTTTTTCAAAGGGCTTGCCGTTCCGTTTTACGTGGAAAACAGTCAACGCTATTTCTGCCTGGACCTGCATGACTATGCGATTTTCTTTTCGATCAGCAAACCGCAAGGGACGATGAACCTTCTCAAACTCAGGGTGATTTCCGCGTATGAGGTAGCTGAATGGGGGCGGGCGAAGCTGCCCAAAGGCAAGCCGCACAATGTGCGCTACATTCTTGAAATGCGTAATGCAGGCAAACCTATCTGATAGACAGCAAAAAGCCTCGATGCTTTCGCATCAAGGCTTCTTGTGAATCTGAATATCGGCCTCTCCTTTCACGGTTTCCCGCTTATCCCGCTCACTGGCTAGGAGTGGCTTGCGCCACCGAAATCAACACCCCTTGCTTCCAAGGTTCCGGTCTGTGCTGACAATGTCATAATAGCGTTTGTATCAAACTGGAGCAACCAGCGTTTTTTACGCCTAAACCTTCAACTCGGGAATAGCCTGCACTGGCCCCAGCCGTTCAAGCATTCCCCCCGTCAACACAACCTCATACGTATCCCCCGCCCTTCCCCACTGCTCCACCATGACCATGCCGTCCACCAACGCCAATGCCAATTCATTAATCGTATCGGCCAACGCTTCCACGACTTCTTGAGTCCGCAGCCACACGCGATCGGTAATCTCCTTGAGCTCCGCCGTTATGCGGTCAGACGACGCGGGATTCGTATCGGGGTAGGCGATGTTGCGTAGCAGTTGCTGCAACTCCCTTACTTTTGCGTAATCCTGCTCCGCCCCAAGGCCTCCCTTGAGGATGGTTGTTGCTTTCGGCTTATCAACGAGTTTCCTGGGCGAATGTGTTGAAGATAAGGTCTGCCCCATGGCGCCCGCCAGGAGGACCATCATCCGGGCTTGCAAATACTCCTTCATCGCGTCTATCGACGAAATCGACCGCGCCAAGGTGATTGAAGCGCCCCCTTGATGCCGTAAGTCCATGGTCACTGTCAGGGTCACGCCGCCCGTTGCAAACCCCAAGGCACGGGCCATGACGTAGTGTGCCATTTCGTGATGGGCAATCTGCAATGCATGGTCCCGTACAGCGGGAGGCATCTTCTTCGTCATTTGCGTCACCTCGCATCCCTGGATTTCGCATTCGACTACGAGTGACTGTCGCTGTCCATCCTGACGTCCCGTTGATGGCGTCAGGGCAATTCGCACAGCAAAAAAAGCCGCGCAATTGCGCGGCTTTTTCGTACAGAGGCTCAGCCTTTATTTAGGCAAGGCGTAGGCAATCACGTAGTCCCCACGATCCGGCGACTGCCGCGCACCGCCAACAGTCAGCAGGATGTACTGCTTGCCCGTTTTCGGCGAAACGTAAGTCATCGGTCCAGACTGACTCCCCACCGGCAAACGCGACTTCCAGATCTCATTACCATTGCCCGTATCGAAAGCACGCAGGTAGAAATCCTGGGTACCCGCGAAGAACAACAGACCCGACTGGGTAGCCAACGACGCGCCAAGGGTCGGCATGCCGATCGGGATCGGCAAGTGCATGCGGATGCCCAATGGACCGGTGTCTTGCACGGTACCAACCGGCACTTGCCACATCAGCTTGTGAGTCTTGAGGTCGATGGCGGACATGGTGCCGAACGGTGGTTTCTGGCATGGAATGCCAGCCGCCGAGAGGAAGCGTTCGCGCATGGCGCCGAACGGTGTGCCTTCCTGCGGCACCACGCCCATTTCGATACCACTGGCCCCGGCGGCGATCTTGTCGCGGGGAATCATGTAGTTGGCCAGGCCCAGGCGCATGTCGTTGACGAACATGTAGTTCGTGTTCGGATCCACCGAGACGCTGCCCCAGTTCATGCCACCCAGGGAACCCGGGAACTGCAAGGCGCGGTCCATGCCCGGCGGGGTGTAGACGCCTTCGTGGCGCATGCCTTTGAACTGGATGCGGCACATCAGCTGGTCAAACGGTGTGGCGCCCCACATGTCGGATTCGGTCAGGGTCTTGTTGCCGATGGACGGCATGTCCACCGAGAACGGCTGGGTCGGCGAGTAGCGTTCGCCAGGCACGTTGCCTTGCGGGACCGGGCGCTCTTCGACGCGGGCGATCGGCACGCCGGTTTCGCGGTTGAGCAGGAAGATCTCGCCCTGTTTGGTGACTTGCGCCAGGGCTGGCTGGGTGCCGCCCTTGTCGTCAGGCACGTCGTACAGCAGCGGTTGGGCCGGCAGGTCGAAGTCCCACAGGTCGTGGTGAGTGGTCTGGAAATGCCAGCGCACCTGGCCGGTCTTCACGTCGATGGCGACGATGGACGAGCTCCACTTGTCGTCAAATTCCGTGCGTTGACCGGCGAAGAAGTCCGGGGTGGCGTTGCCGGTTGGCAGGTAGACCAGACCCAGTTTGGCGTCGTAAGACATGGCCGACCAGACGTTCGGTGTGCCACGGGTATAGGTTTCGCCGGCTGGCGGACGTTTGGTGGTGTTCGGGTTACCCGGATCCCAGGCCCACACCAGTTCACCGCTGCGCACGTCGTAGGCACGCACCACACCTGGCGGTTCGCCGGTGGAGTAGTTATCGGCCACGCGGCCGCCGATGATCACCACGTCCCCGGCTACCAGCGGGGTTGAAGTCTGCTGGTAATAACCAGGCTTCACTTCGCCCATGTCGGTGGTCAGATCGACCGTGCCTTTGTTGCCAAACTCTTCACACGGCTGGCCGGTTTCGGCGTTGAGCGCGATCAGGCGGGCATCGCCGGTCGGCAGGAACAGACGTTTCGTACAGGCAGATGGCTGCTCGGCTGTAGGCGTGGCACTCGCGTCGGAGTAACCCAGGCCACGGCAGCGCTGCCAGTTGGGCGCGGTACCTTGCGGATCGAACTTCCAGCGCTGGGCGCCGGTGTCGGCATCCAGGGCAAAGACTTTGCCGTAGGCGGTGCAGGTGTAGACCGTGTCGCCGATTTGCAGCGGCGTGTTCTGGTCTTCGGCGCCGGCGCCGGTGCTTTGCGGAATGTCGCCGGTGCGGAAGGTCCAGGCCACCTGCAGTTTGTCGATGTTGCCTTTGTTGATCTGGTCCAGCGCGGCAAAACGGTTGCCGGCGGTGGTGTTGCCCCAATGCGCCCAGTCTTTCTGTTCAGTGCCCGCAGCGACCGGCGTCACCGCGGGCTCACTGCTGGCCTTGACCACATGGGTCGGCACGAACATGTAGGCCAGCGTCGCAACGACACCAACCCCCAGAATGCCGGCCAGACCGTAGGCACCGCGGCCCGCCGTCGCGCCCGAGGCACGCATCAGGGTCGGGTAGATCAACGCGACAACCAAGCCGATCACAGCGAAGGTCAGCACCCGCGAAACCAGCGGCCAGTATTCGAACCCGGCGTCCCATACCGCCCAGATCACCGTCAGGATCAACGCCAGGCCATACAGCCATGCGCCCTGCGGTTTTCGCCGGGCGATCATCAGCCCGGACACCAGCATCGCCAGGCCCATCAGCAGGAAGTACGCGCTGCCGCCGAGCGATATCAGATAGCCACCGCCGCCGGCCAGGCCAAGTCCGATCAAGGCGATCAGGACACCCAGCCCCAATAGCAACCATTTGCTGCCGCCGGCAGCCCCAGAAGTATTCATGTCGAAAAATTTTCCCCATTCGTGACAAGCGCGGAATAATGTACGAACTAGTTACTTATGGCAAATTGTCGCAGGCAAAAATGGCATGAACGGTACTGAGCCTAGATCAAACAGCCGGGTGACGAGATGTGCCTGTAACATGCACGCCCATTGCTTTGTGCCGCTGGAGCCCGACCTTGCCTGACATCCGTCCCCCCATCCTTGACGAAATCGACCGCCAATTGATCGCGGCCCTGCAAATCAATGCCCGCGAAAGCGTGGCCATGCTTGCCCGGCAATTGGGGATTGCCCGCACGACCGTCACGTCGCGGTTGGCACGACTGGAGAAGGCCAAAGTGATCACCGGTTACGGCGTGCGTTTGGGGCAGCGCGTGGTGGATGGCGGATTGCAGGCGTATGTCGGGATTACGGTGCAGCCGCGATCCGGCAAGGAAGTGTTGCGTCGCCTTAGTGCCATGGCTCAGGTACAGCAGCTGTGTGCGGTGAGTGGCGAATTTGATTATGTGGCGTGGTTGCGCACTGACTCGCCGGAGCAGCTGGACCAGTTGCTGGATCAGATTGGCAGTGTGGATGGGGTGGAGAAGACGACGACTTCGATCATCTTGAGCAGCAAGATTGATCGGGGGCAGCCGGTTTGAGTTTCTGGCTGTAGGACTTCGGTGTCTGATCGGGCCTCATCGCGGGCAAGCCCGCTCCCACAAGGACCGCGGATTGTCATTTTGTATCGTGTAATCGTCATAATGCGCAAACAACCTGCAAAACGACGACACTTTGCGTCTTATTAACGTGTTCTATGCTCTCTAGAATGGCTGCCATCTTTTCCTATACTCAGATGCGCGTTCCGCGTCGGGTCGCCAGCAAGGTCAGCCATGAACAACAACAATCGCCATCCTGCAGACGGTAAAAAACCAGTCACCATTTTCGGTCCGGACTTTCCTTTCGCTTTCGACGACTGGATCGAACACCCGGCGGGCCTGGGCAGCATTCCTGCGCACAACCACGGTGCCGAAGTGGCGATTGTCGGGGCCGGTATCGCCGGTCTGGTGGCGGCTTACGAATTGATGAAGCTGGGCCTCAAGCCCGTCGTCTACGAAGCCTCGAAAATGGGCGGTCGCCTGCGCTCCCAGGCGTTCAACGGCGCCGAAGGCATCATCGCCGAACTCGGCGGCATGCGTTTCCCGGTGTCGTCCACCGCGTTTTACCATTACGTCGATAAGCTCGGCCTGCAGACCAAACCCTTCCCGAACCCGCTAACCCCGGCTTCGGGCAGTACCGTGATCGATCTGGAAGGCAAAACCCATTACGCCCAGAAACTGGCGGATCTTCCTGCACTGTTCCAGGAAGTGGCCGACGCCTGGGCCGATGCCCTGGAGGCCGGTTCGCAGTTCGCCGATATCCAGCAAGCGATCCGCGACCGCGACGTGCCACGCCTCAAGGAACTGTGGAACACCCTGGTGCCACTCTGGGACGACCGCACCTTCTATGACTTCGTCGCGACCTCCGAAGCGTTCGCCAAACTGTCGTTCCATCACCGTGAAGTATTCGGCCAGGTCGGTTTCGGCACCGGCGGCTGGGATTCGGACTTCCCGAACTCGATGCTGGAAATCTTCCGCGTGGTGATGACCAACTGCGACGATCACCAGCACCTGGTGGTCGGCGGCGTGGAACAAGTGCCGCTGGGCATCTGGCGCCATGTGCCGGAGCGGTGCGTGCACTGGCCCGAGGGCACCAGCCTCAGTTCGTTGCACAGGGGCGCGCCGCGCTCCGGCGTGAAGAAAATCGCCCACGCAGCGGACGGCCGTTTTGCGGTTACCGACAACTACGGCGACACCCGCGAATACGCGGCGGTGCTGACCACCTGCCAGAGCTGGCTGTTGACCACCCAGATCGAGTGCGACGAAAGCCTGTTCTCGCAAAAGATGTGGATGGCCCTGGACCGCACCCGCTACATGCAGTCGTCAAAAACCTTCGTGATGGTCGACCGCCCGTTCTGGAAGGACAAGGATCCGGAAACCGGCCGCGACCTGATGAGCATGACCCTCACCGATCGCCTGACCCGTGGCACCTATCTGTTCGACAACGGCGACGACAAGCCGGGCGTGATTTGCCTGTCGTACTCATGGATGAGCGACGCGCTGAAAATGCTTCCGCACCCAGTGGAAAAACGCGTAAAACTGGCGCTGGATGCCTTGAAGAAGATCTACCCGAAAGTCGACATTGCCGCACGGATCATCGGCGACCCGATCACCGTGTCCTGGGAAGCCGACCCGCATTTCCTCGGCGCTTTCAAAGGTGCCCTGCCCGGCCACTACCGCTACAACCAGCGGATGTACGCGCATTTCATGCAGGCCGACATGCCGGCCGAGCAGCGCGGGATTTTCATCGCCGGCGACGACGTTTCCTGGACGCCGGCCTGGGTCGAGGGCGCGGTGCAGACCTCGCTCAATGCGGTGTGGGGCATCATGAACCACTTCGGCGGTGAAACTCACGCCGAGAACCCGGGTCCAGGAGATGTGTTCAACGAGATCGGTCCGATCGCCCTGCCCGAGTAAGAGGAATCCGAAATGCGCGTAGCTCTTTACCAGTGTCCACCCTTGCCCCTGGACGTTGCAGGCAATTTGCAACGCCTGCATCAACTGGCGCTGGAGGCCAAGGGCGCCGACTTGCTGGTGCTGCCGGAGATGTTCCTGACCGGCTACAACATCGGCCTCGATGCGGTCAGTGTGCTGGCGGAGGTGTACAACGGGGAGTCGGCGCAGCAGATTGCGCGCATTGCCAAGACGGCGGGGATTGCCATTCTGTATGGCTACCCCGAGCGCACTGAAGACGGACAGATCTACAACGCCGTGCAGTTGATCGACGCCCATGGCGAACGCCTGTGCAACTACCGCAAGACACATCTGTTCGGCGATCTCGATCGCTCGATGTTCAGCGCAGGCAAGGATGATTTGCCCCTGGTTGAGCTCAACGGCTGGAAGCTTGGTTTTTTGATCTGTTACGACCTGGAATTTCCGGAGAATGCCCGGCGCCTGGCCCTGGCCGGTGCCGAGCTGATTCTGGTGCCCACGGCGAACATGATTCCCTACGACTTTATCGCCGACGTCACCGTCCGCGCCCGGGCCTTCGAAAACCAGTGTTATGTGGCCTATGCCAACTACTGCGGACACGAAGGCGACATCCACTACTGCGGCCAGAGCAGTATCGCCGCGCCGGATGGCAGCCGCATTGCCCAGGCCGGCCTCGATGAAGCACTGATCGTCGGCGAGCTGGATCGCCAGTTGATGGTCGATTCCCGCGCCGCCAATCGCTACCTTCTCGATCGCCGCCCCGAACTCTACGGCGACCTGCACAAGCGCTGATCCACTTGGCGACGTTCTCGATGAGTTTCCCCACCGCAGTGTGGAAACTCATTGAGAACGCCCCCTGATCCGCTAGCATTAGCGCTTCTCTGATCTGGAAGTGCTCATGCCTGCGCTGAATCACCCCCGCCTTCACACTGAAACCCTGGCCAACGGCCTGCGGGTGACGTTGCGTCATGCTCCCGATTTGAAGCGTTGCGCTGCGGCATTGCGCGTCGACGCGGGCAGCCATGACGTGCCGCTGGCCTGGCCTGGCCTGGCGCACTTTCTTGAACACCTGTTGTTCCTCGGCACCGAGCGTTTTCCTGCGGGTCAAGGCCTGATGGCCTACGTACAAGGTCACGGCGGGCAGGTGAACGCGCAAACCTGTGAACGCACCACCGACTTCTTTTTTGAAGTGCCCCCCCAGGCGATTAGCGCAGGGCTGGAGCGTCTGTCAGACATGCTCGCCCATCCGCGTATGAATCTGGACGATCAGCGGCGGGAACGGGAAGTGCTGCACGCAGAGTTTGTCGCCTGGTCCCGGGATGCCGCAGCCCGGCAGCAATTTTCGCTGTTTGATGGCGTTTCAGCCGCTCACCCGTTGCGCGCGTTTCATGCGGGCAATCGCTACAGCTTGCCGCTGCCGCAGACTGAGTTTCAGCAGGCGCTGAAGGATTTCCATCAACGGTTTTATCAGACCGGGCAGATGACGCTGAGCCTGGTGGGGCCGCAAAGTATCGATGAGTTGAAGTCGATGGCTCAAAGCGTTGGCGCTGTCCTCTCATCAGGGAAAAAAATCCCGCAACTCCCCCCTGTGCCGCTGATGGAGTCTTCAGCCAATAGTTATCAACAGGCCGGCGAGGGTCGGCTGGACTTGTTGTTCGCCTTCGAAGCGCTGCCCCCTTCATCGGCGCAAGCCTTGGCATTCCTGTGCCATGGGTTGAACTCGGCAAAACCCGGGGGGCTGCTCGCGACATTGCGCGCCAGCGGGATGGCTGACAGCTTGAAAGCCACGCCGCTGTACCGGTTCGCCGGGCAAGCGTTGCTGCACATCGAATTCACCTTGCCCACTGCAGTCCCTGCCGGGATCCAAGAGCAGGTGCTGGACTGGCTGGGCTTTTTTGCGTCCGGGCAAGACTGGAGCGCACTGCGCGAAGAATACGCCGCCCTGATGCGACGCCAGCAGCAAGTCAGCTCAGCCCTGCAGCTGGCCCGACTGGACAGCGAGCAGCTTGAGACCGGCTTGTCCGACGAGGGTGTGATCGCCCTGAAGGAAATCCTCCAGCAAATGGGCGCTGTGGATAACTTCAGCAGCCATTGGCAATTGCCGACAGCCAACCCGTTTCTACGTGCGCAACCTCCAGCAACGAGTGCTGGGCTGATCCGCGGCCAGACCAGCAAACACCGTGGCCTGCGAACCTTTGCCCAGGATCGCACGCGCAGTCGGCGCGAACACTCGCCAATGCACTTCAGCCAGGCATTGCCGGATAACACCGCGGAAGGCGCCGTCTACCTGCGTTGGCGCCTGGACTCGGCGCCTTGCAGCAGCCTTCAATCCGTACTGGAAAAGCGCCTGCAACCCTTGCGCGATGATGCTCGTCAGGCGGGTGTCGAATGTTCTCTCAGCACTTCGGGCAACGAACGGCTGCTGAAAATGACCGGGCTGCAGGAACCGATGCCGGCAGTCCTCGAGCATGCGCTGAAAGAACTGACAAAGGCTGATATCGCGGTCTCACACACGAGCGCGACAACCGCCCCGCTGATGCCGATTCGACAGCTGCTCAAGGCATTGCCTGAGCACTGCCTTGAGCCCACTACCGAATCGGACGATTGGCAGCAGCTTTGGGCAAATGCGCGCTGGGATGGCCTGGCGACCGGCCTGTCCACCCAAACACAAGCGGCGATGGGCCTGGCCTTGAGCCGTGTACCGGGCCGCCCGGACAATCAACTGACGCCACTGTCATCGATTAGCTCACAGCGCCTCTGGCACTGCATCGACACCGGCTCCAGCGAGCATGCGCTATTGCTCTTCTGCCCCACCGCAACCTGGGATATCGCCGACGAAGCCGCCTGGCGCTTGCTCGCTCACCTGTGCCAGACCCCCTTTTACCAGCGCCTGCGAGTAGAGCTGCAACTGGGCTACGCCGTATTCAGCGGCTTGCGCCAGATTCATGGGCAGACCGGGCTATTATTTGGCGTGCAGTCACCCAGCGTGGCGCCGGTAGACCTGCTGGGTCACATCGAACAATTCCTGAACGAATTGCCGGGGATGATCGATGACATCGATGACTTGGCCTTCGCCGCCCAACGCCAGGCCTTGGCCGACCAATTCGTCAGCACCGCGCTGCCCGTCGCCCAGGCCGCCGAATTGTTGTGGCAAAGCAAACTGGCCGGCCACTCGTCGGATTATCTGATCCAGCTACCCGAGGCGATTTTGAGGATTGACCGCGCCGCCTTGCTCGATGCCGCCCTGCGATTGAACAAGGCCGACGGTGGCTGGCGCTGCCTGGCCACCAGCGCGGCGCCAGGCGGGCCTTGGCAAGCGGCAAAATGATCATTACCGGTGCTGCAATTAGCTTTCTCAAAGATTCGCGGCCAATCTTTCTGAAATTTTGAGTAACATAGCCGCCTAACTATCTGAACATCTCCGACTGGAGGTGGACTATATGTATAGGTATCAGCTGTCCCATCTACCTGAAAGGAGCATTCCATGTCCTGGTCCAAACCTGCTTACATCGACCTGCGTATCGGCTTCGAAGTCACCATGTACTTCGCAAGCCGCTAAGTTCTGCCGTTTAGGTGGAGAATGATGTGCAACGCCTCGGTTCGCCGAGGCGTTTTTATTTTCAGTGTAGAAATGATGGAGCAGCCATGTTCGTCCAGATTCTAGGTTCCGCCGCTGGCGGAGGCTTCCCCCAGTGGAACTGCAATTGCGCGAATTGCGCAGGTTTTCGTGACGGCAGCCTGCGGGCCAAGGCACGGACCCAGTCGTCCATCGCGATTTCCGATGACGGCGTGAACTGGGTGCTGTGCAATGCCTCGCCAGACATCCGCGCCCAGCTCCAGAGCTTCGCGCCCATGCAACCGGGCCGCGCCCTGCGCGATACCGGGATCAGCGCCATCATCCTGATGGACAGCCAGATCGACCACACCACCGGCCTGCTCAGCCTGCGCGAAGGGTGCCCGCATCAGGTCTGGTGCACCGACATGGTCCACGAAGACCTGACTACCGGCTTTCCGTTGTTCACCATGCTGACCCACTGGAATGGCGGGCTGAACTGGAACCGCGTCGAACTCGACCGCAGCTTCACCATCCCGGCCTGCCCGAGCCTGCGCTTTACCCCGCTGCCCCTGCGTAGCGCCGCGCCACCCTATTCACCGCACCGCTTCGACCCGCACCCGGGCGACAACATCGGCCTGATCGTCGAAGACCTGAACACCGGCGGCAAGCTGTTCTATGCCCCCGGCCTGGGCAAGGTCGATGCGCCGCTGCTGGAAATCATGGCCGGCAGCGATTGCCTGCTGGTGGACGGAACGATGTGGGACGACGACGAAATGCAGCGTCGAGGCGTGGGTACTCGCACCGGCCGGGAAATGGGCCACCTGGCGCAGAACGGCCCCGGCGGAATGCTGGAAGTGCTGGAGCAACTGCCCAAGCCGCGCAAAGTACTTATTCACATCAACAACACCAACCCGATTCTCGATGAGGATTCGCCGGAGCGTGCGGAGCTCGCTCGGCGCAAGGTTGAAGTGGCCTACGACGGCATGAGTATTGTGCTGTAAGACGCCGAGACCGCTTCGCGGTCTATCGCGGGCAAGCCCGCTCCCACAAGGTTTGACGGTGTACGCAAAACCTGTGGGAGCTGGCTTGCCAGCGAAGGGGCCAGACCAGACACCGAAGTTTTTCCCGGAGACCCCCAATGACTGACACCCCAATGTCCCCCGCCGAATTCGAGGCAGCCCTGCGGGCAAAGGGCGCCTATTACCACATCTACCACCCCTATCACGTGGCGATGTATGAAGGCCGGGCGACCCGCGAGCAGATCCAGGGCTGGGTCGCCAACCGCTTCTACTATCAGGTGAACATTCCCCTGAAGGACGCCGCCATCCTCGCCAACTGCCCGGACCGCGAGATCCGCCGCGAGTGGATTCAACGCCTGCTGGACCACGACGGTGCCCCCGGCGAAGACGGCGGCATCGAAGCCTGGCTGCGCCTGGGCCAGGCCGTCGGCCTCGACCCGGATCAATTGCGCTCCCAGGAGCTGGTGCTGCCCGGCGTGCGTTTCGCCGTGGACGCCTACGTCAACTTCGCCCGCCGGGCCAGTTGGCAGGAAGCTGCCAGCAGCTCGCTGACCGAACTGTTCGCACCGCAGATCCACCAATCGCGCCTCGACAGCTGGCCGCAGCATTACCCATGGATCGACCCGGCTGGCTACGAGTATTTCCGCACCCGCCTGGGTCAGGCGCGCCGGGATGTCGAACATGGTCTGGCGATCACGCTCGAGCACTACAAGACCCGGGAAGGCCAGGAGCGCATGCTGGAAATTCTCCAGTTCAAACTGGACATTCTTTGGAGCATGCTCGATGCCATGAGCATGGCCTACGAACTGAACCGACCGCCGTATCACAGCGTGACCGGGCAACGGGTCTGGCATAAAGGAATCACCCTATGAGTTTCGACCGCAGCAAGACCCCGACCTGGCGTACCGGCTACCGCTTCCAGTACGAACCGGCGCAGAAAGGCCATGTGTTGCTCTATCCGGAAGGCATGATCAAACTCAATGAAAGTGCCGCGTTGATCGGCGGCCTGATCGACGGCCAGCGCAATGTCGCGGCGATCATTGCCGAACTGGACGCGCAATTCCCCGGCGTGTCCGAGCTCGGTGACGACATCGAGCAATTCATGGAGGTCGCCCGTGCTCAGCACTGGATCGAACTTGCCTGATTCCGTGTCAGACAAATTACCGCCCAAACCGCAAATCGGCCTGCCGCTGTGGCTGCTGGCCGAGCTGACGTATCGCTGCCCGCTGCAATGCCCGTACTGCTCCAACCCGCTGGATTTTGCCGAGCAAGGCAAGGAACTGAGCACCGAACAGTGGATCAAGGTGTTCCGCGAAGCACGGGAAATGGGCGCGGCGCAGTTGGGGTTTTCCGGGGGCGAACCGCTGGTGCGCCAGGACCTCGCCGAGCTGATCGCCGAAGCGCGCAAGCTGGGCTTCTACACCAACCTGATCACCTCGGGCATCGGCCTCACCGAGCAGAAAATCAGCGACTTCAAGAAGGCCGGCCTGGACCACATCCAGATCAGCTTCCAGGCCAGCGACGAGCAAGTGAACAACCTGCTGGCCGGTTCGAAAAAAGCCTTCGCGCAGAAACTGGAAATGGCCCGCGCGGTGAAAGCCCACGGCTATCCGATGGTGTTGAACTTCGTCACCCACCGGCACAACATCGACAAGATCGATCGCATCATCGAGCTGTGCATCGCCCTTGAAGCCGACTTCGTCGAACTCGCCACCTGCCAGTTTTACGGTTGGGCGCAGCTCAATCGGGTCGGCCTGTTGCCCACCAAGGAACAACTGGTCCGGGCCGAACGTATCACCAACGAATACCGCGCCAGGCTGGAAGCCGAAGGGCATCCGTGCAAGCTGATTTTCGTCACCCCGGACTACTATGAAGAACGCCCGAAAGCCTGCATGAACGGTTGGGGCAGTATTTTTCTGACCGTTACACCGGACGGAACCGCCCTGCCGTGCCACGGCGCCCGACAGCTGCCGGTGCAGTTTCCCAATGTGCGCGACCACAGCATGCAGCACATCTGGTACGACTCGTTCGGCTTCAACCGCTTTCGCGGTTACGACTGGATGCCCGAGCCGTGCCGCTCCTGCGACGAGAAAGAAAAAGACTTCGGCGGCTGCCGCTGCCAGGCGTTCATGCTCACCGGCGACGCAAGCAACGCTGATCCGGTGTGCAGCAAGTCGCACCATCACGGCGTGATCCTCAAGGCCCGCGAAGAAGCCGAGCACGCGACCCAGACCATCGAACAACTGGCCTTTCGCAATGAACGAAATTCACGCCTCATCGCCAAAAGCTGAACCCTTCAGCGCCGCCAGAGCCGTCGCCGCCGGTGTCGACTTTGCCGAATTGCAGCTCGGGCGGCATGGCCTGTTCTGGAACGAGTACCGCCCCGAAGATGCCGCCTGCCGCATCTGGCAGTGGCGCGACGGCCAGGCCCATTGCCTGACGCCGCCGGGTTTCAGTGTGCGCAGTCGAGTGTACGAATACGGCGGCGGCGCGTTTTGCCTGACCGACGACGGGATCGTTTTCGTCAACGAGGCCGACCAGCAGCTGTATCGACAGTCGCTCACCGGCGAGCCTGAGGCGCTGACTTCAAACGAGTGCCGCTACGGCGATCTGCAGTTCGCCGACGGCCGGATTCTGGCGGTTGAAGAGAACCGTGACCGGCATCGTCTGGTCGCCATAGACCTGCTGGACGGGGCCCGACATGTGCTGGCCGAAGGTGCGGATTTTTACGCCGCACCGACCCTGAGCCCGGATGCCCGCCGCCTGGCCTGGATCGAATGGCGCCGCCCGGAACAGCCATGGACCGCGACCCGCCTGATGGTTGCCGAACGCCAGGCCGATGGCGGTTATGCGCCGCCGCGTTGCGTGGCCGGCGATGGCGTTCAGGAGTCGCTGCAACAGCCTCGGTTCGATGCTGGCGGCCGGCTGTTTTGCCTGACCGATCGCGCTGGCTATTGGCAACCCTGGATGGAGTCGGGCGCTGGCCTGAGTCCTCTGCCCAGCGCCGCCGCCGACCATGGGCCGGCACCCTGGCAGCTGGGCGGATGCACCTGGTTGCCATTGGGCGAAGGCCGCTATCTGGCAAGCTGGACCGAAGGCGGTTTTGGCCGGCTGGGGGTTGGCGGTGACAAGAGCGAGGATTTCACCGGCGACTACAGCCGCTTCCGCCATCTCGCCCTGGACGAGCAGTTCATTTACTGCATCGCCGCCTCGCCGGTCAGCCCTGCGGCGGTGATTGCCATCGACCGCGGCACCCGCCAGGTCAAGGTGCTGGCCGGCGGTGCCGCGCCATTGCCTGCCGGGCAGATCAGCCTGCCGCAAACCCTGCGCTATCCGAGCGGCTCAGGCCAAGCCCATGGCTTCTTCTACCCGGCGATGAGCGGGGAGGCGAAACCACCCCTCGTGGTGTTCATCCACGGCGGCCCGACCTCGGCCTGCTACCCGATGCTCGACCCGCGTATCCAGTACTGGGCACAACGGGGCTTCGCCGTGGCCGACCTCAATTACCGCGGCAGCAGCGGCTACGGTCGGGCTTATCGCCAGGCGCTGCATTTGAGCTGGGGCGATGTCGATGTCGAAGATGCTTGCGCGGTTGTCAGTTATCTCGCCGAGCGCGGGTTGATCGACGGTGACAAGGCGTTTATTCGCGGTGGCAGCGCGGGCGGCTACACCACTCTTTGCGCACTGGCCTTCCACAAGGTCTTCCGCGCCGGTGCCAGCCTGTATGGCGTCAGCGACCCTGTCGCGCTCGGCCATGCGACCCACAAGTTCGAAGGTGACTACCTGGATTGGTTGATCGGTGATCCGGTCGTGGACGCCGAACGTTACGCCGCACGAACGCCGCTGCTGCACGCGGGCAACATCAGTGTCCCGGTGATTTTCTTCCAAGGTGAACTGGATGCCGTGGTGGTGCCGCAACAGACCCGCGACATGGTCGAGGCGTTGCAGAAAAACGGCATTCTGGTTGAAGCGCATTATTACGCGGACGAACGCCATGGCTTCCGCAAGGCTGGTAATCAAGCCCATGCGCTGGAGCAGGAGTGGTTGTTTTATCGGCGGGTGATGGCGGTCGCGGACTGACATCCGTGCCCAGTGCCGGAATGGTGGCGCCTCATTCGCGGGCAAGCCCGCTCCCACAGTGAACGTCGGTGGAACACAGAATTGTGTACGACGCTGATCCCTGTGGGAGCGGGCTTGCCCGCGAAGGCGATCTATCTGACGCCGATGAACTCAGCGCTTGGCAATGATGTACACCGCATGCACGATCCCCGGAATATAACCGCACAACGTCAGCAGAATATTCAGCCAGAACGCGCCAGCGAAACCGACCTGCAGGAACACACCCAGTGGCGGCAACAGAATGGCGATGATGATTCGAATAAAGTCCATGGGGCAGCTCCTGGTTGAAGTTGGCTCGTGTGAGCCTACACCTTATCGACCCATACCGTTCGTCAGGGTTCAGTATCGTTACGGTCCGGGCATCGAACCATGATGGCAAAGGCTGCCGACAAAAAAACGCCCCACACCAAAAAAATCAGGCATGGGGCGATGCGTTATACCGCGAGACGGTTCGGGAATTCGTGCGGGACCGGGTCTGATCAGACGGCAATCCCTTTGCGGCACTGCAGTTGCGCGGTGCGCACACGGGAGAAGGCACGCGCCAGGCGCAGGAGCATTTCGTCGATATTGGCCTTGCTGACCGTGAGGGCCGGGGTAAAGCGCAGGCAATCGGGCTGCGGGGCGTTGATCAGCAGGCCTTCGTACAGCGCAGCCTTGACGACGGCATCCGCCGAATCGTCAGATAACGTCAGCCCCCAAAGCAGCCCCTGCCCGCGTATTTCGCCATGGCCGTAGCGATGAGCCAATCGAGCCAGGCCTTCGTGCAGGTGCTGGCCGGTTTCCCCGACATGCTCGAGAAAAGCCTTGTCCTGCACACTGTCGAGCACGGCAAGACCGGCAGCCGTCATCAACGCATTACCATGATGGGTCCCCGTCAGCTCGCCGACATCGAAACAGCAGGCCTTGCCCCGCGCCAGCAACGCCGCCAATGGCACGCCCCCGCCGAGGCCTTTGCCGAGGACGACGATATCGGCCTGCACTCCGTAAGACTGTTCGGCAAGCAGCGTGCCGCAGCGACCGACACCGGTTTGCACTTCGTCAAGGATCAGCAGGATGCCCAGTTCCCGGCACAGCCGCTCGACCCCCTTGAGATACTGCACGGTGGCCGGAATCACCCCGGCTTCGCTCTGGATCGGCTCGAGCATGATTGCCACAGTCCGGGCATCCACGGCCGCATGCAGCGCCGCAAGATCATTGAACGGAACGTGACTGAAGCCTGGCAGTTGCGGCTCGAATCGATTGATCAGGCTGGCACTGTCCGACGCCGATATCGTCGCGAGACTACGCCCGTGGCAACCGTTATTGGCAACGATGATTCGCGAGGCACCACCGCGATGCCGCTGCCCCCACTTGCGTGCCAGTTTGATCGCGGCTTCGCAGGCTTCACTGCCACTGTTGAGCAGGTACGCCTGATCACTGCCGGTACTGGCGCACAATCGCTGGGCGAGGTTGAGCATGCCGCGGTTATGCAGGCCGAAACCGGGGTTGATCAGCAACCGGGCTTGCGCCGCGAGGGCATTGACCAATGCCGAAGGGCTGTGTCCGAGGCTATTGGCGCCCCCACCCTGGGTGAAATCCAGATACGCGCGTTGATCGCTGTCCCACAACCAGGAACCCTGGCCGCGCACAAAAATCTGTTTCGGCCGGTCGACACTGGGCATCAGGCACTCGCTGGAAAGGTTGTCGCCCTTGGACGGTAGGTGGTCGTCAACGGCCAGGTCATCGAGACTCGGTGGACTGCGCCGCAAATTGAACAAATTCATCTGCTCAAACCTCGTGTGAGGTTTTTTGTCTTACCTATGTAAACACCATCGATATAAACGGTATTCATCGCGCTCTATGGCCCTGTAAGCCCTGTGAATGCGGTTAGACTAGGCTCAGACAAGGCGTTGAACCATTTCGATTTCACAGCATTTTCGATAAGCATTACTTATGGATTTCAAGCAACTGCGTTATTTCGTCGCGGTCTATGAAGAGGGCCACGTGGGCCGGGCCGCCGAGCGACTTTCAATCTCCCAGCCGGCGCTGTCCCAGCAGATTCGCCACCTCGAACAGAACCTCGATGTGAGCCTGTTCGAACGCAGCAGCAAACGCCTGCTGCCAACCCTGGCCGCCCACACGCTGTACAACCACGCCCTGCCGTTGCTCGATGGCCTGCAACGGGCGCGCGAAGCCTTGGGTAATTTCAAGGGACAGGCACTGCGGACCCTGGCCATTGGCGTGTTGCAGACCGTTCATACCAGCCTGGTGCCGCAGATGCTCGAACGCGTGCGCAAGGCGCAGCCGCATCTGGTGGTACAGATCTATGAACTGACGGGGCTGGAAATCGAGCGACGGCTGCTCAACGGTTCGCTGGATATCGGCATCAGCTATTTGCCGCCCCGTCAGCCAGGCCTGCACGGTGTACTCCTTTACGAAGACGAACTGACCCTGGTCATCCCGGCGGACCATCCGTTGCGCGAATTCAAGAAGGTGTCCATGAGTCAGGCCGCCGGGTTGCCGATGTTGCTACTGGGTGAAGAGTTCCAGGTGCGCCAGATCTGGCAGACGCAACTGGCCAGCCTGGGACGACGTCCGCAAGTGCAGGCCGAACTGAACAACATGGCGGGGATTCTCGACAGCCTGCCCCACACCCGACTGGCGACTGTCCTTCCGGGACGCTCGCAGAAGGCACTGGGGAATAACGGACTGCTATGGAAACCGCTGACCGAGCCGCGGGTGCCGCTGAAGGTCGGATTGGTCTGTCGGGATGTGCAGCGTCAACAAGCCTCGCTGGGGTTGTTGCGGACGTTGCTGGAGGAGGTGATGAACGGGCCGGATAGTCGCTTGAACAACTCGAGCCGCTTGAACAACTCGACCCCTTGACGAGCTGAGCTGAATACTTTTCTGCAGACCAAAGAAAACCCCGCCGAAGCGGGGCTTTGCAGACTGTTTCCCTGACATCCATTTCACTCCGCCGTCCTGGCAGAATCCTACGTGTCCGTGTTGTTGCTTTGCGCTTCCTGCGCGACGTCCATAAGCAGTAGATTAGCTGTGGATCCAATCTTCGACTATGGGAAAACAGCATCACGCATTGTAAGAGATTGCTTACATGGCGTTACATAATCAGAACTGGGCTGCGTCCAGCAGGAACAGCGATTCGCTACCGGCCTTCACCGAGGCGCTCAACGAGTGAATACGTGGCAGCAGACGGGCGAAATAGAACCGCGCTGTGCCCAGTTTGCTGGCGTAGAAATCGTCCTGCGCTTCTTTACCCAGGGCCGCCTTGGCCATCAGTGCCCACATGTAGGCGTAGGCCACGTAACCGAAGGTTTGCAGGTACTCGACCGATGCGGCGCCGATTTCGTTCGGGTTGTTTTTCGCCCGGTCGAGCAGCCAGGCGGTCAACTCGTCGAGGGTGGTCACGGCGTCATTCAGTGGCTGGGTGAACTCGGCCAGCTCCGGGCTGGCGGTCGCGGTGAAATGGCGGATTTCGTCGGCGAACAGGTTGTAGAACGCACCGCCCGTACCGACGATCTTGCGGCCGACCAGGTCCAGTGCCTGAATGCCGTTGGTGCCTTCGTAGATCTGGGTGATGCGCACGTCACGCACCAGTTGCTCCTGGCCCCATTCGCGGATGTAGCCGTGGCCGCCGAACACCTGCTGGCCGTGCACCGTGGTTTCCAGGCCGAGATCGGTGAGGAATGCCTTGGCTACGGGGGTCAGCAAGGCCACCAGATCTTCCGCGCGTTTGCGGGTGGTGGCGTCTTCGCTGAACTTGGCGGTGTCCAGTTGCATCGCCACGTAGGTCGAGAAGGCCCGGCCGCCTTCGTTCGAGGCTTTCATGGTCAGCAACATGCGCCGCACGTCCGGGTGGACGATGATCGGGTCGGCGACCTTGTCCTGATTCTGCGCGCCGGTCGGCGACCGGCTTTGCAGTCGATCGCGGGCGTATTCCACGGCGTTCTGGTAGGAGCGCTCGCCGCTGGCCAGGCCCTGGATGCCGACGCCCAGGCGTTCGTAGTTCATCATGGTGAACATCGCCGCCAGGCCCTTGTTTGGCTCGCCGACCAGGTAACCCACGGCTTCGTCGAAGTTCATCACACAGGTCGAGGAACCCTGGATGCCCATCTTGTGTTCGATCGAACCACAGTTGGCCGGGTTGCGCGCGCCTAGGCTGCCATCGGCATTGACCCTGTACTTGGGCACCAGGAACAGCGAAATGCCTTTCGGCCCGGCCGGTGCGTCCGGCAGTTTGGCCAGTACCAGGTGGATGATGTTCTCGGTCAGGTCGTGTTCACCGCCGGTGATGAAGATCTTGGTGCCGCTGACCTTGTAGGAACCGTCGGCCTGAGGCTCGGCCTTGGTGCGGATAATCCCCAGGTCGGTCCCGGCATGCGGCTCGGTCAGGCACATGGAACCGGCCCAGACCCCGGCGTACATGTTTGGCAGGTAGGCGGCTTTCAGCTCGTCACTGGCGTGGGCGTTGATCGACAGGCAGGCGCCGGCGGTCAGCATCGGGTACAGGCCGAACGACAGGCTGGCGGAGTTGACCATTTCCTCGACCTGGGCCGAGACCGCCTTGGGCATGCCCATGCCACCGTAGGCCGGATCGCCACCGACTCCCACCCAACCGCCTTGCGCGTAAGTCTGGTAAGCCTGTGGGAAACCGGCCGGGGTGGTGACGGCACCGTCCGCCCAGTGGCAGCCTTCTTCGTCAGCCGCACGACTCAGCGGCGCGATGCTTTTGCTGGTGACCTTGCCGGCTTCTTCGAGAATGGCTTCGACGGTTTCGGCATCCACGGTCTCGGCCAGCGCCGGCAGTTCGGCCCAGAGTCTGGCGACCTCGAATACTTCATTGAGGACGAAGCGCATATCGCGCAGGGGCGCTTTGTAGTCAGCCATGGCAAACCTCGCAAGATCTAAACAGGTGAGTCGTAGGGATGATGTTTTCGTTGGGTTCGAGTGTACCTCAACAACTTTTGCGACACATAGGGTCAGCTTGTGACTATATTGTGATTTTTAGTCACCACTGTAGGAGCGAGCTTGCTCGCGATGGTCGTTAACGATAACGCGTGCTTACTGGATAACCGCGGTGCCCTTGAGTCCTTCGCGAGCAAGCTCGCTCCTACATAAACGCGGCGCTCTTGGATCCTTCGTCGGAACGCCGCCCGGAGCAAGCTCGCTCCTGCATTTAAAGCGCGAACAACTCCGCCGGCAGCTGCATCAGACAATCGCTACCCGCCGCGATGGCGGCCCGATGCGCGGCGGTGCGTGGCAACAATCGCTTGAAGTAAAACTCGTTGGTCGCCAGTTTCCCCCTGCAGTAATCGGCATCGGCGCCACCAACGTCGATTTGCGACTGTGCCACCACTGCCATACGCAGCCACAGATAACCAAGGATGATGTAACCGCTGTACATCAAATAATCCACCGATGCAGCTCCCACCTCATCCGGATTTTTCATCGCCGCCATGCCGACTTTGACGGTCAACTCGCCCCACTGTTGATTCAGCTCGTTGAGCTGCGCCACATAGCTGGCGAGCTGCGGATGCCCAGCGTTGGCGGCGCAGAACTTGTGGACGATTCTGGTGAAGCCGCGCAGCAGCTTGCCTTGGCTACCGAGCACCTTCCGGCCGAGCAAGTCCAGCGCCTGAATACCGTTGGTGCCCTCGTATATCGGCGCGATCCGGCAGTCGCGGACCAACTGTTCCATACCCCATTCACGAATGAAACCGTGACCACCGAACACCTGCATGCCGTGGTTGGTCACCTCCAGGCCCGTGTCGGTCATGAAGGCTTTGCAGATCGGCGTCAGGAACGCCAACACGTCTTCGGCCTCTTGCCGTGCGCCAGCGTCCGGGCTCAGATGCGCGGTATCCAGCCATTGCGCGGTGAAGTAGGTCAGCGCCCGATTGCCTTCGTTGAAGGCTTTCATGGTCAGCAACATCCGGCGCACATCAGGATGAACGATGATCGGGTCGGCGACTTTCTCCGGTGCTTTCGGGCCGGTCAGCGAGCGCATCTGCAGACGGTCATTGGCGTACTGGATGGCGCCCTGGAAACTGGCCTCTCCCAGGCACAACCCCTGCATTCCGGTGCCAAGGCGCGCATGGTTCATCATGGTGAACATGCAGTTCAGGCCCTTGTTCGGCTCACCGATCAAGAAGCCCTTGGCCCCGTCGAAGTTCAGCACGCAGGTGGCCGAGGCCTTGATGCCCATCTTGTGTTCGATCGAACCGCAGGACACCCCGTTGCGCTCGCCCGCCTCGCCTTGGGCATCGGGCAGGAACTTGGGCACGATAAACAGCGAAATGCCTTTGGTCCCCGCGGGTGCCTCCGGCAGCTTCGCCAGCACCAGGTGAATGATGTTATCGCTCATGTCGTGCTCGCCGGCGGAGATGAAAATCTTGCTGCCGGTGATCGCGTAACTGCCGTCGGCCGCAGGCACGGCGCGGGTCTTGATGATGCCCAGGTCTGTGCCGCAATGGGCCTCGGTCAGACACATGGTGCCGGTCCATTGGCCGGCGGTGAGTTTGCTCAGGTAGGTCTGCTTTTGCGCTGGCGTACCGTGCGCGTGGATCGCCGACATCGCGCCGTGTGTCAGCCCCGGGTACATGCCCCAGGACGTGTTGCTGGAGCCGACCATTTCACTGATGACCAGGCCCAGGGAGCCGGGCAGGCCCTGGCCGCCGTAGGTCGGATCCGCTGCCAGACCATGCCACCCGCCTTCGACGTATTGTGCGAATGCCTGCTTGAACCCTGCAGGCGTCGTCACCACGCCGTTGTCGAAATGGCAGCCTTCTTCGTCACCGCTGCGATTGAGCGGTGCGAGCACGTTCTCACAGAATCTTGCGCCTTCTTCGAGGATCGCATTGACCATGTCCGGGCTGGCATCGGTGGCGCCCAACGCGGTGTAGTGGCGGTGAAAGTCGAAGACATGGTCGATCAGAAAGCGCATGTCGCGCAGGGGAGCTTTGTACTCAGGCATGGTTGTTTCTCCGGCAGCAGATGGCTCAAAGCTACTGCTGTCCGCCAGGCCCTACAATCACAGTCCAGGCGCTGAATGCGCGATCATCACTCATTCCGTAGCGGCGACTTTCGTGCTCTGGAGTGTGGGCCAGATTTTGCGAGCGAAGCGGCGCATCCGACTCACCGCGCCGTCTGGTTCGCCGGCAAGCCGGCTCCTACAGGGGGCACAAAAAAAGGCCGCTGCTCCCGAAGAAGCAGCGGCCTTGTGAAGAACCGCGTAAGGCTTAGTAGCCCAGTGCGAAGTCTTCTTCTTTCATGTCCATCAGGTTGCTGGCGCCCGACAGCATGGTTGCCACGTGAGTGCGGGTACGCGGCAGGATCCGCTGGAAGTAGAACCGTGCGGTCTGCAACTTGGCGGTGTAGAACGCCTCTTCGGAAGTGCCCGCAGCCAGTTTTTCAGCGGCCAGGCGCGCCATGTCAGCCCAGAAGTAAGCCAGGCAGGCGTAACCGGAGTACATCAGGTAGTCCACGGATGCCGCGCCGACTTCTTCGCGATCTTTCATGGCCGCCATACCGACCTTCATGGTCAGCTCGCCCCACTCTTTGTTCAGCGCCGCTAAAGGCTCGACGAACTCTTTGACCGCTTCGTTGCCTTCGTTGGTCTGGCAGAACTTGTGGACGATCTTGGTGAAGCCTTTCAGAGCCTCGCCTTGAGTCATCAGCACTTTGCGGCCCAGCAGGTCGAGTGCCTGGATCCCGGTGGTGCCTTCGTACAGCATCGAAATGCGGCTGTCGCGAACGTTCTGCTCCATGCCCCACTCGGCGATGAAGCCGTGACCGCCGTAGATTTGCACGCCGTGGTTGGCGGACTCGAAACCGACTTCAGTCATGAAGGCTTTGGCGATCGGCGTCATGAACGCCAACAGGGCGTCGGCTTTTTTCTTCTCTTCTTCGTCCACGCCATATTTGACGATGTCGACTTGTTTCGCAGTGAAGTAAACCATCGCACGGTTGCCTTCGGCGAACGCCTTCATGGTCAACAGCATGCGACGTACATCCGGGTGCACGATGATCGGGTCAGCGGCCTTTTCCGGCGCTTTAGGGCCCGTCAGGGAGCGCATTTGCAGGCGATCGCGAGCGTATTTCAGGCCGCCCTGGAAGCCGATCTCGGCGTGTGCCAGACCTTGCAGCGCGGTGCCCAGACGTGCGGTGTTCATGAAGGTGAACATGCAGTTCAGGCCTTTGTTCGCCGGGCCGATCAGGTAACCGGTGGCTGCATCAAAGTTCATCACGCAGGTGGCGTTGCCGTGGATGCCCATCTTGTGTTCCAGGGAACCACAGGTCACCGCGTTACGAGCGCCGATCGAGCCGTCTGCGTTCGGCAGGAATTTCGGCACGATGAACAGCGAAATGCCTTTGGTGCCGGCCGGTGCATCCGGCAGACGTGCCAGCACGATGTGGACGATGTTGTCGGCCATGTCGTGTTCACCGGCCGAGATGAAGATTTTGGTGCCGGAGACTTTGTAGGAACCGTCGGCCTGAGGGTCGGCCTTGGTGCGCAGCATGCCCAGGTCGGTGCCGCAGTGCGGTTCGGTCAGGCACATGGTGCCGGTCCATTCGCCGGACACCAGTTTGGTCAGGTAAGCCTCTTGCTGCTCAGGCGTGCCGTGTTCGGAAATGGTGTTCATCGCGCCGTGGGAAAGGCCCGGGTACATGCCCCACGACCAGTTGGCCTCGCCAACCATTTCGCTGACTGCCAGCCCCAAAGACTCCGGCAGGCCTTGACCACCGTGCTCCACGTCGTGGGCCAGGCTTGGCCAGCCGCCTTCGACGAATTGTTTGTAGGCTTCTTTAAAGCCAGTCGGGGTTTTAACGCCGGACTCGCTCCAGGTGCAGCCTTCGGTGTCACCCACGCGGTTCAGCGGAGCCAGTACCTGCTCACAAAACTTGGCGCCTTCTTCGAGAATGGCGTCAACCATGTCCGGAGTTGCGTCTGCACAAGCCGGAAGGCTCTGATAGTGCGCTTCGTAGCTAAGCAGTTCGTCACGAACGAAGCGAATATCACGCAAGGGGGCCTTGTAGTCAGGCATAGCGATAAACCTCTGCTGATGTAACCGGGAATGAGCGACCGCGTTGATTTGTTGTGACGGTCAAACAGTTGTTTGAAACATACGTTTACCACCAAACCTTGTCAAGCGCCGATCTTTTGCCGTTCGTCATCAGACCATGGGAAATGGCGGGCGCGAAGCCACGCAATGGCGTCGATGGAATCCATTGGTCATGAGAAAAGATTAGTTGAGGGGTAAGGACTTACGCAGAAAAACGCCGCGAATGATCGCGGCGTTGGCAGGTGGATTCAGCGAGGTGCAGCCCTCAGCCTCAGTCCAGCAGATCCAACTGCAGATGCCCGGCCACCGCTTCGGCCGTCACCAGTTTCATTTTAGGCACGCGTCCAAGGCATGGCGCCGGGATTCGCTCGGCGAGTGTCGCCAGGTTCTCCTCCAGGCGCGCGGTTTTCGAATCGATGATATTGGCCACCCACCCCGCCAATTGCAGACCGTCTCGCGCAATCGCCTCGGCCGTCAGCAGCGCATGATTGATGCAACCCAGGCGCACGCCGACCACCAGAATCACCGGCAGGTCCAGCGCGATCGCCAGATCCGACAGGTTGTCCTGATCCGCCAGGGGCACGCGCCAGCCGCCAGCGCCTTCGATCAGGGTGAAGTCAGCCTGCAGGTCGAGGATCTCCCGCATCGGCTCCAACAGTGATTGCACTGTCAGGGCCACACCCGCCTCCCGCGCCGCCAGATGCGGCGCGATCGGCGGTTCGAATGCCATTGGATTGACCTGGGCATACGTCAAAGGCACCGAGCATTGCGCCATCAGCGCCAGTGCGTCGGCATTGCGCAAGCCCTTGGGCGTGACATCGCAGCCAGAGGCCACCGGCTTGCCCGCCGCCGTACTCAAGCCCGCCAACCGCGCGGCGTGCAGCAGCCCGGCGGCAACGGTGGTCTTGCCGATATCGGTGTCAGTGCCGGTGATGAAATAGGCTGCACTCATACGGGTTTCTCCAAAACGGCGTACACCACTTGATAAGTCGCCGGCAGACCTTCGGCCTGACGAAACTGCTCATAGGCCTCGATCAAGCCGAGGATTCGCGCTCTGCCAGTCAAGCCGCCCGGCCGACCTGGGTTCAGGTTGTGCGCACCCAGCGCCTTGAGTTCATGGGTCAGGCTGCGCACATCCGGGTAATGCAACACATGGGGCCGGGTTTGCAGCGTCGCGATGGTCAGTCCGCTGCCCGCGCAAAGCTGTTGATAAACCCCGAACTCACGGAAGCGATTGACGTGCACCATGCCGTCCACCTCACGCCAACTGTCTCGCAATTCGTACAGCGTCCCCACGCACAGACTAGCAAATGCGAAAATTCCGCCAGGTTTCAGCACTCGATGCGCCTCACTGAGCACCGAAGCGAAGTCTGCGCACCACTGCACCGCCAGGCTGGAGAAGATCAAATCGCAGGTCGAAGCCTGCAATGGCAGGCGCTCGGCATCCCCGGCGATGAAATGCGTGGCGCCACCCAATGGCCGGGCGTGATCGAGCATGCCTTCGGCGATGTCCAGCGCCACGCCGTGGCTGGCAGGAAAACGCTCGTTCAACGTCCGGCTGAAGTGTCCGGTACCGCACCCCAGGTCCAGCCAGCGACCCGGTACGAAGTCTTCCGGCAAGCGACTCATCAACTGGCTGCCGACATCGCGCTGCAATTCGGCAACGCTGTCATAACTCGCCGCTGCGCGGGAAAAGGAGGCCGCCACCTGGCGCTTGTCAGGCAAGCCGCCGGGCAGGTCGGGAAAGGATAAATCAGTCATCGCTGAACTCATGGAAAAAGGCCTGGATCGCCCCCGCCACACCATGGGGGTCTTCCACAAAAAACGCGTGGCCGGCCCGTTCGATCAGGCCGATTTCCACATCCGGCAGCAACTTCAGCAGGTCTTGCGCGGCTTCGGCCGGGACCAGCCCGTCGAGACCGGCGAACAGGTGCAATTGCGGACCGCGGAATGTTTGCAGCGCTTGACGGGTATCCAGTTGCGCGAGCACTTCCAGGCCGTTTATCGACACCGATGCCGTGGTATGCGGCGCGCCACCGAGCAACAGCCTCGATAACCCGCGCGGGTCTGCAGAACCCTGGGCGCAGAGCAGCGAAAAGCGTTTCAAGGTCATGCGCGGTTCTGCCTTGCAGCCGGCCAGAAACGCGTCGAAGGTCTCACCGGGCATCGCACTCGGCCATTGCTCATGGGCGACAAACGAAGGATTGCTCGCCAGGGTCAGCAAGCCGCAGCAACGATCGCCGCGTCGGGCCGCCAACTCGGAGGCGAGCATACCGCCGAGGGACCAGCCACCCAGCCAGGCGTCCTGAGGCACGGTCGAATCCAGCTCATCGAGCCATTCTTCAAGATCGCTCGATTCCAGTTCCGGCAACGGCTCGATCTCGACCCGCAAGTGTTCATCCAGCCCCTGCAATGCCGCGGCCAAAGGCTCCAGCGGTGAAATCCCCAGGCCCCAGCCGGGCAGGAGAATCAGGTGATTACGCATGGCTTGGCTCCGGTCCCAGTTGTTGAAAACAATCGGCCAATCCATTCAACAATAGCTGCACTTGCGCCTCACTGTGGGCAGCGCTCAGGGTCACGCGCAGGCGGGCGCTGCCGGCGGGCACGGTCGGCGGACGAATCGCCGTCACCATCAGCCCGCGTTCGCGCAGCATCTGCGACAGTCGAACCGCGCGCCCGGCGTCGCCGATCATGATCGGCTGGATCGGCGTGAAGCTGTCCATCAATTCCAGGCCAATCTGCTCGGCACCCTGGCGGAACTGGCGGATCAGCGTGTTCAGATGCTCACGTCGCCAGTGTTCGCTGCGCAGCAGCTCCAGGCTTTTCAAGGTTGCGCAGGCGAGGGCCGGTGGCTGGCTGGTGGTGTAAATATAGGGGCGGGCGAACTGGATCAGCGTCTCGATCAACTCTTCACTGCCGGCCACAAAAGCACCGGCCGTACCGAACGCCTTGCCGAGGGTGCCGACCAGTACCGGCACTTCATCCTGGCTCAGGCCGAAATGCTCGACGATCCCGCCGCCATTGGCGCCCAGCGGACCAAAACCGTGGGCGTCATCGACCATCAGCCACGCGCCTTTGGCCTTGGCTTCCCGGGCCAGCGCCGGCAGATCGGCGATGTCGCCGTCCATGCTGAACACACCGTCGGTGACGACCAGCGTGTTACCGGTGGCCTTCTCAAGGCGATTGGCCAGGCTCGCCGCATCGTTATGCAAATAGCGATTGAAGCGCGCACCGGACAGCAGGCCCGCATCCAGCAAGGAGGCGTGATTGAGCCGGTCTTCAAGTACCGTATCGCCCTGCCCCACCAGTGCGGTGACCGCGCCAAGGTTGGCCATGTAGCCGGTGGTAAACAACAGCGCACGCGGGCGACCGGTCAGGTCCGCCAGCGCTTCTTCCAGCGCGTGATGCGGGCTGCTGTGCCCGATAACCAAGTGCGATGCCCCACCGCCGACGCCCCAACGGGTCGCTCCGGCGCGCCAGGCTTCGATCACTTGCGGATGATTGGCCAGGCCCAGGTAATCGTTGTTACAGAACGCCAGCAACGGCTGCCCATCGACCACCACTTCCGGGCCTTGAGGGCTTTCGAGCAGGGGGCGATGGCGATAAAGGTTTTCGGCACGACGGGCAGCAAGGCGTGCGGCGAGATCGAAAGACATGCAGGCCTCGGGTGTCAGATCACAGAATGCGAAAATTGCACTATCTCCTGTGGGAGCGAGCTTGCTCGCGATAGCGGCGGCTCAATCAACATCAATGTTGAATGTCACTCCGTCATCGCGAGCAAGCTCGCTCCCACAGGGTTTTGCATTTCAATCAGAAGTATCGTTGTGTGGTCAGACAGCCGCGTTATAAAACTGCTCGCTGCTCTTCTGCTCAATCAAAGCCTGCTCGATCGCCGCCTGATGCACCTCGTCGGCGTGCTCTTCGCGCGCTTCCGGCAGGATGCCCAGGCGCGAGAACAGTTGCATGTCCTTGTCGGCCTGCGGGTTGGCGGTGGTCAGCAGTTTCTCACCGTAGAAAATCGAGTTGGCGCCGGCGAAGAACGCCAGGGCCTGCATCTGCTCGTTCATGGCTTCGCGGCCAGCGGACAGGCGCACGTGGGATTGCGGCATCAGGATACGGGCTACGGCGAGCATGCGGATGAAGTCGAACGGGTCAATATCGTCAGCATTTTCCAGCGGCGTGCCGGCAACCTTCACCAACATGTTGATCGGGACCGACTCCGGATGCTCCGGCAGGTTGGCCAGCTGGATCAGCAGGTTGGCGCGGTCGTCAAGCGACTCACCCATGCCGAGGATGCCACCGGAGCAGATCTTCATCCCCGATTCACGCACGTAGGCCAGGGTTTGCAGGCGCTCGCTGTAGGTTCGGGTGGTGATGATGCTGCCGTAGAATTCCGGCGAGGTGTCGAGGTTGTGGTTGTAGTAGTCGAGGCCAGCCTGGGCCAGCGCTTCGGTCTGGTCCTGATCCAGGCGACCGAGGGTCATGCAGGTTTCCAGGCCCATGGCTTTCACACCCTTGACCATTTCCAGCACGTACGGCATGTCTTTGGCCGACGGGTGCTTCCAGGCAGCGCCCATGCAGAAACGGGTCGAGCCGATGGCCTTGGCGCGAGCGGCCTCTTCGAGGACCTTCTGCACTTCCATCAGTTTTTCTTTTTCCAGGCCGGTGTTGTAGTGACCGGACTGCGGACAATATTTGCAATCTTCCGGGCAGGCACCGGTCTTGATCGACAGCAGCGTCGAAACCTGGACCCGGTTAGCGTCGAAATGCGCGCGGTGCACCGTCTGCGCCTGGAACAACAGGTCATTGAATGGCTGAACGAAGAGTGCTTTGACTTCAGCCAAAGACCAGTCATGACGCAGGGTTGCAGTGGTGCTGGCGCTCATGGGCGTTTCCTTTGTTTTATGCTTGGCTAGCGACAGGGGGATGGAATACCCACAGACGCGATACGGATGTTCGGCATATTTAAGGAAGACTTATGCGCTGTCAACCACAATACGATGGACCGGTTTACATCTGGTTAAAAAACAAACAATCCTGTTTGCTGTGCGGCGAAGCGTCCGATGATGCGACGCCTATTTGCACTGCTTGTGAAACCGAGCTGCCTTGGCTCGGCGACCAATGCCAGAGCTGCGCCCTCCCATTGCCAGGGTCAGGCCTTAGCTGCCCCCAGTGCTCCATTCACCCACCAGCGTTTAGCGAGGTCCTGGTGCCATGGCTTTACGCCTTTCCGGTCGACAGCCTGGTATTACGCTTCAAACACCAGAGCAAATGGCCTATGGGGCGTCTGTTGGCGCAAATGCTTGGGCAATTCTTGCAGCACCGCTTCGACGAAGGCTTGCCGCGCCCCGACTGCCTGCTACCCGTGCCGCTGGCCAAAAAACGCCTGCGTCAGCGTGGCTATAACCAGGCGGCCATGTTGGCCCACTGGCTGGGCACGTCCTTGAATCTGCCGGTCAACGAGCAATTATTAAAGAGAACCAAGGAAACCCCCGCTCAGCAAGGCTTGAACGCCAAGGCTCGGAAGCGCAACTTGCGCGGTGCATTCACCCTGCTCAACGCAGAGCAGGTACAAGGCTGCCATGTCGCACTTATCGATGACGTACTCACCACCGCCTCCACCGCCGACGCTATCTCCCGCCTGTTGATCGAGGCCGGTGCGCGACGGGTCGATGTGTATTGCCTGGCACGGACGGCAAAGCCAGGGGATTGATCATCATGTGGTAATCGATGCTGAAGAGTTTTTACATGCTGATATTAATATATAAGATTTTTCCTACAGCACATGGAGAAAAGTATGTAAACAACCACTGTTTTTCCCGCAAGGGATTGCATTCAAAAAGTTACCGCCTAACATCAACACGATAACTTCTTGATTAATTACCAGTAATTTCGTCGTTGCACGAAGTCGACGAAATTTGCCATCACCATATACTTAACACGTGCAGAAACTGGAAATCACTCCCGACAAGGAAAATCTCGACACGGCTTTTCAACTGACCCAAACGCTTCACGAAGCTGAGTTCGGAAGCAAAATGTTAAGCATCTGGAGTCACGAGCGTGAGCTATAGCGAGGTAGTCAGGAAATCACTGCCGGCGTTTACGCTAGGTCGCTTAACACCCGCGATTGGAATTTCAACCGTTTTCGTGCTGATGGCTCATAAAAGCGCTGAGGATTTACCGGTTTTTTCTTACGTGCTAGCTGCCGCATCGATAATATCAGCGTTTTTCTCTTTAATACTGGCCACTATTGGTAATAGAGCAGCTTCTCTAGCGCAAAATCCTGCGGCGCAACGTGATGTATTTACCGGCGGCTTTACCCTTGCACTGATCATTGCAACAATAACGTATTTGGCGTGCTTTTCAGCGACCTATTTTATCAGCAGTGCAGACGGACTCCAGGATTTGGACAGGGATGCTTTCTGGACGCTGGTGCTTATCTACATAGCCTGTACTCCGCTGCTGGTACTCAATACTTATTTACAGCTTTTTCTGGAAGCTACTGGACAGGCCTCAAGCTGCGCAAAAGCAAAAACAGCTATCACCTTATTTGGCTGCATTGCGCTAGCGATACTGTTTTCAGCCATCAGCAGCGACAACTTCAAATACTATGCAATGTCCTATTTTACAGTCACTGAGCTTCTTACTTTATTGTATCTAATCAACCTGACCAAAGACCAACGTTATTGCTCTCTAAAATCGGCAAAAAAAGTGTGTCGCTATTTTTTGGGAACAGGCCTTCCAATCGCCGCAGGGTTAAGCGGGCAAAAAGTGTATTTTTATCTGCTGACGGAACGGCTCGCGCGAATCGATACACAGTTCGTCGCTCAGCTATCCGTATTCATGACGGTGATTGGACTGCTCATCATTCCCTCGCTCGCCTTCAGCCAGATTCATAGCCTTGAAGTCAGTCGACAGGTTAAACAGTCCGCACAATGCTATCGGGCTGGACTGAGTTGGATAATCGGGATGATGATACTAAGCGGCGTCATTCTGTATTTCTGTGCCGACTATGTATTTCTTGCCGTCGGAGGCTCCATCACCGATTACACCATGAAGCTCTATTTTACGTTATTGATATTCCTCACCTGCAGTTCATTGCTGTCTCTGACCATTGCCCACCTTCGAGCCCGGGGCGAGACCTTGATCCCGCAATTGTCGATCAATGCAATCATGCTGCTGATTTTGACGCCGACCCTCTACAGCTTTCAATTCAACTCTGCAGATATCGAGACGTTCTTGCTGCTTCAAAGTGCAGCGGCAGGTGCCGGTTTTCTATTGTTGAATGCACGGATTTATTTCGTTCATCGGCGTGACGAAAAAACCAGTTGCGCCTTGTTGGCAACGGAGCAAGCACCGCAGTGACGCCTCAAGAGGGTAAGCGGCCTCCCGCCAGGGTTGCGCCGGCAGGCCTCGCGTCAAGTGAATTTCCCTTACACTCGACGCCACCGCCACCCATTAAAAAGACCGCTCCATGCCCCTACCGACACTGCTGACCCAGCACATCGTCCGTCGCCCGCAGCGCATTGCCTTGCTGCAACACATCGCCGAACAGGGCTCGATCACCCGTGCCGCAAAAAGTGCAGGCCTGAGCTACAAGGCGGCGTGGGATGCCATCGACGAACTGAACAACCTTGCGCAGAAACCGCTGGTAGAGCGCAGTGTCGGCGGCAAGGGCGGCGGGGGCGCCAGACTGTCCAGCGAAGGCGAGCGCGTCTTGCGCCTCTATCAAAAGCTGCAAGTGCTGCAGGCTCAGGTGCTGGAAGCTGCCGAAGAGGCCAGCGACCTCGACCTGCTCGGTCGACTGATGCTCAGGACCAGCGCGCGCAATCAATTGCATGGCAAGGTCATGGCGATTGAAAGCCAGGGGCGCAACGATCTGATTCGCCTGGAACTGGCCGCAGGCTTGACCATCGATGCGCAGATCACCCACGACAGTACCCTGCGCCTGGAGCTGGAGAACGGCACTGAAGTGGTGGCGCTGATCAAGGCCGGCTGGCTCGATCTGCTCGACATCCACGGGGTAGTCACGCCAGGACACAATGACCTGACCGGCATCATCGAAGAAATCCTCGACGCCGAAGACGGGCCCAGCGAAGTGCGCATCGGCCTGCCCAATGGCCAGACCCTCTGTGCGCTGGCCGAGCCGCTGCACTTGCGGACCCTGGGTCTCTCCACGGATAAAGCGGTACGGGTGCAGTTCGCGCCATCCAACGTTTTGCTCGGTACACCGCTCTGAAACATTAGTGTCACGATCGCTCTTTAAGGTGGCTGCAAAAACCTGCAGGAAGCCTGATGTGAGCCTATTGGAAGAAAACCAGTCCACCGATCTCGAAAAAATGGTCGGCCTCAGCCGTCGCGGCTTTATCAGCGCCGGCGCCTTGTGCGGCGCGGCCATGTTCCTCGGCGGCAATCTGCTGAGCCGCAGTGTGCTCGCTGCCAGTGTCAGCGCAGGTACCAGCAAACTGTTGGGTTTCGACAGCATCCCCGCGGCCACCAGCGACACCATCAGCCTGCCGCCCGGCTACAAATCCTCGGTGTTGATCAGCTGGGGCCAGCCGTTGCAAAAGGACGGTCCGGCGTTCGACCCCAGCGGCAACGGCACCGCCGAGCAACAGGAAGCCCAGTTCGGTGACAACAACGATGGCATGAGCCTGTTCGAGTTTCCCGGGGAGCAAGACCGGGCGTTGATGGCGATCAACAACGAGTACACCAACTACCGCTACCTCTACCCCCACGGCGGCATGCCGCAATCGGCCGCCGATGTGCGCAAGGCACTGGCCTGCGAAGGCGTGTCGGTGATCGAGGTTCAGCGCAAGGACGGCCAGTGGCACTTCGTCCAGGGTTCGCGCTACAACCGGCGCATCCACGGCAACGCGCCGATCAGCCTGAGCGGCCCGGCCGCCGGCCATACACTGGTGAAAACCAGCGCCGACCCCCAGGGCAAGAACGTCCTCGGCACCTTCCAGAACTGCGCCAATGGCAAGACGCCGTGGGGCACTTACCTGACCTGCGAAGAGAATTTCACCGATTGCTTCGGCAGCAGCCATGCCGAGCAAAAATTCAATGCCGCGCAGAAACGCTACGGTGCGGTGGCGGCCAGCAAAGAGATCAACTGGCATCAGCATGACGAGCGTTTCGACCTGGCGAAGAACCCGAACGAGCTCAATCGTCATGGCTGGGTGGTGGAAATCGACCCCTTCGATCCGCAATCAACCCCCGTCAAACGTACCGCGTTGGGCCGTTTCAAGCATGAAAACGCTGCCCTGGCAGAAACCGCAGACGGTCACGCCGTGGTGTACATGGGCGACGACGAACGTGGCGAATTCATCTACAAATTCGTCAGCCGCGACAAGATCAACCACAAAGACCCCAAGGCCAACCGCGACGTGCTGGACCATGGCACCCTGTACGTGGCGCGCTTCAACGCAGGCGACGGCAATGCCGAACATCCCAAGGGCCAGGGCGAGTGGATCGAACTGACCCACGGAAAAAACGGCATCGATGCCGGCAGCGGTTTTACCGATCAGGCCGAGGTACTGATTCACGCGCGCCTCGCCGCCAGCGTGGTGAAAGCCACGCGCATGGACCGTCCGGAATGGATCGTCGTCAGCCCCGAGGATGGCCAGGTCTATTGCACCCTCACCAACAACGCCAAGCGCGGCGAGGACGGCCAACCGGTGGGTGGGCCGAACCCGCGTGAGAAGAATGTCTATGGGCAGATCCTGCGCTGGCACACTGATCGTGACGATCATGGCGCCAAGACCTTCTCCTGGGATCTGTTCGTGGTGGCCGGCAACCCGGGCGTGCATGCTGGCACGCCGAAGGGTGGCTCATCGAACGTCACGCCGCAGAACATGTTCAATAGCCCGGATGGACTGGGCTTCGACAGTGCCGGGCGGCTGTGGATTCAGACGGATGGTGATTCGAGCAACGCCGGTGATTTTGCCGGCATGGGCAACAACCAGATGCTGTGTGCCGACCCGGCGACCGGGGAAATTCGTCGCTTCATGGTCGGGCCGGTGGGCTGCGAGGTGACGGGGATCAGCTTCTCGCCGGATCAGAAGACCTTGTTCGTCGGGATCCAGCACCCGGGGGAGAACGGTGGGTCGACGTTCCCGGAGCACCTGCCGAATGGCAAGCCGAGATCTTCGGTTATAGCGATTTCGCGGGAAGATGGCGGGATCGTCGGCGCCTGATAAGGCCTCATCGCGGGCAAGCCCGCTCCCACAAGGATCTCCTGTGTGTCACAAATCCTGTGCACACCGCAGCCCCCTGTGGGAGCGAGCTTGCTCGCGAAGGCGTCAGCGCGGACAACACCCATCTCAAGCCTAACCCCCTAAAGAAGCCCCGTCTGCGCTACCATGTCTGGCCGGACGCGGCAGCCTGCTGCGCGCAGGAGTCAGCATGGCCCACCCGTTTGCAACCCTCACCCCAGACCTCGTGCTCGATGCCGTCGAAAGCATCGGCTTTCTCAGCGACGCACGCATCCTGGCGCTCAATAGCTACGAAAACCGTGTCTATCAGGTCGGCATCGAAGACTCCGAACCGCTGATCGCCAAGTTCTATCGTCCGCAACGCTGGACCAACGAGGCGATTCTCGAAGAGCACCAGTTCACCTTCGAGCTCGCCGAGTGCGACGTGCCAGTGGTGGCGCCGATGATTCACAACGGTGCCAGCCTGCACGAACACAACGGTTTTCGTTTCACCCTGTTCCCCCGCCGTGGCGGCCGCGCGCCGGAGCCGGGCAATCTCGATCAGCTGTATCGCCTCGGCCAACTGCTTGGTCGCTTGCACGCCGTGGGCGCAACCAAGCCGTTCGAACATCGTGAAGCACTTGGCGTGAAAAATTTCGGTCACGACTCACTGACGACATTGCTCGAAGGCAATTTCGTCCCCAAAAGCCTGCTGCCAGCCTATGAGTCCGTGGCCCGCGACCTGCTCAAGCGGGTCGAAGAGGTCTACAAGGCGACACCGCACCAGAACATCCGCATGCACGGCGATTGCCACCCCGGCAACATGATGTGTCGCGACGAGATGTTCCATATCGTCGACCTCGATGACTGTCGAATGGGCCCGGCGGTGCAGGACATCTGGATGATGCTCGCCGGCGACCGCCAGGAATGTCTCGGCCAGTTGTCGGAACTGATGGACGGCTACAACGAGTTCCACGACTTCGACCCGCGGGAACTGGCGCTGATCGAACCGCTGCGCGCCCTGCGCCTGATGCACTACAGCGCCTGGCTCGCCCGCCGCTGGGACGACCCGGCGTTCCCCCACAGCTTTCCGTGGTTCGGCAGCGAACGGTATTGGGGTGACCAGGTGTTGGCGTTGCGTGAGCAGTTGGCTGCGCTGAATGAAGAACCCCTAAAACTCTTCTGATCCACACGACCCTGTAGGAGCGAGGCTTGCCCGCGAAGAACGATAACGCGGTCTGCCTGATATACCGCGTTATCGTTCTTCGCGGGCAAGCCTCGCTCCTACAAGGGTCAGCACATCGAGACAAATCTCCTTACAATCCCCTCTTTGTTAGCTGCCTAAGCAAGGATTCTGCATGCAAGCCGCCAACCCGCGTCGCGGGTACATTCTGGGCCTGAGTGCCTACATCATCTGGGGACTCTTCCCGCTCTACTTCAAAGCCATCGCCAACGTGCCCGCGGTGGAGATCATCATCCACCGCGTACTCTGGTCCGCCCTGTTCGGCGCCTTGCTGCTGATGGTCTGGAAGCACCCGGGCTGGTGGCGCGAACTGCGTGAGAACCCGAAACGCCTGGCGATCCTGGCCTTGAGCGGCACGCTGATCGCAGCCAACTGGCTGACCTATGTCTGGTCGGTGAACAACGGCCGCATGCTCGAAGCCAGCCTCGGTTACTACATCAACCCGTTGGTGAATGTACTGTTGGGCATGCTGATCCTCGGGGAACGGCTGCGGCGCATGCAGTGGCTGGCCGTGGCGCTGGCGGCGGTCGGCGTGGCGCAACAGGTGTGGCAGGTCGGTAGCTTGCCGTGGGTGTCGTTGGTGCTGGCGCTGACATTCGGCTTCTACGGATTGATCCGCAAGCAAGCGCCCGTCAAGGCGCTGCCCGGCCTGGTGGTGGAAACCTGGATGCTGGTGCCGATTGCCATTGCCTGGCTGCTTTTCAATCAGACGGCCACAAGCGCTCAGCCCGAGTTCTGGACTACATCCGAAGCCTGGTGGCTGGTTGCAGCCGGGCCGGTGACGTTGGTGCCACTGGTATGTTTCAACGCCGCTGCACGGCATTTGCCTTACACGACGCTCGGATTTCTCCAGTACCTGGCGCCGACGCTGGTACTGCTGCAAGCCGTCCTGCTGTTTGGGGAACAACTGTCGTCGAGCACACTGCTGGCGTTCATCTTTATCTGGGCCGGTCTGGCGGTTTACAGCGTCGATGCGTGGATAAGTCTGCGCCGCCGCAACTGATCAAAAAACGAACAACCCTCCGCAGGCCACGTCCTTCGTGGCCTGCATCGATCCTTCCCAAGGTTATCCACAGCGTCATCCCCGCCGTTTGTGCGCAACTTGTTGAAACTGCTGGTTTTTTGATCAGGTCTTGAAGAAGCCCGGTGGGCGTGGCCTGGCGGGCTGTCTCTACAGGTTATCCACAGGCAGGTGCACGTTTAAACTGGATAACCTTTCAAGGGTCGCTGCGCAGTACCAGTTCCACCATCAGGTCATCGGCCAGGGTTTCCAGGCGCGACTGCAATACGTCCAGGGACAACGTCAACGGCACCGCAAGAATCGCTTCGGCGTGGAACAACGGCTCGCTGCTCATCGGTGCCGGGCGTACTTCGGTCACCAGCCGCTCGAGGTTCACCCCCTGTTCGCTCAGCAAACGGGTGATGTCGCGGACGATACCCGGACGATCATTGCCCACCAGTTCCATCGCAATCGGTTTCCAGGTGCAGGATTGTTCGATACCGCTCTCGGCGATCAGCACACGAATGCCGTGGGCGGACAACGCCTGCAGGGCATCGACCAGTTCGTCGTAGGCTTCGGCTGGCACGCCAACCCGAAGAATCCCGGCGAACTGCCCGGCCATGCGCGACATTCGGCTTTCCAGCCAGTTTCCGCCGTGCTCGGCAATGCACTGGGCGATGCGCTCGACCTGCCCAGGCTTGTCTGGAGCGAATACGGTGAGTACGAGGTGGTCCATGGCGCAGCCCTCTTTTGTTATAGAAAAAGAAGTATAGGCAAGGGTTGGTCCTGCGCTGAGTCGTCTGACGCCTTCGCGGGCAAGCCTCGCTCCTACGGGTTTTGTGCCGTTCACAAAATTGCCGCCCGACACAAAACCCGTAGGAGCGAGGCTTGCCCGCGAATGGAGCGCCGCCAAAGCACCTGCCAACAACAAATCGTGTACAAGTTTTGATATTTAACTGGAACAATCTATTGGTTTTTTGAGAACATCCCGTTCCCCGACCTGACCGCAATGCGTCATAGGGTCGCAGAACGACGTAATTAGTCTAATTTTCATAAGCGCAATTCATCATGTAGTATGCCGCAGCGCGCACTACATAACTTGGATCGATGTCTGCCCAGGCGCCGTCGCAACCCTGAAAGCCCCGTCAGCAAGGCCCCAAGCCGTTGATTGGACCAACCCCAGCCGCCCGCAATGGCATGTACTGGTAGACGGGTTTGTGGTTTAAATGGCCAGAGGCTTCATTGTCAAAATTGAAGAGCTGAAAAGCGAAATAGCTGAGCAGAGTGAGGCAAGCAATGACTGAACACGTTCAAGTCGGTGGCCTGCAGGTCGCCAAAGTCCTGTTCGACTTCGTGAACAACGAAGCCATTCCCGGTACCGGCCTCACCGCCGATAAGTTCTGGGCCGGTGCCGACAAGGTCATTCATGACCTGGCACCGAAGAACAAAGCCCTACTCGCCAAACGCGATGATTTCCAGGCTCGTATCGATGGCTGGCACCAATCCCGTGCCGGTCAACCGCATGACGCCGTGGCCTATAAAGCCTTCCTGCAAGACCTCGGTTATCTGCTGCCAGAAGCAGCCGATTTCCAGGCAACGACGCAAAACGTCGACGACGAAATCGCCCGCATGGCCGGCCCGCAGCTGGTGGTGCCGGTGATGAACGCCCGTTTCGCCCTTAACGCTTCGAACGCCCGCTGGGGTTCGCTGTATGACGCGCTCTACGGCACCGATGCCATTAGCGACGCTGATGGCGCGGAAAAAGGCAAAGGCTACAACAAGGTCCGTGGCGACAAGGTCATCGCCTTCGCCCGCGCCTTCCTCGACGAAGCGGCGCCATTGGCTGCTGGCACTCACGTCGATTCCACCGGCTACAAGATCGTCGACGGCAAACTGGTGGTCGCCCTTAAAGGCGGCAGCAACACCGGCTTGCGTAACGATGCGCAACTGATCGGTTTTCACGGCGATATCAACGCCCCGACCGCGATCTTGCTGAAGAACAACGGCCTGCATTTCGAAATCCAGGTCGACGCCAGCACCCCGGTCGGCCAGACCGATCCGGCCGGCGTCAAAGACATCCTGATGGAAGCTGCGCTGACCACCATCATGGACTGCGAAGACTCGGTCGCCGCCGTCGATGCCGACGACAAAGTGGTGATCTACCGCAACTGGCTCGGCCTGATGAAGGGCGATCTGTCGGAAGAAGTCTCCAAGGGCGGTCAGACCTTTACCCGCACCATGAACGCCGATCGCCGCTACACCGGCATCGACGGCCAGGAGCTGAGCCTGCACGGTCGTTCGCTGTTGTTCGTGCGTAACGTCGGTCACCTGATGACCATCGACGCGATCCTCGACAAAGACGGTAATGAAGTACCGGAAGGCATCCTTGATGGTCTGGTGACCAGCCTGGCGGCCATTCACAGCCTCAACGGCAACAACTCGCGCAAGAACAGCCGCACCGGCTCGGTCTACATCGTGAAGCCGAAGATGCACGGCCCGGAAGAAGCCGCGTTCACCAACGAACTGTTCGGTCGCATCGAAGACGTGCTCGAGCTGCCGCGCAATACCTTGAAAGTCGGGATCATGGACGAGGAGCGCCGGACCACGGTCAACCTCAAGGCCTGCATCAAGGCAGCCAGCGAGCGCGTGGTGTTCATCAACACCGGCTTCCTCGACCGCACCGGCGACGAAATCCACACCTCCATGGAAGCCGGCCCGATGGTGCGCAAGGCGGACATGAAGGCTGAGAAGTGGATTGGCGCCTACGAGAACTGGAACGTCGATATCGGCCTGAGCACCGGCCTGCAAGGCCGCGCGCAGATCGGTAAAGGCATGTGGGCCATGCCCGACCTGATGGCGGCGATGCTCGAACAGAAAATCGCTCACCCGCTGGCTGGCGCCAACACCGCCTGGGTACCTTCGCCTACCGCCGCTGCATTGCACGCCCTGCACTACCACAAGGTCGATGTGTTCGCCCGTCAGGCCGAACTGGCCAAGCGTACCCGCGCGTCGGTGGACGACATCCTGACCATCCCGCTGGCAGTGAACCCGAGCTGGACCCCGGAACAGATCAAGAACGAACTGGACAACAACGCCCAGGGCATTCTCGGTTACGTGGTGCGCTGGATCGACCAGGGTGTGGGCTGCTCGAAGGTGCCGGACATCAATGACATCGGCCTGATGGAAGACCGTGCGACGCTGCGCATTTCCAGCCAGCACATCGCCAACTGGCTGCGCCATGGCATCGTCACTGAAGAGCAAGTGATGGAAAGCCTCAAGCGCATGGCACCGGTGGTTGACCGCCAGAACGCCAATGATCCGCTGTACCGTCCGCTGGCACCGGACTTCGACAGCAACATCGCCTTCCAGGCGGCGGTCGAACTGGTGGTCGAAGGCACGAAGCAACCGAACGGCTACACCGAGCCGGTTCTGCACCGTCGTCGTCGCGAGTTCAAGGCTGCCAATGGCCTGTGATTGAGCGCTGATGCCGGAAATGAAAAAGCCCTGATCGAAAGATCAGGGCTTTTTTTGTAGGATTTTTTGATCTTTCAGCGACTCACACATCCATTCCCAACTCATGCTTGACCAGCGCTAACAGCTTGCCGGTATCGACAGGTTTGAGTAAAAAGTCCACCACGCTCAGATGCATGGCGGCGATCGCGTCTTTCACGTCGGCGTCACCGGAAACGATGATGAACGGCATGGCCGCCCGTACCGACTCCCGGACCTGGCGAATCAGATCCAGGCCATCCACCTGTCCCATTCGCAGGTCGGTGATCACCAGGCCGATCGACGGCTTTTCGTTCAACATCTTGAGTGCGGTTTCGCCACTGGCTGCGGTCAGGCATCGGATGCCATCCAGGCCGAGGATCTCGGACAACAACTCACGCGCGTCTTTATCGTCGTCGACGATCAGCACCCGCTGCGGCGGCAAGTCAGGTTCGAGCATGACCGCACTCAGCGCCTCGCGCTCGGCGTCACTCAAAATATCGTGGTCGGACATGGCTTTCTCTACATATCAATTCAATCGCCTGACTCATTCGTTCAGACAGCACCAGCAAGACCTTCAATGTGCCCTTCGTCAGAAAGTTCTCCTATAGCCAATGTAGGAGGCTTTTCCGATAGTTGCGTCAGATATTTCCTAACTTCCATCAGTTGCACCTGCCTACCTAGACTTACGTCCAATGGGCACCCAAGGCGCAGGGGCCGACCATGGGTCAGTCATCCGACAACAACAATTCAAAAGACTGCGGTATTGGTTATGAGTAAAGCGGACGCCTTCACCCAGGCCGGGAAAACCGCGGTGTTGCAAAACATCCAGGGTACTTTGCAATTTCTTCAGCGCTTCCCGCCCTTCAATCAAATGGAACACGCCCACCTGGCGTACCTGGTCGAACAATGTCAGCTGCGTTTTTATGCGCCCGGCGAGAGCATCATAAAGCCCGCCGATGGCCCGGTTGAGCATTTCTACATCGTCAAACAAGGTCAGGTCGTGGGTGAGCGTCCCCATACGGCCAAGGGCGGGACTGAAACCACCTTCGAAATCACCACCGGCGAGTGTTTCCCCCTCGCCGCGCTGCTGGGCGAGCGCGCGACCCGCACTGAACACCGGGCCGCCGAAGACACCTTTTGCCTGCAGCTGAACAAACTGGCATTCATCAAACTGTTCGCGCTGTCCAACGCGTTTCGCGACTTTGCCCTGCGCGGCGTCAGCAGCCTGCTGGATCAGGTCAACCAGCAAGTCCAGCAAAAAGCCGTGGAGACCCTGGGGACCCAATACTCGCTGAATACCCGGCTGGGTGAACTGGCGATGCGCCACCCAGTGACCTGCAGCCCGGCCACACCCCTGCGTGAAGCCGTGACCCTGATGCACGAGCAGCAAGTCGGCAGCATCGTCATCGTCGACGAGCAGAAAGCCCCACTGGGTATTTTCACCCTGCGCGACCTGCGCCATGTGGTGGCCGACGGCACGGACGACTTCAATGAAGCCATCGAACGCCACATGACAAAGGCGCCGTTCTACCTGTCCCCGGACCACAGCGCGTTCGACGCGGCGATCGCCATGACCGAGCGGCACATCGCCCATGTCTGCCTGGTCAAGGACCATCGCCTGTGCGGCGTAGTCTCCGAGCGGGATCTGTTTTCCCTGCAGCGGGTCGATCTGGTGCATCTGGCACGAACCATCCGCAGCGCCCAGCGCGTGGAAAACCTGGTGGCGCTGCGCGGCGAGATTGGCCAACTGGTGGAGCGCATGCTGGCCCACGGCGCATCATCGACCCAGATCACCCACATCATCACTCTGCTCAACGACCATACCGTGTGCCGGGTCATCGAATTGACGCTCGCCGAGAAAGGCGACCCCGGCATCCCGTTCAGCTGGCTGTGCTTCGGCAGCGAAGGCCGCCGCGAGCAGACGCTGCACACCGATCAGGACAACGGCATTCTGTTCGAAGCCCGGGACGCGGCCCATGCCGCCGAGATCCGCGGCAAGCTGTTGCCCATCGCCCAGCAGATCAACCAGAGCCTGGCGCTCTGCGGCTTTACCCTGTGCAAGGGCAACATCATGGCCGGTAACCCCGAGCTGTGTCTGTCCCGTGCCGAGTGGGCTCGGCGTTTTGCAGCGTTCATCCGCGAAGCAACGCCGGAGAATCTGCTGGGTTCGAGCATTTATTTCGACTTGCGCGTGGTCTGGGGCGATGAGGAAGGCTGTGAGCAACTGCGCCGGGGGATTCTTGACCAGGTTGACGACAACCGGTTGTTCCAGCGCATGCTGGCCGAGAACGCCCTGCGCAATCGTCCACCCGTAGGACGTTTCCGGGATTTCGTGCTGGCTCGCAAGAATGGCGAGAAAGCCACGCTGGACCTGAAAATCCAGGGCCTGACGCCGTTCGTCGACGGTGCCCGCTTGCTGGCATTGGCCCATGGGATCGAAGCGAACAATACCCTGGAGCGCTTCCGCCAACTGGTGGACAAAGGGGTCATCGAACGGCTGGACGGTGCGGCGTACGAAGAGGCTTATCACTTCATTCAACAAACCCGCATGCAGCAACATCAGCTCCAGACCCGGGAGAACCTGCCCCACTCCAATCGCGTCGACCCGGACAGTCTCAATCATCTTGATCGACGGATCCTGCGTGAATCCCTGCGTCAGGCTCAGCGACTGCAAAGCAGCCTGGCCCTGCGGTACCAGCTATGAGCCTGTTTTCATGGCTGCGCCCGTCAGGCCCGATGTTGTCCGGCGACCTTCAACTGCGCCTGCAACACTTGCCGACGGCCGCCGAGCCGAGCGAATGCAGCCTGCGCGAACAACGCTGGGTGGTGCTCGACCTGGAAACCACCGGGCTGAACCTGAACAAGGATCGAGTACTGTCCATCGGCGCGGTGGTGATCGAAGACGGGGCGATCGACTTCAGCCAGCAATTCGAACGCACCTTGCAGTGCAGCGAGCTCAAACTTGGTCCCAGCGTGCTGATTCACGGCCTGGGCCCGAGTGCGATTGCCGCCGGCAGCGACCCGGCCCAGGCCTTGCTCGACTTCATGGAGTTTGTCGGTGACAGCCCCGTGTTGGCCTTCCATGCGCCGTTCGACCAGCACATGCTCGGGCGGGCATTGAAAGATCATCTGGGTTACAAGTTGCAGCATCTGTTTCTGGATGTCGCGGATATCGCGCCGCTGCTGTGTCCGCAGGCGCCTATTCGCGAGGCAGGGCTGGATGAGTGGATCGACTGGTTCAAGCTGGAGGTGTTCGAGCGGCACAACGCCAGTGCCGACGCCCTGGCCACGGCAGAACTGGCGCTGATCCTGTTCAGCCGGGCGCGGCAGCAGCAGATTCATAGTCCGTTGGAACTGCTGCAGCGGGTGAGGCAGTGGAAACGCAGGCAGCGCGCGCCGTCCTTCTAGATTTGCGGCGCCTGTTCCGGCCTCTTCGCCGGCAAGCCTGGCTCCTACGGGGGGTTTGGGTCGCCCACGAAATCGGCGAACAACTCAACATCCCCGTAGGAGCCAGGCTCGCCGGCGAAGAACGATAACGCGATCCCACTGAACACATACCATCCAAACCACCCGACCAGTGGCCAATTGCTTACCTCCCCCGCCTCTGCCACAATCGCGAACAATTCTCGTTAGTTAACACTTCCCAATCGGTGATACGGCGTGCCGTCAGTCCAAAGCCCCCAGAGTGAGCTTGTTGGTGCGTTGTATCGCGACCATCGCAGCTGGCTTTTGGCCTGGCTGCGGCGCAACGTGGCCTGCCCACAACGGGCCGAAGACCTGAGTCAGGACACCTTCGTCCGCCTGTTGGGCCGCGATGAACTCAGGGAGCCTCGCGAGCCGCGGGCGTTTCTGGTGGCCATCGCCAAGGGCCTGCTGTTCGACTATTTCCGCCGCGCCGCGCTGGAACAGGCCTACCTGACGGAATTGATGCTGATCCCCGAAGCCGAACAACCTTCAGTGGAAGAGCAGCAGCTGATCCTCGAAGACCTGAAAAACATCGACCGCCTGCTCGGCCAACTCTCGAGCAAGGCCCGGGCAGCGTTTCTCTATAACCGCCTCGACGGCCTCGGCCACGCGCAAATCGCCGAGCGTTTGGGCGTTTCGGTGCCGCGAGTGCGCCAATACCTGGCCCAGGGCATTCGGCAGTGCTATATCGCGCTGTATGGTGAGCCGGTATGAGCCCGGTCAGTTCCAAGCCGGTGTCGGCGCCAGTACTGGATGCCGCCATCGCCTGGCAGCTGACCCTGGATGCCGGCAACCCGGTCGATCGCGAAGAATTCGCCAAATGGCACGCCGCCCACGAAGAACATGCCCGGGCCTGGCGCCAACTGGGCCTGCTCGATGCGCGTTTCAGCGCCGCCAGCGGTCCGGCCCGCGCAGCATTGTTGCAATCGCGCGAAAGCATTCGCCGGCAGGTGCGCAAACTGGGCAGCGGCGTGGCGAGCATCGTTGCGGTGATCGGCCTGGCGCTGTTCGTCGGCGATCGTTATCTGCCGCTCGACTATTGGCTGGCCGACCAGCGCACCGCCACCGGCGAGCAACGCACCCTGCGCCTGAGCGACGGTACGCTGGTCAACCTCAACACCCACAGCGCCATGGACGTTCGCTTCGATGAAAAGCAGCGACTGATCATTTTGCAGGAAGGGGAAATCCTCGTCGAAACCGGGCATGGCGATACCCGGCCGTTCATCGTCGAGACCCGCGAAGGCAGCATGCGCGCACTGGGTACCCGGTTCCTGGTCAAGCGCGAAGACGAAGGCACGCGCCTGAGCGTGCTGCAATCGGCGGTGGCCGCGCATCCGCAATCGAGCCCTGAAGAACAGATACTGCGCGAAGGCCAGCAGGTGCTGATGCGCAACAACGGCTTCGATCCGATCATCGCACTTAATCTCGGCGCCGATGCATGGACCCGCGGCATGCTGGTGGTGGATAACGCGCGACTGGTGGACTTGATCAAGGAACTTGGCCGTTATCGCCGCGGGCACCTGGGTGTCGCGCCGGAGATTGCTGACCTGCGAATCACCGGCAGTTTCCCGCTGCACGACACCGACCTGGCCCTGAGCGCCCTGCTGCCGACATTGCCGGTGCAGATCGAACAGCACACGCCGTGGTGGGTGACGGTGGTGAAGGCCCAAGCCAAGCCCTGATATCTCAGCGCCTTACCCGACCTCATCGCGGGCAAGCCCGCTCCCACAGGGTTTTGTGTTAAGCGGTAATTCTATTAACGACACAAAACCCTGTGGGAGCGAGGCTTGCCCGCGAAGAGGCCATCAGCGTCACTGCAAATAATGAATCAAAATTATTTTCATCCACCCCTATCACTTTTGCATTCTCGTCCGGCACCTAGGCAATTGAGAAACATTCCCCTTCAGGAGCCGCTGTATGTCCCGCTCGCTAGACACCTTGTTGCGCCCCGGTTTGCTGGCCGTCGCCATTGCCCTCTGCACCCCGCTGGCCTGCGGTCAACTGATCGCCGCCGAACAGGCGTCCAGCGTTCGCGCCTACAACCTGCCGGCCGCGCCCCTGGCCAGCACGCTTAATCAGATCGCCAGCCAGGCGGGCCTGGCGCTGTCGCTGAATCCATCCCTGGCGGCAGGCAAAACCTCGGCCCCGGTCCAAGGCCAGTTCGATGCCGCCGGCGCGCTGCGCGAAGCCCTGCGCGGCACCGGCCTGCAACTGGAACAGAGCAGCGCTGGCACCTACAGCCTGGTGGCCGTGCCCGAGGGTGTGATGGCGCTGCCGGAAACCGCCGTCATCGGCGTGGAAAACACTGAAAGCGCCTGGGGTCCGGTGGAAGGCTACCTGGCCACCCGCACCGCCGCCGGCACCAAGACCGACACCGCGCTGGTCGAAGCCCCGCGCTCGATTTCGGTCGCCACCCGGCAGCAGATGGACGACCGTAAAGTGCAAAATATCGATGACGCCGTGCGCTACATGCCCGGTATCACCGCCAGCAGCTACGGCAGCGACACCCGCGCCGACTGGCTGCGGGTGCGCGGTTTCGAACCGACGCAATTCCTTGACGGCCTGCCGCTGCCCAAAGGCGTGTACGCCAACCCGAAACAGGAAACCTGGAACCTGGACCGCCTCGCCCTGCTGCGCGGCCCGGCTTCATCGGTGTACGGCCAGACCCCGCCAGGCGGCTTGCTGGACATGGTCAGCCGCCGCCCCAGCGCCGAGTCGAGCAGTGAAATCCAGGTGCAATACGGCAGCGACAACCATCGCCAGATCAACTTCGCCAGTACCGGCAAGATCGACGAGGAAGGTCGGTTCCTCTACGGCCTGAGCGGTGTGATCCGCGACAGCGGCACCCAGATCGACCACGTCGCCAACAAGCGCTACAACATTGCGCCGAGCCTGACCTGGAACATCGACGACGACACCCGACTCACCCTGCTCACGCAGTTCACCCGTGACGATACCGGGATCACCAGCCAGTTCCTGCCGGTGCAGGGCACGAAAATCCGTTCGCCACTGGGCAAGATTTCCCATCACAAAAACCTGGGCGACCCGGACTGGGAATATTACGACCGCACCTATTACGCACTGGGCTACGCCTTTGAACATCGCCTGAACGATGTCTGGCAGTTCAAGCAGAACCTGCGCTACACCAAGTCGGACCTGTCGTTCCAGGTCCTCACTCCCGGTGCCTATCCGTTCACCCAGGTCGACGCCGAAGGCAACGTCGACCGTTCGAGCACCAGTACCGACGAAGACATCAGCCAGTTCGCCGTGGATAACAACTTCCAGGGCGACTTCGACACTGGCGACATTCGTCACACCTTGTTGATCGGCCTTGATCACCAACGCAGCAACACCAACTACACCTCGATCTTCGGTGACGGCCTGACTACCAACGTCAACAACCCGATCTACGGCCAGCCCATCGTTCGTCCTGCACGTTCAACGGCGTTCTACGACTACGATCAAAAAACCTACCAGACCGGCCTGTACGTTCAGGACCAGATGGCTCTGGACCAATGGCGCCTGACCCTGGGCGGTCGCGAGGATTGGGTCCACACCGGTACCAAATTCTTCAACAAAGACGATGCCACCAACACCGAGCGGGACAAGAAATTCAGCGGCAATGCGGCAATCAGCTACGTGTTCGACATCGGCATCGTGCCCTACCTGTCCTACGCCGAATCGTTCCAACCAACCAGCAACGCCACCGCCTCGCCAACCGATTCGATCAAGCCGACCGAAGGCAAGCAATGGGAACTGGGTATCAAGTACCAACCGCCTGGCAGCAACACGCTATTGACCGCTGCGGTGTACGACCTGACCCAGAAAAACGTCTCCGTCACCACAATCAACTCGGACAACGTTTCGATCACCAGCCAGACCGGTGAAGTGAAAGTCAAAGGCCTGGAACTGGAAGCCGTGTCCGACGTGACCGAAAACCTCAAGGTTATCGCCGCGTACACCCTGGCTAAATCCGAAGTACAAGATGGCACTTTCAAGGGCAATCGCCTGCAACTGATGCCGAATCAACAAGCGTCGCTGTGGACCGATTACACCTGGCACAACGGCGTGCTGGACGGCTTCGGCGTCGGCGGCGGTGTTCGCTACACCGGCAACACCTACGGGGACCAGGCCAACACCGAGCTGGGCAAGGCTGACGCCTACACGGTGTTCGACGCCGCTGTTCACTACGACCTCGGCCGCCTGAACAACAGCCTCAAAGGCGCGTCCCTGGCCCTGAACGCGACCAACCTCTTCGACAAGGACTACATCTCCACCTGCGACAGTTTTTATTGCTACTACGGCGATCAACGCAGTGTCGTCGCCAGTGCGACCTACAAGTGGTAATTGCTTGATCTGACACGTTCAATACCCAGGCCGTCCTACGAGGACGGCTTGGGTATTTTCGAAGGCCATGAAATGAAAAGTAAAACAATTCGCCGCTGGTCCTTCGTCCATACCTGGACCAGCCTGATCTGCACCCTGTTCCTGCTGATGCTGGCACTGACCGGTCTGCCGCTGATCTTCCATCACGAGATCGACCACCTGTTGGGCGATGCTGCCGAGTTGAAGGCAATGCCGGCGGACACCCCGCAGCTGAATCTGCAGCAGTTGGTGCAGGCGGCAGAAAAACATCGTCCCGGCGAAGTCATGCAGTACTTCGGCTTCGAGGAAGATGAACCCAACGCCGCGATCGCGATCATGGCGGCCACTGCCGGCACCGAGCCGAACTCGTCGCACACCTTCATGCTCGACGCCCGCACCGGCGAAGCGCTGGAAATGCCATCGGCCAACGGCGGCTTCATGATGGTCATGCTGCGCCTGCACGTGGACATGTTCGCCGGCCTGCCGGGCAAGCTGTTGCTGGCGTTCATGGGGCTGCTGTTCGTGGTCGCGATCGTCTCCGGAGCCGTGCTGTATCTGCCGTTCATGCGACGCTTGAAATTCGCCACCGTACGCCAGGACAAATCCACCCGCCTGCGCTGGCTCGACCTGCACAACCTGATCGGCGTGGTGACGTTGACCTGGGCGTTGGTGGTTGGCGTGACCGGTGTCATCAGCGCCTGCGCCGACCTGCTGATCGCCGCCTGGCGCAACGACAGCCTCAGCGCAATGATCGCGCCCTACCGCGACGCGCCAGCGCTGACGCAACTGGCGCCCGCCACCCGTCTGCTCGACATCGCCAAAGACGTCGCGCCCGGCATGCAACCGGACTTCATCGCCTTCCCGGGAACGCGCTTTTCCAGCGAACACCATTACGCCGTGTTCATGAAAGGCAGCACGCACCTGACTTCGCATCTGCTGACGCCGGTGCTGATCGACGCCAGCACCCTGCAAGTCACCGCCGTGGCCGAACGGCCGTGGTACATGGACGCCATGGGCATGTCGCAGCCGCTGCACTTCGGTGACTACGGCGGCATGCCGATGAAAATCCTCTGGGCGACCCTGGATATACTGACCATCATCGTGCTCGGCAGTGGCGTCTATCTGTGGATAGTGCGGCGCAAGGTTGCAAAACCTGTCCTTGAAAACGCGCAGGCTCAAGCATGAAGCCGCGGCAGTCGAACTTCTGGAAGGTCTTCGCCACGCCCACGGTGATAGCGCTGCTCAGTGCCGCGGGATTATTCGCCGCGCTGCTGGGAGACGGCCTGTGGGACGCCTTGAGCTGGCTGGGCCTGGGCGCCCCCGCAATCCTCGCCCTTCGCGGCTTGCTGCAACGCCCCTGACGTTTTGGATGGTCATCACATCCCCCCTGTAGGAGCCGGCTTGCCGGCGAAGGGGCCCTCAAGCCTGGCACAAGATTCGAAGACGCCTTCGCCGGCAAGCCGGCGCCTACAGAGTTCGGTTCGCGAAAATTACGCGCTATGCTGCCGACACCGCCATCGACCGAGACGCCGCCATGTCCGCCCCCAGCATGACCCTCTACCACAACCCCCTTTCCCCCTTCGTTCGCAAAGTCATGGTGCTGCTCCACGAAACCGGTCAACAAAACCGCGTGGCGCTGCAAAACTGCGTGCTGACGCCCGTCGCCCCGGACCTTGCACTGCTCGATGACAACCCCTTGGGCAAAATCCCCGCCCTGCGCCTGGCCAACGGCAACGTCATCCATGACAGCCGGGTCATCCTCGATTACCTCGATCACCAGCACGTCGGCAACCCCCTGATCCCCCGCGACGGCTCGGCCCGCTGGCGCCGTATGACCCTGGCCTCCATCGCCGACGGCATCATGGACGCTGCCGTACTGACCCGCTATGAAGTGGCCCTGCGCGCGCCGGAAAAACACTGGGACGAATGGCTGGACGGCCAACGCGACAAGATCCGCCGCGCCTTGGCGTTGCTGGAAAAAGACGCGATTGCGGAGCTGACCAGCCATTTCGATGTGGCCGCGATCAGCGTGGCCTGTGCGTTGGGGTATCTGGATTTGCGCCACCCGGATGTGGACTGGCGTGAAGCGAATCCCAAGCTGGCGGGCTGGTATTTCGAAGTGAGCCAGCGGGCTTCGATGCTGGCGACAATGCCCAAGGTTTGAAGCCCACAAGGGCGAATATATTGATGAGCGTAAACAGCGGGACAGATTTGGAGGACCAATCAAATCTGTCCCGCTTTTTTATGGCGGTCCTTTCCTGTAATTGTTTTTGTGCACGCCTCAACTCCCCTGTGGGAGCGAGCCTGCTCGCGATAGCAATATCACTATCGACCGCCTTCTTGAATCACTCCCGAGTCTGCTTCATCCCCAGACAATCGATCGACCGATCAACCATGGCCTTGGCGATCTCCAGCAAATGCCAGACAGAAAACACCATGGCCCTGTCCGCGCCCTTAAGGTGGTCGCCGCATTGATAGGCAGTGACCGAGGCACAGCGCAGCAGGTCGGCGAGATATAGTTGGGCGTCTTCGAAGCTCACGTCGTCGCTGACGTTGTAGAACCGCAGTTCATCGGGTGCCGAAGGCTGTTCTCCGGTGAGGTAGAAATCGATCGCACGATAAAGGGCGGAACGGTCTCTGGGCAGTTCGTCGTTTTCGGTTGAATTGGAAGGTGGATCGGGAACTGATCGTTTCATCTGTGTTGCTCCTATTGCTACGTGGGAGCCGACACTTCTCGCCTACTAAACGATGGGTGGCAGCTGTGCGCAGGTTAGTAGGCCGGTCAATAGGAAACCCGGTGCACCCGAAGATGCCCCACACACAGCCGCCATATTCAATACCCGGCAGCATTGCCGGGCATGAGCATGAAAACGCTATGCACCTATTGGTCCGGGCTACTAAACCCGATCACTGATGAGCAGTGACGGACGAAGACTAGGCACGGAAATCTGTCGGCGCAAGCGTGCGGAACAATCTAGGAAACGTCCTGCAAAAGGAAGGGATTGGCCCTGTAGGAAGCCCGTTTTTCCTGTAGGAAAACTTACTTTTTGACGAGAGAAACTCCCTGTACGGACCAGAGACGGGACAGATTCATTTGCACCCAAAAAAGCTGTCCCTTTCTGCGAACTCAACTGACGCGAGGAGATCCACAGCTGGCGGCGCCGTATTTGAAGTGCGCCAGCGATGTTTGACGCTAGCGGCGATGCCCTGAGCCCAGATCTTCGCAGGCTGTACCTACCTCATCGCGAGCAGACTCGCTCCCACATTTATTCTTTGAAGTACGCACTCCTTCTGTTCACTTGAGATGCAGAGTACAGAAAGGGCCAAACCCTAACAGTTCTGATAGGTAGGCAACGACTGAAAAACGAATGATGCTGAAGGCTCCGATTTCTCGACCGTGCACGGAGCCCGGATAATGCCTACCTCTACTCGCGACACCCTCTTGGGTCGCTACTACTACGACCCGCTCGATCGCCTGGTAGATTGTGCGCCATTCGATCAGGAACCTACCCAGCGCTATTACTGCAAGACACGCTTGGCCACTGAAATACAAGGCTCGGTGAAACGCACCATCGTGCAGCACGACGACCAGCTGTTGGCGCTGCAGCAGCATGAGGGCGACAAGACGGCCGCCTGGCTCCTGGCGACTGATCATCAACGCTCGGTATTGAATGCACTCGACGCGAACCAGCCTCACCCCCTTGTCTACACATCTTACGGCCATCGGCCGATGGAAAATGGTTTACTCAGCTTGCTCGGGTTTAATGGTGAACGGCCGGATCCTGTGACCGGGCATTATCATTTGGGAATTGGGTATCGGCAGTTCAACCCGGTGTTAATGCGGTTTAATAGTCCGGACAGTTGGAGTCCGTTTGGAAAGGGCGGGTTGAATGCTTATGCGTATTGTGCCGGAGACCCTGTTAATTGGAATGATCCAACGGGTCATTTTTTAGTACGTGCGCGATTCTTTGACGAAATATTTGGCAACGTATATAAATTAATGAAGGGCTCCAGCAACGAACAATTTAGTAAAATTGTGTTAGCAAAAGAAGCGGACTTTGGCGGATTGAAAGGTTTGAAAATACTTGCCGAAAATCAGAATTCGCATCCCGACGCAATCATTGCTCGCAACCTATCTGAATATAAAAAATTTAAATACTTTAACAACCCCCTTCCTATAGATGAAACAACAGGCATCGCCTACCTTCAGAAAGCTAACCGACACCTGCTAGATACATTAGACAATGTCAATACATATCAAGGACTACTGAAATCAAAAAGACACCTAAAACATCTTAATGACACTGAAATACGAAACTTACAGCAAGACCTGTTCACTCATAAAAATGAGTTAGCGAGAGTAGTTAAACACGTTTCATCCTTTCGCATTGAAGGCGTCAGCCGTTTAGCCGGAGACTTCAACAGAACAGACTTCGTTAAAACCGCGGCCAAAATCCGAGACTCACGATTGAGTTTGCCCGCCAGCACAACCTTACGGTGATGAGGGCAACATGGAGCTGTGCCCAACCTTCTCACCGCATGGCATGACCATAGACAGTACAATGGACTCAATGCCCCTCAACAATCCGGCTTATCCGCCGTAAACCGCCGAGCCGGATTCACCGCCGCCCCAAACTCACGCAACGCCTTTGCCCCAATCAGCAACGGATAATTAAAGCTGCTGCGGTCGGTCAGGTTGACCTCGACCGTGCGCTTGACATTGCCCAGGCACAGCTCCAGATCAACCACTGGCCGCTTGGTGGGTGCGACGTCTTCATCATCATCGTCGCCTTCTTCCGAGCGGGTCTTGATCTTGCTGATCCGCGCGACTTTGTGTTCGTAGACCTTGTTGCTCGCATCTTTGGTGCCGAGGCGGAAACGTACCCATTCGTCGCCGTCACGGGTGAAGGTTTCGATGTCCTTGGCCGACAGCGAGGCGGTCAGGGCGCCGGTGTCCATTTTGGCCTTGAGCACTTCGCCGCCGATTTCCGGCAAGGCGATGTATTCGTAGCGGCCGTACAGGGTCGGCTCGGCGGCCAGGATGGGCAGGGCCACCAGGGAGAGCAGTGCAAGGAGGGATTTCACGTAATGGGCTTCCTTGAAGAGTGGGCAGCGGGATTTTAGACCGTTATCGATTAGATCGTTCCACGCTCTGCGTGGGAACGATCGGTAAGCAGCTGGACTTGCCCCTACCAAACCGGACACCAATTCCCCGTTAAATTGATGCTGCCGCTAAGCGCCTGAACTCCCTCGGAGAGCGATAGTTCAAGGCGCTGTGTGGATGCTGCTCGTTGTAGTGTTCGAAGGCAATTGCCAAATTACGCAGTGCGGTTTCCCGATCCGGTTTGGGCATGTGTGCCACATAGTCACGCTTGATCGTCTTCACGAAGCTCTCAGCCATGCCGTTGCTCTGCGGGCTGCGCACCGGTGTGGTCACCGGCTGCAAACCGATCTGCCGAGCAAACAGGCGTGTCTGTTCGGCGGTGTACGCCGAGCCGTTGTCGCTCAGCCATTGCACCGGCGTAGTGGGCAGTTGATCACCAAAACGCTTCTCCACGCTTTCCAGCATCAAGTCGCGGATATCATCGCCGCTGTACCCGGTCGGGCTCGCGACCCAGCCGATGGCTTCGCGGTCGCAGCAGTCCAGGGCGAAGGTCACGCTCAGTTTGGCACCGTCCTCACAACGGAACTCAAAGCCATCCGAGCACCAACGTGTATCACTGGTCTTCACGGCAATACGGCCTTCGTGCCGACGCGGCACACCGGGCTGTTTGATCCGCCGCTCAAGCAGCAAGTTGTGATCACGCATGACCCGGTAAACCCGCTTCACGTTGATCGCCGGCAGCGACCGCTTTTCACGTGCACGACGCAGCAGTCCCCAGACGCGACGGTATCCATAGCTGGGCAGTTCGCTGACCTCTTGCTGGATTTCAGCGACCAGCTCTACATCGTTCACAGGCCTGCTTCGCCGCACTTTGGGCGATACCGATTGCTTGATTCGAACCGTTAATTGCGAGCGCGCCACACCGAGACATTCGCTGACCAGCTTCACTGGTCGTCCCCCGGCAACAAGGGTGAGTGCGCAATCCATTTTCGCGACCGGGCGATCTCCACGGCCTCTTTGAGGATTTCGGCTTCCATCGTTTTCTTGCCCAGCATCCGTTGCAGTTCACGGATCTGCTTAAGCGCATCGCTCAGCTCGGAGGCAGGCACCACGGCTTCGCCAGCACTGACCGCCGACAGGCTGCCGTCCTGATACAACTTGCGCCACAGGAACAGTTGGTTGGCATTGATGCCGTTGCGCCGAGCGACGACCGACACACTTTGTCCTGGCTCAAGGCTCTCGCGAACCATGGCCAGTTTTTGCTCCGGGCTCCAGCGGCGCCGCCGCTCCTGGCCCAAAAGCTCCCCACTCTTATCGTTGCTGTTAGTCATAAACATAACCGTTTGCCTATCCCTTATCGTAAGGGGGAAACGGTGTCCTGTCTTTCACGGGGCTCGTTCAGCAGCCTTCCACACGGCGCGTGGGAACGATCAGTGGAGGGAGGTTAGCGGTTCAAAGGTGAAACATTTGTCACCGTCGATTTGGCCTCTCGAACGAAGCTGCCTATCATGGCGCGCCCAAACGTTTTCAAGAGTGCCCCATGCGCCGCCTGCTCACCGGCTGTTTCGTTACCCTGTTGCTGTTGCTCAATACCCTGGCCCTGTTCGGACCGCTGATGGTGTTCGCCTTGCTCAAGCTGGTCCTGCCCGGGCGTTTTCGCGATTACGCCTCCTGGGCGGTGATGTGGATCGCCGAGACCTGGGCCGAGATCGACAAGCTGATCTTCCAGCTGTGCATCCCCACCCGATGGGACATTCGCGGCGGCGATGACCTGCGCCGCGACACCTCGTACCTGGTGATCGGCAACCATCAATCCTGGGTCGATATCCCCGCGCTGATCCAGACCCTGAATCGACGAACGCCGTTCTTCAAATTCTTCCTCAAGAAAGAATTGATCTGGGTGCCCTTCCTCGGTCTGGCCTGGTGGGCGCTGGATTACCCGTTCATGAAGCGCTACACCAAGGCGTTCCTGGCGAAGAACCCGGAGCTGGCCGGCAAGGACCTGGAGATCACCAAGGCTGCCTGCGAGCTGTTCAAGCGCCAGCCGGTGACGGTGGTCAATTACCTGGAAGGCACCCGTTTTACTGCAGCGAAAAGCCGTCTGCAACAATCACCCTTCACTCACCTGCTCAAACCCAAGGCGGGTGGCGTGGCCTTTGTGCTGGCGGCGATGGGCGAACAGCTTGACGCCGTTCTCGATGTGACGGTGGTGTATCCGCAGCAGCAGATTCCGGGGTTTTGGGACTTGATCAGCGGTAACGTGCCGCGGGTGATCATCGATATCAAGACCCGCGAACTCGACCCTGCGCTGTGGCAGGGCGACTACGAAAACGATCCGGTGTTTCGCCAAACCGTCCAGAACTGGGTCAACCAGCTCTGGATCGAAAAGGACCGGCGCATCGACGCCTTGCGCGCCGAGCGCCCCTGAATCAGCTACCGATGCCGGTGCCGGCGCCCCAGATCCCGCCCAGACTTTGCAGCAACGAACCGCCAACGCCCTGTTGACCGAAGTATTGCAGGATTAGCGGGGCAAACTGGGCGATCATGCCAGTGTCCATGCCCAAGGCGCTGAAGGCGTTGTTCAGGTCATTGGTGCTCTTGACGGCGCCCAGTGCGTTGTCCAGGCCGGCCATCTTGCCGGAGGAGCCGAGCAAACCGGCGAGCGCGCCCAGTTCACCACCACCCGACAGCTTGTCGATACCCGGCACGCTTTTGGCCAGTTCCGAATAGTCGGTCGAACTCAATTGATTCTTCGCCAGCCCCAGCATCGCACTGGTGCCGCCAACGGCCTGTTGTGGCGTCACGTTCAACTGGCTGAGCGCACTCAGCAGGCCAGCCGTCTCGGAAGTGGGCGCGGCCGTGGCGGCGGTGTTATCGCCTTTCATGCCGGAAATGGCATTGGCCGCATCGCTGAAGCTGAACTGAGCAAAGACCGGGCTGGCCGCCAGGGTCATGAGCGATGCCAGTGCAAAACCGCGTGAAATCTTCATTCAGACATCCTCTTGTGCCATGAAAACCGCCTGTTGATAGACGGAAAAACTGCCGGTTTGACCGGGTATTGGCCGGCATGTTCCTCAGCGCTGCGCCCATTTTTACGCCCACTCACGTGAATACAACGTGAAACCAACCATGCCGCTCGATAAAACGGTTTTCGCCGTTCGAACCTAGCAGTTCTGCTAGTAGGCAATCCGGACCGATTGCATCAAAGTGAAAGCTTGGATAGATGGATCCTTCAGGAGCCCTAGTCATGACTGCTCGCCGCGAAATCCCACTCTGCCATTACCGGTACGACCCACTGGATCAACTGATTAGTTGCGCGACGTCCGCGCAAGCCAACACTCAGCGTTTCTACCTCAAGGATCGCCTGGCCAACGAGGTTCAAGGTGCGGTGCAGCGTTCGATCATGCAGCATGGGGATCAACTGCTGGCGGAACAACGCTGTGAAGGCGGCCCACTGGAAACCACCATTCTCGCCACTGATCAGCAGCGTTCAGTGTTGACTACCCTCGACTCAACCAGACCGCATACTCTCGCTTACACACCCTATGGTCACCGTATTCCGGAAAACGGCTTGCTCAGCCTGCTCGGCTTCAGCGGCGAACGGCCAGATCCAGTTACGGGGTGCTATTTGTTGGGAAATGGCTATCGTGCGTTTAACCCTGTGTTGATGCGGTTTAACAGCCCGGAAAGTTTAAGTCCGTTTGGGGAGGGAGGATTAAATGCATATGCTTATTGTGTGGGGGATCCGATTAATCGAGTGGATCCGACAGGACATGTTGGAGAGTGGATAAGTAAACTCTTAGGTTTTTTAAATAATGCAAGCGGCACCGTGGCAGTCAACCAATCCGTGTCGAAAAGTAGATACATGAAGAACATGACTATCTTGGGTGATGGAGCGTTCACATTTGACGATATTTTCAAGGGAAAACAGCGCCTAAACATATCAGCGCACGGAATAGAAACACCTTTCGATCAGCCTTCAAAAATGGTGATGAACAGAGAAACCTGGCTCCCCTCTCAAGTGTATACCGAAATGAAAAACCAAGGATATGATTTCAGTTCCTATGCAGAAATTCGTTTGATCTTTTGCCATTCTGCGAATGGCGGACAGCAATCATTTGCATCACAATTTCAGAAACTGACGAATATAAACACGAAGGGCTATCTCGGAACTGTCGTTGAAAAACATCCCATTGACGATGTTATGAAGGTTTTTGAAAAAGGCAAAATCAAATATCCTGACAACCCCCAGAAATATCTTCGTGAGCATTACAATAAAGAAAAGTCATATACCTACAAAAAACGCTATGGCCTCATAGCCGTCAATTACCACTCAGTTAGATTCCCATCATAGTGCAAAAAAATGACGACATCACAAGGCCATATGACGATCCAGCTGCAGCGATTTAAAGCAAATGCCCTTATCTTGCGATACGGGCATTTTCTTTAAACGATGACCAGGTTGCCAGGTTTTTACACGGCCTGACCACGTCGCCCTCTTCTTATTTGAAAATGAATGCTCAGCTGCCCATTTTCGTGGCCGCATCCACAGCACCTGGATCTTCAGTCACGTAGAGGTCAGGGATACCGATCTTGCCAGCCATGCGAACCACACCCATCAGGGAGTTGAGCACGGTGGCCGGAGCCTCGTGTTTCACACCGTCATGACCATGACCACGCGCTTCGAAGCCCACGGCGTCGACGGCGTAATCCACTTCCGGCTCGCCCAGCAGCGCGGCGATCTGCTCGTGCAGCGGTGTGTCCGGGAACAGGTCGACGATTTCGAAACCATTCAGACATCCTCTTGTGTCATGCAAACCGTCTGACGGAAAAACTGCCGATTGAACCGGGCATTGGTCGGCATGCTCCTCAGCGCGGAACCCATTTTTTACGCCCCCTCACGTGAATACAACGTGAAACCAACCATGCCGCTCGACGAAACGGTTTTCGCCGTTCGAACCTAGCAGTTCTGCTAGTAGGCAATCCGGACCGATTGCATCAAAGTGCAAGCTTGGATAGATGGATCCTTCAGGAGCCCTAGTCATGACTGCTCGCCGCGAAATCCCACTCTGCCATTACCGGTACGACCCACTGGATCAACTGATTAGTTGCGCGATGTCCGCGCAAGCCAACACTCAGCGTTTCTACCTCAAGGATCGCCTGGCCAACGAGGTTCAAGGCGCGGTGCAGCGTTCGATCATGCAGCATGGGGATCAACTGCTGGCGGAACAACGCTGTGAAGGCGGCCCACTGGAAACCACCATTATCGCCACTGATCAGCAGCGTTCAGTGTTGACTACCCTCGACTCAACCAGACCGCATACTCTCGCTTACACACCCTATGGTCACCGTATTCCGGAAAACGGCTTGCTCAGCCTGCTCGGCTTCAGCGGCGAACGGCCGGATCCAGTTACGGGGTGCTATTTGTTGGGAAATGGTTATCGGGCGTTTAATCCAGTGCTGATGCGGTTCAACAGTCCGGACAGTTGGAGTCCGTTTGGGGACGGTGGACTGAATGCTTATACGTATTGTGTAGGAGATCCGATAAATCGGGAGGACAAAACAGGACATGTTCCAAACTGGTTCTCCAAGATAAAAGCTCTGATGACTCGCGGAAATGGATTTAAGCGTCTCTCATCAACTTCGCTTGACTCAGCCCGTTCAATGGTTAGCACGAAAAGTGCGCTTGCTACAGGTTCTGCAACTCCACACGCTACGGCCGGGACGCTGCTGCCTGGCCTTGATCCATCCTCGACGTCGCGAAATGCAACAACAACTGCGAGCAACTCGACACCAAGCGCCAGTGGCGTATGGGATGTGAAAAACACTTTATACGATGCTAATTCCGCCATAGAAAGCGCACAATTGAAAAAATATAGCGGATCGAAACTAAAGTCATTAAAAAAGGCTGCAAAAAAACTGGAACACTACGATAACAACAAGGAGAGATTGCTATCAAAACTTAAAAACAGGCAAGAAAACCTTATTGAGTACGGCTTAGTAAAACCAGAAAACCTTCCAACACCGCAGCAACTGGCACTGGAAAAAATTAACGAACAACGCAAAAGCGTTATCTTTTTAACCGACGAACTCAATAAAAAACTCAGAGGAACGTAAATCAACTAAAGCTTCGAGTTGAGCACATACCCAACACATGACCTCTCATAAAAAAGAGCGACCACTGGTCGCTATTTTTTAGCCTTTCTTACGCCGCACCAAACAACTTATGCTGATCAATCACAAACTTCTTCGGTACACCCGCATCAAACTCGCCATACCCGCGCGGCGCGTCATCCAAGCTAATCACCTCAACGTCCACGATGTCAGCGATATGAATACGGCCCCACATGATCGCTTGCATCAACTGACGGTTGTACTTCATCGCCCGCGTCTGCCCATCGTGGAAGTTGTGAGATTTAGCCCACCCAAATCGAAACGGACGCTTAGGCTGCCCATTTTCGCGACGGCATCCACTGCACCTGGATCTTCGGTGACGTAGAGGCCCGGGATACCGATCTTGCCGGCCACACGCACCACGCCCATCAACGAGTTGAGCACGGTAGCCGGAGCCTGATCCATAAATAAATCTGTCCCCTTAAATACTGTTAAATACAGTCCCCTTAAATACATACATAAGTCTGGCTGCTGCTTGCTGCCGTCCCCTGCTGGCTCCCTTGCTGTGCACTGATAAATTCAAGAGGCTTTCAATCGGTTACAACTACTATCACAAGTGATAGTAGGACTGAAGACTGTAGTTCGTAAAGATGACCACTCCCAAACAATGGAGTATCAATCATGCGATCAACAATTACTGCTAGTTTACTCATTACATTAATGACCATCGGAAACGCTTATGCCGCAAGTTCTGCCTGCCCGGCCGTCAGCGACATCATTCAAGTCAAGGATGAACAGGAAGGAGGCTATGAATATTTCGCCCCTGGACCTGATAAACGGGTATGGGTTGGCTCCAACCCTTATGCTGAAGAGCATCACATCGAGACGTTTGAATTCACCGGTGGGTTGTACCGGGATATCAGTTCGGAGGGCAATAAGTTTGTGGTGTCCTGCGACTACGAGGGAGAGGAGTTTCTCGCGTTCACGCGCTTGACGCTGTACTCCTTCAATGATTGGAAACCTGCTACCCATACGCTTTGGAAACGCGAAGTTAACAAACAAGCGCTCCTTAACAACAAGAACGCCCAGCACGTGGAAACCTGTACATCCAAGGACCAGGAGAAGTGTGTTTTCGAGTATTCTTCGCTGTCGGCTGCACCGTCTAAAAAATAACCTGCATGCATCGTTCTGGAAGAGCGTGACAGGCAGGAAAGTATTGAATTGCGCTACAACAAAAAAGGCGATCCAAGATCGCCTTTTTTTTGTACAGCGTTTATGCAGCGCTAAACAGCTTATGCGGATCAATCACAAACTTCTTCGGCACACCCGCATCAAACTCGCCATACCCACGCGGCGCGTCATCCAGGCTGATCACCTCAACGCCAACGATGTCCGCAATATGAATACGGTCCCACATGATCGCCTGCATCAGCTGGCGGTTGTACTTCATCACCGGCGTCTGGCCAGTGTGGAAGCTATGGGATTTGGCCCAGCCCAGACCGAAACGAATGCTCAGGCTGCCCATTTTCGCGGCGGCGTCCACTGCACCTGGATCTTCGGTGACGTAGAGGCCAGGAATACCGATCTTGCCGGCCACACGCACCACGCCCATCAACGAGTTGAGCACGGTGGCCGGAGCCTCGTGTTTCACACCGTCATGACCATGACCACGCGCTTCGAAGCCTACGGCATCGACGGCGCAATCCACTTCCGGCTCGCCCAGCAGCGCGGCGATCTGTTCGTGCAGCGGGGTGTCGAGGGACAGGTCGGCGATTTCGAAACCCTGGGCCTTGGCGTGTGCCAGGCGGACGGTGTTGACGTCACCGATGATCACCACGGCCGCGCCCAGCAGGCGAGCGGAAGCGGCGGCCGCCAGGCCAACCGGGCCGGCGCCCGCGATGTACACGGTGCTGCCCGGGCCAACGCCGGCGGTGACGGCGCCGTGGTAACCGGTGGGCAGGATGTCGGAGAGGCAGGTCAGGTCACGGATTTTTTCCATGGCGCGATCGCGATCCGGCAGTTTCAGCAGGTTGAAGTCGGCGTATGGCACCATGGCGTATTCGGCCTGGCCACCGGTCCAGTCGCCCATGTCGACATAGCCGTAGGCACCGCCTGGACGGGCGGGGTTGACGCTGAGGCAGACACCGGTATGCATCTCTTTGCAGGAACGGCAGCGCCCGCAAGCGACGTTGAACGGCACGGAGACCAGGTCGCCGATTTGCAGGTTTTCGACGTCGCTGCCCTTCTCGATCACTTCACCGGTGATTTCGTGACCCAGTACCAGGCCGGTCTGGGCGGTGGTACGACCGCGCACCATGTGCTGGTCGGAACCACAGATGTTGGTTGAAACCACACGCAGGATGACGGCGTGATTGATCTTCCTGCCGCGCGGGTCCTGCATTTTGGGATAGTCGATTTTCTGTATTTCGACCTGGCCATTGCCGAGATACACGACACCACGATTACCAGACATGCTTTCACCTCGCTGTTGTTTTTATGTAGTCGCGTCGCCCGGGATCGGCGGCGCGTTGATTGCTTGGGTTATTGCTTGTGTCTTTTTGCGTTGTTTGTAAGGGCCTCATCGCGAGCAAGCTCGCTCCCACAGTTGATCTTTGGTGTGACTGAGATCTGGGGGCAGACACAAATCCCTGTGGGAGCGAGCTTGCTCGCGATAGCGATCTAAAGAACGACAGTGCGATTAGCGTTCAGGAAAACCCTTCGTTCAATGTGATATCCAACGGCCCGCGCCAATGTCAGCCCTTCGATATCCCGCCCCTTGGCAATCAGATCTTCGGGGTAATGACTGTGATCCACAGCCTCCACGCCCTGGGCGATGATCGGACCTTCGTCCAGGTCGTTGTTGATGTAGTGCGCGGTGGCGCCGACCAGTTTCACGCCCTTGTTGTAGGCCTGGTGATACGGCTTGGCGCCCTTGAAGCCCGGCAGCAGGGAGTGGTGAATGTTGATTGCCTTGCCGTCGAGTTTGCGGCACAGCTCTGGCGACAGGACCTGCATGTAACGAGCAAGAATGACCAGCTCGGCGCCGGACTCTTCGATCACTTGCCAGACCTGGCGCTCCTGGGATGGCTTATCGTTCGGGTCCAGCGGGAAGTGGTAATAGGGAATCTGGTGCCAGTCGGCCAACGGCTTGAGGTCGGGGTGATTGGACACCACGGCGGCCACATCCATGGACAGCTGGCCGATGCGCTGACGGTAGAGCAAGTCGTTGAGGCAGTGGTCGGCCTTGGAGACCATGATCACCACTTTCGGCCGGTAGTTCGGCGCGGTCAGTTCGAAGATCATGCCAAACGCCTGGCCACGTTCTTCAAGGCCTGCGCGGAAGGATTGTTCGTCGAAGCCGTCGGGCTGGCGGAATTCCACGCGAATGAAGAAACGGCCCGAGAGCCGGTCATCGAAGGAGTGGTGTTCGGTGACGTAGCAGCCCTGCTCGAACAGAAAGCGCGTCACCGCATCCACGGTGCCGAGGACGCTTGGGCAATCGGCGGTCAGAATCCATGTGTCTGGGGCGCGGCTCATAGTGCGGTGACTCCTGAGACATCGATAATCGAAACTGCCTCCCCTGTAGGAGCGAGCTTGCTCGCGATGGACGTCAACGATAACGCGTACTTCCTGGAATAACGCGTCGCCTTCAACTCCATCGCGAGCAAGCTCGCTCCTACAGGGAGGCGGCGGTCAGGCCTGGACGCTAAGCCCGAATTCAGCGGACGCATCCTGCAACCACAACCACCAGTAATCCGAGAAGCTGCGACGGATCAGCAGTTCCCAGGTGTCTTCGGCGGTGTGGCGGATCATCAGTTGCGATTTGGCAAACACCGTGCCCACTGCCTTGCCGACCGGAAAGCTGTTGGGGTGCACGTCGTAGCTGGTGGATTTCATCAGCACCTGGCGCACGTTCGGGCCGCTCAGTTCGAGAAGCTGCTGGCCGCCGCTGACGTTGACGATGGCGATATGCAGATCGCCCAGCGCTTTACGCAGTTTTTGCTCGGCAGCGAATTCTTCGCCGCTCGGGACGATCAGCAACCATTCATCCGGCCCCATCCATTGCAGGCTGGTTTCGCCTTTGACGATGACGGTCAGCGCGCCTGGCAATTCGATGCCCAGCGCTTTTTGCACGCCAGCGGCGAAGGCTGCATCGTGGCCATCGCCACGAATGGTCAGGTGGCCGAGCAGTTTTTTCTCGCGCACGATCACGCCGGCGCTTTTACGGCCCTTGCCCACCAGGCTGGCGAGGTCGGCATGATGCAGCGACGACTCGGCCTTGGCCCCGGTGGTTGGGCGTTGTTGGTACACATTGGCTGCGGTCATAAAACACCTTTCCTGAATTCGTACGACACACCGTAGGAGCGAGGCTCGCCCGCGAAGGCAGCGACGCGGTTTATCTGAGGGACCGCGTTATCGTTCTTCGCGGGCAAGCCTCGCTCCTACGGGAGCTGTGGTGTTACACGTTCTGGCGATCGCCTTTCGGATCGAAGAACACCGAAGAAACGATTTCCGCCTCGATCACGCTGCCGTCGGCCAGCGGTGCGAACACGCGCTCACCGATGCGCTTCAAGCCGCCCTTGACCACACCCATGGCAAACGAATAGCCGAGGGAGTTGTGCAGGTAACTGGAAGTCACGTGACCAACCATGGTCATCGGGATGGTTTGCTTGGTGTTGAACACCAACTGCGCACCCTCTGGCAGCCATTTGGTCGGATCGATCGGCTTCAGGCCCACCAGCTGCTTGCGCTGATCACGCACGCAGTCTTCGCGGTTCATGCCACGCCAGCCAATCCACGAGAACGGTTTGGTGCGACCGACACACCAGCCCATGTTCAGGTCGTCCGGGGTCATCGAGCTGTCAGTGTCCTGACCGACGATGATGAAGCCCTTCTCGGCCCGCAGCACGTGCATGGTTTCGGTGCCGTACGGGGTCAGGTTGTACTTCTTGCCAGCATCGACAATTTTTTCCAGCACGCCCATGGCGTAGTCGGCTTGCACGTTGACTTCGTACGACAGCTCACCGGTAAACGAAATCCGGAATACCCGCGCCGGCACACCGCCGACCAGGCCTTCTTTCCAGGTCATGAACGGGAAGGCTTCGTTGCTGATATCGATGTCGGTGACTTCGCCCAGCAGCTTGCGGCTGTTCGGGCCGGACAGGGTCATGGTTGCCCAGTGGTCCGTCACGGACGTGAAGTACACCTTCAAGTCTGGCCATTCGGTCTGGTGGTAGATTTCCAGCCATTGCAGCACGCGCGCAGCGCCGCCGGTGGTGGTGGTCATCACGAAATGGTTGTCGGCCAGGCATGCAGTCACGCCGTCGTCGAACACCATGCCGTCTTCTTTGCACATCAGGCCGTAGCGGGCCTTGCCCACGTCGAGCTTGGTCCAGGCATTGGTGTAGATGCGGTTGAGAAACTCGCGGGAGTCCGGGCCCTGGATGTCGATCTTGCCCAGGGTCGAAGCGTCCAGCAGGCCGACGCTGTCGCGCACGGCTTTGCATTCGCGCTTGACCGCGGCGTGCAGGTCTTCACCGTTTTTCGGGAAGTACCATGGACGTTTCCACTGACCGACGTCTTCGAACTCGGCGCCATTCTTCACGTGCCAGTGATGCAGCGCAGTGAAGCGTACCGGCTCGAAGATGTGCCCACAGTGACGACCGGCCACGGCGCCGAAGGTCACCGGCGTGTAGTTCGGACGGAACATGGTGGTGCCCATCTGCGGGATGGTCACGTTCAGCGAACGGGCGGCGATGGCCAGGCCGTTGACGTTGCCCAGCTTGCCCTGGTCGGTACCGAAGCCCAGTGCGGTGTAGCGTTTGACGTGCTCGACCGATTCGAAGCCTTCGCGGGTCGCCAGTTCGATGCCGCCAGCGGTGACGTCGTTCTGGAAGTCGACGAATTGCTTCGGCGCTCGTGCAGAGTTCTTTTCGTGAGGCACCTGGAACAGCGCCAGCGTCGGTTCTTCGACACGGCTCAGGGCTTTGGGCAAGGTGCCTTCGACCCCACTGAAGCCGGCTTCGCTGGCCGCGCGGGCGCCACCTTCGAAACCATCGGCCAGGGAATCGCCGAGACCGTAGACGCCGTTGATGCCACCGACACATACGCGTTTCTGCGGTGCTTCGCCCGGTACGAAACCGAGGATATCGTCGCGCCAGATCGGCTTGCCGCCCAAGTGCGAGGCCAGGTGAACCACCGGGCTGTAACCGCCGGAGCTGGCGACCAGGTCGCATTCGAGCCATTCACCCGGGCTGGTCACGGCGTGCGCCTTGACGTCGATCGCGGCAACGCGGGCAGCGGTCACGCGCTTGCTGCCGCGGGCCTCGATCACGGCGCTGCCGGTCAGGATGCGGATGCCTTTGGCGCGCGCTTCTTCAACCAGCGCACCGCGCGGATTGCTGCGAGCGTCGGCGATGGCCACCACTTGCAGGCTGGCGTCGAGCCAGTCCAGGGCAACGCGGTAGGCGTGGTCGTTGTTGGTCGACAGCACCAGTTTTTTGCCTGGCGCCACGCCGTAACGGCGCACGTAAGTCGACACCGCGCCGGCGAGCATGTTGCCCGGCACGTCGTTGTTGCCGTAAACCAGTGGACGCTCGTGAGTGCCGGTCGCCAGCACCACACGCTTGGCGCGAACCCGGTGGATGCGCTGACGCACCTGGCCAATCGGTGCGCGGTCGCCGAGGTGATCGGTCAGGCGCTCGTGAATGGTCAGGAAGTTGTGGTCGTGGTAACCGTTGACCGTGGCGCGCGGCAACAGCAGCACGTCCGGGGTATTTTTCAATTCGTCGATGACGCTGGCGACCCACTCGATAGCAGGCTTGCCGTCGAGGCTTTCACGGGAATCGAGCAGGCTGCCGCCGAACTCTTCCTGCTCATCGGCCAGGATCACACGCGCACCGCTGCGGGCAGCCGCCAGTGCAGCCGCCAGACCCGCAGGGCCAGCGCCGACGATCAGCACGTCGCAGTGCTGGTTCATGTAGTCGTAGGTGTCCGGATCGTTCTCGGTCGGCGAACGGCCTAAACCTGCGGCCTTACGAATGTACTTCTCGTAGGTCATCCAGAACGATTGCGGGTACATGAAGGTTTTGTAGTAGAAGCCCGGCGGCATCAGCTTGCCGCCGACCTTGCCGAGAATCCCCATCATATCGTTGTTCACGCTTGGCCAGCCGTTGGTGCTGGTGGCGACCAGGCCTTGGTACAGCGCCTGTTGCGTGGCGCGCACGTTTGGAATCTGGGTGGCTTCGGTGGCGCCGATCTGCAGCACCGCGTTCGGCTCTTCGGCACCGGCGGCGAAGATGCCGCGCGGACGCGAATACTTGAAGCTGCGACCGATGATGTCCACACCGTTGGCGATCAGGGCGGCCGCCAGGGAGTCGCCTTCAAAGCCTTTGTAGCTCTGGCCGTTGAACGTGAAGCTCAGCACTTTGTTGCGGTCGATCCGTCCGCCGTTGGACAGGCGATTGATCTGGCTCATACCTTCTCTCCCAGAGCCGTGGCGGCCGCTTTCGGGCTGTCGGTCTTGTCGGTGAATTGTGGCTTGGTGCCGATCTTGTAGGTTTCGAGAATCTCGTAGGTCACGGTGTCGCGCGTCACGTTGAAATACTGACGGCAGCCGGCGACGTGATCCCACAGTTCGTGGTGCAGACCGCGAGGGTTATCGCGGAAGAACATGTAGTCGCCCCACTCCTCGTCGGTGCAGCTATTCGGATCCAGTGGACGCGGGATATGCGCCTGGCCGGATGCGTGGAATTCCTCTTCGGAGCGCAGTTCGCCACAGTGAGGACAGAAGATATGCAACATAGGGATTTCTCCTGTTAGTGGGCGACTGCTGCAGCGCCGTGTTCGTCGATCAACGCACCGTTGTGGAAACGGTCGATGGAGAAAGGTGCGGCCAACGGGTGCATTTCACCCTTGGCCAGGCTTGCGGCAAATACGTTGCCCGAGCCAGGTGTGGCCTTGAAGCCACCGGTGCCCCAACCGCAGTTGAAGAACATGTTCGGTACCGGCGTCTTGGAGATGATCGGGCACGCATCCGGCGTGGTGTCGACGATGCCGCCCCACTGACGGTTCATGCGTACGCGCGACAGCACCGGGAACATTTCGACGATGGCCTGGACGGTGTGCTCGATCACCGGGTACGAACCCCGCTGGCCATAGCCGTTGTAGCCGTCGATACCGGCGCCGATCACCAGGTCGCCCTTGTCGGACTGGCTGATGTAACCGTGTACGGCGTTGGACATGATCACGCTGTCGATAATCGGCTTGATCGGCTCGGACACCAGCGCTTGCAGCGGGTGGGATTCGATCGGCAGGCGGAAACCGGCGAGCTTGGCCATGTGCCCGGAATTACCGGCGGTGACCACGCCGACGCGCTTGCCGCCGATGAAGCCCTTGTTGGTTTCAACGCCGATGCACACGCCGTTTTCCTTGCGGAAGCCGATCACTTCGGTCTGCTGGATCAGGTCCACGCCCAAGGCGTCAGCGGCACGGGCAAAACCCCAGGCCACGGCATCGTGACGGGCCACGCCGCCGCGACGCTGGACGGTGGCGCCCATCACCGGGTAGCGGGTGTTCTTCGAGCAGTCGAGATACGGAATCTCGTCGGCCACTTGCTTGGCATCGAGCAGCTCGCCGTCCACGCCGTTGAGGCGGTTGGCGCTGACCCGACGCTCGGAATCACGGATGTCCTGCAGGGTGTGGCACAGGTTGTAGACGCCGCGCTGGGAGAACATCACGTTGTAGTTCAGGTCCTGGGACAGGCCTTCCCACAATTTCATTGCGTGTTCGTACAGGTGCGCCGACTCGTCCCACAGGTAGTTGGAGCGAACGATGGTGGTGTTGCGCGCGGTGTTACCGCCGCCCAGCCAGCCTTTCTCGACCACGGCCACGTTGGTGATGCCATGCTCTTTTGCCAGGTAGTAGGCGGTCGCCAGACCATGCCCGCCACCGCCGACGATGACCACGTCATAGACCTTTTTCGGGGTCGGCGTGCGCCACATCCGCTGCCAGTTTTCGTGGTGGCTGAGGGAGTGTTTGAAGAGGCCGAAGCCTGAGTAGCGTTGCATAGTCATTTACTCCAAAACCGCGCTCAGCGATAAACCGGGAAGTCCGCGCACAGTGCCGACACTTGCTGGGCGACATTCGCTTCGACATCGGCGTCGCCGAGGTTGTCGAGGATGTCGCAGATCCAGCCGGCCAGTTCCACGCACTGGGTCACCTTGAAGCCGCGGGTGGTTACCGCCGGGGTGCCGATACGCAGGCCGGAGGTGACGAACGGCGACTGTGGATCGTTCGGGACAGCGTTCTTGTTCACGGTGATGTGGGCGCGACCGAGTGCTGCGTCCGCCTCTTTGCCGGTGAGGCCCTGACGGATCAGGCTGACCAGGAACAGGTGGTTATCGGTACCGCCGGACACTACATCGTAGCCGCGTTTGATAAATACGCCGGCCATGGCCTGGGCGTTGTCGATCACTTGTTGCTGATAGGCCTTGAAACCTGGCTCCAGCGCTTCCTTGAAGCAGACCGCTTTACCAGCGATCACGTGCATCAGCGGGCCGCCCTGGGCACCCGGGAAGACTGCCGCGTTGAGCTTCTTCTCGATTTCTTCGTTGGACTTGCACAGGATCAGGCCGCCACGCGGACCGCGCAGGGTCTTGTGGGTAGTGGTAGTGACCACATCGGCGTATGGCAGCGGATTCGGGTACAGACCTGCAGCGACCAGACCGGCGACGTGAGCCATGTCGACGAACAGCAGGGCACCGACCTTGTCGGCGATCTGACGGAAGCGTGGGAAATCCAGAGTCTTGGAGTAGGCAGAGAAGCCGGCAACGATCATCTTCGGCTTGCACTCAACGGCCAGGCGCTCGACTTCGTCGTAGTCGATCAGGCCGGTCTTGGTGTCGATGCCGTACTGCACGGCGTTGTACAGCTTGCCCGAGGACGACACTTTGGCGCCGTGGGTCAAGTGACCGCCGTGGGCCAGGCTCATGCCCAGAATGGTGTCGCCGGCTTGCAGCAGGGCCAGGTAAACGGCGCTGTTGGCCGAGGAACCGGAGTGCGGTTGCACGTTGGCGTAGTCGGCACCGAACAGTTGCTTGGCGCGTTCGATGGCCAGCGCTTCGACTTTATCGACGTGCTCGCAGCCACCGTAGTAGCGCTTGCCCGGATAGCCTTCGGCGTATTTGTTGGTCAGGCCACTGCCTTGCGCTTCCATGACGCGTTTGCTGGTGTAGTTCTCTGACGCGATCAGCTCGATGTGATCTTCCTGGCGTTGTTCCTCGGCATTCATCGCCGCCAGCAGTGCATCGTCGTAGCCTTTGATCTGGTCTTGCTTGCTGAACATCGCGTCTCTCCCAGCGGCGGTGGTGCGCCATTCGTCTCGGTGAGGCACTGGCGTTTCGGCAGTGCCCTTTGAATGCGATGGTATGACCGGCGCAGACAGGCCAAATGCCTACGGACGCCACGCAAAGGTGCGTTTACGACATGGCCTGAAATGGCAAGTCGAACACGATCTCCAAATCAACAGAGAACCCTGTGGGAGCGGGCTTGCTCGCGATAGCGGTGGGTCAGCCGCCATCATTGCTGGATGTGATGCCGCCATCGCGGGCAAGCCCGCTCCCACAGGGTTATGCGGCGAGCTTGCGGATGAGTAGCAGCAGTAAGAAATGCAGTGGATATAAGGCATACGCCCAGCGCCGCATCGGCGGCAGCTTGAAATGCCCGGCATGTCGCAACAAGACCATCCCCAGCAATGGCGCGATCAGACAAACGGCGATGCCGAGGATGGCTGCGCGGTTGCCGAACCGGGCCGAGTAATACAGCACCTCCCATTGATTGGCCGCCAGGCAGATCAATCCCGGTAACAGGTTGAAATACCAGGGCCGCCTGATCACCAGCAACGTCACCAACGGCAACAACACCCCGAAAAAACCGAACATCAGTCGCTCCGGGAACAGTGCCGCCAACACCAACGCAGCGGCCGCCAGCAGTCGCGATTGCAGCAGCGGTTGCTGCCAGCCCCGCGCCACCAACAGGCCCAGGGCCAGCGTGGGCAGCACATTGAAGGTGTCGGGGTCAGGAATGAACATTCTGTAGGGCATTTCACTGACGGCGCTAAACAGCAACAACCACCCCAGATACCGCCAATGGCCGTCGGTCGTGACGCTTCGGGCGCGCGACAGATTGGCCGCCATCGCCAGACAGAACCACGGGAACGCCAGGCGCCCCGGCACATACAGGATATCGACGGAATAACCGATATATCGCAGATGATCGAGCACCATGCTCAATAGTGCCAGCCACTTCAGCAGATCCAGTGCACCGTCCCGTTGAGTCATGTGCATAATTGCCCTGTATTTTTCTGACAGAAAGATCCCGTGCGCTCCCCGGACGACCTTCGGTAGAGTGCGCACCATCATTGACCACGATGCTCTTCACCATAAGAGTCTCGATCACGGAAGCCGGCCATGACCGACAAGAGCCAACAATTCGCCAGCGACAACTATTCCGGTATCTGCCCTGAAGCCTGGGCGGCCATGGAACAGGCCAACCACGGCCACCAGCGCGCGTATGGCGACGATGAATGGACCGCCCGCGCGGCTGATCAATTCCGCAAACTGTTCGAAACCGACTGCGAAGTGTTTTTCGCCTTCAACGGCACCGCCGCCAACTCCCTGGCCCTGTCGTCGCTGTGCCAGAGTTACCACAGCGTGATCTGCTCGGAAACCGCCCACGTCGAAACCGACGAATGCGGCGCGCCGGAGTTCTTTTCCAACGGTTCCAAATTGCTCGTCGCCCGCACCGAAAACGGCAAGCTGACCCCGGAATCGATCCGCGAAATCGCCCTCAAGCGCCAGGACATTCACTACCCGAAACCGCGCGTCGTGACCCTGACCCAGGCCACTGAAGTCGGCAGCGTCTACACCCCCGAAGAAATCCGCGCCATCAGCGTCACCTGTAAGGAACTGGGCCTGAACCTGCACATGGACGGCGCGCGCTTCTCCAATGCCTGCGCATTCCTTGGCTGCTCACCCGCCGACCTGACCTGGAAGGCCGGTGTCGACGTGTTGTGCTTTGGCGGTACGAAAAACGGCATGGCGGTCGGCGAGGCCATCCTGTTCTTCAATCACAAACTGGCCGAAGACTTTGACTACCGCTGCAAACAGGCAGGCCAGCTGGCTTCCAAAATGCGCTTCCTGTCCGCCCCGTGGGTCGGGATCCTGGAAAACGACGCCTGGCTAAACTACGCCCGCCACGCCAACCACTGCGCCCAATTGTTGGCGGAACTGGTCAGCGACATTCCGGGAGTGGAACTGATGTTCCCGGTGCAGGCCAACGGCGTATTCCTGCAACTCTCGGAACCGGCGATCGCCGCATTGACCGCCAAGGGCTGGCGCTTCTACACCTTCATCGGCAACGGCGGCGCCCGCTTCATGTGCTCGTGGGACACCGAAGAAGAGCGTGTGCGGGAACTGGCGACGGATATTCGTGAAGTGATGGCCCGCTAACCCTCGTTCACGACACACACCCTGTGTACCGATGGTTGTGGAAACGCCAAACCCTGTGGGAGCCGGCTTGCCGGCGAAGGCGTCTTCAAGGGCCCTGCAAGGCTCAAGACCTTTCGCTGCGGTGCGGCGAGCCGACAAGCCAGCTCCGACAATCCTCATTACAAACATGCATGCGTTCAGCCAGCAGACTTCGTCTACATTGACTGGCGAGCCGATAACACTCAGGAGCGCATGCATGTCATTACAAGGAAAAACCCTGTTCATTACCGGCGCCAGCCGCGGCATCGGGCGCGAGATTGCGCTGCGGGCCGCACGGGACGGGGCCAATATTGTGATTGCGGCCAAAAGCGCCGAGCCGCACCCCAAGTTGCCGGGCACGATTTTCAGCGTGGCGAAGGAAGTCGAAGCCGCTGGCGGTAAAGCGCTGGCCTTGCAGGTGGATGTGCGTGACGAGGTCGCGGTACATGAAGCACTGGCCAGGGCCAACGAGCATTTCGGTGGCATCGATGCGCTGGTCAACAACGCCGGGGCGATCAAGCTGACCGGCGTGCAACACATCGAACTCAAGCGCTTCGACCTGATGCACCAGATCAACACCCGCGCCGTACTGCTATGCAGCCAGGCTGCCCTGCCCTACCTGAAAAAGAGCAGCGGCCATATCCTCAACCTGTCGCCGCCACTGAACCTGGCGAGCAAATGGTTCGCCCAGTACAGCCCCTACACCGTGACCAAATACGGCATGAGCATGCTGACCGTCGGCATGAGCGAGGAATTCAAGCACTACGGCATCAGCGTCAACTCGCTGTGGCCGCAGACCATGATCGCCACCGCCGCCATCGAGTTTCAGCTGGGTTCCCGGGAGTCGTTCAAGCATGCGCGTACGCCGGCGATCATGGCGGATGCTGCGCACGTGATTCTGGACAGCAGCGAGCGCAGCATTACGGGGCGCTTGCTGATTGATGAGGAGATTCTGCGTGAGCATGGCGTGACCGAATTTGATCACTACCGCTTCGAGCCCGGCACCAACGACAAGCTGATGCCCGACTTGTTTATCGATTGAAAAACGGTCAGTCATGACACCGCTGAACCTGTGGGAGCGAGCTTGCTCGCGATGACGGCGGTACATTCAACATCTATGTTGGCTGACCTACCGCTATCGCGAGCAAGCTCGCTCCCACAGGTTTCGCAGTGTTGATCAAAACTCGATCCGCACATCGCCCTTCGGCACGCTGCAGCACGACAGGATGAACCCCTCGGCTTCGTCTTCCTCGGTGATCCCGCCGTTGTGGTCCATGTCGACCTCGCCACCCAGTTTCAACACCTTGCACGTCCCGCAGATCCCCATCCCGCACGCTTTCGGAATCAACAGGCCCAACTTGGCGGCAGCGGCGTGAACGGTTTCCCCCGGTGCAACACGAATGCTCTTGCCGGACGCCGTGAACTCCACCTGATGCAGGTCCGCCACGTCGATGTCCGGTGCGTCTGCGGCAATTTCGGCTTGCTCCACCGCATCGGCGCGGGCTTCCGGTGGCGTGGCGCCGAAAGATTCCTCGTGATAACGCGACATGTCGAAGCCGATCATTTCCAGCATGCGCTTCACCGCATTCATGTACGGCGTCGGGCCGCAGCAGAACACTTCGCGCTCCATGAAGTCCGGCGCCATCAACTCGAGCATCTTCTGGTTCAGGTAACCGCGATAACCGGCCCATGGTTCACCCAGGCCATGCTTCTCGCAGATCAGGTGCAGGCTGAAGTTGTCGATCCGCGACGCCATGTGTTCCAGCTCGCGGTGGTAAATGATGTCTTTGGGCGAACGGGCGCTGTGGATAAACACCATGTCGACGTTGCCGTTGGTGTCGTAGAACCAGCGCGCCATGGACATGACCGGCGTGATGCCAACGCCGCCGCTGAGGTACAGCACTTTCGGCGCGGTGAAGTCCATGGCGTTGAACAGCCCGACCGGTCCGTGCACCGCCAATTCCTGGCCTTCGTGCAGGGTGTCGTGCAACCAGTTGGAAACCTTGCCGCCCGGCACGCGCTTGATGGTCACCGAAAAGCTGTACGGCACCGACGGCGAGCTGGAAATGGTGTAGGAGCGCATGATCGGCACGCCTTCGATTTCCAGCTCCAGGGTGACAAACTGCCCGGGCTTGAAAAAGAACAGGATCGGCTGGTCGGCCATGAAGCAGAAGGTGCGCACATCCCAGGTTTCCTGGATGACTTTGACGCAACGGACGATATGTCGGCCATTGGCCCAGGTCTGGGTGGTTACCGGATTCAGGAAGCTGTTGGACATGCTGTTCTCCACCGCCGATGGTCGGCCTTATGTTGGCGATTCTGCGTATACCGCGAACCACCCATTTACCTATCTGCGACATTCACATACTTATCGCGACCAGCCCCCAACTACCGGGGGTTGCGCGTCGGGAACAGATTGGGCCATGTCGCCCATGGATAAGGTTCCCGGCAGCGCCGGCCCCACACTCGCCACAACAGATAAATGCTGTTTGTGTCTTGCGTAGCAACCGTATCAGCCACTATTCGCCGGCCACACAGAATGGCCATGAGGATCAAAACGATGGACGTCACCGCAAAAATCAGCCTGGGCGATCCGCTGGAACCCGCACGCAAGGCCACCGCGCAGATGCTGCAAGAGCGCGAGCGCACTTTCTCGCTGCCGCAGCCGTTTTACTCTGACGAGCGGCTGTTTGATATCGACATGCAGGAAATCTTCCAGAAAGAATGGTTGATCGCCGGCATGACCTGCGAGATCCCGACCAAGGGCAACTACCTGACCCTGCAGATCGGCAAGAACCCGATCATCGTGATCCGCGGCGCCGAAGGTGTGGTGCATGCGTTCCACAACGTCTGTCGTCACCGTGGTTCGCGGCTGTGCACCAGTGAAAAAGGCAAGGTCGCCAAGCTGGTCTGCCACTACCACCAGTGGACTTACGAGCTGGACGGTCGCCTGCTGTTCGCCGGCACCGAAATGGGCGCCGACTTCGACATGAAGCAATACGGCCTCAAACCGGTGAACGTGAAGACCGCCGGCGGCTATATCTTCATCAGCCTGTCGGAGAACCCGCCAGCCATCGATGACTTCCTGGCGACGTTGAACCATTACATGGAACCGTACGACATGGAGAACACCAAGGTGGCGATTACCACCACCTTGATGGAAAAGGCCAACTGGAAGCTGGTGCTGGAGAACAACCGCGAGTGCTACCACTGCAACGCCTCGCACCCGGAACTGCTGAAAACCCTGCTGGAATGGGACGACGTCACCGACCCGCGGGCCGACCAGGCGTTCAAGGACCACGTCGCCGCCTCCGCCGCCGCCTGGGAAGCCGAAAAAATTCCTTACGCCCACGCCAGCTTCGGCCTGCGTAACCGTATCGTGCGCATGCCGCTGCTCAAGGGCACCGTGTCGATGACCTTGGACGGCAAGCAGGGTTGCGCCAAACTCATGGGTCGCATCAAGAACCCGGACCTGGGCTCGATGCGTATCCTGCACCTGCCGCACTCCTGGAACCACTGCATGGGCGACCACATCATCGTCTTCACGGTGTGGCCGATCAGCGCCCAGGAAACCATGGTCACCACCAAGTGGGTCGTGCACAAGGACGCGGTCGAAGGCGTGGACTACGACGTGGAGCGCATGCGCCAGGTCTGGGATGCGACCAACGACCAGGACCGTCGCCTGGCCGAAGAGAACCAGCGCGGGATCAACTCCACGGCGTACCAGCCCGGGCCTTATTCCAAGACCTATGAGTTCGGTGTGGTGAACTTTGTGGACTGGTATAGCGAGCGGTTGTTGAACAATCTTGGGGCTGAGCCTGCGCCTTACCTCAAAGGCGTCCCGGTTCAGGGCTAACAGCAAAAGCATCGCGGGCAAGCCCGCTCCCACAGGGGATTGGTGGTGTTCAAAAATACTGCGAACAACATCAATCACTGTGGGAGCGAGCTTGCTCGCGATGGGGCCCTCACATTCACCTCATCAGCTTGAAGACCACCGCACCGACCCATCCTCTCCAATAAACTCCTCAAAACGCTCACCCCCCACCCACCGCACCTTCACATAATCATTCAACACCCGATCCGGGTAGGTTGAGGTTATCCATCGCGCGCGCTCCCTGAACCGATGTGGATTATTGACGGCTGTCCTTGTGCCGCGTGAGCGAACAGGTGACCGGCTGAAGTCAACACATGCCTTATAACTGTATGAAATCTGATCTATTGCGTTCAGGCCTATGCGGAACGTGGCTTGCAGGGTTTGGCGAACAAGTTATCCACAACTCCACCCACAGCTAATGGGGACAAGTGTGCAATCGGTGGAAATTTTATTCACAAAATGCGAAGAAAATCCGTGACTTATCCGGAATCAGGGTTCCTGGCGACAATTGGCTATTTTTTGATCTAAAGCTTGTAAGCCACGTTTTACCTGGCCCCCAGAGGATGGCGAACACCTTATCCACAGAAGCGCCAACAGACTTTGGGGGCAACTATGGCCGCTCTGTGGAAAACCACGGAAACCCGCGATAAATCGGGGTTTTAGGAAGGTATTCCACAATAATACGCTGATTTGACTGTTTTTTAACCAGACCCCTGATAGGCCCGTTTTATATGGCCTGCAGCCGACAGCAAACATCTTATCCACAGAAGCGCCAACAGAGATTGGGGGCAAGTATGGGTCCGCCAGTAAACTTATCCTCTGGAAAAAGCTCGAGAAAACCGTGAGTTAGGCTGGTTGTTTTTTGTACGAAGGCTTGCAGGGCTTGTTTTACATGGGGTGCAGCGAGGGGCGAACATGTTATCCACAGAAGCGCTAACAGGGATTGTGGGTAAATGATAAACCCTGTAGGAGCTGGCTTGCCAGCGAAGAGGCCGTAACATTCAACATCTATTTTGACTGTTACGCCGCCTTCGCTGGCAAGCCAGCTCCTACAGGGTTGTGGGTAACGGCTACGGACGGTACATCAGATACGCCTCACCCGTGACCCGAATCATCGGGTGCGGCGTGATCTGACAGGTGTCGACGATGCGGAAGCCATTGCGCTCGTAAAACCGGCGGGCGCCGGTGTTTGCGGCGTAGTCGATCAGGCTCAAGCCGTTGAGGCCCAACTGGTTGGCGCGGTCGTAAGCATAGGCAAGGAATTGCTTGCCCAAGCCCTGGTTGCGCCAGCCTTCATGCAAAGCCAGGCTGGAAATGTAGAGGGTGTCGGGGATTTCCATCGTCGCGTAGGGCGCCAGCACCGGGTCGGTTGTCGGCTCTGCCAGCGGATCGTGACGCATCACATAGCTGTGCATCATGCCAATGACCTCGTCATTCGCCTGTGCGATAAGGCAGTTCTGCCAGGAGAAGTCTACGTCGTCACGGGCATATCGGGTGGCGCCGACGTCCAGCAGATCCTGGCCGGGCTGTGCCAGTTGACTCCAGATGTAATCCGCAGCCCCCTCCGATGTGATTTGAAACAAACGCGCAATTTCCCGCGCGTCCGCACGCACTGCCGAACGAAACTCAACTGTCATTGTTTCCCCATAAATGTCGGTGACCAAACATCCTGTGGGAGCGGGCTTGCTCCGGGCGGCGTTCCGACGAACGCGGCGTGTCAGGCAATCAAATGTCGACTGACTCACTGCATTCGTCGGAACGCCGCCCGGAGCAAGCCCGCTCCCACAATGGACTAGCGGTGGATTTGTTTTAGCGGACCACGCCTTCTTCGATCAGCAATTTGAGAATGGCTTCGGCGCCTGCTTGCGCCGTGACGCCTTTGAGCACCTGACCACCGCCGCCACTGGCCTTGGCCGTGGCCGCCTTCATCCGGTCCGCGCCGCTCTTGGCCTTGATCACCTTCAAGCGCTTGGGCCGTGGCTTGGCCGGTTGCAGCGTCGCAACAGCCAGCAACTCGTCATCGACCACTTCAACTTCATCCGCCTGCAGCACTCCCCGCCGAGCCGGGCCGTAGGCGCTCTGCCGAGCCTTCGGCGCGGCGTTATCCACAGTCGCGAGAAACGGCAAGCGCACTTTCAACCGACGGCGCTGCCCCCGAGGCAAGGCTTGCAGCACCAAGGCCGAGCTGCCGTCGATGGATTCAACCTGGGCCAGCCCCACTACCAGCGGCCAGCCAAGACTTTCGGCCAGCAGGAACGGCAGCATGCCCGAGCCTTCGCCGGTTTCCGCCTGGCTGCCGGTCAATACGACCTGCGCGCCGGCGTCACGCAAATAGGCGGTCAAAGCGGGCAGCGCATCGGCGCCGACCGGTTGTTCCAGCACATGCAGCTGTTCCAGGCCCATGCCCAGATAAGCCCGCAACGCCGGTTCCGCAACGTCGCCGGCATGCAGCACTTGCAGGTTATCCCCAGCCAGTTGCAACCCCAGTTCCACCGCCCGCGCATCCTGCTCCGCGCGACGTGGCCGGCCGGAGGTCGGGTGGGCGCCGATGGACACCAGGCTGATGATTTTCGTGCTCATAACCCTTTCCTTCCCTTAAGCCGCATCGCGCTTGGCTTCGTTGCGGTAAGCCTCTACCGCCGCGATCAAGGCTTGAAGTATCTCGGCGCTCTCGCCGATCACCGACAGGTCGGCCCGTTTGATCATGTCGCAACCCGGGTCGAGGTTGATCGCCACCACCTTGTCGCAGGCACCGATGCCTTGCAGATGCTGGATCGCCCCGGAAATCCCCACGGCCACGTAGACCCGAGCGGTGACCCAGGTGCCGGACGCACCGACCTGACGGTCGCGGGCCATGAAGCCATCGTCCACCGCCACTCGAGAGGCGCCTTCGGTCGCGCCCAACGCTTCGGCGGTACTGTGGAAAAGTGCCCAGTCCTTGACCCCGTTACCACCGGAGAAGATGAACTCCGCTTCTGCCATCGGAATCGCCGCCGGATCCACCGCCACCGCGCCCAAATCTTCAATACGCGACAGGCTGCGAGCCACGGTTGTGGATAACTCCACCGGCAACGCCTCGTGACGGGTTTCGCTGACCGGTTCGGCGCATTCGACGGCAGCCAGAATCAAGCGCGCCACCGGGCGTGCCAAATCCTGCAGACCGGCACCGGCACGACCGATGCACGCCTCATCCTTGACCTGCCAGACCCGCGTCGCCGGGCGTTCGCCCAGTGCGGCCGCAAAGCGTCGACCCAATTCGCCGCCACCGGTGCGGCTGTCAGGCAGCAGCCAGTGACGCGGGCTGAACTGGTTATCCACAGCCCGCAGGCCCTGCACCCGTTGTTCCGGTGCATAACCGCTGAACTCTTCGCCATCGAGCACCAGCAAGCGATCGACGCCCGCGGTGGCGAAGGCATTTTCCTTGTGTTCACCGAAGACCACGGCCAACACCGCGCCGTCCTTGCCGGCCAGTTGATGCGCCAGGCCGAGCAGGTCGCGGTCGTGGCTGCTCAAGCGGCCACCGACCATGTCCGGCACCACGCTGATGTAGAACGCCGGTGCAGGCACCTGATGCAACGGCAATTGCACTTCAACCGCGGCCGAGCGTTTACTCGCTCCGCCCTGCTGGGCGCCGCTGCGGTCGATGCGCTTGATGCCGTTGGGACCGATGAAACCGATGCCATGGGGGTTCTTGCGGATGACGCCATTAGGTCCCATCCAGCTGTGTTGCACCGGTTGCATCGCCGCATGCAGCGGATGCAGACGGTTGCGGGCGATCCATTCGGCGCGTGGATCACGGCGGATAATGTCGCTCATCAGTGGGCCTCCGCAGGTTCTTCACGTTTGGCCGGCGCATTGGGTTTGCTCGGGGCAGCGTCTTCGAGCAAAGCGTCCGCGACCAATTCGGCGATGTCCTTGATCAGCGGACGGGGTTCGACCACGCCTTCGAGCATCGCGGTGCATTGTGGACAACCCACGGCCACCAGTTCGGCGCCGGTTTCGCGGATGTCTTCCATGCGCATGTCGGGGATCCGTTGCTTGCCCGGAATGTCGGTGATCGGCGCGCCGCCACCACCGCCGCAGCAGCGGGAGCGGAAACCGGAGCGTTGCATCTCTTTCACTTCAATCCCGAGGGCGCGCAGCACTTCACGCGGTGCCTCGTATTCGCCGTTGTAGCGACCGAGGTAGCACGGGTCGTGATACGTCACGCTGCTGCCTTTGTGCTGGCCGAGGTTCAGGGCGCCAGCGCCGATGATTTCCGCCATATAGGTGCTGTGGTGCTGCACGAGGTAGTTGCCGTCGAAGGCGCCGTACTCGTTTTTCAGCACGTGGAAGCTGTGCGGGTCGCAGGTGACGATGCGGTTGAAGCTGTATTTGGCCAAGGTCTGGATGTTGCGTTTGGCCAACAGCTGGAAGGTCGCTTCGTCGCCCAGGCGTCGGGCCACGTCACCGCTGTCGCGCTCTTCGAGCCCCAGTACCGCGAAGTCGACCTTGGCCGCTTTCAGCACTTTGACGAAGGCGCGCAAGGTGCGCTGGTTGCGCATGTCGAAGGCGCCGTCGCCGACCCAGAACAGCACGTCGACCGACTTCTTCTCGCTGAGCAGGTCCAGGTTCAAGTCCGCCGCCCAGTTCATCCGCCCGCCCGGGGCGAAGCCGCCAGGGTTGTCGGTGGCGATCAGGTTCTCCAGGACTTCGGCGCCCTTGTTCGGGGTCGCGCCTTTTTCCAGGGTCAGATGGCGGCGCATGTCGACGATGGCATCGACGTGCTCGATCATCATCGGGCACTCCTCGACGCAGGCGCGGCAGGTGGTGCAGGACCACAGGGTTTCGGCGTCCACCAGACCGTTGACGATCGGTTGATGCGGGTTACCGGCGTGCTCGCCGATGGGTTTGCCTGGATAAGGGCTGCCGGCGAACTTGGCATCGGTGCCACCGGCCAGGCCGACCACCATGTCCTGGATCAGTTTTTTCGGGTTCAGCGGCTGGCCGGCGGCGAATGCCGGGCACGCGGCTTCGCATTTACCGCACTGCACACAGGCGTCGAAGCCGAGCAATTGGTTCCAGGTGAAATCCTTGGGTTTTTCCACGCCCAGCGGCGCGTTCGGGTCATTCAGATCCAGCGGCTTCAAACCGGTGGAACGACCCCCGCCAAAACGCTCGGCGCGACGGTGCCAGGCCAGGTGCAATGCGCCAGCGAAGGCGTGCTTCATCGGCCCGCCCCAGGTCATGCCGAAGAATAGTTCCGAGACGCCCCACAGCACACCGACACCGAGGATCGCCGCCACTACCCAGCCGCCGAAGTTTTCCGGAAGGATACCGGCGACCGGCAGGGTCAACAGGAAGAAGCTGACCGAGAACGCCAAGAGGCTTTTCGGCAGGCGCATCCACGGGCCTTTGGACAAGCGGGCCGGTGGGTTGCGGCGACGCAGGTAGACAAAAATCGCACCGACGAACATCACGGCCGTCATCAACAGCAGCGCATAACCGAGGATGCGGTTATGCAGGCCAAAACCGTGAACCAGAATCGCCAGTACGATGGACGCCACCGCGCCGCCTGCCGTGGCGACGTGGGTATTGGCGATGTATTTGTCCCGCGCGACAACATGGTGCAAGTCGACCATGTAGCGCTTGGGCATGGCGAACAGGCCGCCGATCAGGTCGACTTTCGACGCCCGGCCCCGGCGCCACATGGCCACCCGCCGCAACGCGCCCAGGACAGCCAGGCCCAGGGCAGCGAACAACAGGATTGGAAGAAGGGTGTTCAACATGGTGGAGCTCCCAAAGACCGCACGGTCTTGCAGGCCAAACTACCTGGATGCCTTGCCCGATGCCCTGTAGGAGCGAGGCTTGCCCGCGAAGGCGATGGATCAGCCGACATAAATGTTGAATGTCAGGACGCCTTCGCGGGCAAGTCGGAACGCCGCCCGCTCGTTCCTACAGGGTTATCCACAAGCTCTTAGAAATCCTTGCACAGCCGCAGTGCGTCATAGATGGCGGCGTGAATGTTCCGCTGCGCCACGCAGTCGCCAATGCGGAATAGCAAGTAGCCGTCGCCCGGTTGGCTCAACGAAGGTTGCGGCTTGATCGCAAACAAGGCTTCGACGTCGATCTGGCCCTTGTTGCGTGAACCTTCCTTCATCGCGTAGTAGATCTCTTCGTCCGGACGCACGCCGTTTTCCACGACCACCTGGTCCACCACCCGCTCCTCTTTGGCGCCGGTGTATTCGTTTTCCAGTACCGCGATCAGCTTGTCGCCTTCGCGGTAGACCTTCTCCAGCATCATGTCGCCGGTCATGATCACTTCTTTCGGGTACATGCTGCGGTAGTACGTCGGGAACGATGTGCCGCCAATCGCCACGCCGGGCTTGATGTCGTCGGTGACGATCTCGACCTGGCTGCCTTTGTCGGCCAGGAAGTCGGCCGCCGACATGCCGGTGAACTCGCAAATGGTGTCATAGACCAGCACGTTCTTGCCCGGCGCCACCTTGCCATCGAGGATGTCCCAGCTGCTGACCACCAGGCCTTCGGCCGCGCCCCAGTGCTCGTTCTGCTCCAGGTAGGAATGACCGCCAACGGCGAGCACCACCACGTCCGGACGCAGGTCGAGAATGGTCGGCGCATCGGCCGCCACGCCCAGGCGCAGGTCGACTTTCAACCTCGCCAGTTCCAGCTGGTACCAGCGCGTGATACCGGCGATCTGGTCCCGTTGCGGGGCTTTCGACGCGGTGGTGATCTGCCCGCCGATGAATTCCTTTTTCTCGAACAAGGTCACGTCGTGGCCTCGTTCGGCGGCCACACGAGCGGCTTCCATCCCCGCAGGGCCGGCACCGACCACCACGACTTTGCGTTTGACGCCCGTGGTTTTTTCGATGATGTGCGGCAGGCCCATGTACTCGCGGGATGTCGCGGCGTTCTGGATGCACAACACATCCAGGCCTTGGTATTGCCGGTCGATGCAGTAGTTGGCGCCGACGCATTGCTTGATCTGGTCGATCTGACCCATCTTGATCTTGGCGATCAGGTGCGGGTCGGCGATGTGGGCACGGGTCATGCCGACCATGTCGACGTAACCGCCCTCCAGGATACGGGTCGCCTGGTTCGGGTCCTTGATGTTCTGCGCGTGCAACACCGGCGCCTTGACCACTTCCTTGATACCGGCCGCCAGGTGCAGGAATGGCTCCGGTGGATAACTCATGTTCGGGATCACGTTGGCCAGGGTGTTGTGGGTGTCGCAACCCGACCCCACGACGCCGATGAAGTCCAGCATGCCGGTGTCGTCGTAATACTTGGCGATCTGTTTCATGTCCTCATGGGACAAGCCGTCCGGGTGGAATTCGTCACCGCACAGACGGATGCCGACGCAGAAATCCGGCCCGACTTCGGCGCGTACGGCCTTGAGCACTTCCAGGCCGAACCGCATGCGATTTTCGAAACTGCCGCCCCATTCATCGGTACGCTTGTTGACGCGCGGGCTCCAGAACTGGTCGATCATGTGCTGGTGCACAGCGGACAGTTCGACGCCATCCAGCCCCCCGGCCTTGGCCCGACGTGCGGCCTGCGCGTAGTTGCCGATCACCCGCCAGATTTCTTCCGGCTCGATGGTTTTGCAGGTGGCACGGTGCACCGGCTCGCGCACGCCCGACGGCGACATCAGCGTCGGCCAGTTAAAGCCGTCCCAACGCGAGCGACGGCCCATGTGGGTAATCTGGATCATGATCTTGGCGCCGTGCTTGTGCATGGCGTCGGCGAGATTCTGGAAGTGCGGAATGATGCGGTCGGTGGAGAGGTTCACCGAACTCCACCATTCCTGCGGGCTGTCGATCGCCACCACGGAGGAACCACCGCAAATCGCCAGGCCGATCCCGCCCTTGGCTTTCTCTTCGTAATACTTGATGTACCGGTCGGTGGTCATCCCGCCGTCGGTCGCGTAGACCTCGGCGTGCGCGGTGCTGAGCACGCGGTTGCGGATGGTCAGTTTGCCGATCTGGATCGGTTGGAACATTGCTTCGAAAGCCATGGCGGGATCCTCGACTTACAACGGCTTGACGGTGAACAAACCGTCGTCGTGGCCTTCTTCGGAGCCACCGTAGACTTGTTCGGCAACGGTGCGGATCTTGCTGCCGCGGGCTTGCAGAATCTGGTCCATGGCACCGGCAAACCAGCCAGTGAACATGTAGTCGACCTTGCGCCCGACCTTGCCGTACACATAGACAAATGCGGAGTGCTCGAGCTTGACGCTGGCGGTGCCTTTGTCGAGATCGATGTCCTGGATCTTGAACAGGCCCCAGCCACGTTGCGACAGGCGCTTCATGTAGTGTTCGAACACCGCGACGCCTTCCAGGCCGTGGCACTCGGCTTCTTTTTCACACCAGTGCCAGGCGGACTTGTAGCCGGCCTTGTAGAGGATCTCGGCGTAGGCGTCGGCGCCCAGCACTTCCTCGATGCCCATGTGGTTGTTGACGAAGAAATGGCGCGGTACGTACAGCATCGGCAGGGCGTCGGAAGTCCAGACACCGGTCTCGCTGTCGACTTCGATAGGTAATTGCGGGGCGATCTTGGCCATGGAAACTTAACTCCAGAAAAATTTTGGTGTTGCCTGCGGCGCGGATGGCCGCAGGAAAGGATTCAGAAGTGCGGCGGCTTATTCGCCCCAGACATCTTTCAAGACGTTGACCCAGTTCTCGCCCATGATCTTGCGCACCACGCGCTCGGAATGGCCGCGCTTGAGCAGGGTTTCGGTCAGGTTCGGGAACTCGCCGACGGTGCGGATGCCCAGCGGGTTGATGATCTTGCCGAAACTGGTCAGGCGACGGGCGTAGCCCTTGTCGTGGGTCAGGTATTCGAAGAAATCCTGGCCGTGGCCCTGGGTGAAGTCGGTGCCGATGCCGATGGCGTCTTCGCCAACGATGTTCATGGTGTATTCGATGGCTTCGGCGTAGTCGTCGATGGTCGAATCGATGCCCTTGGCCAGGAACGGTGCGAACATGGTCACGCCGACGAAACCGCCGTGGTCGGCAATGAACTTCAGCTCTTCATCGGACTTGTTGCGCGGGTGGATTTTCAGGCCCGACGGCAGGCAATGGGAGTAACAGACCGGCTTCTTCGATTCGAGGATGACTTCCTCGGAAGTCTTGGAGCCGACGTGGGACAGGTCGCACATCACGCCGACGCGGTTCATCTCGGCGACGATTTCGCGACCGAAGCCCGACAGGCCGCCGTCGCGTTCGTAGCAACCGGTACCAACCAGGTTCTGGGTGTTGTAGCACATCTGCACAATACCGACGCCCAGCTGCTTGAACACCTCGACGTAGCCGATCTGGTCTTCAAAGGCGTGGGCATTCTGGAAACCGAAGAGGATGCCGGTCTTGCCCTGCTCCTTGGCCTTGCGGATGTCGGCGGTAGTGCGCACCGGAATCACCAGGTCGCTGTTCTCGCGGATCAGTTTCTGGCTGGCGGCGATGTTGTTGACGGTGGCCTGGAAGCCCTCCCACACCGACACGGTGCAGTTGGCCGCGGTCAGACCGCCCTTGCGCATGTCTTCAAACAACTCGCGGTTCCACTTGGCAATAATCAGCCCGTCGATAACGATGCTGTCGGCGTGCAATTCGGCTGGGCTCATCAGGCTGTCCCCTATTAGCGATTCATGCGCCGAATCGTGTGCCGGCGCTTTGGGGCCAGCATATGCCTCGGTGCACTGGCAGCCGGGTGCAAAAACGACAGGGGAATTGCCGAAAGCGTCAATCCGCGACAAAGGGTCGTCAGCCGGCCGGATAAGCGACCTGTTCAAGCCCGTCCGCATACGCGAGAATCCATCGCATCACTGGATTTAGGGGCGGCGACGCGATGAAATCGATCTTTCTGGCTTTGGCATTGATAGCGACCGGCGCGCAGGCGGCTGAAGAGGCCGACGACAACCCCTGCGACGCCGTCGAAAACGAAATCCAGACCCTGGAATGCTCGGCCTACAGCAGAACCACGGCGGAAGACCTGCTGAGTGAAAACTACAAAAGCCTGACCGAGCGGCTGCAGATGCTCTATGGCAAGACCCCGGCGCAACTGACCGACGTCACCGCCAAGCTCAAGGCGGCCCAGCAACAGTGGCTGAAGACCCGGGACGCGGATTGCACCGTGGAGGCGTTCCCGGCGACCAGCGGCAGCAAGGCGTTCACCATTGCGCAGAACGATTGCGTGGCGCGGATGAGTGATGAGCGGTCGGAGTTTTTGGAGTCGATCGGGCAGGAGTAAGGACATAAGCATGGAGAATAATTTGATCCCACACGAAGTAGTCAGCCTTATCGTCGACGGTGCAACGCCTATTCGCGCCTGGCGCGAACACCTCAGCCTCACACAGGACGAAGTGGCCAAGCGCATGGGCATTTCCCAGCCGGCCTTCGCTCAGCAGGAAACCGTCGCCAAGCCTCGCAAGGCGACCCGTGAGAAAATTGCCGCGGCGTTTGGCATCACCGCCAACCAGTTAGAGCTGTAACCTGCACGCCAGCATGGCGACGTTGAACAAGTATCAGCATGAGGCTTACAAAACCGCGTGTTCGGTACTGATGAAGAAGTAACGGGTAGGAGCGAGGCTTGCCCGCGAAGACGGAGTACCAGTCGACAATGATTTCGAATGTGCCTTCCTCTTCCCGGGCAAGCCTCAAAAATAGTACCAACGCCAGCTACAGCTGTAAGAGATAGAGCAACACGATCAGGGCCTTCGGCGATTCCCACGTCGACACATTCTCCTGAGTTGTCGCTGGCTGTGGCCGCTTGCCCCTCTCATCGATTAATTGATTTGACCCGTGTCATGCCAAGCAGGGCAATTGATTGACCCGCTGTGGTACCACCAGCGAATCTGCTGCCTGCTCGTACTCGTAATCCAACGCGTCAATGTCCATGACTTCGCTGATCTTCAGCGTCCAGGGTTTGAGCACGTCATGGTAATTGTGGCCTTCAGGGCCGTTTTGCAGTGGCGCGTAATGCGGTGCCCATTGACCATTGTCTCGCACCATTCGCGCTTGCCAGTCGGCCCAGACTTTGTCGACGAAACAATGATGAAGAAAGAATACCGGGTCATCTGGAGAAGTCATCGGCAACATGTTGCCCCCCACCCAAAGATGAACCCGATTATGTAACTGGGAACTCGAAGTTGTGACCTGAGGGTCGCCTCGTTGGGTGATCCAGCCCTCCAGGCGGTTTCTGAAACCGCGCACGCAATGACTGGAGTCATACGGCGGCGTGTCGTAAAGACTTTCGCGCATTGCCATCTGCAGATCTTCAGGGGTTGGCAAAGAATTCACCACCAGACTGAACTGTCGCTTCAATCCAGGCCCTGGCAGGCCATCATCAGGATATGACGGGACGGGCCACTCCCCGTTCTTGTAGGCAAAAGGCCCGCTCGCCACCCGCCATTCGTCGCTCTCCACACCATTACCGCCCATGAAGTCGTCTTTCCACACCGGAGAGTTCAGCGGATCGGCGAAATCCTGTGTCCAGTCCCAATAGGGAATAGTGATCGAAGAGTCGATGGCCTGAAGGTCCGCTTCGAACTGAAGCAAGAAGGCTCGATGCCAGGGCAGGAAAGAGGGCCCCCGGTGGGCACCGTTTCTGTAATTGGGGTCATTCGGCTCATGGGGCAGAACGGTGGGCACCATGACGTGATGATGCTGATGCACGTACCGATCGTATTGCCCTGAGGCCTTGAGCTGAAGACAAGCAGCGACAAATTTCTGTTTTTCAACACTGCTCAACGAGCGAATATTTTTCCGAAGTTTCATCTGACTTGATCCTTAAGTGATTACCAGAACTGATGTCCCTGAAATGGGCCTGGCACCGGTAAAAATAAGGGCGGCATCGATAGGCAGGTACTCTCAGAAATGATAGGTCAACGCGATTTGCCGACCAACGGTCGAGCTTTCGCTGGTGACACGCCTCGGGATGACTTCATGCCTCGACTACGTCAACATCAAGGCTTTGCGGTTCGCTCATAGGGACATCAGTTCATGAATATCTGCGGTATCGAAATCAAAGGCAGCGAAGCGATCATCGCCGTGGCCTCCCTCGACGATCAGGTGCTCAGCCATGTTGCGCTGAGCACCAAAAAGATCGCCCTCGACGATGACGACGAGGCCGCGAACGTCAAAGTGTTTGCCGCTCAGGTCGCGTCGTTTGTGCGTGAGCATTCCATCGATCGGATCGCAATCAAGAAACGCAGCAAGAAAGGCGAATTTGCCGGTGGACCGACCACGTTCAAGATCGAAGGGATTTTCCAGTTGCTGGAGAATTGCGAAGTAACGCTGCTGTCGCCGCAGACGATCAATGCGCAGAACAAGAAGTTTGATTTTGCGCTGCCGGCGACGCTGAACAAGTATCAGCATGAGGCGTTTAAAGCGGCGTGTTCGGCATTGATGAAAAAGTAAGACTGCAACAGATCAAAACTGTGGGAGCGAGCTTGCTCGCGATAGCGGTGTATCAGACACCTGGATGCTGACTGTTACGACGCCATCGCGAGCAAGCTCGCTCCCACAGGGTTTTCTGGTGCTGTCGAAATCTTCGCTTAGACAAGTTCCCGGCCATCGCCCAACCGACGCCGGTCCTCCCGCGGACACCGCGCAAACCGCGCCCGATAACTGCGGGCGAAATACGACGGCGATTCAAACCCGCAGGCAATACTCACCTCCAGCACGCTCATATCCGTCTGACGCAACAATTGCCGGGCCTTTTCCAGCCGCAAGCGCAGATAGAAATTGCTCGGCGTGTCGTTCAGGTGCAGCCGAAACAAACGCTCCAGCTGCCGGCGCGTCACCTTGATCGATTCCGCCAGTTCCAGCGTGCTCAACGGCGGTTCGCTGTGCTGTTCCATTTCGCCAATAACGTGAACGAGTTTCTTATTGCTGATGCCATAGCGCGTGGCGACTTCCATGCGCTGGTGGTCTTTGCGTGGGCGGATGCGCCCGAGTACGAATTGTTCGCTGACCTGGATCGCCAGTGCCGGGCCGTGGGCCTGGGCGATGAGATCGAGCATCAGGTCGATGGAGGCAGTGCCGCCCGCTGACGTGATGCGCCGGCGATCGATCTCGAACAGCTCTTGGGTAACGCTGAGCTGTGGGTAAGACTCCTTGAACGCGTCGATGGCTTCCCAGTGCAAGGTCAGGCGATGGCCGTCGAGGAGGCCGGCTTCGGCGAGGACGAAGCTGCCGGTGTCGATGGCGCCGAGGGTCACGCCTTCGTTGTCCAGGCGGCGCAACCAGTGCTCCAGGGCCGGGGTGGCGAACTTCAGCGGTTCGAAACCGGCGACCACCAATAGGGTTGCACCTTTTTTCAGCGGTTCCAGCGCAGCGTCGGCGTTGACCGACATGCCATTGCTGGCCAATACCGCGCCCCCGTCGGCACTCAGCACATGCCAGCGGTATAGCTCGCCGCGAAAGCGATTGGCGACCCGCAGCGGCTCGATGGCCGAGATGAACCCGATGGCCGAGAAACCCGGCATCAACAAGAAGTAGAAATCCTGGGACATGTAGCGCACTCGACTGGCAGGTAACGAGAGGCGGGAAGCGTGTGGACGTTGATACGCCAGTTGCACGCGGCATTCAAGAGCACAGGTCGCTGCAGTGCAAGAGCTGGTCGCCGCAGTGCGCTTTCACGGGGTCTATGCTGCGTAACTTGTCATCACCGGCGCATGAAGACGCCGGAACCCACAATAACGTCTGCCGAGGAACCCGACATGAAACGACTGATCAGCAGCTGTGTTCTTGCACTCAGCGGTACCGCCTTATTGAGCGCCAGTGTCATGGCGGCCGAACCTGCGTCATGCCAGAACGTACGCATGGGCGTCGTGAACTGGACCGACGTAATCGCTACAAGTGCCATGACCCAAGTCCTGCTCGACGGCCTCGGCTACAACACCAAACAAACCAGCGCATCCCAGCAAATCATCTTCGCCGGGATCCGCGACCAGCGCCTGGACCTGTTCCTGGGCTACTGGAACCCGTTGATGACCCAGACCATCACGCCGTTCGTCCAGGCCAATCAAGTCAAGGTGCTGGAAGCGCCCAGCCTGAAAGATGCCCGCGCCACCCTCGCCGTTCCGACTTACCTCGCCGACAAGGGCCTGAAAACCTTTGCCGACATCGCCAAATTCCAGAAAGAACTGGGCGGCAAGATCTACGGCATCGAGCCTGGCTCGGGCGCCAACACCCAGATCAAGGCGATGATCGCCAAGAATCAGTTTGGCCTGGGCAAGTTCCAGCTGGTCGAGTCCAGTGAGGCCGGCATGCTCGCCGCAGTGGATCGCGCCGTGCGGCGCAAGGAAGCGGTGGTGTTCTTCGGCTGGGCGCCGCACCCGATGAACGTCAACGTGCAGATGACTTACCTCACGGGCAGCGAAGACGCCCTGGGCCCGAACGAAGGCATGGCCACGGTCTGGACCGTCACCTCGCCCAACTACGCGCAGCAGTGCCCGAACATCGGCCGCTTGCTGAGCAACCTGACCTACACCGCCGAAGACGAGAGCCGGATGATGCAGCCGCTGCTGGAGCACAAGGACGCTTTCGAATCGGCCAAACAATGGTTGAAGGATCACCCGCAAGACAAGCAACGCTGGCTTGAAGGTGTGACCACCTTCGATGGCAAACCGGCGGCTGACAACCTGAAATTGACCACCCAATAAACCCGATTGAACCACCGATTCGCAGCCCGACCGGGCTGCGAACGGAATCATCACGCCTGCAAGGAACCCGTCTCATGAACCACGACGTCATCATCACCTGCGCACTCACCGGTGCTGGCGACACGACCGCCAGAAGCCCGCACGTGCCGGTCACCCCGAAACAAATCGCCGCAGCCGCCGTGGAAGCCGCCAAGGCCGGTGCCACCGTGGTTCACTGCCACGTTCGCGACCCGCAAACAGGCAAATTCAGCCGTGACGTCGCGCTGTACCGCGAAGTGATGGAGCGCATCCGCGAGGCGGACGTCGACATCATCGTCAACCTCACCGCCGGCATGGGCGGCGACCTGGAAATCGGCGCGGGCGAGAACCCGATGGAGTTCGGCCCCAATACCGACCTGGTCGGCCCGCTGACCCGCCTGGCCCACGTCGAAGAACTGCTGCCGGAAATCTGCACCCTCGATTGCGGCACCCTGAACTTCGGCGACGGCGACACCATCTACGTGTCCACCCCGGCGCAACTGCGTGCCGGCGCCAAACGCATTCAAGAGCTGGGCGTGAAAGCCGAGCTGGAAATCTTCGACACCGGTCACCTGTGGTTTGCCAAGCAGATGATCAAGGAAGGCCTGCTGGACAACCCGCTGTTCCAGCTCTGCCTGGGCATCCCGTGGGGCGCGCCGGCGGACACCACCACCATGAAAGCCATGGTCGACAACCTGCCAGCCGACGCGGTCTGGGCCGGCTTCGGCATCGGTCGCATGCAGATGCCGATGGCGGCACAAGCGGTGCTGCTGGGCGGCAACGTACGGGTCGGCCTGGAAGACAACCTGTGGCTGGACAAGGGCGTGCTGGCGACCAACGGCCAACTGGTCGAACGCGCCTCGGAAATCCTCAGCCGCCTCGGCGCCCGGGTGCTGACCCCGGCGGAAGGCCGGACAAAAATGGGCCTGACCAAGCGCGGCTAAACCCACACAAAAAACCTCTGTAGGAGCGAGGCTTGCCCGCGAAGAGACCGGTACATCCGCCACATACTCCGCGGCTGGACCACCGTCTTCGCGAGCAAGCTTCGCCCCTACAGGGCATCACCAAATTCTTCAGGACGTTGCCATGACCTTTATTACCGAAATCAAAACCTTCGCCGCCCTGGGCAGCGGCGTGATCGGCAGCGGCTGGGTCTCCCGCGCCCTCGCCCACGGCCTCGACGTCGTGGCCTGGGACCCGGCGCCCGGCGCCGAAGCCGCCCTGCGCAAACGCGTCGCCAATGCCTGGGGCGCACTGGAAAAACAAGGCCTGGCACCCGGCGCATCACAGGATCGGTTGCGCTTTGTCGCCACCATTGAAGAATGCGTTCGCGACGCGGATTTCATTCAGGAAAGCGCCCCTGAGCGTCTGGACTTGAAACTGGAACTGCACAGCAAAATCAGTGCGGCGGCCAAACCGGATGCCCTGATCGGCTCCAGTACCTCCGGGCTGTTGCCGAGTGAGTTTTACGAAAGTTCGACCCACCCGGAACGCTGCGTCGTCGGGCACCCGTTCAACCCGGTTTATCTGCTGCCGTTGGTCGAAGTGGTAGGTGGCAAAAACACTGCACCAGAAGCCGTGCAGGCAGCGATGAAAGTTTACGAATCCTTAGGCATGCGTCCGCTGCATGTACGCAAGGAAGTGCCAGGCTTTATCGCCGACCGCCTGCTCGAAGCGCTGTGGCGTGAAGCGCTGCACCTGGTCAACGATGGCGTGGCGACCACCGGTGAAATCGACGATGCCATTCGTTTTGGCGCCGGTCTGCGCTGGTCGTTCATGGGGACTTTCCTGACTTACACCCTGGCTGGAGGCGACGCGGGCATGCGCCACTTCATGGCGCAGTTCGGGCCGGCATTGCAGTTGCCGTGGACCTATTTGCCGGCGCCGGAACTGACAGACAAGTTGATCGATGATGTGGTGGATGGCACCAGTGATCAGCTGGGAACGCACAGCATTTCGGCGCTGGAGCGCTATCGTGATGATTGCCTGCTGGCGGTGCTTGAGGCGGTGAAAACCACCAAAGAGAAGCATGGGATGGCGTTCGCCGAATAATTATCCAGCAGGACCGACCCTTTCGCGGGCAAGCCTCGCTCCTACAAGGATTACGCGCATTCCTGTAGGAGCGAGGCTTGCCCGCGAAAGCGGCAGTCCAGTCAACACACATCTTGGATCACTCACCATGCCCACCCTCACCACCTACCAAACCACAATCATCCCCGACTGGGTCGACTACAACGGCCACCTGCGCGATGCCTTCTACCTGCTGATCTTCAGCTACGCCACCGACGCACTGATGGATCGGCTGGGTATGGACAGCAACAACCGCGAAGCCAGCGGCAACTCGCTGTTCACCCTCGAACTCCACCTCAACTACCTGCACGAAGTGAAGCTCGATGCCGAAGTCGAAGTGCACACGCAAATCATCGGCCACGACAGCAAACGCCTGCACCTCTACCACAGCCTGCACCTGGTGGGCGATGACAAGGAACTGGCAGGCAATGAACAAATGCTGCTGCACGTCGACCTCGCCGGGCCGCGATCCGCGCCCTTCAGTGAAGAGACCTTGAGCAAGCTGCAAGCCATGGTCGCCGAGCAAGCCGACTTGCCCGCCCCCGCCTGCATTGGCCGCGTGATCGCGCTGCCACCGGCAAAATAGCCACCACCGAACAATCACCCTCGAACAAGGAGATCGCCATTGAACACCGCCGCCGCTTTTGCCGACTTCCGCACTTACCCGTTGATCAGCGCGCTGGCTGGCGTGCAAGCCCTGACGGATCGCGTTCTGGTGAAATGGGCCGACGACCGTGTCAGTCCGTTTCACCACCAATGGCTGCGGGACAACTGCCCGTGCCCACTGTGCGTCTACACGGTGACTCGCGAGCAGGTGCTGGAAATCGTCGATGTCGAAGAAAATCTCCTGCCCGCAGAGACAAGCGTCGACGCTGAAGGCTGCCTCTGCGTCGCATGGCAGGACGGCCACCGCAGCCGCTTCGATCCGGGCTGGCTACGGGCCCACGCTTATGACGATGAGTCCCGTGCCGAACGCCGCGCCGGCAAACCGCAAGCCAGGCTCTGGAACAGTGATCTACAGTTGCCGGTGTTCGACTACGCGGCGCTGATGAACGATAACGACGCGCTGTTGCAGTGGCTGTTGGCGGTGCGCGACATCGGCCTGACCCAGGTCCGTGGCGTGCCCACCGAGCCCGGCTCGCTGAAGCTGATCGCCCAGCGGATTTCCTTCATCCGCGAGAGTAATTTCGGTGTGCTGTTCAACGTGCAATCCAAGGCCGATGCCGACAGCAACGCCTACACCGCCTTCAACCTGCCGCTGCACAGCGACCTGCCGACCCGGGAGTTGCAACCAGGGCTGCAATTCCTGCATTGCCTGGTCAATGACGCCGAGGGTGGCGAGAGTATTTTCGTCGACGGTTTTGCCATCGCCGACGCCTTGCGCCAGGAAGATCCCGAAGCGTTCCAGGCCTTGTGTGAAATCCCCGTGGAGTTTCGCAATAAGGACCGTCATAGCGACTACCGCCGCCTCGCGCCGATCATCGCTTTGGACGCTTCGGGACAGGTGTCGGAAATCCGCATGGCGAACTTCCTGCGCGGCCCGTTCGATGCGGCGGTGGAGCAGATGCCGAAGCTGTATCGCGCTTATCGCCGGTTCATCGCCATGACTCGGGAGCCTCGATTCAGGCTGATGCAAAGGCTCAATCCCGGGGAACTGTGGTGTTTCGACAACCGTCGTACGCTCCATGCGCGCAATGCTTTCGACCCGGCCACTGGCGCGCGGCATTTCCAGGGTTGCTATGTTGACCGGGATGAATTGCTGTCGCGGATCCTCGTTTTACAACGTTAGACCGCGTCATATTCTTCGCGGGCAAGTCGGATCGCCGCACCGCTCGCTCCTACAGGAGATCGCATACCTCTGTAGGAGCGAGCGGTGCGGCGATCCGACTTGCCCGCGAAAGCGTCAGCCCAGACACCACCTGCATTCCTGATTCACAGGCAAAAAAAACCCCGATCAAGCCGTGACAGGATCGGGGCAGAGGTGGGTAACTGTTGAGGAGCCGTTGCGCGAGGGTGACCAAACCTTCGTGAAGCCAGCTGAATCCAGTGTGCCCCGTCCTCTCTTTAGAAAGTTAGCCGAAAACGACATGTTCATAGCCATTGCGGTCATTGCGACAAATTGCCCTTGCCGCCACCCCGGGGCCCTACCAGAATCGAGCCAAGACAACGTTCCCTGAAGAAGGATTGCGTCATGATGCACGCTGATTTGATTGACCAGGAAGACCTGTTGGGCCAGCTGAAGGCGTTGGGATTTGCAGTGCCCCCTGGCGCTACCGCCGAGCAGGCCTGCGAATGCGCGGTACGGGGTTTGAACAACGAACGGGCAACGGAACTGCGGACCATGGTCAAGCAGATGTACACCAGCAGCGCGACCATCCTGCCGGCCGTGCGCCAGGCTATCGACAAGCAATTGCTGCCGGCACTGGCGGAGTATCAGCAAAGCCGTAGTGTCTGACAGGACGCCTTCGCGGGCAAGCCCGCTCCCACAGTTGACCGCATTCCCCTAAGCGAACTCGGTCAATGTGGGAGCGGGCTTGCTCCGGGCGGCGTTCCGACGAATGCAGGCGCCCCGGTCTAGAGCCTTACGCTAGCAAAAGTCGACTCATTACGCGCCTGACTCAACGCCGACAACGGCCCGGACAACGGCGACAGCACCAGTGCCTGTGGCAGCGGCATCATCGCCACTTGCTGCGTGGTGTTGGAACCGACGCGTTCGTCGCGTGGCGGAATGCCGAAGTATTCGCGGTAGCACTTGGAGAAGTGCGGCGTAGACACAAACCCACACACCGATGCCACTTCGATGATCGACATCGGCGTTTGCTTGAGCAACTGCCGGGCGCGGATCAAGCGCAGTTTCAGGTAGTAGCGCGACGGCGAGCAGTGCAGGTATTTCTGGAACAACCGCTCCAGCTGACGACGGGACACGGCGACGTACACCGCCAGTTCGTCGAGATCGATCGGCTCCTCCAGGTTGGCTTCCATCAGCGCGACGATTTCCTGCAGCTTCGGCTGGTTGGTGCCGAGCATGTGCTTGAGCGGTACACGCTGGTGATCCTGCTCGTTGCGGATGCGCTCGTAGACGAACATTTCCGAGATCGCGGCCGACAGTTCACGTCCGTGATCGCGGCTGATCAGGTGCAGCATCATGTCCAGCGGTGCGGTGCCGCCGGAACTGGTGAAACGGTTACGGTCCAGGGTGAACAGGCGCGTACTCATGGCGACACGCGGGAAGGCTTCCTGCATCGAGGCCAGGCATTCCCAGTGCACGCTGCAGTCGAAGCCGTCCAGCAGGCCGGCGCAAGCCAGGGCCCAGCTGCCGGTGCACACCGCGCCGAGACGGCGGGACTGACGGGCCTGGCTTTGCAGCCACGACACGTGTTCACGGGTAACGGTACGCTGGATGCCGATACCGCCGCAGACAATGATGGTGTCCAGGGCGGGCGCTTTGTGCATGGAGCAGTCGGGGGTGATCTGCAGACCGTCACTGGCCCAGACCTGACCGCCATCGACGGTGATCGTGGTCCAGCGATACAGTTCGCGACCGGACAATTGGTTGGCCATGCGCAGGGGTTCTACTGCGGACGCCAGAGAAATAAGCGTGAAATTGTCCAGCAGCAGAAAGCCGATGGATTGAGGCGCACGGTTCTGGGGTTGGGCCCCGGAGTTGAACGTCGTCATCGCGGTATCTCCTCACACAAAGCGGGTGATGGCCTCAGGCGGAGGCTCTTGTTATGGCCATCGTTCTCTCGTGGGAGACGGGCTTTGTAATGACAGAGCAATTGCCATGCCTAAAATTGAATGCGTGTTCAATAACTCCTGAAAACGACGTCGCGATGTGTCTGGATATGACGCAAATAGAGTGTGGAATTTATGTGCCATCAATGGCAGCAAGCGCGCTGTCCCGTTACCTGTGAGCAAATCGGTAGCACTTGTGGGAACAGGTCTGCGACGGGGCTGGGAAGAGTGTCACCACAAGCACGGGTGACGGGCGGTAATGGCCAATCTGGATCCGTGATCCAGATGAAGGCGCTTATCTGTAAGCGACGCGCCAAAACGTGGCGCGTTTTGAATCGGGTGTTCATTTAGTGCGCAGTTTTGACTGGTCTGGCGCCTTCGCGGGCAAGCCTCGCTCCTACAGGTTTTGTATTGCCCTTGTAGGAGCGAGGCTTGCCCGCGAACGAGGCGACGCGGTCTTACTGAATCAACACTCCACCGCGCTAACCGCCAACCCGCCCCGCGATGTCTCTTTATATTTGTCATGCATATCAGCCCCGGTATCACGCATGGTGCGGATCACCCGATCCAGCGAGATAAAGTGCTGACCGTCGCCCCGCAGCGCCATCTGTGCCGCGTTGATCGCCTTCACCGCCGCAATCGCATTACGCTCGATGCACGGCACCTGCACCAGCCCACCCACCGGATCACAGGTCAGGCCGAGGTTGTGTTCCAGGCCGATCTCCGCCGCGTTGCACAGTTGCTCCGGCGTAGCCCCGAGAATCTCTGCCAACCCCGCAGCCGCCATGGCGCAAGCCGAACCGACCTCGCCCTGGCAACCGACTTCCGCACCGGAAATCGAAGCGTTCTTTTTGCACAGGATCCCCACCGCCGCCGCACTGAGGAAATAGTCGACCACGTTGGCGTCGGTCACCGCTTCGCTGAACTTCATAAAGTAGTGCAGGACCGCCGGAATGATGCCCGCCGCGCCGTTGGTCGGTGCCGTGACCATACGCCCGCCAGCGGCGTTTTCTTCATTGACCGCCAGGGCGAACAGGTTGACCCACTCCATGGCGCTCAGGGTCGAGCCAATCACGTTGGGCTTGTTCAACTCCTGCAGGCTACGGTGCAGCTTGGCCGCGCGTCGGCGCACATTCAGGCCGCCAGGCAGGATGCCTTCGTGCTTGAGGCCCTGTTCGACGCAATCCTGCATCGCGCGCCAGAGCTTCATCAGGCCGGTACGGATTTCTTCTTCGCTGCGCCAGACCTTCTCGTTGGCCATCATCAGTTCGGCAACGCGCAGGTCGTGCTGCTTGCACAGACTGAGCAGCTCGGCGGCGCTGGAGAAGTCGTACGGCAACACCGTGCGATCCAGGTCCACCACTCCGCTGCTGGCTTGTGCTTCATCGACGACAAACCCGCCGCCGATGGAATAGTAGGTATCGCGATGCAGCTCACCGTCATCACCCTCGGCAACCAGGGTCATGGCGTTGGGATGGAATGGCAGGTTTTCGTCGATCAGGCGCATATCCCGGGCCCAGATGAACGGCACCGGCAAACGCCCATCGAGCAACAGCGTGTCGGTTTCACGCAAGGTGGCGATATGGAGGCCGATCTGCGACGGATCGATCGCGTCCGGCCACTCGCCCATCAGCCCCATGATCACTGCGTTGTCGCTGCCGTGTCCGATGCCGGTGGCTGACAGCGACCCGTACAGCTGAACCTCGATACGCCGCACTTGCTCCACAAGCCCCTGCTCACGCATACCTTGCACGAACAACGCCGCGGCCCGCATGGGCCCAACGGTGTGCGAACTGGAAGGGCCAATACCGATTTTGAACAGGTCGAAAACGCTGATAGCCATTGCTGCCGAACTCCTGGATGTGCCAACTCCAGACGCAAAAGCGCCTGGCGACGGAGCTGCTACGCTCAAGCTGCAATCCGCCGGTATGGCTGCATCATCAGGCTTTTACCCTGTCATTCGACGTCTGACACCGACGTACTCTTGTCCACAAACGCCGCGTGCGTTTTACGCTGTGTTTTCGGCGTTTTTTTGCAGTTCAGAGCAACGAACAGGGCTGAAAAAAGCTGTAAGCGACGTCACCGACACTGGATGCGACCCTCCCTGTACTGGTTACGACGCACCCTGTAGGCGTCAGATTTTCACTGGTACATGATCGTATCGACTCGATTGCAAGGCGCCGTGGTAGAGATGTCTCCAAAACGCCATCCAACCGCAACCTATAAGTGCGGTGGTCCAGTCGGAACACTGCCAAAAAAAACACCAAGGAGTCCATTCATGAAAGGTTCCCCGCCGTTGTTGTTGGCCGCCATGCTGAGTCTGCCGTTTCTGGCGCAAGCCGCCGAACCGGCTCAGTGCAAAACCGTAAACTTCTCCGATGTCGGCTGGACTGACATCACCGTGACTACCGCCACCACCAGCGTCGTGCTCGATGCCCTGGGCTACAAGACCAAGACCACGATGATTTCCGTGCCGGTGACCTACAAATCCCTGGCCGATGGCAAGAACATGGACGTATTCCTGGGTAACTGGATGCCGACCATGGAAAACGACATCAAGGCCTACCGCGATGCCGGCACCGTGGACACCCTGCGCGCCAACCTGGAAAACGCAAAATACACCCTCGCCGTCCCCGAAGAGTTGTATAACAAGGGTCTGAAGGATTTTGCCGACATCGCCAAGTTCAAGAAAGAACTCGACGGCAAGATCTACGGCATCGAACCGGGCAACGACGGCAACCGCCTGATTCAGAGCATGATCGACAAGAACGCCTTCGGCTTGAAAGACGCCGGCTTCAAGGTGGTCGAATCCAGCGAGGCAGGCATGCTCTCGCAAGTCGATCGCGCCCAGCGCCGCAACACCGCCGTGGTGTTCCTGGGCTGGGAACCGCACCCGATGAACACGCGTTTCAAGATGAAGTACCTGACCGGCGGCGACGACTTCTTCGGCCCGAACTTCGGTCAGGCGACCATCTTCACCAACACCCGCAAGGGCTACGCGCAGGAATGCAGCAACGTGGGTCAGTTGCTGAAAAACCTGGTGTTTACCCTCGACATGGAAAGCACGCTGATGGGCAACGTCCTGGACGACAAAATGAAGCCTGACGCGGCCGCCAAGGCCTGGCTGAAAAAGAATCCACAGGTCCTCGATACCTGGCTCGCTGGCGTGACCACCATTGACGGTAAACCAGGCCTGGAGGCCGTTAAAGCCAAGCTCGCTCAGTAATCGCTTACGCCGGGGGAGGCAACTTCCCCGGGCTGTTTATTTCCTTGCATGCGGACGTTCACTACCATGCTGATTGATCAGAAAATACCTTTAGGCCAGTACATCGCAGGCTTCGTTGAATGGTTGACGCAAAACGGCGCCAGCACTTTCGACGCCATCGCCGTGTCACTGGAAACGATGATCCACGGCGTGACTTTCGCGCTGACCTGGTTCAACCCGCTGGCATTGATCGGCCTCATCGCGCTACTGGCACACTTCATTCAACGAAAGTGGGGCCTGACCGTTTTTGTCATCGCCTCCTTCCTGCTGATCCTCAACCTGGGGTACTGGCAGGAAACCATGGAAACCCTCGCCCAGGTGTTGTTCGCCACCCTGGTCTGCGTGCTGATCGGCGTGCCATTGGGCATCGTCGCCGCGCATAAACCGATGTTCTACACAGTGATGCGGCCGGTACTCGATCTGATGCAGACCGTGCCGACCTTCGTCTACCTCATTCCTACCCTGACCCTCTTCGGTCTGGGTGTGGTCCCGGGCCTGATTTCCACGGTGGTGTTCGCGATTGCCGCGCCCATCCGCCTGACTTACCTGGGTATTCGCGATGTCCCGGAAGAATTGATGGACGCTGGCAAGGCCTTTGGCTGCTCGCGACGTCAACTGCTCTCACGGATTGAATTGCCCCACGCCATGCCAAGCATCGCGGCCGGTATCACCCAGTGCATCATGCTGTCGTTGTCGATGGTGGTGATCGCGGCACTGGTGGGCGCCGACGGCCTGGGCAAACCCGTGGTCAACGCACTGAACACTGCTGATATCGCCCTGGGCTTCGAAGCAGGCCTGGCGATCGTACTGCTGGCGATCATGCTCGACCGTATCTGCAAACAACCCGAAGCCAAAGTAGGGGGTGACGCATGAGCATTATTCGCTTCGATAACGTCGACGTAATTTTCTCCAAGGATCCACGCGAGGCACTCAAGCTGCTGGATCAAGGCATGACCCGTAACGAGATCCTGAAAAAGACCGGGCAGATCGTAGGGGTCGAAAAGGCCAGCCTGGACGTCGAAAAAGGTGAAATCTGCGTACTGATGGGCCTGTCCGGCTCGGGCAAGTCCAGTCTGTTGCGCTGCATCAACGGCCTCAACACCGTCAGCCGCGGCAAATTGTTCGTCGAGCACGAAGGCAAGCAGATCGACATCGCCTCTTGCACTCCGGCAGAACTGAAAATGATGCGCACCAAGCGCATTGCGATGGTGTTCCAGAAGTTCGCCCTGATGCCTTGGCTGACCGTTCGCGAGAACATCAGTTTCGGTCTGGAAATGCAGGGTCGCCCTGAGAAAGAACGCCGCAAACTGGTGGATGAAAAGCTTGAGCTGGTGGGGCTGACCCAATGGCGCAACAAGAAACCCAACGAGCTGTCCGGTGGTATGCAACAACGCGTGGGCCTGGCCCGTGCACTGGCGATGGACGCCGACATCCTGCTGATGGACGAACCGTTCTCGGCCCTCGACCCGCTGATCCGCCAGGGCCTGCAGGACGAACTGCTGGAACTGCAACGCAAACTGAGCAAGACCATCGTTTTCGTGAGCCACGACCTCGATGAAGCCCTGAAGCTCGGCAGCCGTATTGCAATCATGAAAGACGGTCGGATCATTCAGTACAGCAAACCTGAAGAGATCGTGTTGAACCCGGCGGACGATTACGTGCGGACATTCGTCGCCCACACCAATCCGCTGAACGTGCTGTGCGGTCGCAGCCTGATGCGCACCCTGGACAATTGCAAGCGTATCAACGGTTCGGTATGCCTGGATCCGGGTGGCGATTCGTGGCTGGACCTGGCCGAAGGCAACACCATCAAGGGCGCTCGCCAGAACGGCGCGAGCCTGGACCTGCAGAACTGGATCCCAGGGCAAGCGGTTGAAGGGTTGGGGCGTCGGCCGACATTGGTCGACTCCAACATCGGCATGCGCGATGCCTTGCAGATCCGTTATCAGACCGGCAACAAGCTGGTGCTGCACGATAACAACAAGGTGGTCGGGATTCTCGGGGACAGCGAGTTGTATCACGCGCTGCTCGGCAAGAACCTGGGGTAAGAAGCAACACACACAAAAACGCCGCGACAGGATCGCGGCGTTTTTGTTTATGGGATATCGGGTCAAGCAGTTTCGATGCTTATGGCCCCTTCGCTGTGTAGAAACGGACACATCCTTTACGACTGAAACCGGGGACATCCTTTACGTTTCTGTTGGCTTGAAAGGCGGCTCTCGCCGCTTTTCAGTCTGCCTAAAAGGTAGTTGCAAAGGTAAATATCCCACACATCATCGTCCACTTCCTTCAGTCCTAGCGCCTCACCTGCCAAAGATTCACTGACGAAAATCATTTTGCCTTTCCATTTCATCGATCCATTTTGTCGGATCATGCGGATCCTCATATCCGAAGCGTAATCAGCCTCAGGCACGCGTCCGTCGTACTGCCTTGGCGAAGGCTTATACAGATCCGCAGGAACCTTCATCTCTAAAGCCTTATGAGGTCTTACGTAATTGAACTCCTGTCGAAACTGTTCAAATGCCAACTGTTGTTCCACCAGATTACGTTCAGGCGCATGAAGTAATGCAGCCTTGAGCGTTCGATGCATGCGCTCATGACGGCCATTCTGGTCAGGCCGCCCCGGCTGGATTCGCTCAGGGTAGATCCCTAGGCGTATCCACCAAGCCGCCAGGCTGGATATGCGCGAAATGCCGGTGGAGGCAAAGGGGGAGCCGTTGTCTGTGCGAATCACATTAGGCAACCCGTACTCCCGAAACGCCCAGTCGAACCCTTCGCGAGCCCCGGCAACGCTGCTTTGCGCTCTGCACAGCAATAGAAATCGGCTGACGTGATCAGTAATGGTCAGTGGGTAACAACGTTGGCCGTTCTGAAGCGCGAAGTCACCTTTGAAATCCGCCGCCCATGTCTGATTAGGCGCAGTAGCGTCGCGCAGCGGATTTTTCCCCGCTGGCGGGCGATTGAGGAAACGACGTTTTTGCACCAGACCTGCTCGCTTAAGCCATTCGCCTGCCGTGCTGACTGTTGGCCAAGACAACTCTGGATGATCAATCTTAAGGTTATGCACCAGCTTCTCAGGTCCCCAGCTGTGATGCTCGCGCTTGTACGCGACTAGCAGCTCAAGCACCTCATCGCTGATTTTGAAAGGGCTCGTATGCGGACGCCGTGACAGTTCCTTGAGCCCATCAATGCCCTGTGTTTCGTAGCGCGCAAGCCATTTATCCAAAGTGGGTCGGCTGAGCCCGTAGTGACGGGCCAACTCGCTTTTGGAATAGCTGCCTTGCAGCCAGTCGCCTATGAGTTTGATTCGTTGATCCATTGGGGACTCTCGATTCCAGGGCATGGTCAGGCACCTCCTGACCGTATTTCATACCTGTAAACGATGTCTCCGGTTTAAAACGTAAAGGATGTCTCCGGTTTCTACCCGGGCAAGCCCGCTCCCACAGGGGTCGGTGTGGTGAACAATATTTGCATACACCCCCGATCCTGTGGGAGCGGGCTTGCCCGCGATGAAGGCGACGCGGTGCTTCAGGCAGAAACACCGCATCACCTCACAACTCAGCTATAGACGCGGCCAAGGAGCTGCCGATGGCTTTCAAACTGATCGAGCACGTCACGGGTGATCTGATCCTGAGTGAAGCCCATCAAGTCATAGTCCTGGCTGCCGTTGTGCAGGTACACCTCGGCGCGGTAGTAACGTGCGCGGGGTTCCTCGGCACTTTCAGCCGACACCGTGTCGCTCGCCGCCGCCAGATAACCATCCAGGCTCACTTCGTAGACAAACGGATTGCCCTCCTCCATCTCGATGCGCACGCCCATGCAGCGCTTGGCCTTGCCCAGCAGCGTCTGCACGTCCAGCCCCTGCCCGCGCAATTGCACCGTCGCCTCTTCCAGCGCCGGGCTGACGTGCTTGTCCATGAAGCGTTGCACGATCGACTGGTTCGGTTGCAGGTCCAGCTGAGTCAAACGCTCGCTGAAACCACGACGACCGCGGGCGGCGAGTTCCGCCTGCTCCTGTTCGATCTGCACGTCCTGGCGCATGGCCTTGTGCAAGCCGAACATAAAGCACACCAGCACCACCGAGAACGGCAGGCCCGCCAGCACCACCATGGTTTGCATGGCTTCGAAGTTACCGGCAAACAACAGGCCGATGGTCACCAGCGTAATGATCACGGACCAGAAGATCCGCAGCCAGTGCGGCGCATCTTCATCGACATTGCCACCCTTGCACGAAAGGTTGGCCATCATCACCGCGCCAGAATCCGCCGGGGTCAGGAACAGTACGAAGCCGACGAAGATCGATACGCCAATCACCACTTTCGACGCCGGGTAATGCTCCAGCAACTGGTAGATCGCCATGGACGGCTGTTCCAGCGCCGTCTTCCCGAGCTCCACCGCCCCATGGTTCATCACCAGGTCCAGGGCCGAGTTACCGAAGATCGACAGCCAGGCCAGGGTGAAACCCAGCGGGATCAGCAGCACGCCAGCCACCAGCTCACGCACCGTGCGACCACGGGAAATACGCGCGATGAACATGCCGACGAATGGCGCCCAGGAAATCCACCACGCCCAGTAGAACAAGGTCCACAGGCCCAACCAGCGATCGGACTTCTCACTATCGCCTTCGTACACATAGAGGTCGAAGGTCTTCAGCACCACGCTGTTCAGATAGTCACCGACGTTTTGCACGAAGCCGTTGAGCAGGTGCAGGGTCGGGCCGAACAGCAGCACGAAAATCAACAGGCCGCTGAACAACACGATGTTCAGGTTGGACAGACGGCGAATGCCATTTTCGACACCGGACACGGCCGCGATGGTCGCTACGGTGCTCATCACGATGATCACGATCAGCAGGTTCGTATTGCTGTGCTGCATGCCGAACAGGTTTTCAAGGCCCGACGACACTTGCAGCGAACCAATCCCCAGGTTCGTCACCAGGCCCAGCAGGGTCACGAACATGCCGAAGCCGTCCACCGCGTGACCGGCAGCGCCTTTGACCCAACGCTCGCCCACCAGCGGATACAACGCCGAACGCAACGCCAGCGGCTGGTTGTGCCGGTAAGCAAAGTAGGCAACGGCCAACCCGACCAGGGCATAGATCGCCCAGCCGTGCAGGCCCCAGTGCAGGAATGTCAGCTGCACTGCCTGACGGGCGGCAAGGTTGCTGCCGGCCACGCCTTCCGGTGGATTGAAGTAGTGGTCCAGCGGCTCGGATGCACCGAAGTACAGCAGCGAGATGCCGATACCCGACGAAAACAGCATCCCCGCCCAGGCGCCGTAGCTGAAATCCGGGGTGTCGTCCTTGCTGCCCAGTTTGAGCTTGCCATAGGAAGAAAACGCCAGGCCGACCACGAACACCAGGTAGGCGGCAATCACCACCATGTAGTACCAGCCGAAGCTGCGGGACAACCAGGCTTGCGCCGTACCCAGCAGTCTGCCGGCCTCTTGCGGGGCGATGATCAGAATGGCGGTCAACAGCAGGATCAGCGCGGTAGAGGTGTAGAACACCCAACCGTTGACCGTCACCTTCTCGGGCGGGGTCTTTATTAGAGAGGCAGAACTCATGGCACAGGGGCTCCGGCAGTGCGAGAGAAAGACACAAGGCAACGCGATACCCGACCAATCGGTTAGAGGGGCAGCCGACCGACGGGTGATATAAAGACACCCCGAAAAAAGCCCGATCCCCAGGAACGCCAGCGCGTATAGGTTTCGAGCAGTTTTGGATGTCGGTTTTTCGCCATTTACATGTAGGAAAAATCTGTAAGCAGCGACGAATTGTCGCAGATCTTATTCTTTGTTGATTGAACGTTCAATCAAAACAAAATAGACTGGCCTTCAACCCGACAGACGTTTTACGTCCAGCGGAAGGCCTAAGGAGATGTGCAAGATGCCCAAGGTCGGTATGCAACCCATCCGTCGCCAGCAGTTGATCGAAGCCACGCTGCAGGCGGTAGATCAGGTCGGAATGGGGGACGCCAGCATTGCGCTGATCGCCCGTTTGGCCGGCGTCTCGAATGGCATCATCAGTCACTACTTTCAGGACAAGAACGGCCTGATCGCCGCCACGGCGCAGTATCTGATGAGTGTCCTCAGCGAGAACGTCACCGCGCGCCGTCAGGCGCTGGAGGACGACAGCCCGCGGGCTCACCTCCAGGTGATTGTCGAAGGCAACTTCGACGCCAGCCAGGTCAATGGCCCGGCAATGAAAACCTGGCTGGCCTTCTGGGCCACCAGCATGCACCACCCGTCATTGCACAGGTTGCAGCGGATCAACGATCACCGCCTGTATTCCAACCTGTGCTGCCAGTTCCGCCGTGTATTGCCGCTCGATGACGCGCGCAGTGCAGCTCGAGGTCTGGCAGCCCTCATTGACGGTTTGTGGTTGCGCGGCGCGCTGTCGGGAGATGCTTTCGACACCGCGCAGGCGCACCAGATCGCTTACGAATACATGGATTTCCAACTGGCCAAGCAGGTGAGTTAGAGCACATATAAATGCTCAGCCCCTGAACTGCTACTGATCGATGTTGCCACAACCTTATGGCATCACCGCGGTGGCCTACGCCAACCACTTATGCACTTGCGAGGACACTATGGCCCGTTTCGAACTGCAAAAACTTTACATCGATGGCGGTTACTCCGACGCCAGCAGCGACGCCACCTTCGAAGCCATCAACCCGGCTAACGGTGAAGTCCTCGCAACCGTACAGCGTGCGACCAAGGAAGACGTCGAGCGCGCTGTGGTCAGCGCCGAAAAGGGCCAGAAAATCTGGGCCGCGATGACCGCCATGGAGCGTTCGCGCATCCTGCGTCGCGCCGTGGACATCCTGCGCGAGCGCAACGATGAACTGGCTGCCCTGGAAACCCTGGATACCGGCAAGTCGTACTCCGAAACCAAGTATGTCGACATCGTCACCGGTGCTGACGTGCTGGAATACTACGCTGGCCTGGTACCGGCCATCGAAGGCGAGCAGATCCCGCTGCGCACCACGTCTTTCGTTTACACCCGTCGCGAGCCGCTGGGCGTCGTGGCCGGTATCGGCGCGTGGAACTACCCGATCCAGATCGCCCTTTGGAAGTCCGCGCCAGCCCTGGCGGCCGGTAACGCGATGATCTTCAAGCCAAGCGAAGTCACCTCCCTGACCACGCTGAAACTGGCCGAGATCTACACCGAAGCCGGCGTTCCGGCGGGCGTGTTCAACGTGCTGACCGGCAGCGGCCGCGAAGTCGGCACCTGGCTGACCGAACACCCGCGCATCGAGAAAATCTCCTTCACCGGCGGCACCGACACCGGCAAGAAGGTCATGGCCAGCGCTTCGGGTTCGTCCTTGAAAGACGTGACCATGGAACTGGGCGGCAAATCCCCGCTGATCATCTTCGACGACGCCGACCTCGATCGCGCCGCCGACACCGCGATGATGGCCAACTTCTACAGCTCCGGTCAGGTCTGCACCAACGGCACTCGCGTGTTCGTACCGAGCCAGCTGAAAGCGGCTTTCGAAGCCAAGATCGCTGAGCGTGTTGCCCGCATCCGCATCGGCAACCCGGAAGACGAGAACACCAACTTCGGTCCGCTGGTCAGCTTTGCCCACATGGAAAGCGTGCTGGGCTACATCGCCAAGGGCAAGGAAGAAGGCGCTCGCCTGCTGTGCGGCGGTACTCGCCTGACCGACGGCGAATTCGCCAAGGGCGCGTTCGTGGCACCGACCGTGTTCACTGATTGCACCGACGAGATGACCATCGTTCGCGAAGAAATCTTCGGCCCGGTGATGAGCATCCTGACGTACGAAACCGAAGAAGAAGTGATCCGTCGTGCCAACGACACCGACTTCGGCCTGGCCGCCGGCGTCGTCACCAAGGACCTGAACCGCGCTCACCGCGTGATCCATCAACTGGAAGCCGGTATCTGCTGGATCAACGCCTGGGGCGAGTCCGACGCCAAAATGCCGGTCGGCGGCTACAAGCAGTCGGGCGTGGGTCGTGAGAACGGCATCAGCTCGCTGAACAACTTCACACGCATCAAATCGGTACAGGTCGAACTGGGCGATTACGCCTCGGTTTTCTAAGGCGATATCCGCTTCGCCTGCGAGGCCGCCTTCGCGGGCAAGCCTCGCTCCTACAGGTCCTGCGTGGTCCTTGTAGGAGCGAGGCTTGCCCGCGATCGAGTGCGCAGCACTCGTCAGGCCAGACCTGACCAACTTCAAAGAGGGTGCATTCAATGTCCCAAGAATTCGACTACATCATCATCGGTGCCGGCTCGGCCGGTAACACCCTGGCGACCCGTCTGACTGAAGACGAAGGCGTCACCGTCCTGCTGCTCGAAGCCGGCGGCCCGGACTACCGTCTCGACTTCCGCACGCAGATGCCGGCCGCACTGGCCTTCCCGCTGCAAGGCCGCCGCTACAACTGGGCCTACGAAACCGATCCAGAGCCACACATGGACGGTCGTCGGATGGAATGCGGTCGCGGCAAGGGCCTGGGTGGTTCCTCGCTGATCAACGGCATGTGCTACATCCGCGGCAACGCCATGGACTACGACAACTGGGCCAAGCTTCCAGGCCTGGAAGACTGGGACTACCTCAACTGCCTGCCGTATTTCCGCAAGGCGGAAACCCGTGACATCGGCCCGAACGACTACCACGGTGGCGACGGCCCGGTCAGCGTGACCACGCCGAAAGCCGGCAACAACCCGCTGTTCCACGCAATGGTTGAAGCAGGCGTACAAGCCGGTTACCCGCGCACCGAAGACCTGAACGGTTACCAGCAAGAAGGCTTCGGCCCGATGGACCGTACCGTGACGCCGAACGGCCGTCGCGCCAGCACCGCCCGCGGTTACCTGGACATCGCCAAGAAGCGCTCGACCCTGACCATCGTCACCCACGCCCTGACCGACAAGATCCTGTTCGAAGGCAAGCGTGCGGTCGGCGTGCGTTACCTGATCGGCGCCGCTGAAGAACGCATTGAAGCCCGCGCCCGCAAGGAAGTGTTGCTGTGCTCCGGCGCCATCGCATCGCCGCAGATCCTGCAGCGTTCTGGTGTCGGCCCGGCGGAACTGCTGAACAAGCTCGACATCCCGGTGGTTCACGACCTGCCAGGCGTGGGTGAAAACCTGCAGGATCACCTCGAGTTGTACCTGCAATACGCCTGCACCCAACCGGTCTCGCTGTACCCGTCGCTCCTCTGGTACAACCAGCCGGCCATCGGTGCCGAGTGGCTGTTCAACGGCACCGGCATCGGCGCCAGCAACCAGTTCGAAGCCGGCGGTTTCATCCGCTCACGTCCGGAATTCGATTGGCCGAACATCCAGTACCACTTCCTGCCGGTCGCCATTAACTACAACGGCAGCAACGGCGTGAAGGAACACGGTTTCCAGGCGCACATGGGTTCCATGCGCTCGCCGAGCCGCGGTCGCATCCAGGCCAAGTCCAAGGATCCGCGCGAGTACCCGAGCATCCTGTTCAACTACATGGCCACCGAGCAGGACTGGCAGGAATTTCGCGATGGCATCCGCCTGACCCGTGAAATCATGCAACAGCCGGCACTGGACGCCTTCCGTGGCCGCGAAATCAGCCCGGGCATCGAAGTGCAAACCGATGAGCAGCTCGACAAGTTCATCCGCGAACACGCCGAAACCGCGTTCCACCCGTCCTGCTCGTGCAAGATGGGCACCGACGAGATGGCCGTGGTCGATGGCGAAGGTCGTGTGCATGGCATGCAGGGCCTGCGCGTGGTCGATGCCTCGATCATGCCGATCATCACCACGGGCAACCTGAACGCGCCGACCATCATGATCGCCGAGAAAATCGCCGACAAGATCCGTGGTCGCAAGCCGTTGCCGCGCAGCACCGCTGATTATTACGTTGCCGGTGAAGCGCCGGTGCGTGGCAAGCCGTTGCGGGAAGTGAGCCTGACTGCTCAGTAAGACGTAATACCGAGGCGCGCCCTTCGCGGGCAAGCCTCGCTCCTACAGGAGAACGCGATTCCTTGTAGGAGCGAGGCTTGCCCGCGAAGACGCCAGACCAAGCACCATACCTCCCGAAGTAATCCTTTCCTACACCGCCCCGCCCTTGATATCGCTCCCCGCCCAGGCCTAATCTAGCCCCACGCAATCGTTTCACCCCCTCGCAACACCGATGCTCCATACCAAGGAGGTCCACGAATGTTCGATTTCCACCCCCAGCTCAAGCAGCGCTTCGCTGCCTTGCGCACGGGCGCTGAATTCTTTTCGCTGCGTTATGTGCGCGAGTCCGGCCAGTACCTGTCGGTGCGCAAGAACGTCGCCGAGCCTCCAAGCCTGAGCCGGGACGAAGGCGCGATGCTGACGGTTCGGGTCAACGGCGTGGAAACCTATGCCGCGACCAACGACCTGTCCCAATCCGGCCTGCAGGCCGCACTGGACAAAGCCGAGCAACACGCCCGCCGACTCAAGCCCCACGCCCTGCTCGACCTGCGCGAACAAGCCGTTTCCAGTGACCGCGCCGATTACTTCTCGCCGAACCTCGACCAGCCCTTCCCGTCCCTGAGCGATTGCTACCAATTGCTCGGCGCCGAATCCGCGGCCGTGCCCAAGGACGAGCGCCTGGTGAACTGGCAGGTGAGCATCGGCATCACCCACGTCGAGCAGATCTACCTCAACAGCGCCGGCGCCGAGCTGCGCCAGGCTCAACGTTTCGTGTACCCGGGCCTGGACGTCACTGCCTACGATGGCAGCGACAGCCAGACCCGCACCCTCGGCCGCGAGAACTTCGGCCAGCAGGGTGGTTTTGATGTGATCAGCCGCTGCGGCCTGGTGGGTGCCGGTCCTAAAATCGCTGATCAGGCGCTGCAATTGCTACTGGCGCCGAACACCCCGCAAGGCCCACGCGACCTGCTGCTGATGCCCGACCAGATGATGTTGCAGATCCACGAATCCATCGGTCACCCGCTGGAACTGGACCGTATCCTCGGCGACGAGCGCAATTACGCCGGCACCAGTTTCGTCAAGGCTGAAGACTTCGGCAGCCTGCAATACGGCTCCGAACTGCTGAACGTTACCTTCGATCCGGACATCCCTGAACAGCTCGCCAGTTACGGTCATGACGACGACGGCACCGCCGCCAGCAAGCAATTCCTGATCAAGGAAGGTTTGCTGCTGCGACCACTGGGTGGCGCCCTTTCTCAATTCCGGGCCGGCATGAACGGCGTCGCCAACAGCCGCGCCTGTGGCTGGAATCGCCCGCCCATTGACCGCATGGCCAACCTGAACATCGAGCCCGGCGATCAACCGCTGGAGCAGCTGATCGGCAACATCGAGCACGGCATCCTGATGAGCACCAACCGCTCCTGGTCCATCGACGATGCGCGCAACAAGTTCCAGTTCGGCTGCGAATGGGCTCGGCTGATCGAAAATGGCGAACTCAAGGGCGTGGTGAAAAACCCCAACTACCGGGCAATTTCCGCGCAATTCTGGAAGAGCCTCAGCGCCGTGGGCGACGCCAGCACCGTCAAGGTCCTCGGCACACCGAATTGCGGCAAGGGAGAACCGAATCAGGTGATCCGCGTTGGCCATGCGTCGCCGGCCTGTGTGTTCAGCAATGTGGATGTATTTGGAGGAGACGCCTGATGAGTACGTCCAGCAATCAGGCCGAAGCGTTCAAGGCCTTGGTCCACTGGTTGCGCGATGCTGTGCGCGAACCGGAACAATTCACCCTCAGCTACGCCGCCGAGTCGTCGGCCTTCGTGCGTTTCAACCATGCCAAAGTGCGCCAGGCCGGCCAGGTGCAGCAAGCGAGCGTCGGCCTCAAGCTGATCGACGACGGGCGCCACGCGGACCTGAACATTACCCTCTGCGGTGATGCGCAAGTCGATGTTCAGCGCCTGGCCGAAGGGCTGCAACAGTTGCGCGACACCTTGCCTTTGCTGCCGCAGGACCCGTACCTGCTGCTCAACTACACCGGCTGGCAGAGCAGGAATGTGCAGGACCATCCGCTGCCGGACACCGAGCAAGTGGTCGCGCAAATCACCCAGGCGGCCGAAGGGCTGGACCTGGTGGGCTTCTACGCTGCCGGCCCGATCAGTCGGGGTTTCGCCAGTTCTTCAGGCGCGTTTGGCTGGCATCAGGCCAACAGCTTCAACTTCGATTTCAGCCTGTTCCATGACAATGGCCAAGCCGTCAAAGCCAGCTACGCCGGGCATGACTGGAACAGCGAAGGGTTCGCCAGCCGTTTTGCGCAAGCGCGCGAGCAGCTGGCGTTTCTGGGCAGACCGCAACGCACCCTGGCGCCGGGCCAGTACCGCGCCTACCTGGCGCCGGCGGCCATGGGTGAAATCATGGATATGCTGGGCTGGGGCGGTTTCTCGGCACAGTCGATTGCCAGCAAGAACAGTCCGCTGCAGAAGCTTTACGCAGGCGACAGCTCGTTCAGCCCGCTGGTGTCGCTCGATGAGAAGGTAAGCGGTTCATTGAGCCCGGCGTTTTCCGGCGAAGGTTATCCGCGCAGCGATCTTGGATTGATCGTCAATGGCAAGGCCGGCGCGCAGATGGTCAGTTCCCGCAGCGCTGCGGAATATGGCCTGACGGCCAATGGCGCCAGCGGCGGTGAAATGCCGAGCGCGTTGAACATGGCGGCCGGAGAATTGCCTGAGGCAGAGATTCTCAAGCAGCTGGGCACCGGGTTGTACATCAGCAACCTCTGGTACCTGAACTACTCGGACCAGCCGGCGGCACGCCTGACCGGCATGACGCGATTCGCGACCTTCTGGGTCGAGAACGGCGAGATCCAGGCGCCGGTGAGCACCATGCGCTTTGATGACAGCGCCTACAGTTTGCTGGGGTCGCAGCTGGAAGCGTTGACCGCGGAGCGTGAATTACTGCTGTCGGCCAGCACCTACAGTCAGCGCGCCACGGACTCGGCGTTGCTGCCGGGGGCGCTTGTCAGCCGATTGACGTTGACTCTGTAAACACGCATATCCCTGTAGGAGCGAGCTTGCTCGCGATGAATGTGAAGGCGACGCATTTTTCCAGGCAGCACGCGTCATCGTTCACGTCCATCGCGAGCAAGCTCGCTCCTACAGGATCGGTGGAATGCTCACACTGACAAGAGGCCCCATGCCCAACCGCCAACCTCTCGACGCTGTCACTGCCCGCTGGTTGCCCTGGGTTGTTGCCATCGCGTTCTTCATGCAATCCCTCGACGGGACCATCCTCAACACCGCCCTGCCCGCCATGGCCCGAGACCTGGCCGAAGATCCGCTGCGCATGCAAGGCGTGATCATCGCCTACATGCTCACCGTCGCCTTGCTGATCCCGGCCTCAGGCTGGATCGCCGACCGCTTCGGCACCAAGAAAATCTTCTTCGGCGCGATCCTGCTGTTCAGCATCGGCTCGTTGCTCTGCGCCCTGTCGAACACCTTGAGCATGCTGATCGGCGCCCGGGTGATTCAGGGCCTGGGCGGCGCGCTGATGCTGCCGGTCGGGCGCCTGGTGGTGCTGCGCGCCTACCCGCGCTCGGAGCTGGTGCGGATCATGGGCTTTATCACCATTCCCGGACTGCTCGGCCCCCTGCTAGGCCCGACCATGGGAGGCTGGATGGTGGAATACCTGACCTGGCACTGGATCTTCCTGATCAACCTGCCGGTGGGCGCCATCGGATGCTACGCCGTGTGGAAATTCATCCCTGATCTGCGCGGCACCGAGCGCACCCGTTTCGACAGCCTGGGGTTTTTGCTGTTTGGCGCGGCGATGGTGCTGATCACCATTGCCATGGAAGGACTCGGCGAACTGCACCTGCCGCACTTGCGCGTAATGTTGCTGCTGTTCGGCGGCATGGCCTGCCTGGCCGCGTACTGGCTGCGCGCCGGGCACATCGACAATCCACTGTTCGCACCCTCGCTGTTCAAGACCCGGACGTTTGCCGTGGGCATCCTCGGCAACCTCTTCGCCCGCCTGGGCAGCGGCGCGTTGCCGTTCCTCGTGCCGTTGCTGCTGCAAGTGGCCCTGGGTTATTCGCCCTCCCAGGCCGGGATGAGCATGTTGCCGCTGGCTGCCGCGGCGATGGTCGCCAAGTCGGTGGCCCGACCGCTGATCGAGCGCCTGGGCTATCGCATCGTGCTGACCGGTAACACCCTGGCGCTGGGACTGATGCTGGCGAGCATGGGCCTGGTCAGCGAGCAGACGCCGTACTGGTTGCTGCTGGGAATGCTGGCGATCCTCGGCGCCATCAACTCGCTGCAGTTCACCGCGATGAATACCGTGACCCTGATCGACCTCGACGACGCCAGCGCCAGCAGCGGCAACAGCTTGCTGTCGGTGGTCGCGCAATTGTCCCTCAGCCTGGGCGTCGCCTGCGCTGGCGCACTGCTCGGCGGCTTTACCGCAGAAGCCGGCAATGACGGCGTAGACACTGTTCTGGGTGCATTCCAGCTGACCTTTGTGACGGTTGGAATCATGGCGATGCTGGCCGCGACAATCTTCTCGCAGCTCTCAAAGGAAGACGGACGGCGCGTCAAGCGTCCGGAAGAACACATAGAGCCTTAGGGCGAATGGCCATGGGACTGATACACTGCGCGACATTTTGTTTTGCAGGCCAGTCCCGTGACCACCATCGCCACCGCTTTTAATACTTTGCCGCTGTCCGCCGCCATGCTGGCTAACCTCGACTCCCTCGGTTATGCCCAGATGACGCCGATCCAGGCGCAAAGCTTGCCGGTGATCCTCAAGGGGATGGACCTGATCGCCCAGGCGAAGACCGGCAGCGGCAAGACCGCCGCCTTCGGTATCGGCCTGTTGAACCCGATCAATCCGCGCTTCTTCGGTTGCCAGGCGCTGGTCATCTGTCCGACCCGTGAGCTGGCTGACCAGGTCGCCAAGGAAATCCGTCGCCTGGCCCGTGCCGAAGACAACATCAAGGTCCTGACTCTGTGCGGCGGCGTGTCGTTCGGTCCGCAGATCGGTTCTCTGGAGCACGGCGCGCACATCATCGTCGGCACCCCGGGCCGCCTCCAGCAGCATTTGCGCAAAGGTTCGCTGGTGCTCCATGGCCTGAACACGCTGATCCTCGACGAAGCCGACCGCATGCTCGACATGGGCTTCTACGACTCCATCGAAGAAATCATTGCCCAGACCCCAGAGCGTCGCCAGACCCTGCTGTTCTCCGCCACGTACCCGACGGGTATCAAGCAGTTGGCAGCGAAATTCATGCGCACCCCTCAGATCGTGAAGGCCGAGGCGTTCCACGACGACACGCAGATCGAGCAGCGTTTCTACGAGATTTCCCCAGAAGAGCGCATGGACGCCGTGGTCAAAGTCCTCGGGCATCATCGTCCGGCCTCCTGTGTCGCCTTCTGCTTCACCAAGCAGCAGGTTCAGGAAACCGTTGATCACCTGACCTCCAAAGGTATCTCTGCCGTCGGCCTGCATGGCGATCTGGAACAACGTGACCGTGACCAGGTACTGGCCATGTTCGCCAACCGCAGCACCTCGGTGCTGGTTGCTACCGACGTCGCCGCTCGCGGCCTGGACATCGATGCGCTGGACATGGTGATCAACGTCGAACTGGCCCGTGATTCGGAAATCCACATCCACCGTGTGGGCCGTACCGGTCGTGCTGGTGAGAAAGGTATTGCGATCAGCCTGGTCGCACCGTCCGAAGCGCACCGCGCCCAAGCCATCGAGCTACTGCAGAAGTCGCCGTTGAGCTGGGATCAGCTGGACAACCTCAAATCCCAGGGCGGCGCACCGCTGCTGCCGGTGATGAGCACGCTGGTCATTGGCGCTGGCCGTAAAGACAAGGTTCGTCCGGGCGACATTCTGGGCGCACTGACGGGCGATGCCGGGATTCCGGGGGCCCAGGTGGGCAAGATCGCGATTTTCGACTTCCAGGCTTATGTGGCTGTGGAACGCGGGATCGCCAAGCAAGCCTTGCAGCGCCTGAACGACGGCAAGATCAAGGGTCGTTCGCTGCGCGTGCGTATCCTGTAAAACCGCACCGCCCCCTGTAGGAGCGAGCGATGCGGCGATCCGACTTGCCCGCGAAGAACGATAACTCGGTATACCTGATGCACCGTGTAATCGTTCTTCGCGGGCAAGCCTCGCTCCTACAGGATCTGGGTTAGCCCTGAGATTTATGTGAGGACACCGTTTTGCGCTCTACCGAAGTCGTGATCATTGGCGCTGGCGCCGCAGGGTTGATGTGTGCGCTGACCGCCGCCGGGCGTGGGCGCAAAGTGATGTTGCTCGATCACGCAAACAAGGCCGGCAAGAAAATCCTGATGTCGGGTGGTGGTCGCTGTAATTTCACCAACATGTACACCGAACCGGGCAATTTTCTCTCGCAGAACGAGCATTTCTGCAAATCCGCCTTGGCGCGATACACCCAGTGGGATTTCATCGGCATGGTCGCCAAACACGGCGTGCCGTACCACGAGAAAAAACTCGGCCAATTGTTCTGCGATAACAAATCCAGCGACATCCTCGAGATGCTGCTCAGCGAGTGCGATCAGGTCGGCGTGAGCCTGCATCTGGACACGTCGATCCAGACCATCGAGAAACTCGAACAGGGTTACCTGCTGGACACCACATTGGGCCAGATCACCTGCGAATCGCTGGTGATCGCCACGGGCGGCCTGTCGATTCCGACCTTGGGCGCAACCGGTTTCGGCTATCAGGTGGCCAGACAATTCGGCCACGATTTGCTGCCGACCCGCGCAGGTCTGGTGCCGTTCACCATCACCGATCAGCTCAAGGAGCTTTGCACCGAGCTGTCCGGCACCTCGGTGGATTGCCTGGTGAGCTGTAACGACCAGAGCTTTCGCGAGAACATCCTGTTCACCCACCGCGGCCTCAGCGGCCCGGCGATTTTGCAGATTTCTTCGTTCTGGGAGTCCGGCGACACGGTGGAGATCAACCTGCTGCCGGATCACGACGTGCCGGGCTGGCTGCAACAGCAACAAGCCGAACGCCCGAACAGCGAACTGAAAACCCTGCTGGGTGAAATATTCACCAAGAAGATGGCCAACCTGCTGGCGGACAACTGGTTCGTCTCCAAGCCGATGAAACAGTACACCCATGCGGAAATTGCCGACATCGCGCAGAAACTGGCGAGCTGGACAGTGGTACCGGCCGGCACCGAAGGCTATCGCACGGCCGAAGTGACCCTCGGCGGCGTCGACACCCGCGAGGTTTCGTCCAAGACCATGGAATCGCTGAAAAGCCCTGGCCTTTATTTCATCGGCGAAGTGCTCGATGTCACCGGGCATCTGGGCGGTTTCAATTTCCAGTGGGCCTGGGCCTCCGGGTACGCTGCCGCGCAGTACGTCTGATAGACCGCGTTATCGTTCTTCGCGGGCAAGTCGGATCGCCGCATCGCTCGCTCCTACGGTTTTTGTTTCGTTTGGGATATTGCGTACGACAGAAACCCGTAGGAGCGAGCGATGCGGCGATCCGACTTGCCCGCGAAGGCGTCCGAACAGACAACAGAGAACAATCAAGGAACAGATTTTGCTGTCAGATGTGATCGGCGCCATTGCGTCGACGTCATTACTGGCTCAATTTAGCTTCATTGCCTCGGAAGGCCTTCGCACTTCATGTCATCGACCCCGTTCAGTCAGTCTCTGCGTCGCCTCTGGGCGCTGGATAAATTCAGCTACAGCGTGCGGGTGTTCATCGCCCTGACCGGCAGCATGGCCCTGTGCTGGTATCAGGATGAAATGGCGCTGCTGATCCCGTTGTTCCTGGGCATCATCGCCAGCGCCCTGGCCGAGACCGACGACAGCTGGCAAGGCCGTCTCAACGCCCTGGCCGTGACGCTGGTGTGCTTCAGCGTCGCCGCCGTCTCCGTCGAACTGCTCTTCCCCTACCCCATCGTCTTTGTCATCGCCCTCGCGCTGGCCAGTTTCGGCCTGACCATGCTGGGTGCCTTGGGCGAACGCTATGGTGCGATTGCGTCGGCAACGCTGATCCTGTCGGTCTACACCATGATCGGTGTCGAACAGCGTGGCGGTGCAGTCACTGATTTCTGGCACGAACCGGTGCTGCTGGTGGCCGGTGCGACCTGGTATGGCTTGCTCTCGGTGCTGTGGCAGGCGATGTTCTCCAACCAGCCGGTGCAGCAGAGCCTGGCGCGACTGTTCCGTGAATTGGGTTATTACCTGAAGCTGAAATCGTCGCTGTTCGAGCCGATCCGGCAGATGGACGTGGAAGCTCGCCGCCTGGAACTGGCCCAGCAGAACGGCCGAGTGGTGGCCGCATTGAACGCCGCCAAGGAAATCATCCTGCATCGGGTCGGCAATGGCCGACCAGGGTCAAAAGTCAGCCGTTACCTGAAATTGTACTTCCTCGCCCAGGACATCCACGAGCGCGCCAGCTCCTCGCACTACCCCTACAATGCCCTGGCCGAAGCCTTCTTCCACAGCGACGTGCTGTTCCGCTGTCAGCGCCTGCTGCGCCAGCAAGGCAAAGCCTGCCGCGCGCTGGCCGAGTCGATCCAGATGCGCCAGCCATTCACATATGACGCCAGCTTCGCCGAAGCCCTGAGTGACCTGCACGCCTCCCTCGAACACCTGCGCAACCAGAGCAACCCGGCCTGGCGCGGCCTGCTGCGTTCATTGCGCGCACTGGCGGCCAACCTCGGCACCCTTGACCGTTTGCTCAGCGATGCCAGCAACCCCGACGCGCTGGCCGATGCCACCGACAGCAGCCTGCTCGACCGTTCGCCACGCAGCCTCAAGGATGTGTGGATGCGCTTGCGCACGCAGCTGACGCCGACCTCGCTGCTGTTCCGTCATGCCCTGCGATTGCCCCTGGCCCTGAGCATCGGCTACGGCATGGTGCATTTGATCCACCCGTCCCAGGGTTACTGGATCATCCTCACCACGCTCTTTGTCTGTCAGCCGAACTATGGCGCGACGCGATTAAAGCTGGGTCAGCGGATCATCGGCACCGCCATCGGCCTGACCGTGGCCTGGGCCCTTTTCGATTTGTTCCCCAATCCCCTGATCCAGTCATGCTTCGCGATCGCCGCCGGGGTGGTGTTCTTTATCAGCCGCACCACCCGCTATACCCTGGCGACTGCGGCAATCACCCTGATGGTGTTGTTCTGCTTCAACCAGGTCGGCGACGGGTACGGGCTGTTCCTGCCGCGACTGTTCGATACCTTGCTCGGCAGCCTGATCGCCGGATTGGCGGTGTTCCTGTTTCTGCCGGACTGGCAAGGCCGACGCCTGAACAAAGTGTTGGCCAACACCCTGACCTGCAACAGCGTTTATCTGCGCCAGATCATGCAGCAATACGCTGTCGGCAAAAGCGACGACCTGGCGTATCGCCTGGCCCGACGCAATGCTCACAACGCTGACGCCGCGCTGTCGACCACCTTGGCGAACATGCTGATGGAACCGGGGCATTTTCGTAAGGAAGCGGATGTCGGGTTTCGGTTTCTGGTGCTGTCGCATACCTTGCTCAGCTATTTGTCCGGTCTGGGCGCCCATCGCGACACCCGGCTACCATCGGACGTGCGCGAGCATTTGATCGAGGGTGCGGGGGTGAAACTGGCCGCCAGCATCGATGAAATCGCCCAAGGCCTGGCGACTAAACAGCCGATTGCGATTCAGAGCGATGAGGAAGAGGCCCTGGCCAATGCGCTGGAGCACATGCCGGATGAGATCGATGAAGGGCAACGGCTGGTGCAGACGCAGTTGGGGCTGATCTGCCGGCAGCTGGGGCCGTTGCGCACATTGGCGGCGCATTTGATCAAGGATACGAGCGAGGCGTAGGAGGTGAACAATGACCCGTGACGTTTTGGCCTTTGTCACAGAGTTGTTCGTCATACAGACATCCTTGGCCTGTGCGCTTAGTATCGGAGCGAGTTGATCAAGGAATGTGAAGATGACAATCGATTGGGTCTGCAAACACCACACTGACCTGGGCAAAGAGCAGCTGTATGCCATTCTGCAATTGCGTGCGCAGGTGTTCGTTGTCGAGCAGAAATGCGCCTATCAGGACGTGGATGGCCAGGATCTGGAAGGCGATACCTGCCATTTGATGGCGTGGGACGGGGATCGGCTGGTGGCGTACCTGCGCTTGCTCGACCCGGAGCTACAGGGTGGCGATGTGGTGATCGGGCGGGTCGTAACCGCACCGGAGGCGCGCGGCAAGGGACTGGGTCATGAGTTGATCAACCAGGCATTGAAGCAGGCTGAAAAGCGCTGGCCAGAGGTACCGATCTATCTGTCGGCCCAGTCGCACTTGCAGGGGTATTACGGGCGGTACGGGTTTGTCGTGGCGGGCGAGGAGTTTCTTGAGGATGATATTCCGCATATAGGGATGCGTCGTCCCTGAGGCCCCCTTCGCGAGCAAGCCCGCTCCCACAGGTTCCGGGTTGGATTACAAATTTGTATTCCATCCGCGATCACTGTGGGAGCTGGCTTGTCGGATCGCCGCACCGCAGCGATGGCGTTAGCACAGGCGCCGAATATCAGGGGTAGTCCAACACCGCCTTGATCTGCCGCAAATGACGCTCGATCCATCCCCGGTCAATCGCCCCCCACTCGCGAATCCGATAACGCCCGGCATGATTGCGCGCGCCTTCTTCCTGTTCGAACTCGCAAACAATATCCAGGTCCGCCAGCGCCGCGATGGTGTCCTGCGCCGTGCGCCGGGGCATGCCGGTCACTTCGGTCAACGCCGGGACGCTGCTCGCCAGCCCGCTGTCGATAAGGTACGCCACGTACAACCGGCGGTAGAAGCTGCTCTTGGTCTTGCTGACATCCATCCCTGCGCTCCACATCATTCAGACGATCAAAAGATAGCAGCCCCGCAGGCGCTGCCGAAAGCTCGGGCGCCGTTCGGACGATCTGTTGATCTTTATTGCATATCCCGCCAGGTCAGATAAACCCGCAGGTCAAACTCCACCTGGTGATACCCCGGCAACATGTGTTCGCACAACTTGTAGAACGCCTTGTTGTGATCCGACTCCTTGAAATGCGCCAGTTCATGCACCACGATCATTTTCAGAAACTCGGAAGGTGCCTCCTTGAACAACGAGGCCACGCGAATTTCTTTCTTGGCCTTGAGCTTGCCACCCTGCACCCGGGAGATCGTGGTGTGCAGGCCGAGGGCACGATGGGTCAGGTCCAGGCGGTTGTCGAACAAGACCTTGTCGATGGCCGCAGCGTTACGCAAGAACGCCTGCTTCAAGTCCAGCGCGTACGTATACAGCGCCTTGTCGCTCTGCACGTCGTGCTTCTGCGGGTAACGCTGGCTCAGATAGTCCTCCAGCCGACCTGCGGCGATCAGCTGGCGCACCTGGTCCTGCAATGCAACGGGATAAGCCTGGAGGTATTTCAACACGGTCATCGGGGCGGGCAACATCAGAAACGAACAGGTCGCCAGTGTAGCGAATTCAGCGGACCAGCGTGCTCCAGTCGAACGGCTGCACAAAGTCACCGACGTCCTCGGCCATCATCGGTTGCCCGACCAGAAACCCTTGTACGTACTCGCAGCCATTCGCGTGCAGCCACTCATATTGCGCAACGGTTTCTACGCCTTCGGCGACCACCAGCATTCCGTATTGCCTGCACAGCTCGATCACATTGCGCACCAGTGCCGCATCCCGTGAAGACGCCGGCAGCCGGGAGATCAAATGCCGGTCGAGTTTGAGCGTGTCCAGCTCCAGGTCGCGCAGATGAGACAGCGAGCACGGCCCGGAACCAAAGTCATCCAGGGCGACCCGCACCCCCAGATTGCGCAGCAGGCGCACCTGTTTGCGGGTTTCGTCGGGATTGTGCATCAAGGCCTCTTCGGTGACCTCGACCTCCAGATGGCGTGCCTGCAGACCGTTGCGCTCCAACACCTGACGCAATTCGGTGACCAGATTAGGCATGCCGAACTGCGTGCCGCTCAAACTGACGCCCAGCACCAGGTCCTCGGCAAACAAGGTTTCCCAAGCCTTGCGCTGACCTGCCCCGCACTGGTAAATCCAGCTGCCCAACCGGCTGATTAACCGCGCCTCTTCCAGCAATGGCAAAAACAACCCGGGCGGCACATCGCCGACACTCGGGTGCTGCCAGCGCAGCAGTGCTTCGAAGCCGCGAATCTGTCCGCTGGCAATGGATACCTGGGGTTGATACACCAGATTGAAATCACGGTTATCGATGGCTGTCCGGACACTTTCTTCGAGCATCAAACGCGACCGTGCCCGGCCATTCATGTCGTGATCGTAGAAGCGATACTGTTGTCGGCCGGCACGCTTGGCTTCATACATGGCGATGTCCGACGCTCGCAGCAAGCCGTCGAGATTGGCCCCGCAATCCGGGAAAGTGGCAATACCGATGCTGGCGCCCAGGGCGATATCCAGACCGTCGATCTGCTGACAGATCGACACGCGCTCAATCAGCTTCTCGGCAATCTTTGCCGCTTGCTCGGGGAATTCCAGATCCAGCAACGCCGTGAATTCGTCGCCGCCCATGCGCGCCAGGATGTCGAAAGGTCGCAGACAGGCCTTCAACTGTTCGGAGACCCAGCGCAATACCCGGTCACCGGCATCGTGACCGAGCGAGTCATTGACCCGCTTGAAGCCGTCGAGGTCCAGATAGAGCAATACCCAGACACTGTCAGTACGTTCGCCACGCAGCAGAAGATTTTCCACCGTCTGGTAGAAACCCCGACGATTGAGCAGCCCGGTCAGCGGGTCGGTCACTGCCTGATACTCCAGCTGTTGGTGCAAATGACGCACGACCGACATGTCCAGCACCGTCACCACCATGGCCTGCTGCTCGGCGGGCAGAGGTGCGCAGGACAGCGCGACCGGCACTTGTTGACCCGGTGCCGTGCGCAGCAGCGCATCATGCAGGCGCAGGGTTTCACCGCGCCTGTAACCGTCGAGCAATTCGGAACCGGCCCAGACAGGGATGTGTGGCTTTTGCAGGTAATCCAGGAATTCCTTGCCCTGCAGGTCTTGCACGGTGGCGTTGAGCAGCCGCGACATTGCAGGATTGGCAAAACGGATCAGACCGTCCTCACCGACCACCACAATGCCTTCGGCGGCATTATCCAATACCGATGCATTAAACGCGCGAGCGACCTCCAGATCGTGGCTCAGGCGCTGCAACGCGCGGCGATTGCGCTGATGCTCAAGCACCGCCTGCACTTTCGGCTTGAGTATTTGCGGATCGAAGGGTTTGAACAGGTAATCCACCGCGCCGCTGGCATAGCCCTTGATCACGGCGGCCCGGGACTGTTCGTTGGCGGTGAGGAAAATGATGGGCGTGTGGCAAGTGCGTTGGCTGCCGCGCATCAGACGCGCGACTTCAAAGCCATCCATGCCCGGCATCTGCACATCCAGCAGCACCAGGTCCACATCGTGTTCGAGCAACAGATCGAGGGCTTCGAAGCCCGAGGCGGCGGTCAAGACCTGCCAGCCTGGGCGCTGGAGCAGCGCGCGCATGCTGATCAGGTTTTCCGGGTAATCATCGACGATTAAAAGAATTGAGCTGGCTTCGGCTGGCGTCGCTTGCGCGCATTCCATGCTGCTTCTCTTTTTCGGGGCGGCAGGCCGGCTTCTTGTGAACGCCGGACAAATACTAAGCCTTCACTCTAGTCCCGGATCTGTGAAAGCAGAAGGTGTCAGTACGCCACCATTTAACCATTGCGTACATTGCCGACTAACGGTCGCCCCTACAACCCCCTGAAACCGGGAAAGATGGCATTTCGACAGGATGTTGACGTCAACCATCTGTCAGACCGACATTAACAAATTGGCCGTGTGCGCTTATAAAGACCGCCCTCCAAGGCGTGTGCTAGAGCATCTGGCACGTGCGTGCAGCAAAAAATCGTGGAAGCTTTTTGACTATGATCGATCTCGCAACCTGGAACTTGAGTGTTCCCGTCGGCAATCCGCCGTACACCGTCGACACGCCCAAACTGGTGAACGGCTTCAAGGATAAATACTTCAACTCCGACTCCGGCACGCTTTTTTTCTGGACGCCAGTGACGGGTACTCGCACTGAAAACGCCTCATATCCTCGCACCGAGTTGCGCGAAACCTATAGCAATGGAGAGCTGCGCAATTGGCTGTATCCGGACGCCGATAACTCCTTGCGTGCCACGCTGGCGATCAACCAGGTGCCCAGTTCCGGCAAGATCGTCATCGGCCAGATTCACGCTTACAAAAGCCAGAAGCCCATGGTGAAGGTCGAGTACCAGTACAAGACCGAGACGCAGACAGGCAACATTGTCGCCAAAGTACGCATGCGCCCCGATGACGGCGACAGCCGGGTGATCACCATCGCCACCGGCGTGAAGCTGAATCAGCAATTTGCCTACATGATTCACCTGAGCCCCCACGGCGCACTGGGCATCAGTGCGGCGGGCTACAAGTGGGACACCGACATCAGCAAGACCTGGAGCGTCAAGCCGCTGTACTTCAAGGCCGGGGTGTATGTGCAGGACCACACCGGATACACCAGCGAAGGCGGGGAGGTGACGTTTACCAAGCTTGATATTGATCACGATAAATAACTGAATCGTGACCGGGTAACATCCCCCTCATAAAAAACCCGCCTCTCGGCGGGTTTAATGTCAATCAAACGCTGGAGGCTTAGTTGACCTTAGCGTTCAACTCACCCTTCAGGTAACGCTGATACATCGCTTCCAGCGAGATCGGCTTGATCTTCGAAGCGTTACCAGCCGTACCAAAGGCTTCATAACGAGCGATGCACACATCACGCATCGCAGTCACGGTCGCGCCGAAGAACTTGCGTGGGTCGAACTCGCTCGGGTTGGTGGCCATCAGGCGACGCATCGCACCGGTGGACGCCAGGCGCAGGTCGGTGTCGATGTTGACCTTGCGCACGCCGTGCTTGATGCCTTCGACGATTTCTTCTACCGGCACGCCGTAGGTTTCCTTGATGTCGCCACCGTACTGGTTGATGATCGCCAGCCAGTCTTGCGGCACCGAAGACGAACCGTGCATCACCAGGTGAGTGTTCGGGATGCGCTTGTGGATTTCCTTGATACGGTCGATCGCCAACACGTCGCCGGTAGGTGGCTTGGTGAACTTGTAAGCGCCGTGGCTGGTGCCGATGGCGATGGCCAGGGCGTCGACCTGCGTGCGCTTGACGAAGTCAGCGGCTTCTTCCGGGTCGGTCAGCATCTGGCTGTGATCCAGAACGCCTTCGGCGCCGATGCCGTCTTCTTCACCGGCCATGCCGGTTTCCAGCGAACCCAGGCAACCCAGCTCGCCTTCTACCGATACGCCACAGGCGTGAGCCAGGGCTACGGTTTGTTGGGTGACGCGGATGTTGTAGTCGTAGTCGGTCGGGGTCTTGCCGTCTTCACCCAGGGAACCGTCCATCATCACCGAGCTGAAGCCCAGTTGGATGGAGCGCTGGCACACGTCAGGGCTGGTGCCGTGGTCCTGGTGCATGCACACCGGGATGTGCGGGAATTCTTCGATTGCCGCCAGGATCAGGTGACGCAGGAACGGTGCGCCGGCATATTTGCGAGCACCGGCCGAAGCCTGGACGATCACCGGGGAGTCAGTCTTGTCAGCGGCTTCCATGATCGCGCGCATCTGCTCAAGGTTGTTGACGTTGAAGGCTGGAACGCCGTAGCCGAATTCGGCTGCGTGGTCCAGCATCTGGCGCATGCTGATAAGTGCCATTGTGTGTGTCTCTCCCGGTTTAGGGTCGTTAATCGTGTCAGCCTGCCGTAGCGACGGCGGCTATTCAAGTTATTGCAGATCGGGGGTTGGTCCGGGCTGCGAATTCGGTATTCGATTTCCTGTAGGAGCGAAGCTTGCTCGCGAAAGCGGTCGAACTGCCAACACATGTGTTGAATGTGATGACCTCTTCGCGAGCAAGCTTCGCTCCTACAGGTTTAACGCAATCCATCAATTACTCGGCCTTGCAACCGCGGCCGATCAAATCATTGGTGGCAACCCAGTAAGCCAGGCCTTCCTCACCTTTTATGTGAAATGCCAGTACGTCGTTGCTGTACAGCGAACCTTCGGCGCCCGGTTCAAGCTTCAAAGGGTAGACCTTATCGGTACCACCCAGGCGAACGTCGACGTCCTTGCGAGCGGCATCGGTATAGCGCCAAAGCACCTTGGCCTGGCTGTCGCAGGTCCAGGTGGTCCAGCTGTCCGTCGATTCGGCAGGCTTGAACAGGTTCAGACTGGAGCAACCTGCCAGCAGAGCCAGCGCCGTAATGGCGATAAAACCTTTCATCCATGTTCCTCGACTGACGGCGCACGCCGCCAGCCCTGAGTAAAGTGTCAGACCCGTCAAGGGCAACCATGTTCCTTGGCCGGGGTCTGGGTCTCGTATTTTTCCAGGCCATCAGGCCCGGAACGCTTGTTGATCACCGGGTTGGTTTCAGCCTGCCAGTCGGCCTGGTAGCAGCCTTTGTCCTGTTCAGACGTCTCGTGCACCGGCGGAGCTTTCGGGTTACTACCGCAAGCCGCCAGCACACCCGCCGCGATCAACAGCGCTAACGTCTTGACCATGTGAACACTCCCTTGCCTGGTCAAATGGGCAGCCTCAGGCCTTGGCCCGGCTTTCAAGCACTTCAACGGCCGGCAGCACCTTGCCTTCGACGAATTCGAGGAACGCGCCGCCGCCGGTAGAAATGTAGGAGATTTGATCGGCAACGCCATATTTATCGATGGCTGCCAGAGTGTCACCGCCGCCGGCGATGGAGAACGCCGAACTTTCAGCGATGGCCTGGGCCAGCACTTTGGTGCCATTACCGAACTGGTCGAATTCGAACACGCCCACCGGACCGTTCCACAGGATGGTCTTGGATGACTTCAGCAGCTCGGCGAAATTCGCCGCGGTCTGCGGCCCGATGTCCAGGATCATGTCGTCTGCGGCCACGTCGGCAATCAGCTTGACGGTAGCGGTCGCGCTTTCAGCGAATTCCTTGGCGACCACCACGTCCACCGGCAGCGGAACGCTGACCTTGGCGGCGATTTCGCGAGCGGTGTCCAGCAGGTCCGGCTCGTACAGGGACTTGCCCACCGGGTGACCGGCCGCAGCAAGGAAGGTGTTGGCAATGCCGCCGCCGACGATCAGCTGGTTGCAGATCTGGCTCAGGCTGTTGAGCACGTCGAGTTTGGTCGAAACCTTGGAGCCGGCAACGATAGCGGCCATTGGCTGCGCGGGGGCGCCAAGGGCCTTGCCCAGAGCATCCAGTTCGGCGGCCAGCAGCGGGCCGGCAGCGGCGACTTTGGCGAACTTGGCCACGCCATGGGTCGAACCCTCGGCGCGGTGAGCGGTGCCGAAGGCGTCCATCACAAACACGTCGCACAGGGCCGCGTATTGCTTGGCCAGTTCGTCAGCGTTCTTTTTCTCGCCCTTGTTGAAGCGCACGTTTTCAAACAGCACGATGTCGCCGGCTTTCACGTCGACGCCGCCCAGGTAATCGGACACCAGCGGCACTTCGCGGCCCAGCGCCTTGCTCAGGTAGTCAGCCACTGGCTTGAGGCTGTTCTCGGCCGAGAACTCGCCTTCGGTCGGACGGCCAAGGTGCGAGCAGACCATCACGGCCGCGCCTTTTTCCAGGGCCAGCTTGATGGTCGGCAGCGAAGCCAGGATTCGCGCATCGCTGGTGACAACACCGTCCTTGACTGGGACGTTGAGGTCTTCGCGAATCAGTACGCGCTTACCTTGCAGATCGAGGTCGGTCATCTTCAACACGGTCATGGGTCGCATTCCTGAGTTACTGTTTTTTGGAAATAGCTGCTTGCAGATAGTGTTCTGCAACATCCAGCATTCGATTGGCAAAACCCCATTCGTTGTCGAACCAGGCCAGGATGTTCACCAGCCGCGGGCCGGAAACTCGGGTCTGACTGGCATCGACGATGGCCGAATGTGGGTCATGATTGAAATCACAGCTTGCGTGAGGCAACTCGGTGTAGGCCAGAAGGCCTTTGAGCGGGCCATGGGTGGCGGCCTCGCGCAGAATCCGGTTGACCTCGGTGGCGTCGGTATCGCTCACGGTCTGCATCGTAATGTCGAGGCAAGACACGTTAACCGTCGGCACCCGCACGGCTTTGGCCTGAATTCGCCCGGCAAGTTCCGGCAACAGGCGTTCGATGCCACGCGCCAGACCAGTGGACACCGGAATCACCGACTGGAACGCCGATCGGGTGCGGCGCAGGTCTTCGTGGTGATAGGCGTCAATGACCGGTTGATCGTTCATTGCCGAATGGATGGTGGTGATCGAGACGTATTCCAGACCAATGGCCTGATCCAGCAGGCGCAACAGCGGCACGCCGCAGTTGGTGGTGCAGGAGGCGTTGGATACCAGCAGCTCGTCGCCGGTCAGGCAATCCTGGTTCACCCCATAGACGATGGTGGCGTCGACATCCGCCTCGCTGGCCATCGGCTGGGAAAACAGTACCCGCGGCGCGCCGGCATCAAGGAAACGCTGGCCATCTTCACGGGTGTGGTAAGCGCCGGAGCACTCCAGCACCAGATCGACGCCCAGCGACGCCCAATCGATGCCTTCGGGGGTGGCACTGCGCAGGACCTTCACGCAGTCGCCATTAATATGCAGACAATCGCCTTCAACCCTCACTTCGCCGGGAAAACGCCCGTGGGTGGAGTCGAAGCGTGTCAGGTATTCGATGCTGGCCATGTCGGCCAGATCGTTGATCGCGACAATTTCAAACCCGGCCTTTGCCCCTCGCTCGAACAAAGCGCGCAAGACGCAACGACCAATCCGGCCGTAGCCGTTGAGTGCAACTTTGTAGGGACGCGGTTGAGGCATGGGGTTCTCGATTACCGTGGTGAATCCGTCAGTTCTGCGTTGAATGTTCAATTGCCTTCGCGGGCAAGCCTCGCTCCTACAGGTTTTCGGTTGTTTTGAAAAACAACGCAATCCTTGTAGGAGCGAGGCTTGCCCGCGAAGACGTCAGCCCGGACAACGCAACTGTCGGATTTAGTCTTCCAGCAGCTCTTCAGCCTGACCCAGGATGTTTTCCAGGGTAAAGCCAAACTCTTCGAACAAGGCTGGCGCAGGCGCCGACTCGCCGTAGGTGGTCATGCCGATCACGCGGCCTTCCAGGCCCACGTACTTGTACCAGTAGTCCGCATGGGCGGCTTCGATGGCGATACGGGCGCTGACCTGCAACGGCAGAACCGCTTGCTTGTAGTCGGCATCCTGAGCATCGAACACGCTGGTGCAAGGCATCGAAACAACACGCACTTTGCGACCCTGTTCGGTCAGCTTGTCGTAAGCCTGAACCGCCAGGCCGACTTCGGAACCGGTAGAGATCAGGATCAGCTCAGGCTCGCCGTCGCAGTCCTTCAACACGTAACCGCCACGGGCGATGTCGGCGATCTGGAACGCATTGCGGGTTTGGTGCTGCAGGTTCTGACGCGAGAAAATCAGCGCCGAAGGGCCGTCCTTGCGTTCCAGAGCCATTTTCCAGCACACCGCTGATTCAACGGCATCGGCTGGACGCCAGGTGTCGAGGTTCGGCGTGCTGCGCAGGCTGGTCAGTTGCTCGATCGGCTGGTGAGTCGGGCCGTCTTCGCCCAGGCCGATGGAGTCGTGGGTGTAGACGAACACCACGCGCTTCTTCATCAGCGAAGCCATGCGTACCGCGTTGCGCGCATATTCCATGAACATCAGGAAGGTCGCGCCGTACGGCACCAGGCCGCCGTGCAGGGTCACGCCGTTCATGATCGCGCTCATGCCGAATTCGCGAACGCCGTAGTACATGTAGTTGCCGCTGGCATCTTCAGCCGTGACACCTTTGCAACCTTTCCACAGGGTCAGGTTGGAACCGGCCAGGTCAGCCGAACCGCCCAGCAGCTCCGGCAACAGCGGGCCATAGGCATTCAGGGCGTTCTGGCTGGCTTTACGGCTGGCGATGGTTTCGCCCTTGGCCGCCACTTCAGCGATGTAGGCATCGGCCTTCTCGGAGAAGTCAGCCGGCAGATCGCCGCTCAGACGACGAACCAGCTCGTTGGCCAGTTCAGGGAAGGCAGCGGAGTAGTCCGCGAAACGTTGATCCCACTCGGCTTCCGCCGCGCGACCGGTTTCCCTGGCGTCCCACTCGGCGTAGATATCGGCCGGGATTTCGAACGGACCGTGGTTCCAGTTCAGCGCAGTGCGGGTCAGGGCGATTTCCGCGTCACCCAGAGGGGCACCGTGGCAGTCTTCCTTGCCTTGCTTGTTCGGCGAACCGAAACCGATGGTGGTCTTGCAGCAGATCAGGGTCGGTTGCTCGCTTTTGCGCGCGGTCTCGATCGCGGTCTTGATTTCTTCCGGGTCGTGACCGTCGACGTTGCGAATCACCTGCCAGTTGTAGGCTTCGAAACGCTTGGGCGTGTCGTCGGTGAACCAGCCTTCGACTTCGCCGTCGATGGAGATGCCGTTGTCATCGTAGAAGGCGATCAGCTTGCCCAGGCCCAAGGTACCGGCAAGCGAGCCGACCTCGTGGGAAATGCCTTCCATCATGCAGCCATCGCCGAGGAACACGTAGGTGTGGTGATCGACAACGTTGTGGCCTGGACGGTTGAACTGCGCCGCCAGGACTTTTTCTGCCAGGGCGAAACCCACGGCATTGGCCAGGCCCTGGCCCAGTGGACCGGTGGTGGTTTCCACGCCAGGGGTGTAGCCGAATTCCGGGTGACCCGGGGTGCGACTGTGCAGCTGGCGGAAGTTTTTCAGGTCATCGATCGACAGGTCGTAGCCGGTCAGGTGCAGCAGCGAATAAATCAACATCGAGCCGTGACCGTTGGACAGCACGAAGCGGTCACGGTCGGCGAACGAAGGATTGCTCGGGTTGTGCTTGAGGTAGTCGCGCCAAAGCACTTCGGCGATATCCGCCATACCCATAGGGGCACCGGGATGGCCGCTGTTGGCTTTTTGCACGGCATCCATGCTGAGGGCACGAATGGCGTTGGCACGCTCACGACGGCTAGGCATCGCTGTTCTCCTGCGGGTTCTGAATCGAGAATGAATAAAACGAAACGGAAAAAAGGCGAGCATTTTCCCTCACCCACCGGCCTCGGGGCAATGACAGATAATCATCTGAAGAGGTTTTTCCAATGGATAACCCTGTATTCGACTGATGAAACCTTTCCGCAATTCGTCTGTTGACTGAATCCGGCCCTGAGAAGTGCCATCTATCGTTCAATATCAAAACTTTTTGATATTGCCCTTGCGATGCATTCTGAGCGTCACTAGACTGCTGGCCCTATGAATTTACGCGCGCGCTCCATTCGTCATGACCCTTGCGATGGGCTGTCGGCCCTGTGCAAGGCCGGTGGCGATCCTCTGCGCCTGACAGTATTGCGCGCGCTGGCCAACGACTCGTTCGGCGTGTTGGAACTGGCGCAAATCTTCGGCATCGGCCAGTCGGGCATGAGTCATCATCTCAAGGTACTGGCCCAGGCCGACCTGGTGGCCACCCGCCGTGAAGGCAATGCGATTTTTTACCGCCGCGCCCTGCCCCACACCGATCTGCCGGGTGGCAAGCTGCATGCCGCGCTGCTGGAAGAAGTGGATAGCCTGAGCTTGCCTGCTGACGTGCAGTCGCGCATCGCTCAGGTCCATGGACAACGAGCCGCGGCCAGCCAGGACTTTTTCTCACGGGTGGCGGAGAAGTTTCGTGCCCAGCAAGACTTGATCGCCGGCCTGTCGCAATACCGCGAAAGCGTGGTGGCATTGCTCGACAAGCTGAGTTTCAACCCAGGCGCCACCGCCATTGAAGTCGGCCCCGGCGACGGCGCCTTTCTGCCGGAGCTGGCGCGCCGCTTCACCCAGGTCACGGCGCTGGACAACAGCCCGGCCATGCTCGAACTGGCGCGCCAGGTCTGCGAACGCGAGTCCCTGCCTAACGTCAGCCTGCAACTGGCCGATGCATTGAACGGTGTGAGCCTCAAGGCCGATTGCGTCGTACTGAACATGGTGCTGCACCACTTTGCCGCGCCGGCCGATGCGCTCAAGCACATGGCCGGCCTGCTGCACCCGGGCGGCAGCCTGTTAGTCACAGAGTTATGTAGCCACAACCAGAGTTGGGCCAGGGAGGCCTGCGGTGATCTCTGGTTGGGGTTTGAACAGGACGATCTCGCCCGTTGGGCCACCGCCGCGGGACTCGTTCCCGGGGAAAGTCTCTATGTAGGCTTACGTAATGGTTTCCAGATTCAGGTCCGCCATTTTCAGCGACCGACTGGCGACACTCACCATCGGTAAATTCAGGAAAAAATCGAGATGAGCGAATACTCCCTCTTCACCTCCGAGTCCGTGTCTGAAGGGCATCCGGACAAAATCGCCGACCAGATTTCCGATGCAGTGCTGGACGCCATCATTGCTGAAGACAAGTTCGCCCGCGTGGCGTGCGAAACCCTGGTGAAAACCGGCGTTGCAATCATTGCCGGTGAAGTCACCACCTCGGCCTGGGTTGACCTGGAGCAGATCGTTCGTGACGTCATCACCGACATCGGCTACACCAGCTCCGACGTCGGGTTCGACGGTGCGACCTGCGGCGTGATGAACATCATCGGCAAGCAGTCTCCCGACATCAACCAGGGCGTCGACCGGGCCAAGCCTGAAGATCAGGGCGCCGGTGACCAGGGCCTGATGTTCGGCTACGCCAGCAACGAAACCGACGTGCTGATGCCAGCCCCGATCACCTTCTCTCACCAGTTGGTACAGCGCCAGGCCGAAGCCCGTAAATCCGGCCTGCTGCCGTGGTTGCGTCCGGACGCCAAGTCCCAGGTCACCTGCCGTTACGAAAACGGCAAGGTGGTGGGCATCGACGCGGTCGTACTGTCGACCCAGCACAACCCTGAAGTGTCGTACAAAGACCTGCGCGAAGGCGTGATGGAGCTGATCGTCAAGCACGTGCTGCCTGCCGAACTGCTGCACAAGGACACCCAGTTCCACATCAACCCGACCGGCCAGTTCATCATCGGTGGCCCGGTAGGCGACTGCGGCCTGACCGGGCGCAAGATCATCGTCGACACCTACGGCGGCATGGCTCGCCACGGTGGCGGCGCGTTCTCCGGTAAAGATCCATCGAAGGTTGACCGCTCGGCCGCCTACGCCGGTCGTTACGTGGCCAAGAACATCGTCGCCGCCGGCCTGGCCGAGCGTTGCGAGATCCAGGTCTCCTACGCCATCGGTGTGGCCCAGCCAACGTCGATCTCGTTGAACACCTTCGGCACCGGCAAGATCAGCGATGAGAAAATCATCAACCTGGTCCGCGAAGTGTTCGACCTGCGTCCCTACGCAATCACCACCATGCTCGACCTGCTGCACCCGATGTACCAGGAAACCGCTGCGTACGGCCACTTCGGTCGCACCCCGGACACCAAGACCGTCGGTGACGATACATTCACCACCTTCACCTGGGAAAAAACCGATCGCGTCGACGCCCTGCGTTCGGCTGCCGGTCTGTAAGGCTTTCCTGGCAGTACAAAAGCCCCGCACGGTTCGTCGTGCGGGGTTTTTTATTGTCTTTCGCTTCACATCGTGTCGCCGCTTTCGCCGGAACGCCGCCCGGAGTAAGCCGATCCAGGTGAGCGCTGGATTCGTGGACGACGCAGATCCACTGTGGGAGCGAGCTTGCTCGCGAAGAGGCCAGCCAGATCACCACAGAAACACCAGGCAAAACACCCACCCTGCTCGCCAGCCAATACTGACTAACCTTCGAACATCCCCAACGAGCAAGGACGCTCTAGATGCTCCCCACCCTGCGTGCATTACTCGGTTTCATACTGAGCTTTCTCAGTCTGACCACCCACGCCACCGAATGCCCGGACTGGCCGCCGACTCGCGCCCAAGCCGAAATCAGCACACTGCAAAAACAAATCGACCTCTGGGACGACAGCTATCATCGCGCCGGCCGCTCCCTGGTCGCCGACGAACTCTATGATCAAGCCCGTTTGCGACTGAGCGAATGGCAAGAATGCTTCTCTGCTGGCACCTCCCCCGAACCCTTGCGCACGGCAGGTGGCCCGGTTGCTCACCCCATCGCCCACACCGGCCTGGGAAAGCTCCATGAGGGTCGTGCTGTCGACACCTGGCTCAAAGGTCGAAGCAATGTCTGGATTCAGCCCAAGGTCGACGGTGTGGCGGTGACACTGATCTACCGCAAAGGCCAGTTGGTTCAGGCGATCAGTCGCGGCGACGGGCTCACTGGCCAGGACTGGACCACCCCGGCGCGCCAGATTGCCAGCATCCCCCGGCAACTGTCACAGCCACTGGATCTGCTGGTGCAAGGCGAACTCTATTTGCGCGTGACCGACCACGTTCAAGCGCAGGCCGGCAGCCTCAGTGCCCGCGGCACCGTGGCCGGCTTGATGGCCCGCAAGACGCTGAGTGCCGAGCAAGCTGCCGGGATCGGCCTGTTTGTCTGGGACTGGCCCCAAGGCCCGGCCAGTTTGCCCGCACGCATAGCAGCCCTGGATGAGTTGGGGTTCTCGAGCACTGCGCCTTATAGTCACTCGATCAAGACATTCGCCGAGGCCGAACGCTGGCGCGATCACTGGTATCGCTCGCCCCTGCCCTTCGCCAGCGATGGCATCGTGCTGCGCCAGGACCAACGCCCAGCCGCCGAACGCTGGCAGGCCAAAGCACCTTATTGGATCGTCGCCTGGAAATACCCCGTTGCCCAGGCGCTGGCCGAGGTGCGCAGGGTCGACTTCAAGATCGGCCGGACCGGGCGCATCACGCCGGTGCTGGAATTGACGCCGCTGAGGCTCGATGACCGGCAGATCAAGCGAGTCAGTGTGAGCTCCCTGCAACGCTGGGAAGCGATGGACATCCGGCCTGGTGATCAGGTCGCCATCAGCCTGGCGGGCCTGACCATCCCCAGGCTCGATGGTGTCGTCCTGCGCAGCACCGAACGCGCTGAATTGAACGTGCCGCGGGCAGCGGACTTTCATCCGCTCAGTTGTTGGCAGCCGACACCGGGATGCGAAAGTCAATTTCTTGCACGCCTGGCCTGGCTGAGTGGTAACCAGGGGCTGGCCTTGCCCCATGTCGGTACCGGCACTTGGGAGAAACTTCTCGAAACAGGCCACCTGAACGGACTGCTGGATTGGTTAACCCTCGATGCCCAAGAGCTTGCTAACATTGACGGCTTCGGCGAGCGCAGCAGCGCTCGTCTGTTGAACAGTTTCAGCATCGCCCGGCAACGTCCGTTCGTCCGCTGGCTCAAAGCCCTGGGCATGCCGCCGACCGGCCAGGCACGCCTCGGCGCTTCATGGCAGGCACTGGCGCAACGCAACACTGAACAATGGCAGGCCGAAACCGATATCGGTCCGGGACGCGCAGCGCAATTGAGCGCATTTTTCCGCGACCCGCAGGTCCTGGCCTTGAGTGAAACTTTACGTATGGCGGGGATTGACGGTTTCCAGGGCCGTTGATGCCCGTCCACCTCGGAACCCAATGGTGCCGGCGGGCTCAAACGATCCATCGCCACATCGACCCGATTGCCTTCACATGGAGCTTTTATGAAACTTCTTTCACACCTCGCCCTGTTGACCCTATGCAGTGTGATGGCCGCTCCGCTGATGGCCGCCGAAGAAGCTCCGGGCCTGACCGGATGCGCCGCCAAGAAGCAGGGCATCATCAACCAGATCGAACTGGCCAAATCCCGCGGCAACGCCGATCAACAGGCTGGCCTGGAAACGGCTCTGAGCGAGGTCACCGCCAACTGCACCGATGCCTCCCTGAAGAAAGAGCGGGAGAACAAGGTGCTCGACGCCAAGCACGAAGTCAGCCAGCGCCAGGCCGACCTCGACAAGGCGATGAAGAAGGGCGATGCAGAGAAAATCAACAAACGCAAAGACAAACTCGCAGAGTCCCGCAAGGAGTTGCAGGAAGCGCTCGACGAACTGGATAAGTGACCCCTTGTAGGAGCGAGCGATGCGGCGACCCGACTTGCCCGCGAAGAACGATAACGCGGTGTACCTGACAGACCGGGGCGTTCCTTTCGCGGGCAAGTCGGGTCGCCGCATCGCTCGCTCCTACAGTGGGAAACGATCGACCCGGTCATGAACACCATCAGATCAATGATCCCGAAACTCTTTATGGCAAGCACTGCAGGCATCTTCGACTTTCTGCACGGCCGGCCCCAGGTTACTGGCCTTGTAGGGCTGAACCTTGCTGGCAACCACCAGGTCACCAGTGGCGGCTTCAAGGCTGCGGGCCAATTCCTGGAAGCGTGCCTGCTGCTGCCAGACATCATCCTTGGCGCTGGTGTGATCTTCTTCGCGCACCTGGGGGAAATGTTTCCACGGCTCACGAGACAGGGTATCCAGTTTCACCGCCCCCTCAGCGAATCGCCCGCCGTCGAATGGAATACGGCCACGCAACATGCCGCCAAGGTCTTCACTGGTCTTGAGCATTTGCTTGAAGATCGCCTTGCGCTGGCCCAGCGGCGAATTGGGGTCCACACCGCCGCACGCGGACAAGGTCAGGCAGGCCAGCAATACAATGGAAAGTCTTTTAAAAGTCATGGTGGCTTCAGGTCACTGGAAACGGCGGCCAGTATCCTCGCGTCACCCGCAAACACCAATAGCCCTATTATCAATACGGGTTGCATGAGCGCAGTTAGCACTCAGGCAACCGCAAAGGAATTACTCCATGAACAGCCGTAACACGTCATGGCGTCACCGCCTGACCTGGACCCTTCCAATGGTGGCCGTGCTGGCGGGCTGCACCGGCGGTGAACCCGACAAACCGAAAACCCACGCCCTGGCGACCTACTCCAGCGCCACGTGGGAAGCACTGCCCGCGGTGTCCGACGCCGATCTGGTGGCCGGCTTCGGTTCGTGGCGCAGCGCATGCACCCGACTCAAGGCCGACCCGGTCTGGGGCTCGACCTGCGCCGCTGCCGCCAGCGTGCCACAAACCGCCAGCGAGATTCGCGGGTTCCTCAAGCAGAACCTCGACGTCTATGGCCTGCGCGCAGCCAATGACAACCCTGACGGCTTGATCACCGGCTACTACGAACCGGTTTATCCGGGCAGCCTGACCCAGACCGACGTAGCGAATATCCCGGTGTACGGCGTACCCGAAGACATGATCATCGTCTCCCTGGACAGCATCTACCCCGAACTCAAGGGCAAACGTCTGCGAGGACGGCTCGAAGGTCGCGTGCTCAAGCCCTACGACGATGCGGCAACGATCGAGACCAAAGGGGTCAAGGCACCCGTCGTAGCCTGGCTGACCGATCCGATGAACCTGCAATTCCTGCAGATCCAGGGTTCGGGACGCATTCAGCTCGACAGCGGCCGCCAGTTGCGCATTGCGTATGCCGACCAGAATGGCCATCCGTATCGACCTATCGGTCGCTGGCTCGTAGAACAGGGCGAGCTGAAGAAAGAAGACGTGACCATGGGCGCCATCAGCAATTGGGCCAAGGCCAACCCGGCACGCATTCCCGAACTGCTCGGCAGCAACCCGAGCTACGTGTTCTTCACCCAAAACCCGGACAGCAATGAAGGACCTCGCGGCTCGCTGAACGTACCCCTGACCGCCGGCTACAGCGCGGCAGTGGATCGCAAGGTGATTCCGCTGGGCAGCCTGTTGTGGTTATCCACCACTAAACCGGACGGTTCGGCCCTGGTTCGTCCGGTGGCTGCTCAGGACACCGGCGGTGCGATTGCCGGCGAAGTGCGAGCGGATCTGTTCTGGGGCACTGGCGAGGCGGCCGGGCAGTTGGCCGGCGACATGAAGCAGCAGGGGCAGATCTGGATGTTGTGGCCTAAAGGTGCGGCGTTGCCACAGGTGCCGCAGGTTGCCGATGCGAAGAAAAATCCGTGAGCCATGCTTTGGCAGTCAGATAGCTTTCGCGAGCAAGCCCGCTTGTGGATCTCTTTAGTGCACAAATTCTTTGTTCACCGGAGATCTCCTGTGGGAGCGGGCTTGCTCGCGAAGGGGCCAGAACAAACACCGCAGATCCGTCAGGCAGACACCACAAACAACCCGACAATCAACCCCATCCCCACCAACCACACCAACGACCGCAAAATCGCCCAGTCGACCAGGTAGCAAATTATGTACAGCAGCCGGCTGGTGATGAACAACACCGCCATCACGTCGATTGTCACCAACTCGGCATTGCCCGCCAGATGCGCCACGATCACTGCCGCGGCAAACGCCGGGGTCACTTCGAAACCGTTCAGTTGCGCCGCATAGGCACGCCGGCCCAACCCATTTAACGAATCGAGAAAATCCCGGGGATCATGGTTGTCTTTCAACCTGAACCCGCCACTGATCTTGGCCACGTAAGTGCACAGGTAAGGCAGTAAAAACGCGATCAAAATGCACCACAGAGCAACCGTCATAAAGCCATCCCTTCTTCAAGTTTCGTGCGTCGATGTTTTCGTCGACGGTGAGCCAGTCAAAATTTCATCACCAGCATGCCGATCAACACCAGCCCACAAGCTAAGAGCCGGGGCCCGCCAAAAGGTTCTTTCAGGTAACGCATGCCGAACACCACCACCAGAATCACACTGATCTCGCGCAACGCCGCCGCTTCGGCAATCGAGCCCAGTTGCATCGCCCACAGCACCAGAGCGTAGCTGAACAATACGCAGAACCCGACCGCCAACCCCAGTCGCCATTGTTCCCGCCAGAACAACATGAACGCCGGCCGCTTGCGCACCAACGCCAGCAATGGGAATGGCCAGGCGCTGAGTAAAGTCACCCAGACCAGGTAGTCCAGTGGATGGGACCAGCGCCGCAAAGCCTGGCCATCGATGAAGGTGTAGCAACCGATGCACAGGCCGATCAACGCCACCACCGGCAGCATCGACCATGGCAGCCGTGCGCCGCCACCGCCTTGCCATAGCAGACAAAGCATGCCGAGCGGGATCAAAAGGATTCCGAAAATTTGCTGGTTCGACAGCACCTCCCCGGCAAATATCAGCGTCAACGCCAGCACCACCAATGGCGACAAACCCCGCATCAAGGGATAGACAAGCCCGAGGTCGCCCACCCGATAAGCCTGGATCAGCAGGTAGCGATAGAGCAGTTCGAACGCCGCCGACGCGAAGATCCACGGCCAGAGTTCAAGGGGTGGCCATTCCACGAAGGGCAGCATCAGCGCGACGAAGAGCATCGCCACACTGTCCATGCAGGCCACCACCAACAGGCGTTCGGCACTGAATTTGATCAGGGTATTCCACGCCGCGTGCAGCAGCGCCGCCACCAACACCAAAACCGTTGCAAGCACGGCACACTCCTTTTGTTGTCCCTGCACCCCCCCTGTAGGAGCGAGCTTGCTCGCGATGGTCGTCAACGATAACGCGTGTTTTCTGCTAAAACGCGGTGCCCTGACGTTCTTCGCGAGCAAGCTCGCTCCTACAAGGTCCGGAAGGTCCGGGCAGAGAATTGATTCGCCATATGTCCGCAGCTGTTTATACTGCAAGCGACCACGCCGCACTCAGTTGCGCACAGACTAATTCCAATAATTCCTGCCACCGCCCGCTCTCGTCGAGAACGGTCATCGGCATGCGTATGCCTGATCAAAGCGTCAAGACTACCCACAGAGACCTTGTGCATGCCACTCGCCTTGCTTGCCCTCGCTGTTGCCGCGTTCGGCATCGGCACCACTGAATTCGTCATCATGGGCTTGTTGCCCGATGTCGCCCGGGACCTTGCCGTGAGCATTCCCCAAGCCGGCCTGCTGATCACTGGCTATGCCCTGGGCGTGGTGTTCGGCGCACCGATCCTCGCGGTCGGCACCGCCAATATGCCGCGCAAAGCGACGCTGCTGGGCATGACGCTGATGTTCATCCTGGGCAACATCCTCTGCGCCCTGGCCCCGAACTACGCCACGCTGATGGCCGCGCGCGTGATCACTGCGCTGTGCCATGGCGCCTTCTTTGGCATCGGCTCGGTCGTCGCGGCCGGCTTGGTGGCACCGAACAAACGCGCCCAGGCGATTGCCATGATGTTTACCGGCCTGACCCTGGCCAATGTGCTCGGCGTGCCGCTGGGCACCGCGCTCGGACAATACGCCGGCTGGCGTTCGACCTTCTGGGCCGTGTCAGTGATCGGCGTGATCGCGGCGATCGCACAGTGGGTCTGGCTGCCGAAAGACATCACGATGGAAAAGGCCAACCTGGCCAGTGAGTTCAAAGTGCTGGGCAAGGTTAACGTGTTGCTGGCGCTGGGCATGAGTGTGCTGGCGTCGACCAGCCTGTTCAGCGTGTTTACCTATATCGCCCCTATCCTTCAGGACATCACCGGCGTCAGCCCTCACGGGGTGACGATCATGCTGCTGTTATTCGGGGTCGGGCTGACGGCGGGCAGCATGCTCGGCGGGCGGCTGGCGGACAGTCGTTTGTTGCCGTCACTGGTGGGGATGGCGCTGGCGGTAGTCGTGGTCCTGGCGGCTTTCAGCCAGACCAGCCATTCGGTCATTCCGGCGGCGATCACGTTGGTGTTGTGGGGGATTTTCGCGTTTGCGCTGTGCCCGATCCTGCAACTGCTGATCATCGATGAAGCACATGAGGCGCCGAACCTGGGTTCGACCTTGAATCAGAGCGCATTCAACCTGGGTAATGCGGCGGGCGCATGGATTGGCGGGTTGGTTGTCGCCAGCGGGGCGGATCTGGCGGACTTGCCGTGGACCGGGGCGCTGGTCAGCGGGTTGACGGTGCTGGCGGCGCTTTTCTTTATTTATCTGCAACGTCGCGGTGTCACTGCGGTCAATGTGTCTGGCTGAATAATTACATCGCGCCTGACTCTGCTTTCGCCGGTAAGCCGGTCCTGCTGTCGCGCCTGTCAAACATGTCACCCGTGATGAGCCTGCACCAGTGGCACAGGCCGGGCATCACTGATTACTTCCTGGTCTTCTGCGGGTCAGGCTCCTGGCCTTGATCTGCAGATTTCTTTGGCGGCCCGCTCTCACTGCGAATCTGCGCGTGGCTGATCAGCGCGAAGATAAAGCTGCCGCCGACGATATTGCCCACCAGGGTCGGCCCGGCGAATATCAGCCAGAAGTCCTTCCACGGCAACTCGCCGGCAAACACCAGATACGACACCTCGGCCGAACCGACCACGATGTGGGTGAAGTCCCCCAGCGCCATCAGGTAGGTGATGAGGATGATGATCCACATCTTGGCGCTCTCCATGGATGGGATCATCCAAACCATGGTTGCGATCATCCAGCCTGACACGATGCCCTTGGCGAACATCTGACTGGCGTCGTTCTCCATGATCTTGCGGCCGATATCGAGGAAGGCCAGGTCGGTCTTGCTGTCGAAAATCGGCAGGTGCAGCATCACATACGCCACCAGTATCGTGCCGCACAGGTTGCCCACCAGCACCACCGACCACAGACGCAGCAATCGCCCGAAATTGTTCAATGAAGGTTTGGTCATGACCGGCAACACAGCCGTCAGGGTGTTTTCGGTGAACAATTGCTGGCGGGCGAGAATCACTGCCAGAAAACCCGCGCAGTAACCGAAACTGGCAATCACCTTGAAGCCTTCGCCGTCCGGCAGGCGGGAATTGAGCAGGCCCATGGCCATCAGGGATAGCCCCATGGTCAGGCCGGCAGCGAGGGCCGACCACCATAAGGCGGCGACGCTACGCTCGAGCTCCATATCGCCCTGGGTTCGGATGATTTCGTGCAGTACCGCGGCGCGCGGTGGCTGGCTCTTGTCGACTTCCTTTTTCTCTTGCGCCGAAAGGTTCGGGGTCTTGCCGTCTTTTTGCGTGTCCATATAGCTCCGGAACCGGTGGCGTGCGATGTAGGTAGGACACGCAGGGTACGGAGCTGTTCAGTACCCTGTTAAATCATCATTGCAGGGCCGGCGAAGGGCGCGCCGCCGATCTCATTCGTCGATGCCATCACCCTTGAACTGGTCCTTAACGTACTTGATCTCGGTCTGGCCATGAGGTGCGGGCAAGCCGTCTTCACCCAGGTTGACGAAGACAATCCTGTCCACCGTCAGGATGCTTTTGCGGGTGATTTTGTTGCGCACTTCGCACTTGAGGGTGATCGAGGTGCGACCGAACTCGGTGGCGGTGATGCCCAGCTCGATGATGTCGCCCTGGCGCGAGGCGCTGACGAAGTTGATTTCGGAAATGTACTTGGTGACCACGCGCTGATTGCCCAGCTGGACGATGGCGTAGATTGCCGCTTCTTCGTCGAGCCAGCGCAACAGGCTGCCGCCGAACAGCGTGCCGTTGGGGTTGAGGTCTTCGGGTTTTACCCATTTGCGGGTGTGGAAATTCATGTTCACTCCTGACCGTCTTGCCGATTGATGCCGGCCATCATGGCAGAGCCCGGGCCAGAGCTCTATTGAGCATCGCCTATGGCCTCGATTACCGTTCGGACATTGATCAACAGAAACGCTTTGGAAGATAAGAATAGCCCGCTATAATCGCCACCGTTTCAAAACGGTCATCTCCAGTTGATACCGTTTTCCCGCCACCTGTCCGAGGGGCGCTGCAGCAGGTTCGACCTGTCAGGCTCGGATGGGGCGTTGCCTGGCCACGGCCAGACACTAAACGCACAACGGCGCCCATTCGCATACATTACGAATGGAGGCTCATCATGAGCGCTGTTATCACGCCTGCAGATTTTAACGATTACAAAGTCGCCGACATGTCCCTGGCTGCCTGGGGCCGTCGCGAAACCATCATCGCCGAATCCGAAATGCCAGCCCTGATGGGTCTGCGCCGCAAGTATGCCGGTGAGCAACCGCTCAAAGGCGCGAAGATCCTCGGCTGCATCCACATGACCATTCAGACTGCCGTGCTGATCGAAACCCTGGTTGCCCTGGGTGCCGAAGTGCGTTGGTCGTCCTGCAACATCTTCTCGACTCAAGACCAGGCCGCTGCCGCCATCGCCGCTGCCGGCATCCCGGTGTTCGCCTGGAAAGGCGAGACTGAGCAAGAGTACGAGTGGTGCCTGGAGCAAACCATCCTGAAAGATGGCGCACCATGGGATGCCAACATGATCCTCGACGACGGCGGCGACCTGACCGAGCTGCTGCACAAGAAATACCCGGCGATCCTGGACCGCGTCCACGGCGTCACCGAAGAAACCACCACCGGCGTTCACCGCCTGCTGGACATGCTGGCCAAGGGCGAGCTGAAAATCCCGGCCATCAACGTCAACGACTCGGTGACCAAGAGCAAGAACGACAACAAGTACGGCTGCCGTCACAGCCTGAACGACGCGATCAAGCGCGGTACCGACCACCTGCTGTCCGGCAAGCAAGCGCTGGTCATCGGTTATGGTGACGTGGGCAAGGGTTCGGCCCAGTCCCTGCGTCAGGAAGGCATGATCGTTAAAGTTTCCGAAGTCGACCCGATCTGCGCCATGCAAGCCTGCATGGACGGCTACGAGCTGGTTTCGCCGTTCATCGACGGTATCAACAACGGTACTGAAGCAAGCATCGACAAAGCGCTGCTGGGCAAGATCGACCTGATCGTGACCACCACCGGCAACGTCAATGTTTGCGATGCGAACATGCTCAAGGCCCTGAAGAAGCGTGCTGTCGTCTGCAACATCGGCCACTTCGACAACGAAATCGACACCGCTTTCATGCGCAAGAACTGGGCATGGGAAGAAGTGAAGCCACAGGTTCACAAGATCCACCGTACCGGCCCTGGCGCATTCGACGCCCAGAACGATGACTACCTGATCCTGCTGGCCGAAGGCCGCCTGGTTAACCTGGGTAACGCCACCGGTCACCCAAGCCGCATCATGGACGGTTCGTTCGCCAACCAGGTTCTGGCGCAGATCTTCCTGTTCGGCCAGAAGTACGCCGACCTGTCGCCAGAGCAGAAAGCCGAGCGCCTGACCGTTGAAGTACTGCCGAAAAAACTCGACGAAGAAGTGGCCCTGGAAATGGTCCGCGGTTTCGGCGGCGTAGTGACTCAACTGACCAAGACCCAGGCCGACTACATCGGCGTGACCGTCGAAGGCCCGTTCAAGCCGCACGCTTACCGTTACTGATCGGACCTGCTCGGCTCCCTGTAGGAGCGAAGCTTGCTCGCGAACGCTTCACCGCGGTGTGTCTGAAACACCGCGGTGCCTGCTTCGCGAGCAAGCTTCGCTCCTACGGAGAGCACGGCTCCTGCAAGGCTTATGTGTTTCCAAGGATATGACCATGTCCCAAGACCGTCGCTACAGCTTCGAGTTCTTCCCTACGAAGACCGATGCTGGGCATGAAAAGCTGCTCGCCACTGCTCGTCAGCTGGCCACGTACAACCCTGATTTTTTCTCCTGCACCTACGGCGCTGGCGGTTCGACCCGTGATCGAACGCTCAACACCGTGTTGCAACTCGAAAGCGAAGTAAAGGTGCCTGCCGCACCGCATCTGTCCTGCGTTGGCGACAGCAAGGACGACCTGCGCGGCCTGTTGAAGCAATACAAGGCAGCCGGCATCACCCGTATCGTTGCCCTGCGCGGTGACCTGCCGTCGGGCATGGGCATGGCCAGCGGTGAACTGCGCCACGCCAATGACCTGGTCGAATTCATCCGTGAAGAAACCGGCGATCATTTCCACATCGAAGTCGCCGCCTACCCGGAAATGCACCCGCAAGCGCGCAATTTCGAAGACGATCTGGCCAACTTCGTGCGCAAGGCCAACGCCGGCGCCGACAGTGCGATCACCCAGTATTTCTTCAACGCCGACAGCTACTTCTACTTTGTCGAGCGTGTACGAGCGCTGGGCGTGGATATCCCGATCGTGCCGGGCATCATGCCGATCACCAACTACAGCAAGCTCGCACGATTCTCCGACGCCTGCGGTGCGGAAATCCCGCGCTGGATCCGCAAGCAACTGGAAGCCTACGGTGACGACACCGCAAGCATTCAGCGCTTCGGCGAGCAGGTCATCACTGAAATGTGTGAGCGTTTATTGCAGGGCGGCGCACCAGGGCTGCATTTCTATACCCTGAACCAGGCCGAGGCGAGCCTGGCCGTGTGGAACAACTTGAAGCTACCGCGCTGACAGTGACCACGTCGCACCCAAAGGCCCTCTTCTGAGGGTCTTTTACATTCAACGGCCAACACGGATCACCGGTCATACACCGACCCCTGTAGGAGCGAGGCTTGCCCGCGAAGAACGATGACGCAGTATGTCTGTTAAACCGCGTCATCGTTCTTCGCGGGCAAGCCTCGCTCCTACAAGGGGGGGGTGTTATTTCAGGGCAGCGAGGATCGCATCCGGGTCATTTGCTCAAATCATCTCGCAAATAGAGGCCTTGCGCACAATATCCCTGAAAGTCAGCGTTAAACATGCATGCCAGAGCTTCTCATTAAGCCTTGAGAGTACTAACCTCAGGCCATGCCCCTTTTCTCCCAGTTGCTGACAGTCATGCTTTTTACTTGCCTGAGCTTTGCAGCTCGGGGCGAGAAACTGCGCATTGTCACAGAACCCTGGGCGCCCTACGTGTATGAAGAAAACGGCAAAGCCCTGGGCCTGGACTACGAAACCACGGCAATTGTCTTCAAACGCCTGGGGATAGAAGTCGACTGGCAGTTCCTGCCGTGGAAACGCTGCCTGTCCATGCTCGAACAGGGGCAGGCGGACGGCGCACTGGATATCTTCCACAGCGAGGAACGCGAAGCGACCCTCCTCTACCCCGGCGAACCCCTCTCGGAAGTCGAGTTCGTGATGTTCTATGCCAACGAGCGGCCCCATCCGTTTCAGACCCTGGAAGAACTGCGCGGCCTGACCATCGGCACCTCGCCGGGTTATCTGTACAGCGAGGATTTTCGCGAATCGTCGCTATTCACCCGGGAGCCGGCACCGAGTCATGAGGCCAACTTCGGCAAACTGGTGCGCGGGCGGATCGATCTACTGATCACTGACCGCCGCGTCGGCCAGCATTTACTCGACGAGTTGAACATTCGCCACAAGATCACGGAAAACCCGGTCGTTATCAGCCAGCAAAGCCAGTTCCTGGCGGTGCGTCGCAACGCGGGCATGGACTTGTTGGTACAGCGCTTCGGCGCCGAGCTCAAGCGCTTCAAGCGCGAGCCCGCCTACGCTGAGTTGAGCGCCCGTTACGGTGCAGACCCTGCGACCGGGGCAGAGGCCGTCAAGGCCGCGGTCATGCACCAGAAAACCGTTGAGCAGCAGGAAAGCGGCGCACAGTGATTGCTCTGTTATACTCCGGCCTTCCCGCCAGGCTCACGCCCGGACGCTCGGACTCGTTCAAGGCATCTCGATCCCGCTACAGCGCAGCTTTCAGCCCGCGCGAGCGCTCCAGATGAGCCTTCGAGGCCCAGCAGGACCGGACGGGATTGCGTCCCCTTAAACGCCATTCGCGCCAGGCAAGACTCCCATTGGGCCAAGCCCTAACTAAAACAGGATTACTCATGTCCTTTGCTTCCCTCGGTCTCTCCGAGGCTTTAGTCCGCGCCATCGAGGCAGCGGGCTATACCGAGCCTACTCCGGTGCAACAGCGGGCCATTCCCGCCGTGTTGCAAGGTCGCGACCTGATGGTTGCGGCACAGACAGGTACGGGTAAAACCGGCGGCTTCGCCCTTCCGATCCTGGAACGGTTGTTCCCCAACGGTCATCCGGACAAGTCCCAGCGTCACGGCCCGCGTCAACCGCGCGTACTGGTCCTGACCCCTACCCGCGAACTCGCGGCTCAAGTGCATGAAAGCTTCAAGGTCTATGCCCGTGACCTGAAGTTCGTCAGCGCCTGCATCTTCGGCGGCGTCGGCATGAACCCGCAGGTTCAGGCCATGTCCCGCGGTGTCGACGTGCTGGTGGCTTGCCCCGGCCGTCTGCTCGACCTCGCCGGCCAAGGCAGCGTCGACCTGTCCCACGTGGAAATTCTCGTGCTGGACGAAGCCGACCGCATGCTCGACATGGGCTTTGTCCATGACGTGAAGAAGGTCCTGGCCCGTCTGCCGAGCAAACGTCAGAACCTGCTGTTCTCGGCGACCTTCTCCAAAGACATCACCGACCTCGCCGGCAAGCTGCTGCACAACCCGGAACGCATCGAAGTCACGCCGCCGAACACCACGGTCGAGCGTATCGAACAGCGCGTGTTCCGTCTGCCAGCCAATCACAAGCGTTCATTGCTGGCGCACTTGATCACCGCTGGCGCCTGGGAACAGGTGCTGGTGTTCACTCGCACCAAGCACGGCGCCAACCGTCTGGCCGAATACCTGGACAAACACGGTCTCACCGCCGTTGCCATCCACGGTAACAAGAGCCAGAACGCCCGCACCAAAGCCCTGGCCGACTTCAAGGCCGGTGAAGTGCGCATCCTGGTCGCCACCGACATCGCCGCTCGCGGCCTGGACATCGACCAGTTGCCCCACGTGGTCAACTTCGAACTGCCAAACGTCGACGAAGACTATGTGCACCGTATCGGCCGTACTGGCCGTGCCGGTCGTTCGGGCGAGGCGATCTCGCTGGTGGCCCCGGACGAAGAAAAACTGCTGAAAAGCATCGAGCGCATGACCCGGCAGAAAATCGCCGACGGCGACCTGATGGGCTTCGATTCCAGCGCGGTGGAAGCCGAGAAACCTGAAGTGCGCGAGCGTCCGGATGTGCGTAACCCGCGCAACCCACGTGGCCCGCGCGGCGACGGTCCGAACGGCACTGGCGGTGGCGGCGGTCGTAAAGACAAAGGCAAGGACAAGGGCGGCAAGGAAAAACCTGCGGCCGCTGGCCGTGGCGAGCGTCCGGCCCGTGAACAGAAGCCACGCGAAGGCACTCCGGCTCGCGAACAGCAGCGTCCGGCCCCTCGCGCCGCCGCTGATCGTGCTCCGGACGAGTTCCTGGACGACGATGTCGATAACTTCGGTAACCGTGTCGACTACGTGCCTCAAGCCAAACCGGCTCAAGGCCGCGGTCGCCGTCCGGGTGCTCCGGCACCAGGCGCGGCAGCTGGCGCAGGCGCAGGCGCTCCGCGCGGCGGCAAGCCACAGGGTCGTCAGAGCGGTCCGCGCAGCAGCGACGGTGCTACCACCGGCACGCCGCCGGCCAAGCGCAGCGGCCCGCGCAATGGTGCTCCACGTGACGGCCAGGCCCGTCGCGAAGAGTCCCGCAACCGCCGCCCGGCCCGTAGCGACGACAAGCCGCTCTCGGAACCGGCCGTGCAAAACCCTCGCGGTCCAGCGCCGAAGATCATTCACAAGGAGTCGAAAACCGATCGTTTCCCGACACCTGAACAACTTGATCAACTGCCAGGCCGTCCGCGCGGTGAGAAACCAGCGTTGCTGACGCGCAATCGCTGATTTAGCGCTGCAATAAAAAATGCCCCGGATCTCACAATCCGGGGCATTTTTTTGGACCCACCCAAAACCCTGTGGGAGCGGGCTTGTCGGATCGCCGCACCGCCGCGATGGACGTTAACGATAACGCGTACTACTTGGATGAACGCGTCGCCCTCAGGTTTTTCGCGAGCAAGCTCGCTCCTACAGGGGATTTACGTGGCCGTGCGGATTTCATTCGGCAATAAAAAACGCCCCCGACCGTGAGATCGGGGGCGTTTTTTGTTATAGCGGCGAAAGTTACTTCGCTTTCACACCTTCAAACGTAACGTACAACTCGACCGCATCGGACGCTGGGCCCAGGTCTTTCTGCTTGCCGAAGTCCGAACGCTTGATGCTGGTGGTGCCTTCAAAGCCGGCACGGTAGCCGCCCCATGGATCCTTGCCTTCACCCAGGAAAGTGGCCTTGACCACGATTGGCTTGGTCACACCGGCCAATGTCAGGTTACCGCTTACGTCAGCAGTGTCTTTACCTGCGGCATTTTTACCTGTGGATTTGACGCCGGTGGAAACAAACGTGGCTTTGCCGAATTTGCTCACGTTCAGGAAATCACCGCTGGCGATGTGCTTGTCGCGCTCGGCATGGTTGGTGAACACGCTGGCGGTGTTCACGTTGAACTCGATCTTGCTGTCTTCCGGCTTGGCAGCGTCGAAGCTGAACTTGCCGTCGATATCCTTGAAGGTACCGGTGATGTAGCTGTAGCCCAGGTGGCTGATCTTGAAGTCAACGAAGGCGTGCTGGCCTTCCTTGTCGACGACATAGTCAGCAGCCATTACGTTTGCGGACAGCAGAGCAGAACCAATTGCCAGAGCGGCGAGCGTCTTTTTCAACATGCTTTCTATTCCTTTGGAGTCGAGGTTGAACTTCAAGCTTTGCGACCCAGCATTCGTGTCAGGGTCGCATCACGATCGATAAAGTGGTGCTTCAATGCTGCCAACGCATGGAGGCCGGAAAAAATTACCAGCACCCACGCCAGATAGAAATGAATCACACCGGCGGTGTCTGCCTGGTCCGGCAGTCCGGACACCAGCGCAGGAACTTCAAACAGGCCAAACACCGGAATCCCGACACCGTCTGCGGTGGAAATCAGGTAACCGGCAATCATCACAGCGAACAGACTGAGGTAGAGGAACCCATGGCCGAAGCTGGCGCCGATGCGCGTCATCCGGCTGTAGCTTTGCAATGCCGGCGGCGGTGGGCTGATAAAACGCCACAGCACCCGTAGCAGCATCACGGCCAACAGCACCAGGCCAATGCTCTTGTGCAGGTCCGGCGCGTCTTTGCGCCAGCTGCTGTAGTAGTCGAGACCGACCATCCACAAGCCCAGGGCGAACAGACCGAAGACTGCCAGCGCCACGCCCCAGTGCATGAAGATGCTGACCCAACCGTAGCGCGAAGAAGAATTACGTAGCTGCATTGCCCAAATCCTGTGAGAACTGCGATCAAGACTATCGAGTTATCTATCGATTTAAAGCGGAAAATTTCGCTTTGAAATATCGAGAAATACGATGAAGAGTATGAAACAGGTGAGTTAAGGAAGGATTAAAGGCGAATTTGTGGCCGGATGTTAGCGGTAGTCGAGGAAAAACCTGGTGTTCGGGAAGCCCCCTTCGCCATGGTCGCAGCGGTTACAGCCTTCTGACCGACTTGGCCATCACCGCACTCTAATTATGGAAGACTGAAGGGGGCTGCAAGCAATCATGGTGGTACGGATCTATCTGGCATTTGTGGGCTAGTTCAGTGCCATGATTTGTTGTCATTGGACGACCGTCTACACAGCCAGATACGGTTATTAATATTATTGCCGCCAGTGCTTTCATGATGCTCTCCAGTGTTTTGAAGAACATAGAATTTAAGGTCAGGCGCTATCTATCATTTCGATCTGATTCCCTTGTGGGAAGCATCCGATATATCGCTGAGACGTGTAGGACCCGGATCGTGGATTGCGCGACTTCAGGGCGCCGCGCAGGCAAAGCCGGATGTCACATGCTTGATAAATGAGCAAAAAAAAGCGCGGCCCTTGAGCCGCGCTTTTTTTACGCCTGAACGTTACTGAGCCTTGGTCTCAGTGGTCGCCGCGGGTTTGGTCGCTGGCTTCTTCGCCAATTCAGCCTTTTTCGTCGGAGCCTTTGCCGGAGCCTTTTTAGTCTCGGTTTTCGCCGCAGGTTTCTTCACCGGTGCCTTGGCCGGCGTTTTTTTAGACGGTTCGGCCTTCACAGGTACCGCTGGTTTTGGAGCTTCAACCGCAGCAGCAGGCGTCGGTGCTGGCGCTGGAGCCGGCGTCGGAGCAACCGGAGCTACTGGCTCAGGCGCCTTGACCGGTGCTGGCTTGTCATCCGAACCGCCAAACAGGTTACTGAAGAAGTTGCCCTTCTTCGCCGCCACTGCACCAGCCGCCACAGCGGTCGCTGCCGGAACAATCTTCGCAGGCTCGAAGGATTTGCCCGCCGCCAGGTCTTCCACCTGGCTGGCCGCTCGCTGCCCCGTGCGCAAGGCACCTTCCAGCGTGCCCGGGTACAAGGTGTCCGTGTGTTCGCCCGCGAAAGCTACTCGCTGGATCGGACGTTCCCACAGGCGCCAGTACTTGCTGATCTGCCCCGGACCGAAAGCCAGGTAAGCGCCGCCCATCGACGGATCGGTGCTGTAGCGGCGGATTTCATAACCGGTGAACGAACCGCGCGCCTGTGGATAAAAAGCGTGCAGGCGGATCAATACCTGATCGGCCATCTGCTTGTCGCCGAAGGCCTGCATGACGCGAGCGTTGTCGCCGGACAGGTTGATCACCACGTTGGCGCCGCCCTTCAGCGCAGGTTCGACCCACAACATACCCAGGCCGGTGTTGCTGTAGATTTCGCCGGACATGCGCGCTTTGCTTTCCCACACTGGCGTCTTGAACTTGAGCAGGATCTGGTCGCGCCAGCCGTAGTTGGTGCCTTTGATCGCGGCCAGGTGCTGGGCATCCAGCGCCGGGGTCATCTGGATCTTGTTCAGTGCGCGCAACGGCACGGCCACGACGACGTAGTCGGCCTGATAACCGACGCTGCCGACTTTGACGGTCACGCCGTCCTTCTCCTGGATAATGGCCGAGACCGGGGCGCTGGTCTTGATGGTTTTCAGTTGTTTGACAAAGGCCTGGGCCAATACCGGACTACCGCCGAGCAGGCGTGAGGCGCGCAGGTCACGGTCGGAAAAGCCGCGGTACACCCGGCTCTGCTGTGCGAAGTACAGCAGCGACAGGCGCGAAGGTTCGTCATAGCGGGTACGGATCTGCTGGTTCACCAGCTGGCGGGCGGTCGCTGGCAACGTCAGCCGGTCGAGCCAGTTGGAAACGTTGATCTGATCCAGCGCATGCAGCGTACTGTTTGCCGAGGGGTTCTGCGGGTCTTCGATCGAGCGCGCCAGATCGTCCAGGGTCTTCTCATAGCGCTTGAGCGCTTCGGCCGTGGTCGGGTCCTTGGTGGCCAGATCGGCCGCGGAGTAATACACACCGTCGATCAGGTAGCCCGGCGTGCGCACGAACTCAGGAGCCGGCGTGATGCCCAGCTTGAAGGTCGAGACATATTTGTTCAGTACCGGCTGAGTCTTGTCGTTGCCGATCCACTCGCTGGTGGCCATGCCGGAGCGGCCACCCAGGCTCGACTTGGCTTCGAGCAGAGTGACCTGCCAGCCTTTGTTCTGCAGTTCATAAGCAGCCGTGAGGCCCGACAGGCCGCCGCCGATCACGATCGCCGTTTTATCCTTGGCCAGCGCGGACACGCTGAACAGCCCCATCATCACCAGCGCACAGGCGCGCAGCCAACCAGCAGACATTCAGAGAACTCCGGAAATATACGAGGAAATAGCGGTTTTACGAGTCAGGCGACCCAAAGAACCGCGAAGAATACGTCAGCCATCAAAACGCCGCCACTGACGTATACCGTCCTATACAAAGTAGCTCAAACCACACAATGGGTTGTCCCCGTGACGCGCATTGCATAGGCTTGCCCGATTGTTTGCCCGCGCCTGTCGCGAGCCGCCTCGAGGAGACTGAACATGGGCTTGAATAATCAGTGGATGCAACGCGATCTCGCCGTGTTGTGGCATCCCTGCACCCAGATGAAAGATCACGAACAGCTGCCGCTGATCCCGATCAAGCGCGGTGAAGGCGTGTGGCTGGAAGACTTCGAAGGAAAACGCTACCTGGACGCCGTCAGTTCCTGGTGGGTCAACGTGTTCGGCCATGCCAACCCGCGGATCAACCAGCGCATCAAGGATCAGGTCGATCAACTGGAACACGTGATCCTCGCCGGTTTCAGCCATCAGCCGGTGATCGAGCTGTCCGAGCGCCTGGTAAAAATGACGCCCGAGGGACTGACCCGGTGCTTCTACGCCGACAACGGCTCGTCCTGCATCGAAGTCGCGCTGAAAATGAGCTTTCACTACTGGCTCAACCGCGGCCAGCCTGATAAGAAGCGCTTTGTCACCCTGACCAACAGCTACCACGGCGAAACCATGGCGGCGATGTCGGTGGGCGATGTGCCGCTGTTCACCGAAACCTACAAGGCCTTGCTGCTGGACACCATCAAGGTGCCGAGCCCGGATTGCTACCTGCGCCCCGAAGGCATGAGCTGGGAAGAACACTCACGCACTATGTTCGCCGCTATGGAACAGACCCTGGCCGAGCACCACGACACCGTGGCTGCGGTGATCGTCGAGCCGCTGATCCAGGGCGCCGGCGGCATGCGCATGTACCACCCGGTGTACCTCAAGTTGCTCCGCGAAGCCTGCGATCGCTATGGCGTGCACCTGATCCACGACGAAATCGCCGTCGGCTTCGGCCGCACCGGGACGATGTTCGCCTGCGAACAGGCCGGCATTCGCCCGGACTTCCTGTGCCTGTCCAAGGCCCTGACCGGCGGTTACCTGCCGCTGGCGGCCTGCGTGACCACCGAAGATGTCTACAGCGCGTTCTACGACGACTACCCGACCCTGCGCGCCTTCCTGCATTCCCACAGCTACACCGGCAACCCGCTGGCGTGCGCGGCGGCATTGGCGACGCTGGACATCTTCGAGGAAGACAACGTCATCGAAAACAATAAGGCCCTGGCGCAGCGCATGGCGTCCGCCACCGCGCACCTGGCCGATCACCCGAACGTTTCCGAAGTGCGTCAGACCGGCATGGTGCTGGCTATCGAGATGGTCAAGGACAAGGCCACCAAGGAAGCCTATCCGTGGCAGGAACGTCGCGGTTTGAAGGTGTTCCAGCACGCGCTGGAGCGTGGTGCTTTACTTCGACCGCTGGGCAGCGTGGTGTATTTCCTGCCACCGTATGTGATTACCCCGGAGCAGATCGATTTTCTGGCGGAAGTGGCCAGTGAAGGCATCGACATTGCGACCCGTGATAGCGTCAGCGTTTCGGTGCCGAAGGACTTTCATCCGGGCTTCCGTGATCCGGGTTGATTGATTTCACTTGAGCTTGTGGGTGCCTGGACTGCCGCCTTCGCTGCGGTGCGGCGATCCGACAAGCCAGCTCCTACAGGTTAGATGTCGTGCACAAGATTTTCGGTAGCCACAAATCCATGTAGGAGCTGGCTTGCCAGCGATAAGGTCGGCACGACCTTCAGACGATTACACCTTTTCTCCAGAGAACCCGCATGAGACTGTCCCGCTTCTTTATCGACGCCCCCCTGAGCACCGGCGAGCACGAACTGCCCGAAGCCCAGGCCCATTACATCAGCCGCGTGCTGCGCATGGCCGAGGGCGATGCGTTGCAATTGTTCGATGGCTCGGGCCACGAGTTTCGCGCCACACTGGTAGACGTCGGCAAGAAGCGCGTCGTGGTGCAGATCGATGAAAGCTTCGCCGGGCAAGTCGAGTCGCCGCTGCAGATCCATCTCGGCCAGGGCCTGTCCCGTGGCGAGCGGATGGATTGGGCAATCCAGAAAGCCACCGAACTGGGCGTGACTGAAATCACCCCGATCTTCAGCGACCGCTGCGAAGTCCGCCTCAAGGACGAACGCGCCGACAAGCGCCTGATGCACTGGCGTCAGGTAGCGATCAGCGCGTGCGAGCAGTGCGGGCGTTCACGGGTGCCGGTGATTCATCCGCCGCTGCTGTTGGCGGACTGGTTGAAGCAGACTCAAGCAGAATTGAAGCTGGTGCTGCATCCGGTGGCCGAGCCGCTGGTGAATCATGCGAAGCCCGCGACCCTGGCGTTTCTGATCGGGCCGGAGGGTGGGCTGTCGGATGCCGAGGTCGATCAGGCGCAGTCTGCCGGGTTTCATGCCGCCCGCCTCGGCCCTCGGGTGTTGCGCACAGAGACTGCGCCGGTGGTGGCATTGGCGGTGGCCCAGCAGCTTTGGGGTGACTTTTAAGACGCCACATAACCTGTAGGAGCGAGGCTTGCCCGCGAAGGCCGCACCGCGGTTTTACAGAATCACCGCGGCGCGGCCTTCGCGGGCAAGCCTCGCTCCTACAGGACATAAAACATAATCGCCACAAAGTGCAGCAGACTCCCGGCAATCACAAACAGATGCCAGATCCCGTGCGCATGCCGCAGCCGGTGATCCAGGGCAAAAAAGACAATCCCCACGGTATACAACACCCCGCCCGACGCCAGCCAGGCAAACCCGGTGCTGCCCAGCGCCGCGAGCAGGGGCTTGACCGCCACCAGCACGATCCAGCCCATCACCGCGTAAATCACGATCGACAGGACCCGCGCTTCCGAACGCGGCTTGATCTCTTGCAGGATGCCGATCAGAGCCAGCCCCCAGACAATGCCGAACAAAGTCCAACCCCAGGGCCCGCGCAATGTCACCAGGCAGAACGGCGTGTAGCTGCCGGCGATCAGCAAGTAGATCGAAAAGTGATCGACCTTCTGCATGATCTCTTTCTTGCGCCCGCGCACGCTGTGGTAAACGGTCGACGCGCTGTAGAGCACCAGCAAGGTGAATCCGTAGATCGCCACGCTGACGATTTTCCACGGACTGCCGTCCATCCCGGCGATCACCAGCATCCACACCACCCCGACGCACGCCGCTACCGCGCCGACCAAATGCGTCCAGGCGTTCAATCTTTCCCCGTGATACATGTGTTGCTCACCTCGAAGTTCGTTACAACATTGCACAAGGCTCAGCCCTCAAGGGTAAAAGCGCAATGTTTCAGCATGCAATCAACCCTGTAGGAGCCGGCTTGCTGGCGAAAGGTCCTTGAGATTTGTGGTGTTCTTCAGGACGCCTTCTCTGGCAAGTCGGATCGCCGCACCGCAGCGCCTACAAAGGCCTGCGTGCCCCTGGGGAATTGGGCACAATCGAACCATTCGAACAAGAGTCACGCCACATGCTGATCGACGAAGAGTTGACCCTGAAAAAACTCGAGGTGTTCCTGGCCTTCATGCGCACCGGCAACCTGGCCCGGGCCGCGGCCGAATTGCAGACCAGCAACGTCAGCGTGCACCGGGCGATCCACTCCCTGGAAAGCGCCCTGCGCTGCCCGCTGTTCAAGCACGAAGGCCGCAACCTGACGCCGCTGGAAAGCGCTTATGTGCTGGAAGAACGGGCGCAGAAACTGATTCAGGACGTGCTCGAAAGCGTTCGCCTGACCCGTGAAGCGGCCGGTTTTTCCGCAGAACGCTTCAAGCTCGGCTCGCTGTATTCGCTGACGGTGAAAACGGTGCCGCAGCTGATCATGGGCCTGAAGATCCGCCGCAGCGAGCTCAACATCGACCTGATCCTCGGCTCGAACTTCGACCTGTTGTACAAACTCAAGAACATGGAGGTCGACGCTATCCTGGTGTCCCTGGACGAGAGCATCAACGATCCGGATTGCGAGCAGATCCCGTTATTTTCCGATGATATTTTCCTTGCCACCCCGGCCGACTCGAAGTTCGCCCAACGAACCGAAGTGGATCTGGCCGAAGTGCGCGACGAGACGTTCATTACCCTGACCCAGGGCTTCGCCACGCATCAGGACGGCAAACGGGTGTTCCAGCAGGCGGGGTTCGAGCCCAAGGTGGCGATGCAGGTCAATGACATCTTTACCTTGCTGAGCATGGTCAGTTCGGGGGTGGGTTATGCGTTGTTGCCGGGGCGGATCGCGGCGGTGTACGAGAACCGGGTGAAGCTGATTCCGTTGCAGGCAAAGTATCGGTTGCAGCAGCACATCGGGGTGGTGTTTCTGAAGGCCAAGGAGCGGGATCCGAATCTGCTGGCGTTGTTGGCGGAGTGTCGGATGTATGCCAATCGCCAGGCCTGAGATCGAGTTGCGGCCTTCGCGGGCAAGTCGGATCGCCGCACCGCTCGCTCCTACAGGGATCTTGGGTGTACACACAATCTATGTTCACCTCAAAACCTGTGGGAGCGAGCTTGCTCGCGATGGCGTCATTACAATCAGCGTAGATCCCGCGGTTTAACCAACAATCCCGCGAACAATGAAGTACAACAACGAAGGCCCAAGCAGACACCCAAGCCCGGTATGGAAGGTCGCGGTCAACGCGCCATAAGGCACCAACCGCCGATCCGTCGCCGCCAGCCCGGCCGTCACGCCACTGACGGTACCCGCCAGGCCGCCGAACACCATCGCCGAACGCGGGTTATCCAGGCCCATCCAGCGCGCTGCCATCGGTGTGCCGACCATCACCAGAATCGCCTTGATCAACCCGGTGGCAATCGACAGCGCCATCACATCCGAGCTGGCACCAATCGCCGCGCCGGTCACCGGTCCGACGATGTAGGTCACTGCGCCCGCACCAATGGTGGTCATGCTGACCGCATCGCGATAGCCGAACGCCCAGGCAATGCTCGCCCCGACAATGAACGGCAGAATCGTGCCGAGCAGCAGGGCAATGACGCCGATCAACCCGGCTTTTTTCGCTTCGGTGGCCTGCACTTCAAAGGCCGTGGCCACGATCGCAAAGTCCCGCAGCATGGCGCCGCCCATCAAACCGATGCCGGAAAACAGGGTCAAATCCGCCAAGCCTTTTTGCCCGCCCGTCATGGTGCCGCCGACCCAGGCCAGCACCAGCCCGATCACGATGGCAATCGCCGAACCATGGATGCGTCCGAACGTCAGGCGCTTGGACAAAATCACCGACACCCACATGATTACGCCAACGAACGCGAACGCCGTGACCAGACCGTTATGCTCCAGGCCTTTCTCGATGAGATCCCACATATCAGCGACCTCCTACGGGTGTGCCGGCGGGGGTTATTTCCACCGGTTCATCGGGCAAGGGTTCGCCTTTATGAGTCCGACTGATCAGTGCAATGGTGCCACCGCAAATCACCACCGAACCAATCGCCGCGAGTACCGCCACCGGACCGCCGTGCAGCGCGGTGACGACGTTCTGTTGCGCCGCCATCGCGACCACCACCGGAATGTACATCGCGCCCCAGAAGCCGACGCCCAGCTCGCAATCCTTGGTCATGCCGCCGCGCTTGTGCATCCACAACCGCGCGCAGATCAGCAGGATCATCGCGATCCCGACGCCGCCGACGTTGGACTTCACCCCCAGCAATACGCCGAGCATGTCACCCATGATCACCCCTGCCAGCGTACAGATCGCCAACAGCGCCACACCGTAAATAATCATTCTTGTCGTCCTCAAAATGCATCGTCGAATGTTGTTTTTGTTGTTCGAAGGCCTGAGTCGTGATCTAGGGTTGGCGGCGACCCTCCTCACGCAACAGCGCCTGCAAGGTGTCCAGCCGTGCACCGTCGAAGGCAATCACCGTGCCCTGCTCGAACACCCGGCGCGCCAGCCCGGTCAGCACCGCACCGGGCGGCAGTTCGATCTGTAGCCGTACGCCGCGCTCGTAGGCGCTTTGCACCGTGCCGCGCCAATCCACCACGCGGCACATGTTGAAAGCCAGGTCGTCGCGCAACGCCTCGATGTTGGTCACCGGCCGCGCGCGGCTGCCGCTCAGATAGCCAAGCGCTGGTGTTTTCAACGGCACGTTGGCGAAGGCTTCAGCCAGGGTTTTTGCCGGCGCATCCAACAGTGGACAATGTGACGGCACGCTCACGGCCAGACGTTTGGCCAGTCCTGCACCGCAACCTTTAGCCAGCCCGGCCACCGCGTTCATGGCGTAGTCGCTGCCGGCGATGACCACTTGGTTATCGGCGTTGATGTTGGCCAGGTATACCGGCGTGTCGACGCTGTGAACCTGCGCCAGCAAGCCCTCCACCGTCGCCAGCTCCAGACCGATGATCGCGGTCATGCCATAACCTTGTGGGTAAGCCTGCTGCATCAGCTCACCGCGCAGGCTGACCAGATGCAGCGCATCGCTGAAACCCAACGCACCAGCGACCACCGCCGCAGGATAGGCACCGATGGACAAGCCGGCGACGTAATCCGTCGGCACCCCCAACTGTCGTGATGCAGCCACTCCGGCGACCAGCAGGCAAAGCTGAACCGCTCGTGTCGACGTCAACGCTTGTGCAGTATCCAGAAGCAAAACGTCTTCCCCGAGGACATCACTGGCTTCGCTCACCGTTTCCCGAGGCAAACGATGAAGCATGCCCGGCTGCTGCGCGCCCTGGCCCGGGAACACAAGCAGACTGCTCACGCTGCTTGCTCCCGGGAATGCCAGGGATCAATCACCAGGCAGGCCTGGCGCGCATTTTTCAGCAAGACCCGACGTGCCGGGCGGGCCCATTCGCGCAGCGCGACAGCGCCCAAGGGCGTCTGCAACTGCATGTCCACCCGACACGCAGCGGTGTCGAGAATATTCACCAGCTCCTGCGCTCGAGCACGGCTCAACGGTTGCGGTGTGCGCAGGATCAGGTCGAGGTCGCTGCGCTCGTGCAATGCCGCAAAGCCGCTCGCCAGCTCGAACCCGGCGCTGCCACTGACGCCCCACACCCAGCCACAGCCATCGAGCAGCGGACGCAGTTGATCGAGGGCACGCACCGCCGGCAAATCCCGGTCGATCGCGACATGACAAAGCGCTTCCGGCTGCACCCGACGCTGGATCGCCTCGATCGCCATCGACGTTGCATACCGCTGCTCGCGCAACCGCCCGCGCACGCCGACCGCGATTTGATTGGCCTCGCTCAACGCACGCCGAACCACCACCGGCTGACCCGCGCTGACCGACTCGATCACCCACGAAGGCGCATCCGCAGGCAGCTGCTCCGGGGTCATCCCCCAGAGCAGGTCGTGGGCCAGAAACGTACTCACCACTGCGCCCTCAACAGTTGGCGAACCTTGCTCGACGCCGCGCGGTTGCTCGCGCCCAGGCGGCCGCTGAGGTCGCAACCGGTGGCAGCGACATCGCCAATCGCCTGCTTGAGGCATTCCATTACTCGCGTCAGGTCGGCCGCGGTCGGCTGCTCGATCTGCTCCACCGACAAGGTCTCCCACAACAAGCCCAGGCTGGCATAGCTGTCGATGTCATACGCCATCGGCGGCACGCTGGCGGCCAGGGCTTCGAGTTCTTCGACACTGCGCAAGGTCACCCGCGCCGCCGACGCCTTGCCCATTGCATGCACCATCACCCCCGGATCCCGCAGGGCGATCAGCCGATTGGCCTGATAACCGTGAGCCAGAAACGCCCCGGACATGGCCTTGCCCACCAGCAAACCGATCACCGCGTGACCGGCCAGGCGTGCCCGGGCATAACTGTCCGCCGCGGCGGCCAAGGCCAGATGAATGCCCAGCGCTTCTTCCCGTCGACCGTAAGCCTGGCTGGGTACATCGACGATGGCGATCAAGGCGCGTTTTTGCGGTTGAGCCCGATCGGCAGCGATGACTTCATCCACAGCCTTGGCCAGGCCCCAACCTTCCAGCAGACCAACCTCGCCATTACGGGCGCGGACGAAGCGGTTGTCGGGGTCGGCCACCACCGCGATAAAACGAACGGGCTGGTCACCCAACGCACCGTCGGCCACCTTCAACGAAGCTGGCAAACCCGCCACCGGTTTCGCGCCTGCACTCAAGGCATTGAACCAGTGCAAGCCTCTCAGGGAATACGAACTCATGAGCGCTCTCCTTGATACAGATCGCGAACCGTCGCCGGCTCGATTTGCGGCTCGGCATCCAGGCGGGCCAGCCGTTGCAGGAACAGCTCGGCCAGACGGCTGCGTTGTTGCTCAGGCAGGCCCTTTTGCAGCAACTGGCTGACGTGCTGCTGAATCTGCGCCACATCGTCGGCGACAAAAGCATCGGCCAAGCCACTGGCAAAACGCTGCTCGCCACCGGTCAGGCTCCAGATGAAGGGCCGGTCACGGGAGTCGTATTCCTCAAGCCCGGCTTCCTGTTCGATCACCTGCGGACCGTTCAGGCCGAGACGTGCTTCCTGGGTCACCAGCAAATAGCTGCACAACCCGGCGGCAATCGACATCCCGCCGAAGCAACCGACACTGCCGGCTACAACGCCGACCACCGGTTGGTACTGGCGCAGATCGACAATCGCGGCATGTATATCGGCAATCGCCGCCAACCCGAGGTTGGCTTCCTGCAAGCGCACGCCGCCGGTCTCCAGGAGCAACACGGCGCGGGTGGGAATGCCGTTGCGATTGTCTTCGGCGGCCAATTCCAGTGCGCCGGCAATCTTCGCTCCGCCGACTTCACCGAGGCTGCCGCCCTGGAATGCGCCTTCGATGGCCGCGATCACCACCGGCAGACCGGCGATGCTGCCCTTGGCGATCACCACGCCGTCATCGGCTTGCGGCACCACGCCCTGGCGCGACAGCCATGGCGACATGACGCGCTGAAACGGGTCGAGCAGTTCGCGGAAGGTGCCGGCATCGAGTAAAGCTTTCGCCCGTTGCCGGGCACCGAGTTCGACGAAGCTGTGCTTATTAAGGAGGGCTGCGCTGTCAGTCATGACCAATCTCCTCGAAGCCTTGTTCCAGCCGCAGGCGCACCACGCCAGGGGTCGCGCCGAAATCGTGGATATCGATCGCCATCGCCGGTGGGTTCTGGCCGTCGAACATCCGCGCGAACAGATGCTGCCAGCGCTGTTCGGCGCCATTGACCGAGGTCTGCACCTTGATCGTCAGCGTGCCGGCCTGACCCGGTTCGATCAGCACTTCCAGATCGCCCGAGCCGACACAGCCCACCAGCGTGCGACCGCGTGGCGGCTGCCCGGCGGGGAATTCAAAAGATAAGGTTTCCATCAGAAAACTCCCTGGATGATGCTGTCGCCAGACTCGATACGGTCGAGGAACAGACAGGCTGCGAGCAAGTCGGCAGCGCCGCCGGGCGAGGCATTCAACGCGATTAATTGTTCGTCCAGTCGATGCAAGCGGCGGCGCCCTGCGAGGCTGGCGCTGCCACCCGCCTCGAGCACCGCTTGGGCGCCGAGCTGCATGGTCTGCAGGCCCGTTTCGCCTGCGCGGTAGAGCACGCAGGTGTCGGCCAGGCTGCTCATGATCGCCAGCAAGGCATCGAGCCGGGCGTTCTGCTCGCCATGGCCGGCCGCACGGCTGTGTTTGAGTTGCGGCAACGCCCGTTGAATCACCGCCGGGAAACCCAACTGAGCTTCCTCACGAGCACCGCGCGCGCCGTAACGTTGGGCGACTTGCGCGCCGTGGCTGAGCGGATGCGGCGCGTAACGGTCGTCGAGTAACGCCAGGCGTGCAGCGCGCAAAGCAATCGCGCCTGGGGCCGTGGATTCGGGTTCCAGCGCGGCGGCAGTGACCAACAAGCCCAAGGCCCAGATCGCCCCGCGATGAGTATTCACGCCGTGGGTGGTGGCGAGCATCGCTTGCTCCCCTTCCCGACCGATCAGCCCAATGGCTTCACGCAGCGGCAAACCGACCTCGCCAAACTCGCTGGCCGCTTGCGCCATTTCCTTGAACGCCGGCCACAGCGACAGTGCCGAAGCGTGCATCAGTCCCAGGTGCAAATCGGTATGAGCGCCATTGCCGCGACGGTCGACCAGCGCCGGTTTCGGCGACAGGTCGGCTTCGTCGATCAGCGCGTCCACCGCCATGTCCGCCAGGCGTTCGGCCAGTGACAGCGGTTTGGGTTGCAGGTTGAATGCGTGCATTACCAGCTCCTGAATTTGGCGGGCGGGTTGTACAGGCCACCGGACCACTCGACCAGATCGGCGACGCTTTTGGCGGCGAGCAATTCGCGGGTGGCGTCGGTGCGGCGGATGCCGAGGTCTTCGGGCAAGGCGATCAGGCCTTCGCGGCGCATGCGCGCGGTGTCTTTCGGGTTGTGTCGCAGGCCAATCACAGTCACCCCGGCGACGGCGGCGATCATCGCCTGGCGTTCTTCAAGGGACCGAGCCTTGTACAGATAGGCGATGCCTTCCTCGGTCAGCAGGTGCGTGACGTCGTCGCCGTAAATCATGATCGGCGCCAGCGGCATGCCGCTCTTCTTCGCCACCTCGACGGCGTCGAGGGTTTCGACGAAGGTCGGTTTGCCACCCTCCTGGAAGGTCTCGACCATTTGCACCACCAGCTTTTTGCCGCGTTCGAGCAACGCCTCGGGCGCGTCGTCGTGGCGCATGTCGAGCCAGGCCGGCGTGCCGTGGCGACGACCGCGCGGATCGTGGCCCATGTTTGGCGCACCGCCGAATCCGGCCAGGCGGCCGCGGGTCACGGTGGAGGAATGCCCGTCGCCGTCGACTTGCAGGGTCGCGCCGATGAACAGGTCCACCGCGTATTGCCCGGCCAGCTGGCAGAACATGCGGTTGGAACGCAGGGAGCCATCGCGTCCGGTAAAGAACACGTCGGGCCTGGCGGCGATGTAGTTTTCCATGCCCAGTTCGGTGCCAAAGCAATGCACGCTTTCGACCCAGCCGCTTTCAATCGCGGGGATCAGGGTCGGGTGGGGATTGAGGGTCCAGTTGCGGCAGATCTTGCCCTTCAGGCCGAGGGACTCACCATAGGTCGGCAGGATCAGTTCGATGGCGGCGGTGTTGAAACCGATGCCGTGGTTGAGGGACTGGACGTTGTGCTTTTCGTAGATCCCGCGGATCGCCATCATCGCCATCAACACGTGAACGGGCTTGATGTGCCGCGGGTCGCGGGTGAACAAGGGTTCGATGTAGAACGGCTTGTCGGCCACCACCACGAAGTCGACCCAGGATGCCGGGATGTCGACCCGCGGCAGTTCACTGACATCGTCCACCAACTGATTGACCTGGACGATGACAATGCCGTCGCTGAAGGCCGCGGGTTCGATCAGCGCCGGGGTGTCTTCGGTGCTCGGGCCGGTGTAGATATTGCCGGCACGGTCGGCCATGAAACCGGCCGAGAGCACGACGTTGGGGATCAGGTCCACCACCAGCCGCGCATAGAGCTCGATGTAGGTGTGGATCGCACCGATTTCCAGCAGGCCGTCTTCGAGCAACTGGCTGATGCGCAGGCTCTGGGTGCCGGCAAAGGAGAAGTCGAGCTTGCGGGCGATGCCGCGTTCGAACAGGTCCAGGTGCTCGGCGCGACCGACACTGGGCATGATCATGTGCAGGTCATGCAGCTTGGCCGGGTCAGCCTTGGCCAGGGAGCGCGACAGGAAATCCGCCTGCTTCTGGTTATTGCCTTCCAGCACCACACGGTCGCCTGGCAGGATCAAGGCCTCCAGCGCCGCCACGATTTTGTCGGTGGGCAACACCACACCGTCGGCGAGACCCCGCACCAGCTCGAGACGCCGCTGCTTTTCGCTGCGCCGCCGCGTCCATCGCGAGTCGGGGGATATTGTTGTTGTCATGACCACTCCACGGGTTCGCTGTCGTGGGAGTCACATTAGGAGTGTTGGGTGGGGGCATCAATCAAGCAGGGAGACGGATCGTTACGGTCAGAGTAATGATCGACAGGAGATCTCTGTAGCCGGTACTGCCGTCATCGCGGGCAAGTCGAATCGTCGCACCGCCGCTCCCACAATGTCCGTGCAGCGATTCAATTTTTTGGCCAGACACAAAAACCTGTGGGAGCGGCGGTGCGACGATTCGACTTGCCCGCGAAGGGCCAGTACAGACTCCACATGTTTCGAGATCAGGACGAACGCCAGCCTTTACAATCCAGTCACCTGCTGCTGTACGCGAATCAGAAGCTGCGCGGTGCTTTCCAATAGCTGCGCCAGCAACGCCGGATCTTCATCCATATACCCTTCGTACTCCGCCAGGTTTCGTCGCTCGTGGCACAGCGCGAACAGCCTGACCTGTACTTTGCCAATATCAGCCGTATGAACGAGACACTGGAACACCAGATATCGCTTGTCTGACCGGTAGCCACACAAACGAAGAGCCGTCAGTGCAAGGGCGTGGGCAGCGTTGTAAGCCAGATCGAAACGACTTGCGAAAGACAGCGATGATGTCTGCGCGTCTTTCAATCGATCCACAGCCGAACGCATCAAACCTTCGCATTCCTTGCGATCCGGCGGCTCGGCTTTCAGTCCACCGCTACGTAACAGGTTTTCCAGATTCTCGTTGCTGCCCATCCTTGGACTCCAAAGGGTTTTCCCCCATCAGATTGATCTTGTTCTGCTGCGCAACCCGCACGACAAAATTGTTTTCAGCCGTCAGTTTTGCGGCCCAGTCATCGGGGGTGTAGAGCGTCGGGCTCAGGACTCGGCCCAGTTGCTCCTCCAGAGGCATGAGCCGCTCCATCACTTCACTGTAGTGCAGGCCTTCGCCAATCAGCATGAGATCTATGTCACTGGATGCGTTTGCCTGATCCTTGGCGATGGAACCGTACACAAATGCCCAGGTGATCTGTTCGGCAAAGGGTTGCAGCGCTTGGCGCAGGGGCTCGGCAATACCAAAGGTTTTGCGGGCGATGCCCAACAGTTCGGCATAGATCGGGCAGTCGGGATTGGCTTGGTAGTGAGTCTGGTTACCCTGACGAATCAGGGTCAACACGCCTGCCCGCTGCAATCGGTCCAACTCACGCATGAGGCTGCCTTTACCGATTTGCGCCCAGCGGGCGATCTCGTTGGCGTAAAAACTCCGGTCCGGCTTGCCGAATAATAAGCCCAGTACTTTTTGCTGAGTGGTTGTGAACAAGGCTTCGCTGAGGGAAAGATTTTTCACAATGGCAACCAAAGAGTCCCAAAAAGGGAACGATAGGTCCCTTTTTGGGAATCTTCAACTTTCGCCTGGTGATGGGTTTTGTGTTTAAACATATATCCGCAGGTACGGAGAGAGGCTACGTAGCCTGGCGTCGCTGCCTACAGAAATGCCGGAATCTGCTGACTGGTGCGATTTTGCGTTGATGTTTATCGTTTGTGTGTCGTTGCCAACCTCAGCGACCGGGCCTGGAATCCCGAGGTGTTAACGAGGCAAAAGCGCCTTTCATAACGTATGCTTGCGCACCTTTAATGTGTGCACTCCGTTATGGCGGCTGTGCGCGGGAGACCTTTGTGTCTGCCGGGTTTTGTCCGTTTGCCCGGGTTCCAGCCTGCGTACAGCTGCCACCCCTTTGGCTGGAACCGAATGGAGCAGCTGAAACTCATTAAATAGAGCTTCACTATGTTCAAAGCTACTCCCAATCCCCCGGAAACCGACACCGGTTCCGAAGCTTCCCTCGAAGGCGAAAAACTCAAGGAAGCCGCCGACCGCCTCCTCGCGCACTTCTTCCCCCCGGCTGACGAAAAACCGGCCAAGCACCGAAAATTTCAGCTCTTCACCGTCTCTCCCGATATCAACACCGAAGCCCTTCTGGCCAACGCCTCCGAAGACCTGCTGTCCATCAGCGCCATTGCCGCCGATCTGGCGGACGATGTGGAAGGTTCGCGCCGTTCGGTGGCCTTGGCGCTCAGCCGAATGGCGGATGGTGTGCAGTTGTTGGTGGAGCGGGTGATGGATCATCATGAGGCGTTGCAGATGACAGCTCAGGCCAGCGCTTAGCAGTCAGGTCTGCGGTGAGTTGAAGGCCGCCTTCGCTGCGGTGCGGCAGCGAAGGCGTCCGGTCATATGAGCCCGGCACTCACCAACAACGCCTCCAGCGCCAACAAATCCGGCACCTTCGCCACCTGATCCCCCACCTGCACCGCCGCCTGTTCCAGGGAACACAACGGCACATCCACATAGCTCAATTGACTGTCGAGCTTGTACGAGCGCGGAATCCCCTGCACCAGCAGCGCAATGAACTTCAACTCCGGCCGCCCGCCAAGGGCATTGAGGATGACAATCCGCGCCCGCTCACCAATGACGATCTTGTTGCCACACGCCGACTCGAAACTGAGCAATGGAATCTGCCGGTTACGCCACGCGACCCGCCCGAGATACCAGGGCGGCGTATCAAGATCCAAGGTCCCCGGCTGGTAGTCGATCAGCTCCGCAACGGCGACGTTGGGCAAGATCAGGTGACGGTCGGCCAGGGGCAACAGCAGTCCGGTGAGGTTGCTGGTGCGGTGCTCAAGCATGGGTCTTGCTCCACAGGGCGATGCTTTCGAGCAGTACCGATTCCTGGTACGGCTTGCCGAGGTAGTCGTTGACGCCGATGGCCATGGCGCGGTCGCGGTGTTTCTGGCCGGTGCGCGAGGTGATCATGATGATCGGCAGGTGCTGCAAGCGTTCGTCCGCGCGCACCCGGGTCGCAACTTCGAAGCCGTCCATGCGCGGCATTTCGATGTCCAGCAGCATCAGGTCCGGCTGGTGTTCTTCGAGCAACAGCATGGCGTCGACGCCGTCCTTGGCGGTCAGCACGTTCATGCCGTGGCGTTCGAGCAAACGGCTGGTGACCTTGCGCACAGTGACCGAATCGTCGACCACCAGCACCAGCAACGGCTTGTGCGGTTCGGGTTCCGTGTCCTGAGCCAGTGGTCGTGGCGGCACACGCGCCTGCATGGCGCGGATCGGTGCCAGCAGATCGACAATCAGCACCACCCGGCCATCCCCCAGGATCGTTGCCCCGGACAAACCCTGTACCGCTGCGAACTGCGGACCGAGACTCTTTACCACGATCTCGCGAGTGCCGGCCATGGCATCGACCTGCACGGCAATGTGTCGCTCGTTGCACTGCACCAGCAACACCGGCAGCGGCAGGCTCTGGCCCAGCAGCTTCGGCCGGCTGGTGGTCTTGAGCAATTCACCGAGGTAGCGCAGCTCGTAGTGTTGCCCGGCGTATTTGTAGGTCGGCGGATCGAGCCGGTAATGCCCTTCCAGTTCGTTGGGCAACACGCGCACGATACCGTCGATGGTATTCAGCGGGATCGCATATTGATCCTCCCCGCACTGCACCATCAGCGCCCGGTTGACCGATACGGTGAACGGCAAGCGAATGCGAAAGTGCACGCCCTGCCCCGGCACGGAGTCGATGCTCATCGTGCCGCCAAGTTGCCGGACTTCTTCGTGAACCACGTCCATGCCGACGCCCCGCCCGGAAATCTGGGTGATTTTCTCTGCGGTGGAGAACCCCGGCTGCAGGATGAATTGCAGCACGTCGCGGTCGCTGATGTCGCTGTCCGGCGCCAGCAGGCCGCGCTTGATCGCCTTGCGCCGGACCGCGTCCAGCGGCACACCGGCACCGTCGTCGCGGATGTCGAAAATGATGTCGCCGCCCTCTCGCGACAGGTCGAGGGTGACCCGTCCCTGAGCCGGTTTACCCGCCGCGATACGCACCTCGGCGGACTCCAGACCGTGGTCCACGGCATTGCGCAGCATGTGCTCCAGCGGCGGCGCCATGCGTTCGAGCACGTTGCGGTCCATCTCGCCTTCAGGGTTGCCGACGACGAACTCCACGTCTTTGCCCAGTTCGCTGGAGACTTGACGGACGATGCGTTTCAAGCGCGGCAGCATGCGCTCGAACGGCACCATGCGCGTACGCATCAGGCCTTCCTGCAGTTCGGTGTTGATGCGGCCCTGCTGTTGCAGCAGGTTGTCCGCGTCCTGATTGCGCCGGTCGAGCGTTTCCTTGAGGTCGAGCAGGTCGGAGGCGGATTCGAACAGCGCACGCGACAGTTGCTGCAACTGCGAATGACGGTCCATTTCCAGCGGATCGAATTCTTCGTAGCCCAGGCGTTCGGCGTCGACCTGCTGACGGCTGAGAATCCGCCCCTGGGTTTCGGTATCGAGGCGGCGCAACTGGTCGCGCATGCGCTCGATCGTGGTTTCCATCTCGCTCAAGGCCACGCGCGCATCGTTGACCTGTTGCTCGATCCGGCCCCGGAAGATCGACGTTTCGCCGGCCAGGTTGACCAGGTCGTCGAGCAGTTCCGCCGAGACCTTGACCATGTCGGCGCCGGCCTCTGGCGGCAGCGCGACGGGCTCGGGCTTGGGCGTTGCGAGTGCTGCAACCGACGCTTCAGGCACGGCTGGGTGGCTGAAATTCCTGATCGCGTCGATCAGTTGATCGGCCGCGGGCAACGGGGTCCCGGCGCGAGTTGCGTCGAGCATTTGCGCCAGGCGGTCATGGCTGCTCTGCAGCAGCGCGAACAAGGCGGGGGTGGGTTGCAGCACGCCAGTGGACAGGCCTTCGTAGAGAAATTCCAGCTCATGGGCGAGGTCGCCGATCGGGACGATCTCCACCATCCGCGCGCCACCCTTGAGGGTGTGCAGGTCGCGCAACAGGGTTTCCACTTCCTGATGATGGGTCGGTTCGGCTTGCCAGCGCGCCAATGCCGCGCCAGAGTTTTCAATGATGTCGAAACCTTCCTCGAGGAAGATGTCCTGCAGCTCGGGGTCATGGGCGGCCGAATCATTCGCCGGCTCGGGCTCGACCCGCTCGAGGGTACTGACATTGTCCTGACGGAATTGGCGTATGAGGTCGATCAGTTCGCCCGGATCGGCCAATGGCTGCTGGTTTTGTAATTGTTCAAGCATCGCTGCGAGCCGGTCATGGCTGTGTTGCAGCAGTTGCGCCAACACGTCGCCATGACTGAAACGGCGATCGACCAGGCCTTGGTAAAGGTTTTCCAGCTCGTGGGCCAGGTCTCCGACGGGCTCGACTTCGGCCATTCGCGCACCGCCCTTTAGGGTGTGCAGGTCTCGCTGCAGGGACAACAGCGGCGCGGCGTTGTCCGGGTCGCCCAGCCAGCGCTGCAGGGCCTGGCCGGCGCTTTCGAGGATGTCCACCGCTTCTTCGAGGAAGATGGCGACGATCTCATCGTCCAGCTCGACTCCGCGACCCCCTGTAGGAGCTGGCTTGCCAGCGAAGGTCTCAAAGGCACCGCGTTTATCCACTAAAAACGCGTCATCGTTAACGCCACGATCCCCTGTAGGAGCTGGCTTGCCAGCGAAAGGCTCACAGTCGCCGCGTTTGTCCATTAAAAACGCGTCATCGTTAACGCCACGATCCCCTGTAGGAGCTGGCTTGCCAGCGAAGGACTCACAGTCGCCGCGTTTATCCATTAAAAACGCGTCATCGTTAACGCCACGATCCCCTGTAGGAGCTGGCTTTCCAGCTCCTACAGGGGTCTGTGCCAGTTCAGCCGTGACGCTGCCGAGCTCGCGAATGCTCAGGGTCCGGCTGCCGTCGCTACGGATCAGGCCCATGGCCGAGGGATCGAGGCTCTCATCGAGCAAGCCGCGCAAGGCCTGGATCCGCTCTGGCTGCGGGCTGACTTCCTGGCCCGCGGCCAGCTCGTCGAGCATGTTGATCAGCGCTTCGTGGGCACTTTGTGCCTCGTGAAAAAACCGCTCACTGACCGCCAGGCTGCTTTCCTCCACCGCACCGTAGAGGTCGAGCAAGGCTTCGCAGAGTTCATCCACCGGGTGCAGATCGGCCAGGTGCGCGCCTTCCCCCAGGGTGGTCAATTCGTCCAGCAGTGCGCTGAGTTCCTGGCGCTCGCCGGGATGTTGCTGCCAACGCCGCAACAGGCTTTCGGCGTCCAGCAGAATGTCCATGCCCTGGGCGAGAAAGTTGTTGATCAATTGCGGATCACGCTTGATGCGCAGCCTGGTATTGGGTGCGCTCGACAGGCTTTGCAGACGCTCGGCCAGCAACGCCTGGGTGCGCTCGATCAATGAGGAGGCTCCGGCAATCCCGGCCAATGGATTGCGCTTGAGTTGCCGCAGCCCGAGACGGAACAATCCTTCAGCCTCCCGCAACAGCTCGATTTCATCCAGATCCAGCGCGAGCAGGTGTGCCTTGTACTCCCTGGTCAGTTGATCCAGCGGCGCCGCCAGCTCGGCAATCGGCAAAACGCCGGCCATCGAGGCACTACCCTTGAGGGTGTGCAAGGCCCGCTGCAACTCATCGCTGGCCTGCAGCGGCAGCTGCTCGGCGGCCCGATCGAGAAAGCGGTTGAGGCTGCCCAAATGGGTTTGCGCTTCGTTGCGGAAAATCTCCAGCAACACCGGATCAAGGGCCGCAACCTCCTGCGTGATCTCATCCGCCGGTGGTTCATCGCCCTTGACCGGTGCTTGGGCAGGCGCGGCCAACTGATCGAAATCGTTGCGATGGCGCTGCTCCAGGACCTCGGCGGTTTCGTCGAGGAACACTTCCCGCCGCTCTTCATCCACCCGCTCTTCGCCGACCGGCGGCGGCAACAGGCTGCCGGGGGTGGTCAAGGCAGGCGGGTTGACGGCAGATACGGGACTGGCCAGCACATCGGCCAGGGTCTGCAGGATGGCAGGATCGTCCAGTTCCTGATGATCGCGCATGAGCCGTGCCTGCGTCGGGCTGAGCACCTCTTCGAGCACCGGCACCTGTTGCTCGCTGGGGAAAAAGCCGAGGGAGGCCAGGCTTTTTTGCGCGACGTCGAGCAGGTGTTCGCCCGGCGCCTCCGGGTCGTCGCCAAGGCGCTCCAGGTAGTAATCGATGCTGGTCATGACGTCAGCCAGGCTGTCGAGATCCTGCCATCCAGGGTGACCCGGATCCAGCAACAAATGCTCGTGGATAAACTGGTTGCAGGTTTCGATCAGGCTCGCCGCGCGGCTCAATCGAATCATCGCCAGCGCGCCGCGAACCTGGGTCAGCAAGGCTGGCAATGCCTGCAGGTGCTGGCGATCCCAATCGGCGTCGATGTAGTCGACGATCATGTCCTTGGCCTGTTGCAGGCAAATGCGCGCTTCCTTGATCACGATCTGGTGGATCTGCGTCAAATCGGTGGTCGGCAGGCGGCTTTCTTCCTGGCTTTGCGGCTCGACGGTGCCGACCATGCCGGCCAGGGTCGCTTCGACGTAGAGCAAGGCGCCGGCGACGTCCATCAGGATCGCGTCATTGGGCTCACGCTGGCCTTGGGCAAGGCTCAGCACCACCGCCAACTGATCGATGATGACCTTGCGTGGCTGGCCGAAACCAAGCACCGCCAGGGTGTCGGCGATTTGCCGCAGCGGCGCCAGCAAGCTGTCGAGGTCCGAGGTGTGCTGGCGGTCGCTGCGCACAAACAGGTCGAGGCGCTCCTTGACCCGCACCAGTTCTTCGCACAACGCCGCCAACACCGAGCGCATGGCGTCGCGGTCGGGGCCGGCCAGCCGTGCCCGTTCTTCTTCGACCATTGCACTGTCAGGCAGCGCATCGTCCAGTCCGTAGCGATCTTTCATGGTCAGCATCTGCCCGGTGGGATGTTCGGTCTTGGCAATGTAAAACAGCAAACGCTTGAGCAACGCCGGCGGTGCCGGCTGATTGATGCCGGGCATGCCTTGTTCAAGCAGGCGTTTGAGCTCCAGGTCGGTCTCCTTGAACAGGCTACGCAAGGCCGGGCTGTTGGCAATCACCCCGGCGCGCATGCCTTCGACCAGCGCCGAAGCGACTTGCCACAACGGCCCCAGGGGCGCAGCGCCACACAGCCCTTCCAGACGCGAAAACACCTTGGTCAGATACCCGAGAACAGTCTCGTCATCCTGCTCGCGCAGCAATCCGGTCAGGGCCATCTGCAACATCTGCCGCAGCTTGCGTAGCACATCAGGTAAATCCGCCGGTTCCAGCAAGGCCAGAGCCTCTTCATCCAATGGCGGCAGGTCCGGCAATTGCGCAAGGAACAGACTGGTTTCCGATAACAGGCTTTCGCCTCGGGCGCCACGCAGATCGTTGATCAGCGGCAACATCACCAGCGGCAGGTCCCGACGGGCGCCCTGCACCCGGTCGAGGTAGATCGGCAGTTGCCCGAGGGCCTGCAGCAACAGATGGATCGCCTCATCGCGATGGCCGACGCGGTTATGCAACAGGGCACTGGTCAATTGCTCCATTTCTTCGGCGAACAGCGCCGCGCCGTAGAACTCGACCATCCGCAAGCTGCCATGAACCTGATGGATGCAGGCCAGGCATTCGCTCAGGGCGTGCGTCGCCTGCGGATCATCCAGCAAGGTCACGATCGCCTGATGCGCCACTTTCAACGTTTCGGCAATCTCGCCCTTGACCCACTCGAGGGCCACATAGTCGTGCCGATCACCCATAACCACTCCACTTTGCACCCCAATCAGGAATCAAATGCCCCAGGGCCCTTCACACTTTATCAGCAGGCTGCGTCCTGGTGGCCGGCAAGGTGAAACCGGATACCGAACGCCGCAACTGACTGGCCATTTTCGCCAGGTTGCCGATGCTTTCGGCGGTGGCCGTGGAGCCGGACGACGTCTGCGTGGTGATCTGCTGGATCACGTTCATCGTCAGGGAAATCTGCCCGGCCGAAGAGGTCTGTTGCTGCGCCGCGTTGGAAATACTCTGGATCAGCGCCGCAAGGGTCTTCGACACCCCTTCGATTTCTTCCAGGGCCACGCCGGCATCCTGCGCCAGACGCGCGCCACGCACCACTTCGGTGGTGGTCTGTTCCATGGAAATCACGGCTTCGTTAGTGTCCGCCTGGATCGCTCGCACCAGGGTTTCGATCTGGCGGGTCGCGGCGGACGAACGCTCGGCCAATCGTTGCACTTCATCAGCCACCACTGCAAAACCGCGCCCGGCGTCACCCGCCATGGACGCCTGGATCGCCGCATTCAGGGCGAGGATGTTGGTCTGGTCGGCAATGTCATCGATCAGGCTGACTATATCGCCGATTTCCTGGGAAGACTCACCTAGTCGCTTGATGCGCTTAGCGGTGTCCTGGATCTGTTCGCGAATGTTGTCCATGCCGTGGATGGTGTTGTGCACCACCTCGTTGCCCTTGTTGGCGATCTCCACCGAACGCTCGGCCACCGCCGAGGATTCGGCCGCGTTGGCAGAGACCTGGTCGATGGACTCGGCCATGTCATTAATCGCCGTGGACGCTTCGGCAATCTGCTGGGCCTGATGCTCCGAGGCCTGAGCCAGGCGCATGGCGGTGGCCTGGGTTTCCTGCACGGCGGCGGCAACCTGGCCGGCCGTGAGGTTGATCGTCGCCACCAGGTCCCGCAATTGATCGACCGAGTAGTTGATCGAGTCTGCGATGGTCCCGGTAAAGTCTTCGGTCACCGTAGCGGTCACGGTCAGGTCGCCGTCGGCCAGGTCTTCGATTTCATCCAGTAGCCGCATGATGGCGGTCTGATTGCGCTCGTTCTTCTCGGCAGTCTCGCGCAGCTGACGATTGGTTTCGCGCACCATCACCAGCCCGATGAGGATGATCGACATCAGTGCCGCCAGGCCCAGTACATAGCCGCCAATGGTGTCGGTGTTGCGCCCGCCGGCGAGGTTTTCGAACCCGGTGGCCAGGAGCGAGGCTTCGTCGAGCAGGGTTTGCGACAAGGTAAAAATGTTGCTGGCCGACTCCCGGACCTTGAACAGCTCTGGCGAGGTTTCGAGGATTTCGTCCACTGAACCGGAGACGAACTGGAATAGCTCGGAAATCTCGATCAACCGGGCGCGGGCATCGCGGTCTTCTACCTGGCTCACCTTCAGCGCGGGGTTGCCGTGAAGCATGCCGGTCAGCACCTGGCCGAATCGCGCGGCGTCGCGACCGAACGCGTCGGCGGCCTGTTGCGAGTTTTCGTCTCCGGAGAGCACGGTGTTCACCGCGCCGAGGATACGTTCAGCCAGCAGGGTCTGCCGCTGGGCCATCGCCACCTGAGCGGCCGGCGCACCGCGTAGCAGGAGGATTTCGACCACCTTTTCGTATTCGACCTGCAGCTGCGGCACGGTTTCGGCCAGGGTGGCGGCGACCTGATGCAGGGATAGCACGGTCTGTTCGCTTGCGAGGATCGTGTCGGTGTTTTTCAGCAGGCGCTCCCAATCCAGCTGCACGGCGCGCATTTCCGGGCGCACGGTGGATGGCGCCGGCGGCAGGCCGGTGGAAGGGTCGCCATTCTTCAAATAGCCCCAACGCCGGGCAAAATCATTGCGCGCGTCGCTGAGCAGCTTGAACGCCGCCGCCTTGCCCGCCGCCGCTTCAGTGGCATTCTTGGCAATGCGCTGGGACAGCACGCGCAGCTCGCCGGCGTGGCCGATGTACTGCTTGTCGTACGTGGCCTGGGTATTGAGGTAAGCAAAGTGGGCGAACAGCAGCATAATGAAGACGATCAGCGCGATGAACAACGCGATGATCTGCGAGCGGCTGCGCGACGCTTCGGGCTTGGCTGTTTTTGCTTTTGTCATCGGTTCTCGCCTTTAACCACCTTTAGAACCCACCGAAGATCCCTTGTGGGAGCGAGCCTGCTCGCGATGAACCTGAGAACACCGCGGGGTGTCAGGCTTGCAGCGTTATCGTTGACGACCATCGCGAGCAAGCTCGCTCCTACAGGGGTCAAACGGCGACGTTCAGGAAACTTTGCGACTGCACCAACGCAAACGGGCTGAACACCTGCCAGCTCTGCTCGCGTTGGAATTGGCCGGTGACGAACGCCGAAACAGGCCCGTGCTCATTGTCCACTGGCTCCAGGCTGTCCTGGGCGAAGTGTTGCAAGCCGAAGACCTCATCGACCAGCAACCCGGCGAACATATCGCCATGCTCGACCACCAGCACCCGCCGCTGCTTGCGCAGAGGCGACAGTTCATGACCGAAGAAGCCACACAAATCCATGATCGGCAGCAATCGTCCGCGCAAGTTGGCGACGCCCTTGACCCAGGGCTTCACGCCCGGCAGCTGAGTGCACCGCGGCTCGTGCAACACTTCGCTGACTTCGCCCATGGGCGCGACGTACCAGCGCTCGCCCAGGCGAAAACCGATACCGCTCCAGCTGTCCTGTCGGAACGGCTGGGACGGCAGATCCGCCGCCAGCAGACGACAACGCCGATCGATCTGCAGCAGCAGCTCGAAGGCGGTCAGCGACTCGGTCATGGCCGGACTATCAACCGGCCAGCACGTTGTTCAGGGTCTTGATCAGGGTGTCTTCGTCGACCGGCTTGGTCAGGTAATCCTTGGCCCCCTGGCGCGTGCCCCAGACTTTGTCGGTTTCCTGATCCTTGGTGGTGATGATGATCACTGGAATGTGTCCGGTTTCCGGGTCTTTGGTCAGCTGACGGGTTGCCTGAAAACCGTTGAGGCCGGGCATGACGATATCCATCAGCACCGCGTCGGGTTTTTCCTGGCGGGCCAGGGCCACGCCGTCGGCGCCGTTTTCGGCTTTCAACACTTCATGACCGTGCTTTTCCAGCATGCCGGTCAGTTTGTACATTTCGGTCGGCGAATCATCGACGATCAGAATACGTGCCATGGTCTTCCCCATTCTTGTCGACACCGGGCCCGCTGGCCGAGCGTCACTGTGGTGTCTTACTGCGGCAAAACGGCGGCGAAGCCCGGTACATGGGCCTGGATCGCGTTCAGCAGTTCTTCCTTGCTGAAAGGTTTGGTCAAAAACTGGTCGGAGCCGACGATGCGCCCCTTGGCCTTGTCGAACAGCCCGTCCTTGGACGACAGCATGATGACGGGTGTGGACTTGAACGCGCTGTTGTTCTTGATCAAGGCGCAGGTCTGATAACCATCCAGACGCGGCATCATGATGTCGACGAAGATGATGCCGGGGTGATTGTCGGCAATCTTGGCCAGGGCATCAAAACCATCGATGGCCGTGATGACCTCACAACCGGCGTTTTTCAACAGCGTTTCGGCGGTGCGGCGAATCGTCTTCGAATCGTCGATCACCATGACCTTCAAGGCGCTGGAATGCTGTTCCATAAATGCTCTACCGTCGCCTTTGCGAATCAAATTGTCCATTTGCGCCAACCGCAGGCTTCAAACCCTTGATGCTCAAGGCCCAGCACGATATGGCAGCCTTTTTAGCACAGTCTCCAAATCCAATCTATCGGGCGACTGGCGCGGCGGTTTTTCCTTGACCCGGAACCCACTCGGCGCCACTCTGACGCCACTTTTATACGGTCCTGTGGATTGATCTTTGTAGGAGCGAGGCTTGCCCGCGAAGCAGGCGGCACGGTTTTGCAGGCACACCGCGTCATCGTTCTTCGCGGGCAAGTCGGATCGCCGCACCGCTCGCTCCTACAAGAGGATCGGCATAGCCCCCCAAATCTTCGAGGAAACACCCATGAGCGTTCGCGTCGGGATTGTCATGGATCCCATTGCCAGCATCTCCTACAAGAAGGATAGCTCGCTGGCCATGCTGTTGGCTGCGCAGAAGCGCGGCTGGGAACTGTTCTATATGGAACAGCGGGATTTGTACCAGGCCGAAGGCGAAGCGCGGGCGCGGATGCGCCCGCTGAAAGTCTTCGCCAACCCGGAAAAATGGTTCGAACTGGACGCCGAGCAGGATTCGCTGCTGAGCGATCTGGACGTGATCCTGATGCGCAAGGACCCGCCGTTCGACATGGAGTTCGTCTACTCCACGTACCTGCTTGAGCAGGCCGAGCGCGCTGGCGTCCTGGTGGTCAACAAACCGCAGAGCTTGCGCGACTGCAACGAAAAACTGTTCGCCACGCTGTTCCCGCAGTGCACGCCGCCGACCATCGTCAGTCGTCGCCCGGACGTATTGCGTGAGTTCGCCGATCACCACGGCGATGTGATCCTCAAGCCGCTGGACGGCATGGGCGGTTCGTCGATCTTCCGTCACACCGCCGGCCACCCGAACCTGTCGGTGATCCTCGAAACCCTGACCCTGCATGGCAACCAGCAGATCATGATCCAGGGTTACCTGCCGGCCATCGTCGATGGCGACAAGCGCATCCTGATGATTGACGGCGAACCGGTGGATTACTGCCTGGCGCGAATCCCGGCGGCGGGCGAAACCCGGGGCAACCTGGCCGCCGGTGGGCGTGGCGAAGCGCGTCCGCTGACCGAAAAAGATCGCTGGATCGCCGCGCAAGTCGGCCCGACCCTGCGCGAAAAAGGCCTGCTGTTCGTCGGCCTGGATGTGATCGGCGAGCACCTGACGGAAATCAACGTCACCAGCCCGACCTGCATTCGCGAGATTGATAACGCGTTCGGCACCGACATCGGTGGCCTGCTGATGGATGCCATTGCGAAGAAGCTGCAAGCTGCAAGCCTCAAGCCGCAAGTTTGAAGCAAGCGGTCTACAGTTTGTCGCTCGAAGCTCGTCGCTTGAAGCTACAAACCAACATTGCGTTATCATGCCGTGCCCGTAAAAACGCGATGTTGGTTTTTTTGTCATGACGCTTCCGTCCGATCTGCCCGCTGAACTCGCCCATCGTGGTGTGCGCCCGGCCGATCGCCTCGGTTTTACCCTGTTCCTTGCAGCGCTGATTCACCTGGCCTTGCTCCTGGGTGTCGGCTTTACGATGGTCGAACCCAAGCAGATCAGCAAAACCCTGGAAATCACCCTCGCCACCTTCAAAAGCGAAAAAAAGCCGGAAAAAGCCGATTTCCTTGCCCAGGAAAACCAGCAAGGCAGCGGCACCCTGGATAAAAAGGCGATTCCCAAGACCACCGAAGTCGCGCCGTTCCAGGACAACAAGGTGCAGAAAGTCACCCCACCGCCAGCGGCCAAGCCTGAAGTGCGCAAAGCCCCGCCCAAGGCAGCCGTGACGACCGTCGCGCCGAAGCCGAAAAAAGCCCCGGCGAAAACCGCAGAACCCAAGACCGACACCAAACCCAAGGTGGCGGCGCCGACGTTCGACAGTGAACAGCTGTCCAGCGACATCGCCAGCCTCGAAGAAGAACTGGCCAACGAACAACAGCTGTACGCCAAGCGCCCGCGCATCCACCGCCTGAGCGCCGCCTCGACCATGCGCGACAAGGGCGCCTGGTACAAGGACGAATGGCGCAAAAAGGTCGAGCGCATCGGCAACCTCAACTACCCGGACGAGGCCCGCCGCAAACAGATTTACGGCAATTTGCGCCTGATGGTCTCGATCAACCGCGACGGCTCGCTGTATGAAGTGCTGGTGCTTGAGTCTTCCGGGCAACCGTTGCTGGACCAGGCAGCGCAACGCATCGTGCGGCTTGCAGCGCCGTTCTCGCCGTTTACCGGGGACTTGTCGGACATCGACCGGCTGGAAATCATCCGCACCTGGAAGTTTGCCCGCGGCGACAGGCTCTCCAGCAACTGACCAGCGCAGAACCCCTGTAGGAGCGAGCTTGCTCACGATGGTCCTGAGAACACCGCGGGGTGTCAGGCGTTCAGCGTTATCGTTGACGACCATCGCGAGCAATCGAGCGTCGACCGGCTGCTCCTACAGATTTACGGTATTTCCTGTGCATCCCCGGCTTGTCAGTTCGCCCCTCCAACGCCACACTAGCGCTCATGAAGAACGTCAGCCCCAGTTACCTCAAGCATCACTTCCTGATCGCCATGCCTCACATGGCCGACCCGAACTTTGCGCACACCTTGACCTACATCGTCGAGCACACGGCCAATGGTGCCATGGGGCTGGTGGTCAACCGTCCGCAAGACCTCAACCTGGCCGATATCCTCGAGCAACTGCGCCCCGACATCGAGCCCCCGGCCCTCTGCCAGCATGTGCCGATCTTTATCGGCGGGCCGGTGCAGACCGATCGCGGCTTTGTCCTGCATCCGTCGGGAAAAACCTTTCAGGCGACCGTTGATCTGGAAGGCGAGCTGTCTCTGTCGACCTCCCAGGACGTGCTGTTCGCCATCGCCGACGGCGTCGGTCCCGCGAAAAGCGTGATCACCCTGGGCTACGCCGGTTGGGAAGCCGGGCAACTGGAAGCCGAACTGGCCGCCAATGCCTGGCTGACCTGCCCGTTCGACGCCGACATCCTGTTCAATACCAGCAGTGAATTGCGCCTGGAAGCGGCGGCCAAACATCTGGGCGTCAATCTCAGCCTGCTGACCAGCCAGGCGGGGCACGCCTGATGGCCCTGCGGTTGATTCTGGGTTTTGACTATGGCACCAAACAGATCGGCGTCGCGGTCGGCCAGGTGATTACCGGCCAGGCCCGCGAGCTGTGCACACTGAAGGCACAGAACGGCATCCCCGACTGGAACCAGGTCGAAGCGCTGATCAAGGAGTGGAAACCCGATGCCGTCGTAGTCGGGCTGCCATTGAACATGGACGGCACGCCGAGCGACATGTGCCTGCGCGCGGAAAAATTCGCCCGGCGCCTGAACGGCCGCTACAACCTGCCCTTCTATACCCACGACGAACGCCTGACCACCTTCGAAGCCAAGGGGGAGCGGCGTGATCGCGGCGGGCAAAAGGGCAGTTACCGCGACAACCCTGTCGACGCCATCGCGGCCGCCCTGTTGCTGCAAGGCTGGCTCGACGAAAACACCGCGCTGTTCGAATCCTGACTGCAACACATCCTGATGAGCCGCTGCGCGTCTCTTTTAGCTACAACCCGAGCCCGACCAAGCGCTATCCCAAAAGCCGGGTTCGGGCCGAAGAAGGAGCAAACCATGAGCCTGCCTAATCCCGGCGAACTGATCAGCCAGATGGCGATACGCCTCAAGGACCATCTGGAACACCGTGGCATCGTCGAACCGCGTTACATCGGCATTCGCACCGGCGGCATCTGGGTCGCCCAGGCGCTGCTCGATGAACTGGGCAGCGATTCACCCTTGGGCACGCTGGACGTTTCCTTCTACCGGGACGACTTCAGCCAGAACGGCCTGCACCCGCAAGTGCGCCCGTCTGCCCTGCCGTTCGAGATCGAAGGCCAGCATCTGGTGCTGATCGACGACGTGCTGATGAGTGGCCGAACCATCCGCGCCGCCCTGAACGAACTTTTCGACTACGGCCGCCCGGCGAGCGTGACCTTGGTCTGCCTGCTGGATCTGGACGCTGGCGAGTTGCCGATTCGCCCGGATGTGGTGGGCGCGACCCTGTCGCTGGCCGCCCACGAGCGGGTGAAGCTGTCCGGTCCGGAACTCAAGCTCGAACTGCAAGACCTCGCCTTTTAATTTGCCCTATTGAGAGTCCCCCTCGCGATGACGCCTCTAGAAACCAAGCGCCCGCTGCAGCTCAATGATCAGGGCCAGCTGCGCCACTTCCTCTCGCTCGACGGTCTGCGCCGAGAGTTGCTGACGGAAATCCTCGACACCGCGGACTCGTTCCTCGAAGTCGGTGCCCGGGCGGTCAAGAAAGTCCCGCTGCTGCGTGGCAAGACCGTGTGCAACGTGTTCTTCGAGAACTCCACCCGCACCCGCACCACCTTCGAACTGGCGGCACAGCGGCTGTCGGCCGACGTCATCACCCTGAACGTGTCGACATCGTCGGCGAGCAAGGGGGAAACCCTGCTCGATACCCTGCGCAACCTGGAAGCCATGGCCGCCGACATGTTCGTCGTGCGTCACGGCGACTCCGGCGCAGCCCACTTCATTGCCGAGCACGTCTGCCCGCAAGTGGCGATCATCAATGGTGGCGACGGTCGGCATGCCCACCCGACCCAGGGCATGCTCGACATGCTCACGATTCGTCGACACAAGGGCGGTTTTGAAAACCTTTCGGTGGCCATCGTCGGCGATATCCTGCACTCGCGGGTGGCGCGCTCGAATATGCTGGCCCTGAAAACCCTCGGCTGCCCGGACATCCGCGTGATCGCACCGAAAACCCTGCTGCCGATCGGCGTCGAGCAATACGGGGTGAAGGTCTACACCGACATGACCGAAGGGCTGAAAGACGTCGACGTGGTGATCATGCTGCGCCTGCAACGCGAGCGCATGACCGGCGGCCTGCTGCCGAGCGAAGGCGAATTCTACCGCCTGTTCGGCCTGACCACCGCCCGCCTGGCCGGCGCCAAACCGGATGCCATCGTCATGCACCCGGGGCCGATCAATCGTGGGGTGGAGATCGAGTCCGCCGTGGCGGACGGCCCGCACTCGGTAATCCTCAACCAAGTGACCTATGGCATCGCCATTCGTATGGCCGTGCTGTCCATGGCCATGAGCGGGCAGACTGCGCAACGTCAATTCGAGCAGGAGAACGCCCAGTGAAGCTCAGCATTCTCGGCGCCCGCGTTATCGATCCAAGCAGCGGCCTGGATCAAGTGACTGATATCCACGTCGAAGCCTGCAAGATCGTCGCCCTTGGCGCCGCACCAGCGGGCTTTGTCGCCGTCGACACCATCGACGCCCAAGGCCTGGTGGCCGCGCCTGGCCTGGTTGACCTTAACGTCGCCCTGCGCGAACCGGGCTACAGCCGCAAAGGTTCGATCATCAGTGAAACCCGCGCCGCCGCAGCCGGCGGCGTGACCAGCCTGTGCTGCCCACCGAAGACCAAACCGGTGCTGGACACCTCGGCCGTGGCCGAACTGATCCTCGATCGCGCCCGCGAGGCCGGCAACACCAAGGTGTTTCCGATTGGCGCCCTGAGCAAAGGCCTGGACGGTGAACAGCTGGCAGAGCTCGTGGCGTTGCGCGATGCCGGCTGCGTGGCATTCGGCAACGGCCTGGAGAGTTTCCGCAATACCCGCACCTTGTGCCGGGCGCTGGAATACGCTGCGACGTTCGACCTGACGGTGATTTTCAACTCCCAGGACCATGACTTGGCCGAAGGCGGCCTGGCCCATGAAGGCCCGACCGCCAGCTTTCTCGGTTTGCCCGGCATTCCGGAAACCGCCGAGACCGTGGCTCTGGCCCGGGACCTGTTGCTGGTCGAGCAAAGCGGCGTGCGCGCACACTTCAGCCAGCTCACCAGCGCCCGCGGCGTCGCCCTGATCGCAGAGGCCCAGAAACGCGGCTTGCCCGTAACGGCCGACGTCGCGCTGTACCAGCTGATCCTGACCGACGAAGCCCTGATCGACTTCAGCAGCCTCTATCACGTCCAGCCGCCGTTGCGCACCCGCACCGACCGCGATGGCCTGCGTGAAGCGGTGAAGACGGGCGTGATCTCGGCTATTTCCAGCCATCATCAGCCACATGAGCGGGATGCGAAGCTCGCGCCATTCGGCGCCACCGAGCCGGGCATCAGCAGCGTTGAGCTGTTGCTGCCACTGGCGATGACGTTGGTGGAAGATGGTTTGCTGGATTTGCCAACGTTATTGGCGCGCCTCAGCGCCGGACCTGCCGAGGCCTTGCGCCTGCCGGCGGGCAAGTTGGCGGTGGGTGGTGCGGCGGATATCGTGCTGTTCGACCCGGCGGCTTCGACCGTGGCCGGTGAAACCTGGCTGTCCAAGGGTGAAAATTGCCCGTTCATGGGGCACAGTTTGCCGGGTGTGGTGCGCTATACCCTGGTGGATGGGCGTATCAGTCACCAGGCTTAAAACCGCGTCGCCTGCATTCGCGAGCAAGCCCGCTCCCACAGGGTTTGAGTTGACCGCAAATCTGCGGTCAACCAATAAACCTGGGGGAGAGGGCTTGCTCCGGGCGGCGTTCCGACGAAGACTTACTGGAAGGCGCCTCTGTTCTGGGCATTGCGAATCGACACCTGGTCATTCAGCGTCCAGAAGTCATACAATACCCCCAGAAAGAACAACCCGCCCGTCAACAGGTACAACAACCCGCTGATCCACTTGCCCTGATACATCCGGTGTACGCCGAACACCCCAAGAAACGTCAGCAGAATCCAGGCGACGTTGTACTCGATAGGCCCGGCGGTAAATCGCAGGTCCGCTTCACGGTCCATGGCCGGGATCAAAAACAGATCGATCAGCCAGCCGATACCCAACAAACCCAAGGTGAAGAACCAGATCGTCCCGGTCACCGGCTTGCCGTAATAGAAGCGGTGAGCCCCGGTGAAGCCGAAAATCCACAGGAGGTAACCGACCACTTTGCTGTGAGTGTCCTGATGCGGAACGGGGTGTCGATAGGTGTTCATGGAGGACCTCGATTCACACGATAGATAAATATTCTTTAAAACTTTGTGACTTTTTTACAGGCGGCCGACGCATGGCATCCGGCCATGTCATTTTGCGCCAAAGCCTTGTTCGCAAAAGGATTCTTGCAAAAAACCGCGTCAACTTTTTGCTTATTTGGTTCCGCTTCGACCCTGCGGAATCGACCAACGGACTTAAAAAAGACCAAAAAGCTGTTATAAAGTTGCGCGTTCACCCATATGAGCCCTGCCTAATGCGTCCATTTTTCAAGACATGGCTAACCATTTGCCTATTATTGCCCCTGGCCGCCCACGCCACCAACCGTGAGCAACGTCTTCCAAACGTTAATGGTTACACCACTAAATCCCATGTATCTGTTCCTTCGAGCAAGTACAAGAAAGCCGGACCACGGTCCCCTTACCTGAACGTCAGCAAGACCAGCAAGAACAAAAGCAGCCTGGTTCCGCCAATGGCGAGCAAGGAAAGCAGCAATGTGTTGAGCCGCGCGGTCAACGTGCTCGGCACTCCGTACCGTTGGGGCGGCAGCAGCCCAAGCAAGGGTTTCGATTGCAGTGGCCTGGTGAAATACGCGTTCAACGACGCCACTTTTGACCTGCCGCGCACGTCGAATGCCATGGCCAGCGGTCATGGAGAGAAAGTCGATCGCAAGGATCTGAAGCCTGGCGACCTGATTTTCTTCAACATCAAGAGCCGCAGGGTCAATCATGTTGCCATCTACCTGGGCAACGACCGTTTCATCCACGCACCGCGCCGTGGCAAATCGGTCAGCATCGACACCCTGAACAAACCGTATTGGGAAAAACACTACGTGGTTGCCAAGCGGGTTCTGCCGAAAGAGCAGAACACCATACAGGTTGTTCAGCGCTGATCTGAAGTATCGTGTTCTGATCCAGAACACGCTTCGATCATGATGACCCCTTCGCGGGCAAGTCGAATCGTCGCACCGCCGCTCCCACAGGATCGATGCAGTCCTTGTGGGAGCGGCGGTGCGACGATTCGACTTGCCCGCGAAGAGGCCCTTGAAAGCGCCACAAATCCCCTCAAAAACTATCCGGCGACCGCGCCTTCTCCCGCGCATGCTCCCGGCTGATCAAGCCCTTGTTCACCAGATCCTTCAAACACATATCCAGTGTCTGCATCCCGATCGATCCCCCGGTCTGAATCGACGAGTACATCTGCGCCACCTTGTCTTCGCGGATCAGGTTACGAATCGCCGAGGTGCCCAGCATGATTTCGTGGGCCGCTATCCGCCCGCCACCGATCTTTTTCACCAGGGCCTGGGAAATCACCGCCAGCAGTGACTCGGACAGCATCGAACGCACCATCGACTTCTCATCCCCCGGAAACACATCCACGATCCTGTCGATGGTTTTTGCCGCCGACGTGGTGTGCAGTGTGCCAAACACCAGGTGACCGGTCTCGGCAGCCGTCAGCGCGAGACGGATGGTCTCCAGGTCGCGCATCTCCCCCACCAGAATCACGTCCGGGTCTTCCCGCAGCGCCGAGCGCAGGGCCGTGGCGAAACTGCGGGTATCGCGATGGACCTCGCGCTGGTTGATCAGGCATTTGCGCGATTCGTGAACGAACTCGATCGGGTCTTCGACAGTAAGAATGTGATGGTGGCGATGGTTGTTCAGGTAATCGATCATCGCCGCCAGGGTGGTGGACTTGCCGGACCCGGTCGGGCCGGTCACCAGCACCAGGCCACGGGAGGATTCTGTAATCTTGCGAAACACTTCCCCCATCCCCAGGTCTTCCATGCTCAGCACTCTGGACGGGATGGTCCGAAACACCGCGCCAGCACCGCGGTTCTGATTGAACACATTGACGCGAAAACGTGCCACACCAGGCACTTCAAAGGAAAAATCGGCCTCCAGGTGCTTTTCAAACTCCACCCGCTGGACATCGTTCATGACATCGTAGATCAACTCATGGACCTGCTTGGCGTCCAGTGCCGGCAGATTGATGCGCCGCACATCGCCATCGACGCGAATCATCGGTGGCAGGCCGGCCGACAGGTGCAGGTCGGATGCACCTTGTTTGGCGCTGAAGGCCAGCAGCTCAGTGATATCCATAGCGCTCCTCAATTCCAGTAGAATGCCGCGACCCTCAGACCCGCTGGCGCCTTTTGAATGTCCACGATAGCAGACAACGTCACTCAGGTTAGTTCACGCATCCACGCCGCGGCTGTCGCCGCCCATCGTGACGAACACAGCGTCCAGTTGCTGGCTGTGAGCAAAACCAAGCCCGCTGCAGCAGTGCGCGAAGCCTATGCCGCCGGGATCCGCGACTTTGGCGAAAACTACCTGCAGGAAGCCCTGGGCAAACAGCTCGAATTGGCCGACCTGCCCTTGATCTGGCACTTCATCGGCCCCATTCAATCGAACAAGACTCGCGCTATCGCCGAGCACTTCGACTGGGTGCACTCCGTGGATCGTTTGAAAATCGCACAACGCCTGTCCGAACAACGTCCCGCCGATTTACCGCCACTGAACATCTGCATCCAGGTCAACGTCAGCGGCGAAGCGAGCAAATCCGGCTGCACCCCGGCCGACTTGCCAGCCCTGGCCAACGCCATCAGTCAGCTGCCACGGCTCAAGCTGCGCGGGTTGATGGCGATTCCCGAGCCTACCGAAGATCGCGCCGCCCAGGACGCTGCTTTTGCTGCGGTACAAAGCCTGCAAGCCGGTCTCGATCTGCCGCTCGACACACTTTCCATGGGCATGAGCCACGACCTTGAGTCGGCCATCGCCATGGGCGCCACCTGGGTCCGTATCGGTACGGCCCTGTTCGGTACCCGTGATTACGGCCAGCCCTGAACATGAACATGAACATGAACATGAACATGGCTGACACCCCTCTCTATAAGGACCTGACATGAGCAAGACTCGTATTGCCTTTATCGGTGCCGGCAACATGGCCGCCAGCCTGATCGGTGGCCTGCGCGCCAAAGGTCTGGAAGCGGCGCACATCCGCGCTAGCGATCCAGGCGCTGAAACCCGCGCCAAAGTGAATGCCGAGCACGGCATCGAAGTCTTCGCCGATAACGCCGAAGCCATCCAGGGCGCCGACGTCGTCGTGCTGGCAGTCAAACCCCAGGCGATGAAAGCCGTCTGCGAAGCCATCCGCCCAAGCCTGCAACCGAATCAACTGGTGGTCTCGATCGCTGCGGGCATTACCTGCGCCAGCCTGAACAACTGGCTCGGCGCCCAGCCGATCGTGCGCTGCATGCCCAACACCCCGGCGCTGCTGCGTCAGGGCGTAAGCGGCCTGTTTGCCACCGCACAAGTCACCGCCGAACAACGTCAGCAGGCCCAGGAACTGTTGTCGGCCGTCGGCATCGCCCTGTGGCTGGACGAAGAACAGCAACTGGACGCGGTGACGGCCGTTTCCGGCTCGGGCCCCGCGTACTTTTTCCTGCTGATCGAAGCCATGACCGCCGCCGGCGTGAAACTCGGCCTGCCGGCGGACATCGCCGCCCAACTGACCCTGCAGACCGCCCTGGGCGCCGCGCACATGGCGGTCGCCAGCGATGTCGACGCCGCCGAACTGCGTCGCCGCGTGACGTCCCCTGCGGGCACCACGGAAGCGGCCATCAAGTCGTTCCAGGCCGGGGGCTTCGAAGCCCTGGTAGAACAAGCACTCGGCGCCGCTGCGCACCGCTCGGCCGAGATGGCCGAACAATTGGGTCAATAAGGAGCCTTACATGATTGGATTGAACACTGCAGCGGTCTACGTGCTGCAAACCCTCGGCAGCCTGTACCTGCTGATCGTACTGCTGCGCTTCGTGCTGCAACTGGTCCGCGCGAACTTCTACAACCCGCTCTGTCAGTTCGCCGTCAAAGCCACCCAGCCGCTGCTCAAGCCGCTGCGCCGGATCATCCCGAGCATGTTCGGCCTGGACATGTCCTCGCTGGTGCTGGCGATCCTCGTGCAACTGGCGCTGATGGCCCTGACCCTGTTGCTGACCTATGGCACCATCGGTAACCCCCTGCAATTGCTGCTCTGGTCGCTGATTGGCGTGACGGCGCTGTTCCTGAAGATTTTCTTCTTCGCGTTGATCATCAGCGTGATCCTGTCGTGGGTCGCACCGGGCAGCCATAACCCTGGCGCCGAGCTGGTGAACCAGATCTGCGAGCCGGCCCTGGCGCCGTTCCGCAAGATCGTGCCGAACCTGGGTGGCCTGGATATTTCGCCGATCCTGGCATTCGTGGTGCTCAAGCTGATCGACATGCTGGTGATCAATAATCTCGCCGCCATGACGATGATGCCGGAAATCCTGCGGCTGTTGATGTAACCCTGACCTTCAGCGCTCGGCAGGCTGACAGCGTCATCGTTCTTCGCGGGCAAGTCGGGTCGCCGCACCGCTCGCTCCTACAGGGATCACATCAATCCTGTAGGAGCGAGGCTTGCCCGCGAAGAACGATGACGCGGTCTGACTGAATGAAATCAGGCCCGGCCTTTGCTTGCCGCTAACCCCACCGGTCTTTAGACTTACGCCTCATTTCAACGAGAGCAGGGTCGATGCCAGCTGCCTTTCCCCCCGATTCTGTTGGTCTGGTGACGCCGCAAGTGGCGCACTTCAGCGAACCCCTGGCCTTGGCCTGCGGCCGTTCGCTCCCGGCATATGACCTGATATACGAGACCTACGGCACGCTGAACGCCACGGCGAGCAACGCCGTGCTGATCTGCCACGCCTTGTCCGGCCACCATCATGCCGCCGGTTTCCACAGCCCCGACGACCGTAAACCCGGTTGGTGGGACAGCTGCATCGGCCCCGGCAAACCGATCGACACCAATACGTTCTTCGTGGTCAGCCTGAACAACCTCGGCGGCTGCAACGGCTCCACCGGACCGAGCAGCATCAACCCGGAGACCGGCAAACCGTTCGGTGCCGACTTCCCGGTATTGACCGTGGAAGACTGGGTGCACAGCCAGGCGCGCTTGTCCGACCTGCTCGGCATCAGCCAATGGGCGGCAGTGATTGGCGGCAGCCTCGGCGGCATGCAGGCCATGCAGTGGACCATCACGTATCCGGACCGCGTGCGGCACTGCCTGGCCATCGCCTCGGCACCCAAGCTGTCGGCGCAGAACATCGCGTTCAACGAAGTGGCGCGCCAGGCGATCCTCACCGACCCCGAATTTCACGGCGGCTCGTTCCAGGAAGCAGGCGTGATCCCCAAGCGCGGGTTGATGCTGGCGCGGATGGTCGGGCATATCACTTACCTGTCCGACGACTCCATGGGCGAGAAATTCGGCCGCGGCCTGAAGAGCGAAAAGCTCAACTACGACTTCCACAGCGTCGAGTTCCAGGTCGAAAGCTACCTGCGCTATCAAGGCGAAGAGTTTTCCGGACGTTTCGACGCCAACACTTACCTGCTGATGACCAAGGCGCTGGACTATTTCGATCCGGCAGCGAATTTCGACGATGACCTGGCGAAAACCTTCGCCGGCGCCACCGCCAGATTCTGCGTGATGTCGTTCACCACCGACTGGCGCTTCTCCCCCGCCCGTTCGCGGGAATTGGTGGACGCGCTGATGGCCGCCAAAAAAGACGTCTGCTACCTGGAAATCGACGCGCCGCAAGGCCATGACGCCTTCCTGATTCCGATTCCGCGCTACCTGCAGGCGTTCAGCAACTACATGAAACGTATATCGCTTTGAGGAAGACATGAGAGCCGATCTGGACATCATCCAGGAATGGATCCCCGCCGGCAGCCGCGTGCTCGACCTCGGCTGCGGTAATGGAGAGCTGCTGACCTGGCTGCGGGACAACAAGCAAGTGACCGGTTATGGCCTGGAAAACGACCCGGACAACATCGCCGAATGCGTAGCCAAGGGCATCAACGTCATCGAGCAGGACCTGGACAAGGGCCTCGGCAACTTCGCCAGCAACAGCTTCGACATCGTGGTCATGACCCAGGCGCTGCAAGCCGTGCATTACCCGGACAGGATCCTCGAGGAAATGCTGCGCGTCGGGCGCCAATGCATCATCACGTTCCCCAACTTCGGCCACTGGCGCTGCCGCTGGTACCTGGCGAGCAAGGGGCGGATGCCGGTTTCCGACTTCCTGCCCTACACCTGGTACAACACGCCGAACATCCACTTCTGCACCTTCGCCGACTTTGAAGCCTTGTGCCGCGAACGTGAGGCCAAGGTCATTGATCGGCTGGCCGTGGATCAACAGCATCGGCACGGGTGGGCCAGTAAGCTATGGCCTAATCTGTTAGGTGAGATCGGTATTTACCGCGTCAGCAGCCCGGGGCTGCAAGACCACAAGGTCGCGGTCTGAACAGCGACACTACGAGGAGAACATCATGGGTCGTCTAGCGCTGTTTTTACTCACTGCCTGCCTGAGCGTCACAGCCATAGCCGCCGACGTCATCAAGGGCGAGCGCAAAGAAACCTTTGGCGACGTGACGGTGCATTACAACACGTTCAATTCCACCTTCCTGACACCCGATATCGCCAAAGCGGCCGGGCTGACGCGAAGCAAGAACCAGGGTGTGATCAACGTCTCCGTGCTCAAGGATGGCAAGCCTCTGACCGCTGAAGTCAGCGGATCGGTGAAAGACCTGACCAGCCAGACCGTACCTTTGAAGTTCAAACAGATCACTGAACAAGGCGCGATCTACTACATCGCCCAGTTCCCGGTCGATCAGCAGGAAATCCGGACCTTCGACATCAAGGTGCAGAACGGCGATAAAATCAACACCATCAATTTCAACCAAGAGCTCTTCCCCGGCGAATGATCAATTTCACGCAACTCGTACTGGCCAGCCATAACGCCGGCAAACTCAAGGAACTCCAGGCCATGCTCGGCGAATCGGTGCACCTGCGCTCGATCGGCGAGTTCAGCAGCGTCGAGCCTGAAGAAACCGGCCTGTCGTTCGTCGAAAACGCCATCCTCAAGGCACGCAATGCCGCGCGCATCTCCGGCCTGCCGGCGCTGGCCGACGATTCGGGGCTGGCGGTGGATTTCCTCGGCGGTGCGCCAGGCATTTATTCGGCCCGTTACGCTGACGGCCAGGGCGATGCGGCGAACAACGCCAAACTCCTCGACGCCTTGAAAGACGTGCCTGAAGCCGAGCGTGGCGCACAGTTCGTCTGCGTGCTGGCGTTGGTGCGGCATGCCGAGGATCCGTTGCCGATCCTCTGCGAAGGCCTGTGGCACGGCCGCATCCTGCCGGCAGCCAGCGGTGAGCACGGTTTTGGCTACGACCCGCTGTTCTGGGTGCCGGAGCGCGATTGCTCCAGCGCCGAGCTGAGCCCGAGCGAAAAGAACCTTATCAGCCACCGCGCCCGTGCAATGGATCTGCTGCGCCAGCGTCTGGGCTTGAAATGACCCTTGAATCGCCCGCGTCGCCACTGATTTTCGGTGGCGCCGCACAATCGCCCCGGGCGGCCCTGCCTGTGCTGCCACCCCTGGCGTTGTACATCCACATCCCGTGGTGTGTGCGCAAATGCCCCTATTGCGACTTCAACTCCCACACCGCCAGCCCGGTGCTGCCGGAAGAAGAGTATGTGGACGCCTTGCTGGCCGACCTCGACCAGGACCTGCACGCCGTTTATGGCCGTGAACTGAGCTCGATCTTCTTTGGTGGCGGTACGCCCAGCCTGTTCAGCGCCGAAGCGTTGGGCCGCTTGCTCAAAGGCGTCGAGCAACGCATCCCGTTTGCCGCCGACATCGAAATCACCCTGGAAGCCAATCCCGGGACGTTCGAGCAGGAAAAGTTCGTCGCCTACCGAAAGCTGGGGATCAATCGCCTGTCGATCGGCATCCAGAGTTTTCAGGAAGAGAAACTCAAGGCCCTGGGACGGATTCACAACGGCGATGAAGCCGTGCGTGCCGCCGGCATGGCCCGGCAGGCTGGCTTCGACAACTTCAACCTGGACCTGATGCACGGGTTGCCCGATCAGTCCCTGGACGACGCCTTGGGCGACCTGCGCCAGGCCATTGCCCTGAAGCCGACCCACCTGTCCTGGTATCAGCTGACGCTGGAGCCGAACACGGTGTTCTGGAACCAGCCACCGACGCTGCCGGAAGACGATACTTTGTGGGACATCCAGGAAGCCGGCCAGGCCCTGCTGGCCGAACACGGTTACGCGCAATACGAAGTCTCGGCCTATGCCCAGCCCGGTCGTGCGGCACGGCATAACCTCAATTACTGGAGTTTCGGCGACTTCATCGGCATCGGCGCCGGTGCCCACGGCAAGCTCAGCCATCCGGACGGACGTATCGTGCGCACCTGGAAGACGCGCCTGCCGAAGGACTACCTCAATCCGGCCAAAAACTTCCAGGCGGGCGAAAATGCCCTGACCAACGCAGAGCTGCCGTTTGAATTCCTGATGAACGCCTTGCGCCTCACCGAGGGCGTCGAGTCGCGCTTGTATCCGCAACGCACCGGGCTGACCCTGGAAAGCCTCGCCGAAAGCCGTCGCGAAGCCGAACAAAGCGGCCTGTTGCAGGTCGAACCGTCACGTCTGGCGGCTACCGAGCGCGGACAACTCTTCCTCAACGACTTGCTGCAGAAATTTCTGACCTAAGGAAATCGAATGGATTTGGTACTCGACCTGCTCGCCACGGCGTCCCGCTGGAGTCGCAGCAATCTCTCGGAAATCGCCCTGGCCCTGGTGGGCTGCCTGCTGGTGCTGTTTGGCGCGGATATCAAAGGCTGGGTCGACCAGCGCCTGGGCAGCATCGCCGGCGCCCTGCGCGTGCCGCTGATGGCCCTGGTGTGCATGGTCGGCAGCGGCATGGCGCTGATCTACGCCACACCGTGGATCATCAAAGGCCTGAGTCAGTTCAACAACTACAGCCTGGCGCCGGTGTTGCTGGTGGTGCTGGTGCTGATCGGCGTAGTAGCCGACCGCCGCTGACACTCAGGACAACACACATCCCGTAGGAGCGAGCGGTGCGGCGATCCGACTTGCCCGCGAAGGGAACGCTGCGGTGTACCTGATACACCGTGTCATCGTTCTTCGCGGGCAAGCCTCGCTCCTACAGTTTTATGTCGTTCAGGACTGTTTTTCGAACTTCAGGTCCCAAACCCCATGCCCAAGCCGTTCGCCGCGGCGTTCGAACTTGGTGATCGGGCGTTCGGCCGGGCGCGGCACGCATTTGCCGTCTTCCGCCAGGTTGCGATAACCCGGCGCAACGTTCATCACTTCCAGCATGTACTCGGCATAGGGTTCCCAATCGGTGGCCATGTGCAGCACACCGCCGACCTTCAACTTGCTGCGCACCAGTTCCGCGAACGACGCCTGAACAATGCGGCGCTTGTGGTGGCGGCTCTTGTGCCACGGGTCCGGGAAGAACAGCATCAGGCGATCGAGACTGTTGTCGGCCACGCAACGGTTGAGCACTTCGATCGCATCGCAATCGTAGACCCGCAGGTTGGTCAGCCCCTGGGTCAGTACGCCATTGAGCAGCGCGCCAACCCCCGGACGGTGTACTTCCACGCCAATGAAATCCTGTTCCGGCGAGGCGGCGGCCATTTCCAGCAGCGAATGGCCCATGCCAAAACCGATTTCCAGCGAGCGCGGCGCCGAACGACCGAACACCTGGTCGAAGTCCATCGGCGCATCGGCCAAAGGCAGCACGAACAGCGGCGTGCCCTGGTCCAGACCGCGTTGCTGGCCTTCGGTCATGCGCCCGGCGCGCATCACGAAACTCTTGATGCGGCGATGTTGGCGCTCTTCGCCTTCTTCCGTCTGGATAGGCGTTTCGTTCGATTCAGTCATCAATGGCTCTTACTTGATCAGACCATCCAGCGGCGAGGAGGCGCTGGCATAGAGTTTTTTCGGCATGCGGCCGGCGAGGTAGGCCAAGCGACCTGCAACGATCGCATGTTTCATGGCTTCAGCCATCATGACCGGCTGTTGGGCATGGGCGATGGCCGAGTTCATCAGCACTGCTTCGCAACCCAGTTCCATGGCGATGGTGGCGTCGGAAGCGGTACCGACACCGGCGTCCACCAGCACTGGAATCTTGGCTTCTTCGAGGATGATCTGCAGATTGTACGGGTTGCAGATCCCCAGGCCCGTGCCAATCAGGCCGGCCAGCGGCATCACCGCGATAACACCGATTTCCGCCAGTTGCCGGGCAATGATCGGGTCATCGCTGGTGTAGACCATCACGTCGAAGCCTTCCTTGACCAGCACTTCGGCGGCCTTGAGGGTTTCGATCACGTTGGGGAACAGGGTTTTCTGGTCCGCCAGCACTTCCAGTTTCACCAGGTTGTGACCGCCGAGCAGCTCACGGGCCAGGCGACAGGTGCGCACAGCCTCGGTAGCGTCGAAGCAACCGGCAGTATTCGGCAGGAAGGTGTAGCGATCCGGCGACAGGACTTCGAGCAGGTTCGGTTCGCCCGGGTTCTGGCCGAGATTGGTGCGGCGCACGGCGAAGGTGACGATCTCGGCACCCGAAGCTTCGATGGCCAGGCGGGTTTCTTCCATGTCGCGGTACTTGCCGGTGCCTACCAGCAAACGCGACTGGTAGGTACGACCGGCCAGGACGAAGGGCTTGTCGCTACGAACGATGCTCATGGGAAATCCTCTGTAGGGGTGAGGTTCTTGCAGAATTCTGTGCCCTTGCGGGCCGGGCGACTAGCCGCCGCCGATGGCGTGCACGACTTCGACGCTGTCGCCGTCGTTCAGCGTGGTTTCAGCATGTTGGCTGCGCGGCACGATATCCAGATTGAGCTCGACCGCTACCCGTCGTCCGGTCAGTTCCAGACGGGTCAGCAGGGCCGCAACGGTTTCACCGTCGGGCAGTTCAAGGGATTCGCCGTTCAATTGAATGCGCATACCGGATGGCCGCCATCATTTTTAGGGGCAGGCATTCTAGCCCGATCAGTCTTGGCGACCCAAGCCATTCGTCTTGAAACACGATTCTGTAGGAGCGAGGCTTGCCCGCGAAGGCGCAGCGTCAGTTGATAAAGATGGCGCCTGACACTACGCCTTCGCGGGCAAGCCTCGCTCCTACAAGGTCAGCTCAGCCGCCAGGCGGCGAGGCCCAGGCAGAACCAGCCGACCAGGAATGCCAGGCCACCGAAAGGCGTGATGATGCCCAGCTTGCTGATACCGGTCATCGTCAACAGGTACAAACTGCCGGAAAACAGCAGAATGCCAATGGCAAAAGACGCCCCGGCCCAGGTAATCAGGCGACCGGGCATCTGCGAGGCCAGCAGCGCCACGCCCAGCAGCGCCAGGGTGTGCACCAGTTGATAGGTGACGCCGGTGTGGAAGATCGCCAGGTATTCGGCCGTCAGGCGGCTTTTCAGTCCGTGAGCGGCGAACGCGCCAAGGGCAACGCCGGTGAAACCGAAGAAAGCGGCCAGCATCAGAAAGCCACGCAGCATGAAGAACTCCAGTCAGACTCAATCCACAGGGTCTGTATAATGGCCCGCTCGACGGGTTCGGCCAAGCCATCTCTATGCTGCGTATATTTTTGCGACGATTCACGAAGGCCCTGCTCTGGTTCGCGGGCGGCAGCGTAGTGCTGGTCCTGATTTTTCGCGTGGTGCCACCGCCAGGGACCACGCTGATGGTCGAGCGCAAGATCGAATCCTGGATCGACGGCGAGCCGATAGACCTGCAACGCACCTGGAAGCCCTGGGATGAAATCTCCGACGACCTGAAAGTCGCGGTGATTGCCGGTGAGGATCAGAAATTCCCGGAACATTGGGGTTTTGACTTTGGCGCGATCCAGAAAGCCCTGGCCCACAACGAGCTCGGCGGCACGATCCGGGGTGCCAGCACCCTGAGCCAGCAGGTCTCGAAAAACCTGTTCCTGTGGTCCGGCCGCAGCTGGCTGCGCAAAGGCCTGGAAGCCTGGTTTACCGGGTTGATCGAAGTTCTTTGGCCCAAGCAGCGGATTCTTGAGGTGTACCTCAACAGCGTGGAGTGGGATGAAGGGGTATTTGGTGCCGAAGCGGCGGCCAGGCATCACTTTGGCGTAAGCGCCAAGGGTCTGAGCCGACAGCAATCAAGTTTGTTGGCGGCCGTACTGCCCAACCCGCGCGTGTGGAGCGCCAGTCATCCGACCAACTACGTAGCCCGGCGGGCGGGGTGGATTCGGCAGCAGATGAGCCAGTTGGGTGGCGACAGCTATCTGGTTGGCATCAACGATTCGCGCCGGGCGCCTTGGTCTCAATGAATTGACGCGATCCCTGTAGGAGCGAGGCTTGCCCGCGAAGGCGTCGTGTCAGTCATGACGATGGCGGCTGATACGACGCCTTCGCGGGCAAGCCTCGCTCCTACAGGGGACGACGCGAAAAAAAACGCCCCGATCATCTCTGATCGGGGCGTTTTTTATTGCCGTTCGCAGATTACGCCGCAATCGACAACTTGAGCTTGTTCATCGCGCTCTTCTCGAGCTGACGAATACGCTCGGCCGACACGTTGTACTTCTGCGCCAGGTCGTGCAGCGTGGCTTTTTCTTCTGCCAGCCAGCGCTGATAGAGGATGTCGCGGCTGCGGTCGTCCAGCACTTCCAGCGCTTCGTGCAGGTTGTGGTTGGAGTTGTCGCTCCAGTCGGCATCTTCCAGTTGACGGGCCGGGTCGTACCGGTGGTCTTCCAGATAGTTGGCCGGCGATTGGAAAGCACTGTCGTCGTCCGCTTCCGCGGCCGGGTCGAAGGCCATGTCGTGGCCGGTCAGGCGACTTTCCATCTCGCGCACTTCCCGCGGTTCAACACCGAGGCTTTCCGCCACACGGTGGACTTCCTCGTTGTTCAGCCACGCCAGACGTTTCTTTTGGCTGCGCAGGTTGAAGAACAGCTTGCGCTGGGCTTTGGTGGTCGCGACTTTCACAATGCGCCAGTTGCGCAGGATGAACTCGTGGATTTCCGCCTTGATCCAGTGCACGGCGAAGGACACCAGGCGCACACCCATTTCCGGGTTGAAGCGTTTCACCGCCTTCATCAAGCCGACATTGCCTTCCTGGATCAGGTCAGCCTGAGCCAGACCGTAGCCGGAATAGCTACGGGCGATATGTACAACAAAACGCAGGTGGGCGAGCACCATCTGCCGAGCCGCCCCCAAATCCTGCTCATAATAGAGACTCTCGGCCAGTTCACGCTCCTGCTCCGGCGTCAGCAATGGAATGCTGTTTACCGTGTGCACATAGGCCTCCAGGTTCGCACCCGGGACCAGAGCATATGCAGGTTGCAAAGAATTGGTCATACGAAAAAACCTCCGACTTACATAACTCGTGCAGTTCAGCACTGCGAAAATTGACCGGAAACCGAAAGACAAGTTCCCATAAACGCTGAAAGGTCAATACGAGCAAAATGATATTACTTTGGCGCAAGCTCCCTCAGGTGGCGTGCGACTGCAATCCATGCACCGATATACCCCAACAGCACCGCGCCAAGCAAGAGCGACAGACCGTCGGCAACCGGCACGCCGGCCAGTGCGAAATCACTGCCGTACAACCCGGCCAGTCCGACTACCGCGTCGTTCAGCCAATCCAGACCGAACGCCAGCAAGCCCCATGAAAAAATCCCCGCACCAAAGCCATAAAGCGCCCCCATATACAGAAAGGGCCTGCGCACATAACTGTCAGTGCCGCCGACAAGTTTAATCACTTCTATCTCTGTGCGGCGGTTTTCAATATGAAGACGAATGGTATTGCCTATCACCAAAAGTAATGCAGAAACCAGAAGCACGGTCAGACCGAAGACAAAACGGTCACCCAGCTTGAGGATCGCCGCCAAACGCTCGACCCAGACTAGATCAAGTTGCGCCTGTTGTACCTTCGGCAACTCGGAAAGTTTTTGTCTTAATGCTTCAAGGGCCGGCTTGTCGACTTGGTCCGGGGTCACCAGCACCACGCCTGGCAAGGGGTTGTCCGGCAACTCCTTGAGCGCTTCGCCCAGGCCGGACTGTTGCTGGAACTCTTCCAGCGCCTGATCGCGGCCGACATATTCGGCCTCCGCGACACCGGGCATACCCTTGATCTGCTCGCGCAACGCCTCGCCCTCGGTCGGGCTGGCGTCGATTTGCAGGTAGAGGGAAATCTGCGCCGCACGCTGCCAGGAACCGCCGAGACGGTCGACGTTACCTAGCAGAAGTGACAGGCCCATGGGCAGGCTGAGGGCAACCGCCATCACCATGCAGGTGAAAAAACTGCCGACCGGTTGCTTGCCCAAGCGACGCAAACTATCGAGCAGGCTGGCACGATGGCTTTCGATCCAGGCGCGCAACAGCGTGGCGAAATCCGGACCATCGTCATCGTCGCGTTTTTTCTTCTGCGGTTGCGGATCGGCACCCTTGGGCGCTACGCGCTCGGACACCTTGGGGCTGCGTGTCGCACTCATACAGCGGCCTCCCCATCGCCGATCAATCGGCCGCGTTGCAGGGTCAGCATGCGGTGACGCATGCGAGCGATCAGCGCCAGGTCGTGACTGGCGATCAGTACGCTGGTACCCAGACGGTTGATGTCTTCGAAGACGCCCATGATTTCGGCTGCCAGGCGCGGGTCGAGGTTACCGGTCGGTTCGTCCGCCAGCAGCAAGGCCGGGCGGTGGACGATGGCACGGGCGATGCCGACGCGCTGTTGCTGCCCGGTAGACAGATCGCCCGGGTACAGATCGGTCTTGTCCGACAGCGCCACGCGCTCCAGGGCCGAATCCACGCGCTTGACGATCTCGGCCTTGGACAGACCAAGAATCTGCAACGGCAATGCGACGTTGTTGAACACCGTGCGATCGAACAACAGTTGGTGGTTCTGGAACACCACGCCGATCTGCCGACGCAGGAAAGGTATCTGCGCGTTGCTGATGGTGGCCAGGTCTTGCCCGGCCAGCAGCAATTTGCCCGTGGTCGGGCGCTCCATGGCCAGCAGCAGCCGCAACAAGGTGCTTTTACCGGCGCCGGAATGGCCGGTCACAAACAAGAATTCGCCCCGACGGACTCGAAAGCTCAGCTCATGCAAGCCGACGTGACCGTTCGGATAGCGTTTACCGACCTGTTCGAAACGAATCATGAACGCTCCCGCTCGGCAAACAGTGCCTGGACAAAGGGTTCTGCTTCAAAAGTACGTAAATCATCGATGCCTTCACCGACACCGATATAGCGGATCGGCAGGCCAAACTGCTTGGCCAGGGCGAAAATCACCCCGCCCTTGGCGGTGCCGTCCAGTTTAGTCAATGCCAGGCCGGTCAGTTCGACGGTCTGATTGAACTGCTTGGCCTGGTTGATGGCGTTCTGGCCGGTGCCGGCATCCAGTACCAGCAACACTTCGTGGGGCGCGTCGGCATCGAGCTTGCCGATCACCCGGCGCACCTTCTTCAGCTCTTCCATCAAGTTGTCTTTGGTGTGCAGGCGACCGGCGGTGTCGGCGATCAAAACGTCGATGCCACGGGCCTTGGCGGCCTGCACGGCGTCGAAGATCACCGAGGCCGAGTCGGCGCCGGTGTGCTGGGCAATCACCGGGATCTTGTTGCGTTCGCCCCAGACCTGCAATTGCTCGACCGCTGCGGCGCGGAACGTGTCACCCGCCGCCAGCATGACTTTCTTGCCTTCGAGTTGCAGCTTCTTCGCCAGCTTGCCGATGGTGGTGGTCTTGCCGGCGCCGTTGACGCCGACCACCAGAATCACGAACGGCTTGTTCTGCGAGGTGATCTTCAGCGGCTGCTCGACAGGTTTGAGCATGGCCGCGAGCTCGGCCTGCAGGGACTTGTAGAGCGCGTTCGCATCAGCCAGCTCTTTGCGTGCCACCTTTTGCGTCAGGCGCTGGATGATCACCGAAGTGGCTTCGACGCCCACGTCAGCGGTCAGCAGACGGGTCTCGATGTCTTCGAGCAGCTCGTCATCGATGATCTTCTTGCCCAGGAACAGGCTGGCCATGCCTTCGCCGATGCTGGCGCTGGTCTTGGACAGGCCTTGCTTGAGGCGGGCGAAGAAACCGGCTTTGGTTTCCTCGGCACGCGCAGGCTCTGCGGGGGCCTCGACGGGCACGACAGGTGCCGGGGCAACGGGCGCAACAACGGGAACGGGGGCCGGAGCAACCGGAGCGGTAACCGGAACGGGAGCTGGAACAACCGGGGCAGGAACAGGAGCGGGTGCTGGAGCAACTGGAGCAACTGGAGCAACAAACCCTGGCGCTACAGGCTCCGGCATCGACCGAACAGGCTCAGCCACCACGACTGGCGCGATCACCGGCACGACCACCGGTGGCTGAACCGGCTCGGGCGCAAAAGCAGTCGGGGCTGGAATCGGCGGCGCAATGTGCGGCGCCAGCTCATCTTCGACCAAGGCCACCGGTTCTTCCGCCACAGGCAACGTCAGCCATGGCTCGGCAGCGGGGGTCAGCGGCAACGGGGGCACCGTTTCGGCCACAACACGGGGCCCGGGCTCGGTGACCGGTTGCAGCACCGGTTCGGCGATCGGCAAGACCGTCGGCGCGGGCTTTTCATCGATGACCGGCGCAGGTGTTGGCTCAGGCTGCTCAGGAAGAGGCTGGGGCTGTGGCTGTTCGACGACGGGTTCCTGCGGCTTTTTGCGCAGCCATCCGAACAGGCTTTTTTTCTCGCCAGCCGCAGCTGGGGCTTTCTTGTCGTCGTTGGAACCAAACATGGAGGACGGCTATCTCACAGTAGCGACGCGCCAACGGCGCCCCGGCAAATAAATATTCGATGCAGAACAGACTGCGATTGATCCAGCTTGTTCACGCGCAACATTTTATCGAGGTGCAAACGGCACCTTACAAAATCGATTTCACGAAGGACTGAAGCGGTAAAATCGGCGAAAAAGCTCAGTCTAGTCGATAAAACACAGCCTTTTGCCGCAAACCCATACAACCTGATCAAACGCAAAGGCCTGATAGGCGTGGCCGCCAGTAAAACGGATCAGTATCCTAGCACCCTCTCGCCCGCTGACGCTAAGAACAAGCGGGCAGCCCCAAAGGTTTAAAAACGAATGAATGCTCTAGCCCGCCGCGCTGCAGGCCTGCTGCTCAGCACAGTTTGCCTGCCCCTCTCGGCCCTGGCTGCCGACCCGCAACCCACCCACGAATTCACCCTTGATAACGGTCTGAAGGTCGTCGTGCGCGAAGACCATCGTGCACCGGTGGTGGTATCCCAAGTCTGGTACAAGGTCGGCTCCAGCTACGAGACCCCGGGTCAGACCGGTCTGTCCCACGCCCTGGAACACATGATGTTCAAGGGCAGCGAGAAAGTCGGCCCAGGCGAGGCTTCACTGATCCTGCGCGACCTCGGCGCCGAAGAGAACGCGTTCACCAGCGACGACTTCACCGCTTATTACCAGGTGCTGGCCCGCGACCGCCTGGGCGTAGCTTTCGAGCTGGAAGCCGACCGCATGGCCAGCCTTCGCCTGCCGCCGGACGAGTTCGCCCGCGAGATCGAGGTCATTAAAGAAGAACGCCGCCTGCGCACCGACGACAAGCCGATGTCCAAGGCCTACGAACGTTTCAAGGCCATGGCCTACCCGGCCAGCGGTTACCACACGCCGACCATCGGCTGGATGGCGGACCTCGACCGCATGAAGGTCGAAGAACTGCGCCACTGGTACCAGTCCTGGTACGTGCCGAACAATGCCACCCTGGTGGTGGTTGGCGACGTGACGCCGGATGAAGTCAAAACCCTGGCCCAACGCTACTTCGGCCCGATCGCCAAGCGAGACGTGCCCGCGGCGAAAATACCGCTGGAGCTGGCCGAACCCGGCGAACGCCAGATCACCTTGCACGTGCAGACCCAACTGCCGAGCCTGATGCTGGGCTTCAACGTGCCCAGCATTGCCACCGCCGAAGACAAGCGCCCGGTGAATGCCTTGCGCCTGATTTCGGCCCTGCTCGATGGCGGCTACAGCGGTCGCATCCCGACTCAACTGGAACGCGGCGAAGAACTGGTCTCCGGCGGCTCGTCGAGCTACGACGCCTATACCCGTGGCGACAGCCTGTTCACCCTGTCGGCGACGCCGAACACCCAGAAAAACAAAACCATGGCCGAGGTTGAAGCCGGCCTGTGGAAGCTGCTCGAACAGCTGAAAACCACGGCGCCGTCCACCGAAGAACTCGAACGCGTCCGCGCGCAGGTCATTGCAGGCCTGGTCTACGAGCGCGACTCGATCACCAGCCAGGCCACCGCTATCGGTCAACTGGAAACCGTGGGCCTGTCCTGGAAGCTGATGGACACCGAACTGGCCGACCTGGAAAGCGTCACTCCGCAAGACATCCAGAACGCCGCCAAGCTGTACTTCACCCGCGAACGTCTCAGCGTCGCCCATGTACTGCCACAGGAGACGACTCATGAGTGAGCGTAAAAAAACCCGCCTGGCGCTGGCCGGCCTGATCGTCGTCGCACTGATCGGGTCTGCCGCCTTTTACTTTGCCAAGACCGACGATTCAAAGGCCGGCGAAGCCCTGGACAAGGCCAAGGCCAGCCAGAAACTGCAATCGCTGGCCGAGCTCGATGGCAAGGCCCCCAGCCGCCGCAGTCTGGATGTGCAGACCTGGAACACCGCCGAAGGCGCCAAGGTGCTGTTCGTCGAGGCTCGCGAATTGCCGATGTTCGACCTGCGCCTGATCTTTTCCGCCGGCAGCAGCCAGGACGCCGACGCGCCGGGCCTGGCCGTACTGACCAACGCCATGCTCAACGAAGGCGTGGCCGGTAAAGATGTCGGCGCCATCGCCCAGGGCTTCGAAGGCCTGGGCGCGGACTTTGGCAACGGCGCATTCAAGGACATGGCCCTGGCGTCCCTGCGCAGCCTCAGCGCCGCGGACAAACGCGAACCCGCGCTGAAGCTGTTCGCGGAAGTGGTCGGCAAACCGACCTTCCCTGCCGATTCGTTCGCGCGCATCAAGAACCAGATGCTCGCCGGTTTCGAATACCAGAAGCAAAACCCCGGCAAACTGGCCAGCCTGGAACTGATGAACCGGCTCTACGGCGATCACCCGTACGCCCACTCCAGCGATGGCACGGCGAAAACCGTACCGGCGATCACCCTGGCCCAACTGAAGGCGTTCCATGAAAAAGCCTACGCCTCCGGCAACGTGGTGATTGCGCTGGTAGGCGACCTGTCCCGCGCCGAAGCCGAGGCGATTGCCGCCCAGGTGTCCGGTGCGCTGCCCAAAGGACCGGCCCTGGCGAAGATCCCGCAGCCGGCAGAACCCAAAGCCAGCATCGGCCACATCGAGTTTCCGTCCAAGCAGACCAACCTGATGCTCGCGCAATTGGGCATCGACCGTGACGATCCGGACTATGCGGCGCTGTCCATGGGCAACCAGATCCTTGGCGGTGGTGGCTTTGGTACGCGGTTGATGAGCGAAGTGCGCGAGAAGCGTGGCCTGGCCTACGGCGTATACTCGGGCTTCACTCCGATGCAGGCGCGCGGCCCGTTCATGATCAATCTGCAAACCCGCGCCGAGATGAGCGAAGGCACACTGAAACTGGTGCAGGATGTACTCGCCGATTACCTCAAGACCGGCCCGACGGAAAAAGAGCTCGACGACGCCAAGCGCGAACTGGCCGGCAGCTTCCCGCTGTCCACCGCCAGCAACGCCGATATCGTTGGCCAGCTCGGTGCCATGGGCTTCTACAACCTGCCATTGAGCTATCTGGAAGACTTCATGCAGCAGTCCCAGAGCCTGACCGTCGAACAGGTCAAAACCGCACTGAACAAACACCTGAGCACGGATAAACTGGTCATCGTCAGCGCCGGCCCGACCGTGCCACAAAAGCCGTTACCGGCCCCTTCTGATAAACCTGCCGAGCAACCGCTCGGGGTTCCGGAGCATTAATGGCCACTCGCCCTAAAAAACCCGTCCACAACGTGCATAACGGTGTGAATCAACTGCGCATCATCGGTGGCGAATGGGGCAGCCGAAAGCTGAGCTTCCCCGACGCACCGGGTTTGCGCCCGACCCCGGACCGGGTGCGTGAGACCCTGTTCAACTGGCTCGCGCCTTATGTCGCCGGCGCCAAGGTACTTGATCCATTTGCCGGTAGCGGCGCGTTGTTTCTCGAGGCTTTGTCCCGCGGCGCGGCAATGGGCCAGGCGCTGGACGCCAGCAATATTGCGGTAGCAAGCATCAAGGAGCATCTGGGTACCCTGCGCTGCACCACCGGCCAGATTCAGACGGCCGATGCCTTGCGTTATCTGGAAACCCAGACAGCTGTCGAATACGACCTGGTGTTTCTTGATCCGCCGTTCAACCAGAACCTGCTGCCGACCGTCTGCACGCTGCTGGAAGAGCGCAAGTGGCTGGCCGACGACGCCTGGATCTACACCGAAAGCGAAAACGCGCCATCGTCCCTTGGCCTGCCTGGCAATTGGCGCCTGCACCGGGAGCAAAAATCCGGACGGGTGTACTACGCGTTGTGGCAGCGCGCTCAGATATCTTGATGCTGAATCGACGCCGCCCCCGTTGAGGGCGCGGCGGACGATTTAATCAGAAAAGTTTATTCGCTAGTTTTAACAGACAGTCCATTAGTATCCTTTTCAAGCGAAATGACTCGCGCTCAACGAAAAGGAATTTACACATGACACTTAACACAACACCAATAGAAACAACCTTAAATAATGGACTAAAAATCATTATTCTGGAACTGCCTCTAGCAGCCGGCGTTACCTGCCTGATCAATTATAACGTCTCCAGCCGTGATGAATCCGTTGAAAATGCCGGTATCAACATTGCATTCATCAACACAATGAGCATTGACAACTACGACAATAAATTTGATCGCCCTCGCGTGTTGAACTACGTTAATCACACTGCGCTCAATTTTTCCTTGAACCCTGATCAACTGAGTCAATGCTTCGAACTGAATGCCAGGATGATGACGGCTCCCGTCCTTACCGAAAGCACCCTGAAGCGAGGAATTAAATCTCATCTCAAATATCGAGCAGATAAACGGCATTTCATGTCGGATGAGTGGATCCCCGTCGAGTTTGATTCAAAGTGTCACCCGATTGGCTATACCTTCGCCCCAATGGTAACTCCTGAAAGCGCTGCTCGCATGGACATCACGCAATTGCGCCAATGGCATCAACAGTATTACTCACCTGGCAACGCATGCCTGGTCATCGCTGGAAACGTGAAAGCAGATGAGGTCACGCATCTGGCGAAGCAGCATTTCGATGTTATCCCTTCCAGACCGAAACCTCCGGTTCAGGCGTTGCCACAGCCATGCGAACTGGACAGGCGTCATGTGCTGTACAAGGTCACATCGAAGCCCAGGCTGTTGCTGGTGCCTTACATGGCAGGAATGAGCGACGCTTTAGCTGATCAATCAGGCGGCGCATTGAGCATCCTGTCCATGCTGCTTGATCAAAAACTCGGTACCCTCCCTTCCGTTTCTCACGGGATCTGTCGCTACGAACAAGACAAATACGCAAGTCTTTTCAGAATTTCCGTCACGGCAAGTACGCGCGATCAATCCCTGGAAGCACTCGAAGCAGACATTGAAACACTGTGGGATGAAATCAAATTCAATCCGCTGCCCGCGGATGAACTGGAAATGGCCCGCCAACGAGCGCTCGAAAATCTTGCAAAAAGTGATGACCACGAGGGGCTTGCCCTCGAACTGGGTCAACTGGAGAATTACCAGATTCCCTTCAGCACGCTCGACCAGAGACAACGTGATTTGCTGAATGTCACGGCGCAGGATATTCAGCGCATCGCGCGCACTTGTTTTTCACCGCAACGAACGACAGTCGTACATATTTTGCCACTGCAGACGCCCTCATTGGCGACAACGACTAAATTGACACTGGCCAACGGCCTGAAGATCATTACGCTAGAGAACCCTCGTTCAACCAACGTTGTCTGTGCCATGAATTACAAGGTCAGCAAGCGCGACGAGACCACCGACAACTCGGGGATCACCACTCTTCTTTATGGCATGTTGGTCAAAGACCCTCATTTCGTAGCGGCGAGGCAATTCGTATTCTGGAATTACAATGATTTCACCCAATGCATTGGTACGTCGGACGTCGACCAACTGGAGACAAACTTTAAATCTCTCGCAGGAATAATGAGCACTCCCACCCTGACCGATGAATCCATGAGGCAAGTAATCGATACCGACCTGGAACGGCGAGCGCGAAATATTTTATTTACTTCCAACTATGCAACGCCCGAATCGTTTGACGCACTGACATTTCCTGTCAGTGGTTATGGCAACCCTGACATGACGCCTGCAAGCGCTGCACAGATTGATCTCCAACAAGTACAGGATTGGCATCAGAATTTCTTTACTGCCGGTAATTCCTGCCTGGTCATTGTCGGAAACGTGAAAGCCGCAGCCGTCGAGGCGTTGGCGCGCAAGTATTTCGATGCATTGCCCTGCAGGACCACGACATCTGTTCCAAAGGGGCAGGAAGTCAGTGAGCCGGGCGAGCGTCGCACTACGCTGCGCATGAACACCAAAACACCCCGACTGTTAGTAGCCTTCAACGTGCCCGGACTGATCGAAGGCGCCACCGATCATTCGGCTGCCACACTGCAGATTCTTTCTGCGCTGTTCGAGCTTAAATACGCTGGCCTCCTTCCCGTCTCCAGCGGTGCTTGCATCTTCACTCGGGAGAAGCATGCGGGTCTTTTCAGGATTTCGCTGACAGCCAACCATGCCGATCAATCCCTGGAAGAACTCGAAACAGCGCTGCTGCAAATCATCGAAGCATGCAAGTTAAGCGGCATCCCTCAAGAAGAACTGGAGCTGGCGCGCGAGCACGCCATTGCGAAGATCATCTCATTGGCAAGCGATGACGAAATGGTTGCCTATCATCTTTTCCAACTAGAGGACAGCCAACTTCCGTTAACGCTTCTGGATCAGAAACAGGACAATTTACTGGCTGTCAGCAGTGAGCATATTCAGCGTGCAACCAGCACCTGGCTTACGCCTGAACGTATGACGGTTGCACACATCTTGCCTATGCAAGCCCCGAAGCAGTAGTTTGGTCCACAGGCCGGGAGCAAAAATCCGGGCGGGTGTACTACGCGTTGTGACGGCGCGCTCAGATGTCTTGATGGTGAATCGACGCCGCACCCTTTGAGGGCGCGGCGGACGACTTAATCAGAAAAGTTTATTCGCTAGTTTTAATAGACAGTCCATTAGTATCCTTTTCAAGCGAAATGACTCGCACCCAACGAAAAGGAATTTGCACATGATCCTTAACACAACACCAATAGAAACAACCTTAGATAATGGGCTAAAACTCATTATTCTGGAACTGCCTCAAGCAACCGGTGTTACCTGCCTGGTCAATTACAACGTCTCCAGCCGTGATGAGTCCGTTGAAAATACCGGTATCAATCAGGTATTCATCAGCACGATGAACAGTGACAATGACGATATTGAATCTCATCGCCCCCAAATAGTGTATTACGTTAATCACACTTCGCTCAGTTTTTCCATGAAGCCTGATCAACTGAATCATTGCTTCGAACTGAATGCCAGGATGATGACGGTTCCCGTCCTCACCGAAACAACCATGGGGGAAGTGATAGACATTCACCTCAGATACCGAGCAGACAAACGGTATTTCCTGTCGGACGAGGGGGTTCCCGTCGAATTTAAATCAATATTTGAAACAATGAATCACCCGAATGGTTATGCCTACACCCCAATGGCAACCCCTGAAAGCGCTGCTCGCATTGACATCACGCAAATGCGCCAATGGCATCAACGGTATTACTCGCCTGGTAATGCATGCCTGATCGTCGCTGGAAACGTGAAAGCAGATGAGGTCACGCATCTGGCGAAGCAGCATTTTGATGTTATCCCTTCCAGACCAAAACCTCCGGCTCAGGCGTTGCAACAGCCATGCGAACTGGACAGGCGCCATGTGCTGTACAAGGACACATCGAGGCCTAGACTGCTGATGGTACCTTACATGGCAGGAATGAGAGACGCGTTAGCTGATCAATCAGGCGGCGCGTTGAGCATCCTGTCCACCCTGTTTGAGCAAAAACTCCGTACCCTCCCTTCCGTTTCTCACGGAACTTGCCGCTACGACCAAGACAAATACGTAAGTCTTTTCAGTATCTCCGTCTTTGCAAGTACACCCAATCAATCCCTGGAAGTACTCGAGGCAGACATTAAAACACTGTGGGATGAAATCAAATTCAATCCCCTGCCCGCAGATGAACTGGAAATAGCCCGCCAACGAGCGCTCGCAACTCTTGTCAAGAGTGATGACCACAAGGGGCTTGCCCTCAACATGGGTCAACTGGAAAATTACCAGATTCCCTTCAGCGCGCTCAACCAGAGACAACGTGATTTGCTGAATGTCACGGCGCAGGACATTCAGCGTATCGCGCGCACTTGTTTTTCACCCCAACGAACGACAGTCGTGCATATGTTGCCACTGCGGATGCCCTCATTGACGACAACCGCCGAGCTGACATTGAGCAATGGTCTGAAGGTCATGACGCTAGAGAACCCTCACTCAACCAAAGTTGTCTGTGCAATGCATTACAGGGTGAGCAAGCGTGACGAGTCCACCGACAATTCGGGAATCACCGAGCTTGTTGGCCGAATGCTGGCTACAAACAAACAATACATGGGGACAAAAAAATTCCGATTCTGGAATTACGATGATTTCATTCTCTGCGTCATTACCGTCGACCCCGACGAACTGAACAACGCTTTCAAGAGTCTCGCTGGAATAATGGACGCTCCTACCCTGACCATTGAGGCGATGGGGCAAGTGATGGAAGCCAGCCTGGCGCAGCGAGAGCGAAATCTTTCACTCATTTCTGATTATTCGATTCCCGAAGAGTTTGCAGCACTGGCTTTCCCGTCAAGTGGCTATGGCAACCTTCCATTAACACCTGAAAGCGCCGCCCAGATTGACCTCAAGCAGGTGCAGGATTGGCATCGAAATTATTTTTGCGCAAGTAATGCCTGTCTGGTCATTGTCGGAAACGTGAAAGCGGCTGCCGTCGAGCAATGGGGGCAGGAGCATTTCGGTGCCTTGCCCTTGAGGTCGACAACATCGGTTCCAAAGGTGCAGGAACTCAGTGAGCCGGGCGTGCGTCGTACTACGTTACGCCTGAACACCAAAGTGCCCTGTTTGTTGGTAGCGTTCAACGTGCCCGGGCAGATTGACGCCGCCACTGACCCTTCAAGTGCGGCACTGCAAATTATTTCCGACCTGTTCGAACTTAACGGTACGAGGCGTCTTCCTGTTGCTAGAGGCGCATGCGTCTTCCACCAGGACAAACATGCGGGTGTTTTCCGGATTTCGCTGACAGCAAAGAATGCCGATCAATCCCTGGAAGAACTTGAAACAGCGCTGCTGCACGTCATTGAAGCCTACAAGTTAAACGGCGCATCTGCAGAAGACCTGGAAATGGTGCGTAGACGAGCGGTTACAAAGATTTTCAGAAGGGAAACCAATGACGAAGCTGTAGCCTTTGATCTCTTCCGGCTAGAGGATAGCCAGCTCCCCTTGACACTGCTGGATCAGAGATACGACCGTTTAATGGAGGTCACCAACGAAGACATCCAGCGTGCCGCCAACACTTATTTCACTCCCGAACGCATGACCGTTGCACATATCTTGCCAATGCAAGCCCCGATGCAATAATTTGATCCGGGCTGGAAGCAAAAATCCAGATGCAACCCTGACTCGTTGTGGCAACGTATGTCAGAGATCGCCGGTTAACCGACCGACCTGGAAGGTGCGCGCAGGCTGCGCACCGCTGTATTGAGAGCAATCGTGTCCTTTTCGTCAGAACGTTTCAGCCCCGCCTTCGGCCTTGGCAATCCTCACTTGCAGACCTTGTGGGGACCCTTGTGGCGCAAAACCACCCACATCGAGCGCGAGCGGGAACGATTATGGCTCGAGGACGGGGACTTCCTCGACCTGGACTGGCACGGCCCGCACAGTGCCAAGGCGCCGTTGGTGCTGGTGCTTCACGGGCTGACCGGTTCGTCGAACTCGCCTTATGTGGCCGGATTGCAAAAGGCCCTGAATGGCCAAGGCTGGGCCAGCGTTGCGCTGAACTGGCGCGGCTGTTCGGGTGAACCGAATCTGCTGCCACGCAGTTATCACTCCGGTGCCAGTGAAGACCTCGCTGAAGTGATCAAACACTTGCAGGCCAAGCGGCCGTTAGCCCCCTTATATGCGGTCGGCTATTCCCTGGGCGGCAACGTCTTGCTCAAGCATCTGGGCGAGAGTGGCCGTGACAGTGGCGTGCTCGCTGCCGTAGCGGTGTCGGTGCCGTTTCGCCTCGATCAGTGCGCCGACCGTATCGGCCAGGGCTTCTCGAAGCTCTATCAGGCGCATTTCATGCGGGAGATGGTGGCCTACATCAAGAATAAGCAACGGCAATTCCAGCAGGACGAGCGCAAGGAGGGGCTGGCGGCCCTGGCGGCCCTGGGCTCACTGGAAAACATGCGTACGTTCTGGGATTTCGATGGCCGGGTGACCGCACCGCTGCATGGATTTGTCGATGCCCAGGATTATTATCGTCGCGCTTCAAGCCGTTATTTCCTTGGGGAAATTCGCACGCCGACCCTGATCATCCAGGCAGCTGACGACCCTTTTGTCTTCCCCCATAGCCTGCCGCTGGCAGAAGAGTTATCCGACTGCATTCAATTCGAGCTGCAGGCCAAGGGCGGGCATGTCGGCTTCGTCGATGGCTCGCTAAGGCAGCCGGGCTACTATCTGGAACGACGCGTTCCTCAGTGGCTGACCGCTGTGGGGCGTGAGTAAGCCGATGCCTACCGAGCAAGGTGAGTCGATACATTTTTGGCAAACGCCACCGCTGGCCGGCAAGGAACACCGGGCGGTGACCTTGGCCAAGGAGCTGCTGCAAGCGCAATTGTCGGCACCACCCTCCCTGGAAGAGCTCGCTGCAGCGGTGAACCTCTCACCTTTTCACTTCGTCAGGGTGTTCCGCCGCGCCACCGGCATGCCGCCGCATACCTGGCTGATGCAGCAGCGCATCGCCCGGGCGCGGGCGTTGCTGCAGGGCGGTTGCTTGCCTTTGGCAGTGGCCACGCAGTTAGGCTTTGCCGACCAGAGTCACCTGAGTCGGCAGTTCAAACAGGTGTACGGGGTCGGGCCGGGGGCGTATCGCAGTGCGTTTATTCGCCGGTGGCGACTCCCCGCGCCGGATCGTTGATCCACTCGCTCCACGATCCCGCATACAACGCCCCCAACGGATAACCCGCCAGGCACAAGGCGAACAGGTTGTGACAAGCCGTCACCCCGGAGCCGCAATACGCCACCAGATCAGTCGGCGAACGATTGCCGAGTTTCGCGGCAAACCGCTGCTTGAGCTGATCGGCCGGCAGGAAACGCCCGTCGCTGCCCAGGTTGTCGGTGAACGCGGCACATTGCGCACCCGGGATGTGTCCGGCAATCGGGTCTATTGGTTCCACTTCACCCTTGAAGCGCGGCAAGGCGCGGGCGTCGAGCAAGGTCAGCGCAGGCTGGCCGAGACGTTGCACAAGTGCTTCGGCGTCTAGGACGAGCGCGTTGTCCGGCACCCCGGTGAAGGTCCCGCGTTCGATATCGGGCGTATCCAGACTCAGCGGCAAACCTGCCGCGTGCCAGGCCTTGAGCCCGCCATCAAGAATAAACACGCCATCGCGCTTGCCCAGCCAGGCCAGCAACCACCAGGCCCGCGCCGCGTAGGCACCAGGACCGTCGTCATACAAAACCACATCGCTATCGGCATTGATGCCCCAGGCTTGCAGGCGTTCGATCAAGTCTTCGGGTTCAGGCAACGGATGACGACCCGTCACGCCTTTGACCACCGTCCCGCTCAAATCACGCTCAAGATCGGCAAAGCTCGACCCTGCAATATGCCCTTCGGCATAGCTGCGTTGACCGTAGTCCGGGTCTTCCAGGGAATAACGACAATCCAGAATCACCAGCCCTGGCTGCTCCTTTTTCAGGTCCAACGCTTGCGGGCTGATCAGTTGCGCAATGGGCATAACGGGCTCCTGTGATGGCGGTATTCAATCCTGCACTTTCTATCCCACTTCTTCCAGCGCCTGGGCCAGTGGCACATAAAACTCCTCGAACAGCGCGTTGACCGCCTCGCGGGACTGATCCGTGACGAAGCCGGCTTCCAGCACCAGCACCTGATAAACACCACGTTTAATAGCTTGTTCGCTCAAGTGGTTGGAGTTTTCCCGCGTGGTACACAGAAAACGCACCCAGGACGTGAGAATGATCCAGGCGTTGAGGGTCAGGGATTCGATCTGCACCCGGTCCATCTTCAAGATGCCGGCGTCGACGAATCCCTTGTAGATGGCCGTTCCCTGAATCACGCAGCGCTGGGAAAAGCGTCGGTAACGGGCGGCCAGTTCCGGATCGCTGTCAAGCAAGTGCTCGAGGTCTCGATGCAGAAACCGATAGCGCCACATGGCCGCCAGCAATTCCTTGAGGTAGTAACGCTTGTCCTCGACCGTCGCGGCACGGCCCTGGGGCGGGCGCAGGAAACTGTCCACCAGACTTTCGTACTCGCTGAACAGCACGGCGATGATCGCCTGCTTGTTAGGGAAGTGGTAGTACAGGTTGCCGGGGGAAATTTCCATGTGGGCGGCAATGTGGTTGGTGCTGATACTGCGCTCGCCCTGCTGATTGAACAGCTCCAGGCTGTTCTGCACGATGCGCTCGCTGGTTTTGATCCTTGGGGCCATGGCTTGAGCTTAAATTCAGAGTGCGGTGACGGGCATCTTACGACCTATCCGGACGCGGATAAAAGAAAGCTGCGTCAGATGCCATTTGACTTTATAGAGTATAGACTCTAAAAAGTTCCTCATAAAAAATAATCCGGAGCCGACAATGACTGCTGACATTGCCTACCTGCAGAACCTACAGCAGCCCCTGGAAGAACTCCAAGTTTTGTTCGACGCCCAACGTGCGGCGTATGCCGGCAATCCCATGCCGCCAGCGGCGCAACGCCAGCAATGGCTCAAGGCGCTGCGGGATCTGCTGAGCAACGAACGCCAGGCCTTGATCGATGCGATCGACCAGGACTTCAGCCATCGCAGCGCCGATGAAACCCTGCTCGCCGAACTGATGCCCAGCCTGCACTGCATCCATTACGCCAGCCAGCACCTCAAAAGCTGGATGAAAGCGTCACGGCGCAAGGTCGGCGTTGCCTTTCAACCGGCCTCGGCCAAAGTCGTTTATCAACCCTTGGGCGTGGTGGGCGTAATCGTGCCGTGGAACTACCCGTTGTACCTGGCTATCGGTCCGCTGGTGGGCGCGTTGTCGGCGGGCAATCGAGTGATGCTCAAGCTCAGCGAATCGACCCCTGCCACCGGCTTGCTGCTCAAGGAACTGCTGGGGCGTATCTTTCCCCAGGACCTGGTTTGCGTGGTGCTGGGCGAAACCGACATCGGCGTGGCCTTCTCCCGGCTGCGCTTCGATCACCTGCTGTTCACCGGCGCCACCAGCGTCGGCAAACAGGTGATGCGCGCGGCTGCCGAGAACCTGACACCGGTGACCCTTGAGCTGGGCGGAAAGTCTCCGGCCATCGTCTCTCGCGATGTGCCCCTCAAGGATGCCGCCGAACGCATCGCTTTCGGCAAGACGCTCAACGCTGGACAAACCTGCGTGGCCCCGGACTACGTGCTGGTGCCGGAAGATCGCGTGGGTTCCTTCGTCGAGGCCTATCGCCAGGCCGTTCGCGGATTTTATCCGACCCTGGTGGACAACCCGGACTACACCGCGATCATCAATGAACGACAACTGCAGCGGCTCAATGGATACCTGAGCGACGCCACCAGCAAAGGCGCGTTGCTCATTCCTTTGTTCGATCAGGGCCAGGGCCGGCGCATGGGCCACAGCCTGCTGCTCAACGTCACTGACGAAATGACGGTGATGCAAGACGAGATCTTCGGCCCGTTGCTGCCGATCGTGCCCTACAAGGATCTGGACGAAGCGTTTGCCTACATCAATCGACGACCTCGTCCTCTGGCCCTGTATTACTTCGGCTACGACAAGCGTGAGCAAAACCGCGTGCTCAGCGAGACCCATTCCGGTGGGGTCTGCCTGAACGACACGCTGCTGCATGTCGCTCAGGACGATATGCCCTTCGGCGGCATTGGTGCTTCCGGCATGGGTCATTACCACGGCCACGAAGGTTTCCTGACCTTCAGCAAGGCCAAGGGAGTGCTGATCAAACAACGCTTCAACGCGGCGAAACTGATCTACCCGCCCTACGGCAAATCCATTCAAAAACTGATTCAGAAGCTGTTTATCCGCTAACGATCCTTACTGCCGGGTAATAAAAATAATGAGCCTCAGTCTGTCCGATACCTGCGCGCTGTCCCGGCGCGGCCTGCTCAAATTCAGCCTGGGTGCCAGTGCCTTTCTGACCACGGTCGGGCTCGGCGCCAGCCTCAGCGGTTGCTCATCGAGCATGCCGGCCAGTGGTTACGCCATGCTGCGCAGCGCCGACTTGCTGTTTCTGCGGGCGCTGCTTCCGGTGATGCTCGAGGACGCCGTGACCGTTGAGAAAATGCCCAGCGCGGTCGCTGATACCCTCCAGACGCTTGATAACGGCCTTGCGCACCTGTCGCCGGAAATGCTCAAGCTGACCCGGCAATTGTTCGATGTGCTGGGGATAACCGTGACTCGCGGGCCGCTCACCGGGATCTGGGGAAGCTGGGAAAATGCCAGCAGCGAAGACATCCGGGAATTTCTAGATCGCTGGGAAAACAGTTCATTGAGCTTGTTGCGCATGGGGCACAGCTCGTTGCAGCAAATGGTGATGATGGCGTGGTACAGCCGCGCGCAATCGTGGGCGCATTGCGGGTATCCGGGGCCGCCTAACATCTGAGACCGAGTCGACCCCATCGCGGGCAAGCCCGCTCCCACAGGATTTGAGTCGTTCGCAAAAGGGGGGTCCACCTCAAAACCTGTGGGAGCGAGCTTGCTCGCGAAGACGTCAGCCGTATCACCACCAAATCCAAAACAATAAGAGAACCCGAAGATGCCCGTACCCGACCCATTCCGCGAAGGCCTGGCCCGTGGCTGGAAAACCTATAACGGTTCAAAGTTGATCCAGAACCTGACCCTCGAAGCGGACGTAGCCATCATCGGCAGCGGCGCCGGTGGCGGGACCACAGCGCAAATCCTCAGCGCCGCTGGCTACAAGGTGCTGCTGATCGAAGAAGGCCCGCTCAAGACCAGCAGCGACTTCAAGATGCTCGAAGACCAGGCGTATACCAGCCTCTACCAGGAAGGCATCGGCCGTATGAGCAAGGATGGCGCGATCACTATTCTCCAGGGGCGGGCGGTGGGCGGTACGACCCTGATCAACTGGACTTCCAGCTTTCGCACCCCCGATCCGACCCTCGAACACTGGGCGAGGGAGCATGACGTCAAAGGCCACACACCGGCCGAGATGGCACCCTGGTTCGAGAAAATGGAACAACGTCTGGGCGTAGCTCCCTGGTTGGTTCCACCAAATGCCAACAACGACGTGATCCGCAAAGGCTGCGAAAAACTCGGCTACGCCTGGCATGTCATCCCGCGCAACGTGCGTGGCTGCTGGAACCTGGGCTACTGCGGCATGGGCTGTCCGACCAATGCCAAGCAATCGATGCTGGTCACCACCATTCCCGCCACCCTGGAAAACGGTGGCGAACTGCTCTACCTCGCCCGAGCCGAAAAACTGTTGATCGCGGATGGCAAGATCACTGGCCTGCAATGCGTGGCGATGGATGAGCGTTGCGTCGCCCCCACGGGCCAGACGATTACGATCAAGGCCCGGCATTACGTGCTGGCCGGCGGCGGCATCAACAGCCCCGCGCTGCTGTTGCGCTCCGATGCGCCCGATCCACACAAGTGTCTGGGCAAGCGGACGTTCCTGCACCTGGTCAACATGTCTGCCGGTCTGTTCGACGAAGTGATCAATCCGTTCTACGGCGCGCCGCAGTCGATCTACTCCGACCATTTCCAATGGCAGGACGGCACCACCGGCAAGATGTCCTACAAACTGGAAGTGCCACCGCTTCACCCTGCGCTGGCTACGACCCTGCTCGGCGGTTTCGGCAAGGAAAACGCCCGCCACATGGAGCACCTGCCCCACACTCATGCGATGTTGGCGTTACTGCGCGACGGCTTTCACCCCGACAGCCCCGGCGGCAGCGTCGAGTTGCGCGGTGACGGTACGCCAGTGCTCGACTATCAGGTGTCGCCCTACGTCTGGGACGGTTTGCGCCGGGCTTTCCACAGCATGGCCGAGATCCAGTTCGCTGGCGGCGCCAAGGCAGTGATGCCAATGCACGCCGACGCTCGCTACGTGAAGACCCTGGCCGAAGCGCGGACGCTGATCGACGGTTTGAGCCTTGAGCTCTACCGCACACGCTTGGGCAGTGCCCATGTGATGGGCGGCTGTGCCATGGGTGAAGATCCGAAAAACGCCGTCACCGATAGCCTTGGCCGACATCATCAGCTAGGCAATCTATCGATCCATGACGGCTCGCTATTCCCCACCAGCATTGGCGCAAACCCGCAACTATCGGTCTATGGATTGACGGCGCAACTGGCCACTTCCTTGGCCGAACGTTTGAAAAACCCATGAAAAAGGAGAATATTGCGATCGTCTATAGTGCTTTCTTACCCAAAAGGCGACTTGGCCGACCGGGAAGGCTGCGATACCATCCGAGTCCCCAACGGACTCCCGCCAGGACGACGCGATGAACCGAGTGTTGTACCCAGGTACCTTCGACCCTATTACCAAGGGCCATGGCGATCTGGTCGAACGCGCCTCGCGCCTGTTCGATCATGTGATCATCGCCGTCGCTGCCAGCCCGAAGAAAAACCCGTTGTTTCCCCTGGAACAGCGAGTGGCAATGGCACGCGAGGTCACTAAACATTTACCCAACGTAGAAGTCGTCGGTTTCTCCTCGCTGCTGGCGCACTTCGCCAAAGAGAAGAACGCCAACGTGTTCCTGCGTGGCTTGCGTGCGGTGTCGGACTTCGAATACGAATTCCAGCTGGCTAACATGAATCGCCAGCTGGCACCGGATGTGGAGAGTCTGTTTCTGACCCCTTCCGAGCGTTATTCGTACATTTCGTCGACGCTGGTGCGTGAAATTGCCACCTTGGGCGGTGATATCACCAAGTTCGTCCACCCGGCGGTGGCGGACGCGCTTAACGAGCGGTTCAAGAAATAAACTCCGCATCTGTAGGAGCGAGCTTGCTCCGGGCGGCGCTCCGACGAAGGTTTGCAACGATGACGCAGGCTGCCTGGATGAGCGCGGCGCCCTTACGTTCATCGCGAGCAAGCTGGCTCCTACAGCGCCAATGCGGCACAATTGCGCATTGATTTATTGCGCCCGGGTATTGCGCCCTGGCTGGAGTTAGCATGTCCCTGATCATCACCGACGATTGCATCAACTGCGACGTCTGCGAACCCGAGTGCCCGAACGCCGCCATCTCCCAGGGCGAAGAGATCTACGTGATCGACCCTAACCTGTGCACCCAGTGCGTCGGCCACTATGACGAACCGCAGTGCCAGCAGGTTTGCCCAGTGGATTGCATTCCGTTGGACGAAGCGCATCCGGAGACTGAAGAGCAGTTGATGGAGAAGTACCGGAAGATTACCGGCAAGGCGTGAGCCTGATGTTTTTGTAGCGCTTGTGCCGGCCCCTTCGCGAGCAAGCTCGCTCCCACATGGGTTCTGCTGCGTTTTCAACATCTGATTAACAACACAGATCAATGTGGGAGCGAGCTTGCTCGCGAAGAGGCCATCAGCCACACCAAAGATGCGACTGACCTCACTCCCGCTGCTCAAACCCCTCCCCGATACACCCCAGGCACCGCACAAACGCCGCTTTCGCCGGGTCGACCACCAACGCCCGACCGGCATCGCCAACGCCGCCACCCAGCACGGTGAACGGCAACGACACCACAAACACGCCGGCACCGATCACCGTCGCCGCGACCAGCAAGGGTCGGGCGATCAGTAAATCACCGATCATGGCGTACGCAGGGGGATTCTGGATGGTGTAACGCGGGTCGCCGCTACCCGTGTTCGCCGCCAGCACGGGCGTACCGCAGCTCAGCAGCAGAACGACGACAAGGGTTCGATACAGGTTCATGGCACGGTCCTTCGGCTAGGCAGTGAGTACTGACTATAGCCCCAAGGACCTGTCAGCTTTGACAACGCGGGCAAAACACACTGGCACGCTGCCCGAGTTTTACTTCCCGCAATTGCGATGCGCAGATCTTACAATGCTCGTTACCGCGACCGTAAACGAACAATTCCTGCTGGAAGTAACCGGGCTGGCCGTCACCGCCGATAAAATCGCGCAATGTGGTGCCGCCGCGCTCAATGGCGTGTGCAAGTATGCGTTTGATCTCTATCGCCAACTTCAGATAGCGCGCCCGGGAAATGCTTTTCGCCTCCCGGCGCGGATCGATGCCGGCGGCGAACAGCGCTTCGGTTGCGTAGATATTGCCGACACCGACCACGACCGCGTTGTCCATGATGAACGGCTTGACTGCCATGGAGCGCGCTCGCGACAGCTGAAACAAGCGCTCGCCATCGAACAGGTCAGTCAAGGGCTCCGGCCCCAGGCGAATCAGTAATTCGTGGTTGAGCGGATCGAGACTCCAGAGCATCGCACCAAACCGGCGCGGGTCGGTATAGCGCAGGGCCAGGCCCGATTCCAGCTCGATATCCACATGTTCATGCTTGGCCGCCGGCAGGCCGGCTTCCACCAGACGTAAATTGCCCGACATCCCCAAATGACTGATGAGCGTGCCGACTTCGGCATTGATCAGCAAATACTTGGCCCGTCGCTCCACCAACACGATGCGCTGGCCGGACAGCCGCACATCGAGGTCTTCCGGGATCGGCCAACGCAGACGACGATCCCGCACGATGACCCGGCTGACGCGCTGGCCCTCAAGGTGTGGCGCAATCCCGCGGCGGGTGGTTTCGACTTCCGGCAGTTCAGGCATGGGGCTCTCGAATCAGGCTGTCGCTCAGCGATGAGCGCTAAGGTCGCGAAGCGTTTGTTTGAGGGTCTCGAAGTCGTAGTCCGAGAGGCCGACGTGATCGAGAACCAAAGGCCCGATGCTGTTCCACTCGTGGTCCTCGACCTGGTTGCCCAGCACCCGACAGGACGCACAGATGTGCTCGGCCATTTTCAGGATCCCCAGCAGATTTTTCAGCTGGCTGTTGCGCGACGACTCATCGGTGAAGATCGCCAGGGCATTGTGGTGATTGGCGATGGCAGCGGTCACGTGCTCCGGCAGGCGCCAGGACTTGGCCGTGTAATAACCGACCACCGCGTGGTTAGTGTTGAACATTCGGTTCTCGGTGTCCACCACCCGGCATTGCGCACTCGCGCTAGCGTAGGCCTCTTCCAGAACGCTCATGTAGTTCGGGAAACGCTGGAGCATCAAGGGTACGCCACAATCGTGGAACAGGCCCAGGGCGTATGCTTCATCGCCGGCCTGGATGCCGATACGCTCGGCCAGGGTCAGGCAGGTCATTGCCACGTCCTGTGCGGTGTCCCAGAAACGGTTCAAGGTGACGATGGTGTCGTCGTTCATTTCGCCTTTGATCGACTGCGCGTTGATCAGGTTGATGATTGAACGGCTGCCCAACAGATTCACCGCCCGCTTGATCGAGGCGATCTTGTTGCTCAAACCGAAATACGGCGAATTGACGATTTTCAGTAACGAGCCAGAGAGGCCGGGGTCTTGGGAGATCAACCTGGCGATCACGTCCAGATCCGGGTCGGGCATGTACTGCTCCATCTGCAAATCCACCATGATTTGCGGTTGGGCCGGCACGCTGATGCCTTGCAAGGACTGTCGGATCTGTTCAGTGGTCAGCTCTTGGAACATAAATGCGCACTCAGGGTCAGGCGGCAATTCTAACCTTTATGAAGTTGGATCCGACATCCCGGCGGGCCATTCGAAGTTGATATTGCTGCGTTTGATCGTGGGTTGATAAATGAGCTGACTGCGTGACATTCGAAATCGCTTTCGCGGGCAAGTCGGATCGCCGCACCGCTCGCTCCTACAGTGGATCTGCGATGAACACATCATTTTGTGTGCGACGCAGATCCACAGTAGGAGCGAGCGGTGCGGCGATCCGACTTGCCCGCGAAGGCGTCTTCCGCGTTTCATCGCCACCCGGCCCGCCACCAGTCGCAACACGCTATACTCCCGCTCTTTTTTCCGGAGCGACGTCATGTCCCTGCCTAGCCTGCGCCTCAAAGCCAACGCCGACCGTCGCCTGCGAAACGGCCACCTGTGGGTCTACAGCAACGAAATCGATGTCGCCGCCACCCCGTTGCACGGCTTCAAGCCCGGTGATCAGGCGATCCTCGAAGCCGCCAGCGGCAAGCCGCTGGGCATCGTCGCCATGAGCCCGAACAACCTGATCTGCGCCCGCCTGCTGTCGCGCGACATCAAGTTGCCGCTGGACAAATCGCTGCTGGTGCACCGCCTGAACGTGGCCTTGTCCCTGCGCGAGCGCCTGTTCGACAAGCCGTTCTACCGTCTGGTCTACGGCGATTCCGACCTGTTGCCAGGCCTGGTGGTCGACCGTTTCGGCGACATCCTGGTGGTACAGATCGCTTCGGCGACCATGGAAGCCCATAAAGAAGACGTGATCGCGGCGCTGACTCAAGTCATCAAGCCAAGCGGCATCCTGTTCAAGAACGATTCCGCCGCACGCGATGCCGAAGGCCTCAACCGCTACGTCGAAACCGTCTTCGGCCTGGTGCCGGAGTGGGTCGCGCTGGAAGAGAACGGCGTGAAATTCGAAGCGCCCGTCATCCAGGGCCAGAAGACCGGCTGGTTCTATGATCACCGCATGAACCGCGCACGCCTGGCCCCCTATGCCAAAGGCAAACGCGTGCTGGACCTGTACAGCTACATCGGCGGCTGGGGCGTGCAAGCCGCCGCGTTCGGCGCCAGTGAAGTGTTCTGCGTCGACGCTTCGGCCTTCGCCCTCGACGGTGTCGAGCGCAACGCCGCGCTGAATGGCTTCGCCGAGAAGATGACCTGCATCGAAGGCGACGTCTTCGAAGCCCTGAAAGAACTGAAAGCCAGCGAAGAACGCTTCGACGTGATCGTCGCCGATCCTCCTGCCTTCATCAAACGCAAGAAAGACATGAAGAACGGCGAAGGCGCCTACCGCCGCCTGAACGAGCAAGCCATGCGCCTGCTCAGCAAGGACGGCATCCTGATCAGCGCTTCGTGCTCGATGCACCTGCCGGAAGACGATCTGCAGAACATCCTGCTGACCAGCGCCCGCCACCTGGACCGCAACATCCAGATGCTGGAACGCGGCGGCCAAGGGCCGGATCATCCGGTTCACCCGGCGATTGCTGAAACCCGCTACATCAAGAGCATCACCTGCCGGTTGCTGCCAAACAGCTAACAACACGGACCTCTGTAGGAGCCAGGCTTGCCGGCGAAGGCGTCCTTCTGGGCGCTGCAAGCCTCAAGGTTGCCTTCACTGTGGTGGGGCGATCCGACAAAGTCGGATCTCCCCACCACAGCCCCTACAGCAGTTTCAGAAGAGTCCTACACCCACCCGCATTGACTTCCCCTTGCATCAAATCAATCCTCGGCCCCCCCTCACGGATCGAGAGTGCTTTGATGACTCACGCCCTACCTGCCGCCGAAAAGTCGTCCATCATCCTGTTGCTGATGACCATGACGTTGCTCGCTGTATTCCCCCTCGACGTCGTCCTGCCCTCCTTCCCAGCCCTCACCGACCACTTCCAGATCTCGCCGCCTGACACTGCCCTGTCTGTCAGTCTGTTCGCCGTTAGCCTGGCGATGTCCGTCATGCTGGTAGGACCTCTGTCGGACATGTGGGGCCGCAAGAAGCTGCTGCTGGGCGGTATAGCTATCGCAGCAATTGGCGCGCTTGGCTGCGTAGTCGCCAGCGACTACCGCTGGTTTCTGGGGTTTCGCATGCTCCAGGCGATTGGTTGCGGGGCATTTTCCTTGTCTCAGGCGCTGATACAGGATCTATTCGCGGGTCGCGAACGGGAGCGCCTCAGGATCTGGATGGTGACGGCGGGCGGAGTATTCATTTCTATTTCGCCGCTGCTGGGAACCTGGCTGCAGTCGCATCTTGGCTGGCAGGGCAGTTTTTATGTATTCATCACACTGGCGGTTATTGTCTGGCTCGGTGCCTATCGGCGGCTCAACGAAATCCCGCCTGTCCACCTGACACCAAGCAAGGGTTTTTTCAGTGCTTATTGGCGCTTATGTTCGGATGTGCGCTTCATGGGTTACTGGTTGATCTCGGCACTGGCTTTCGCCTGTCATTTTTCGTTCATCGTTTCTTCACCGATCATTTTTATGGAGCGTCTGGCGCTCTCGCCGTATGAATTCGCCTGGGCGTTGTTGCTCTATGGCGTGGCGTATGTATTGGGCGGAGTACTGGCCAGCGTGCTGCATCGACACCTTCAAGCCAACACCCAGATCATTATTGGCCTGGGCCTGATCGCCATTTCAGGCGGGGTTATGCTGTTACTGACTCGCCACTTCGGCGTTTCTGCGGTTACGGTGCTGATCTCCATGCTGATCTGTACCATCGGAACCACCATTGCCAGACCCATCGTCAATTCCAAAGCCATGAATCTGTTCCCCGAGAATGCCGGGGCGTCCACCTCGGTTGGCGCCATGCTGATTTTCATGTTCGGCGGTGTGATCAGCCTGGTGATCAATCGAATACCAGAAGACCTGACCACGACTCTGGCCCTTGGCTTTCTGACGCTGAGCATTACAGGTCTTGGACTGAACGCGTTGATCAGCCGCCGGACATCCCGTAGGAGCGAGCTCGCTCGCGATGGTCGTCAACGATAACGCTGGCAACCTGACACCCCGCGGCGCTCTCAAGTTTCTCGCGAGCAATCGAGCGTCAACCGGCTGCTCCTACAACCATTCCCTCCAGCCGCCAGCCGTGTAGAATCGCCACATTCATCGCCAGTCATCCCCCGGCGGGTTTATGAGCTCAAGCTGAAGCGCGCGGCGATCCCGCAAAGTTATCGGCAAACATCAGGACACACGGCCATTTCCGGTGTTCCAGACGTCAATAGAAGCTCACTTCCCTTTTGATACCTGATTAGCCGCCTGGAGTGCTTCATGCCTGATTACCGCTCGAAAACATCCACCCACGGCCGCAACATGGCCGGTGCCCGCGCATTGTGGCGCGCCACGGGGATGAAAGATGACGACTTCAAAAAGCCGATCATCGCCATTTCCAACTCCTTCACCCAGTTCGTACCGGGCCATGTGCACCTCAAGGACCTGGGCCAGCTGGTCGCCCGCGAGATCGAACGCGCTGGCGGTGTAGCGAAAGAATTCAACACCATCGCCGTGGATGACGGCATCGCCATGGGCCACGATGGCATGCTGTATTCGCTGCCGAGCCGCGAGATCATCGCCGACTCCGTCGAATACATGGTCAACGCCCACTGCGCCGACGCCATTGTCTGCATCTCCAACTGCGACAAGATCACCCCTGGCATGCTGATGGCCGCCCTGCGCCTGAACATTCCGGTGATCTTCGTTTCCGGCGGCCCGATGGAAGCCGGCAAGACCAAACTGGCCAGCCACGGTCTCGACCTGGTCGACGCCATGGTGATCGCCGCCGACTCCAGCGCTTCTGACGAGAAAGTCGCTGAGTACGAGCGCAGCGCTTGCCCGACCTGCGGTTCGTGCTCCGGCATGTTCACCGCCAACTCGATGAACTGCCTGGTCGAAGCCCTGGGCCTGGCGTTGCCGGGCAACGGTTCGACACTCGCTACCCACAGCGACCGCGAGCAGCTGTTCCTGCAGGCCGGCCGCACCATCGTCGAGCTGTGCAAGCGTTACTACAACGACAACGATGAGTCGGTGTTGCCGCGCAATATCGCCAACTTCAAGGCATTCGAAAACGCCATGACCCTGGACATCGCCATGGGCGGTTCCACCAACACCATCCTGCACTTGCTGGCCGCGGCCCAGGAAGCCGAGATCGATTTCGACCTGCGCGACATCGACCGTCTTTCCCGTCACGTGCCGCAACTGTGCAAAGTCGCGCCGAACATCCAGAAGTACCACATGGAAGACGTGCACCGTGCCGGCGGGATCTTCAGCATCCTCGGTTCGCTGGCCCGTGGCGGCCTGCTGCACACCGACCTGCCGACCGTGCACAGCAAGACCCTGGCCGAAGGCATCGCCAAGTGGGACATCACCCAGACCGACGACGAAGCGGTGCATCACTTCTTCAAGGCCGGCCCTGCGGGCATCCCGACGCAAACTGCGTTCAGCCAGTCGACCCGCTGGGAGACCCTGGACGACGACCGTGAAAACGGCTGCATTCGCAGTGTCGAGCACGCTTACTCGAAAGAAGGCGGCCTGGCCGTTCTCTACGGCAACATCGCGCTGGACGGCTGCGTGGTGAAAACCGCCGGCGTCGACGAGTCGATCCATGTCTTCGAAGGCAACGCGAAGATCTTCGAAAGCCAGGACAGCGCCGTACGCGGCATCCTCGCGGATGAAGTGAAGGCCGGCGACATCGTGATCATCCGTTACGAAGGCCCGAAAGGCGGCCCGGGCATGCAGGAAATGCTGTACCCGACGTCCTACCTGAAATCCAAAGGCCTGGGCAAAGCCTGCGCATTGCTCACCGATGGCCGTTTCTCCGGCGGCACCTCGGGCCTGTCCATCGGCCACGCTTCGCCGGAAGCGGCTGCTGGCGGCGCAATCGGTCTGGTGCAGGACGGCGACAAGGTGCTGATCGACATTCCGAACCGCTCGATCAACCTGTTGATCAGCGATGAAGAGATGGCTGGTCGCCGGGCTGAGCAGGATCAGAAGGGTTGGAAGCCGGTGGAGAAGCGTCCGCGTAAGGTGACTACCGCGTTGAAGGCCTATGCTCTGTTGGCCACCAGTGCCGACAAGGGTGCGGTGCGTAACAAGGCGATGCTTGATGGACTGTAAGGCTTAAGCGTTGAACAAAAACTGCCCCGCCATGTGCGGGGTATTTTTTTGGATCAATTATCAGTCGATCATATCGGTGATTGGCACTTCTAACTTTCCATATAAAAACACCCTATATCAGGGAATTAAAAAGCAAGAGATCCTTATTCGCGGGAGCGAGAGCTCCGTGCAACTTGCCACAGGTAGTGAAGCGCTAACAATGTCGGCCCAAGAACTACCGCACCAAACCACATCTTGCTGCTAGGGTGAGCTAATGAATATATCAGGACAGGAAATATTACAATCAAGCCTATTACCAACATTACTGATATAACCAGCCTGCGACACGGCCTGATGCCACTAGGCCAGTTGAACGACGCCAATAAAAGCCCGATAGTTCCCAGCCATGCGAGTGTGCTTAGCAATATGCCAAACAGGTCACCAAACATCGTAAAAAACAGACTGAGTAGAGCCAACCCAACAGCAGGCAGAACACCTCCAACCAAATATATAGCCGACCAAAGAATGCGTACCACCATGTACATCTACTCCATTAAAGTAACTCGCCGAGTTAAATAATCTGACCTCATCGCACGCCCCGGCCTGCGGCAATGTCAAGAATCGCCTGTTCGATGAGGTGGCGATCAGAGCGCCGCAGCAGCTCATCAAATTGCGTCGCGGCCTTAAGTACGAAGGGCATGCGTTGATGGATGTCGGCCAGATTGGCAAAGTAATCGCTGCTGAAACCAACTGTACGTCCATCGTCACTGGGACGGCATTGGCTGGCCAGGGTCAGCTCGACGGCTGCAGCGGCACCGGACGGTAAGTTCGTAACATAAGAGAACTGATTGCCAAGTAGCAAAGCCACCAGATTCAGGTCACTGTACATTGCTGGCTGCAGGATGTTCCTCTGTTCATGTTCGGCAAGAAAAACAACACTCTCGGTGATGTTGCCTGCATCAATGGCTTCGAAGGCTTGCAGGATTTCCTTGTGGTTATAACCAAATGTCACCTTCTTCTGCTCGATCGGCCACAGGACTGGATACTGATCATGTTCATAAATATCTTGACGAGCGCCCAAGCAAGTCCTGAGCGCCGACAACCCACGCTCTTTGTAAAAAGCGTGTAGCGGAAACACATCCAAAAACAGCGTGGTATTGCCAAGCGCCAGCATGTCGTGCACGTAATGGAGCTGCTTCTGCACATACGACAACGACTCACCCTCGTTCCGCTTACCGCCAGGCAGCGGGTTGTTGCGGCGGGCTTGTTCGTATTCTTGCCGCGCTTTCTCACTTCGTTGAGCGCTCTGCTGCCGTTCATGCTCGCTTCGCTTGTCGAACAACCCGGAAAATCCTCTCCTGATCGCATCCTTCCAGCGTAATTGCGCGTCATGTTCGGTCTGGATCTTGTAGATCGAATCAGCCGCATGCAGCAATCCACAACCCACCTGCTTGGAGGCGAACGCCGCGAGGCCCGCCCATTGGAAACGCTGGTCCTCAAGCCACATGTTGGCGTACGCCGCATTAATCGCTCGATTACGTGCCTTTGGGTCAGCAATCAGGATGCCGCCTGGTGCCACGACGGCCTCGGCTCTTTGTTGGTAGCCACGCCACAGGTTCTGGCAGATTACCCCCGGCAGCTCGCTGAACGAAGGTGTCGCGGAGCTCGCGGAAGGTGCAAATCCGGAGAAGCGCGGTTCTGTCGGTTGTCGCGCTTGGGCCGGTGTCGCGGGTTGAGCCGCGGCCCGGGCAGGCGGCGCAATGCCGCCGCCTTCAATCGTTTGGCACCTGATGGTCTGATTGGCGATCAACTTGGGCGATGGATCGCACTTGCACTTGCACAGGTCGCCATCCAGCGCGGGCTTGCGTCCTTCCCAATCCTCCGACAGGCGTGGGCCGACGCAGACGATTGTCCCGGTGCTGTCGCATTCAGGGCATGTGACCTCATCGCCTTCGCGGGCCATGGCCTGGCCATTGATGCTGCCGCGATGCCAACCGCTGACGACCGTGCCGTCGACGGTGGTTTTGGCCCCGACGGTGATGTTGTAGCGCTTCATGCGAAATATGTCCTTGTCAGAGCGAAAGGACGCAAGTTAGAAGAGGCGAAGCGGAGGGAAAATCAGATGCTTCTTTGATTGATGTAGGGCATTTCTGAATATGAGGCTGGATGCCCGTCGGTATGCTGGCGATAAAGCGAGGGAATGCCCCGCCACGTGCGGGGCATTTTTGTTTGCGTCTATCTCTTGTAGGAGCGAGCTTGCTCGCGATGGACTTCCAGACAATGCGGGCATTCAGACTGCCCGCGTCATCGTTGACGTCCATCGCGAGCAAGCTCGCTCCTACAGTAAGCATCGTCTCTGACGATGTTTTGCGTTAATCCTGCGGGTCGAGTTTATCCAGCGCCTGGTTCACTGCCAGCTCGCCCAGCATGATGACCTGGGCAATTCCCAGCATCGTGCTGCGTTGAGAGCCCTCCAGCTGTCCGGCGAAATCACTGGCCATGACATTGGCCGAGGCGAGGGATTCGCAGGCGTGGGCCAACAGGGTTTCGGTGTCGAGGCCCGGTGCGATGACGAATGTTCGGCTGGGTTTGCGCGGGGTGGCGTTGATGTGGGCGGACAGGTTGTCGGTATCCGGCGGATCAGGGGTAATTTTGAGCATAAATAAAACTCCTCACACCATAAGACAAGGAGCCATCACCCTCGCTACCAAACGAAAGGTGGCGGCCATGCGCAGGTTGGTAGACCGGGGTGTAAGGAAACCGGCGCGCCCGAAAGCGCCCTGTGCATGACCACCATAAAAAGCAGAGACGCAAGAACGTCTGCAAATCATGATGCTTTGCACCCTACACAGCCGGGCTACCAAACCCGATCGCTGATGTTCAGCGACTGGTAGACGGTAGAGTCCGAGAGTAAGAGGCACAAGTCGGCGAATTCTGAAGTAGTCGTAGTCCCTTACGCAAGAACGTGCAGGTTGCGACTGTAGGAAGAAAGTTGATCAAACAGAGGTTTTCATTGCACCGACTGGCCTCATCGCGAGCAAGCTCGCTCCCACAGGGGATCTTTGGTATGCACACAATGTCTGTGTCACCTGAGATCCTGTGGGAGCGAGCTTGCTCGCGATGAACGCAAGGACGCCGCGTTAAATCAGACAGCACGCGTTATCGTTAACGACCATCGTCGGAACGCCGCCCGGAGCAAGCTCGCTCCTACAGTGAATCTAACCCCTTACTGGATTTCTTGCGGTGTGACGATCACCCAGTTCTTGTCCGCCGTCACCGGCAACCCTTCCTTGGCCTGGGCCGCGGCGTTCTTGGCCATCATGCCTTGGATCTGGGTCATGTATTTGTCCTTTCGGTTGACCCACAAGTGGATGCCACCCTTCGCCACGTCAACACTGTGGAACAGCATGTAACCATCGCTGCTCGGGGTATCGCCGCCCACCAGCACCGGTTTTTTCCACTCGTCGATGTACGTCAGGATCGCCGCCTGCTTGCCGGCCATCCAGGTTGCCGGGGTCCACAGGTAGGGGGTCAGTTCGAGGCCGAGGTTGGCCTTCTCGTCATACTTGCCGGCAGTGATCTGCTTGCGCGCCGTGGTCAGCTCGCCGGTCTTGGTGTCCTTGAGCAGCATGGTCACGCCGATCACGTTCTGCGGCTTGACGTTGTAGCCATACTGGGGATCAGACGCGACCATGCGCACCAGTTCTTCGGAGGCGGCGGTCATCACGTAGACCTCGATGCCGTTCTCCATCAGCTTGGCGTAGAGCTCTTTCTGGCCAGTGAAGATCTTCGGCGGGTTGACGTCGATGGTCTTGACTACGTCGCCTTCGTAATAGGTGCTTGGCACCGGTTTGCCGGACGCCATCAGCTCGTCGACATAGCCCTTGAGCTCCTTGAGCGTGAAGCCGGAGAACACTTGGGCGACCCATGGATAGCAGACCATGTCGTCAAGTTCGCAGAGGCGATAGTAGTAGCTGAACAGGCTTTCCTTGTGTTCGGCGGTGTCTTTGAACGGAATCAGTTTCAGGGAGGGATCGAGTTTGTCGCGGGTGATAAGGCCCTTGTTTTCCATGAACGGCAGCAACGACTCTTCAAGGTCGTAGCGGTAACTGGTGTTGTCCATGTCGAACACCGCGTAGTTGCCCTTGTTGGCGTTGGCGGCAATCATCGCGTCCAGCGCCTTGGCCTGATCAGCTGGCCAGTGTTTCAGATCCGTGGCGAGTGCCTGGCCGACAAGGCCCAGGCAAAGTGCTGCAACCAGAAGTTTCGGTGCAAATCTCATCGTCAAATCTCCCTGATTCAAAGAGATCGACGCTAACAAATAAGTGTGACACTCCTCGCCTGTCAGCGACCGCCAACGTGCCTATCGCGTCAGCCGCATTCCTGAAAGCGACATCTTCTTATTCCAAAAACGACAGTATTCAGACTTTTTTGATATTAATTCATTAGATATCAAGCTGTTAGGATTGCCGGTTCGCAGCTGCCCCGGAAGGTGGCTGGCACAAGTCTTTATCGGAGTTTTCATGAATCTGCCGCTGATCCTCAATCTGCTGGTGTTCCTCGCCTTACTGTTCGGTCTGGCACAAACCCGCCACACCACTTGGAGCCTGGCGAAAAAAGTCCTGCTGGCGCTGACGCTGGGCGTGGGTTTCGGTGTCGCGTTGCACACGATTTACGGTGCCGGCAACCCGGTGCTGAAGGCCTCGATCGGCTGGTTCGACCTGGTGGGCAACGGTTATGTGCAGTTGCTGCAAATGATCGTGATCCCGCTGGTGTTCGCCTCGATCCTCAGTGCCGTGGCCCGTCTGCACAACGCTTCGTCGCTGGGCAAAATCAGTTTCCTGACCATCGGCACGCTGTTGTTCACCACCGCCATCGCCGCGCTGATCGGTATCGGCTTGACCAACCTGTTTGGCCTGACCGCCGAAGGCCTGGTCGCCGGCACTCAGGAAATAGCCCGGCTGCAAACGATCCAGACCGACTATGCCGGCAAGGTCGCGGACCTGAATGTGCCGCAGCTGTTGCTGTCGTTCATCCCGCAAAATCCGTTCGCCGACTTGGCGCGGGCCAAGCCGACTTCGATCATCAGCGTGGTGATCTTCGCTGCGTTCCTCGGGGTCGCGGCGCTGCAACTGCTCAAGGATGACGTTGAGAAAGGTCAGAAAGTGATCAACGCCATCGACACCCTGCAAGCCTGGGTGATGCGTCTGGTGCGCCTGGTGATGAAATTGACGCCGTACGGTGTATTGGCGCTGATGACCAAGGTGGTAGCCGGTTCCAACCTGCAGGACATCATTAAGCTCGGCAGTTTTGTCGTGGTGTCTTATATCGGTCTGGGCCTGATGTTTGTGGTGCATGGACTGCTGGTATCGGCCGCCGGGATCAACCCGTTGCGCTTCTTCCGCAAGATCTGGCCGGTGCTGACGTTTGCCTTCACCAGCCGTTCGAGCGCCGCGACCATTCCGCTGAGCATCGAAGCGCAGACCAGCCGCCTGGGCATTCCACAGTCCATCGCCAGTTTCGCCGCCTCGTTCGGCGCGACCATTGGCCAGAACGGCTGCGCCGGTCTGTACCCGGCGATGTTGGCGGTGATGGTGGCGCCGACCGTGGGCATCAATCCGCTGGATCCGCTGTGGATCGCGACCCTGGTGGCGATTGTGACGCTGAGCTCGGCCGGGGTGGCCGGAGTGGGTGGTGGTGCGACGTTTGCCGCGTTGATCGTGTTGCCGGCGATGGGGTTGCCGGTGTCATTGGTGGCGTTGCTGATTTCGGTCGAGCCGCTGATTGATATGGGGCGTACGGCGTTGAATGTCAGCGGGTCGATTGCGGCGGGGGCGATTACCAGCCAGGTGATGCAGCAGACGGATAGAGAGTTGCTGGGTGCAGATGAGCATGGGGCGTTGGCTCAGGCTTAAGATTTTCATTGCCTGAGCGGGCCTCTTCGCGGGCAAGCCTCGCTCCTACGGGTATTGAGCCGTTCGCGATTTGGCGTACGAAACAACCCCCGTAGGAGCGAGGCTTGCCCGCGAAGCTTTTAGGCTTTTTCCCAGACTTCGAAGTGGTAGGCCGGCTTGTCATCCACAGCCGGATTTTCGATGTTGGAAACCAGCTTCCACTGCCCCGAATCAACCTCCGGAAACCACGCATCCCCTTCCGGACTCAACGCCACACGCGTCAAATACAACCGATCCGCCTGCGCCAATCCCTGCGCATACAACTGCGCCCCGCCAATCAACATCACCTCATCGACGCCCTGCTCGTTCGCCCATGCTTGTGCGCGGACAATGGCGGCCTCCAGCGATGGATAAACCTCGGCGCCTTCCAGCACCAGGTCCGCCTGACGGCTGACCACGATGTTCAACCGGCCCGGCAGCGGGCGACCGAGGGAATCCCAGGTCTTGCGGCCCATGATGATCGGCTTGCCGAGGGTGGTGGCCTTGAAGTATTTGAAGTCCCCCGGCAAGTGCCAGGGCATGCTGTTGTCGACGCCGATCACACGGTTTTCACCGAGGGCTGCAATCAGGCTGAGGGGAAGTGATTTAGTCATGCCGGCGAGGATACCAGAGCCTCCCGTACCCCGATAAGCGTCACAGCGGTTATGCTCACGACTCAATTGAGCGACGGGATGGCGCGTGACTGAACTGAATAACCTCTGGCTGACGGAAACCATTCGCCTGCGCGAAGAACACGCCGGCCCCCTGGATGATCTGGAAGCCAATCGACTGGCCCGTACCGCGGGCGGCGACCTGCCGACCCGGATTCAACACCGGGCCTTGTGGCTGGCCGAGCGTGACGGGCTGACCAACGCTCTCCAGCACTGGCTGCAAGGTGCACGACTGGCGCTGATCGTCATGGCGGTGCTGGCCGTGATCAGCGGCGCAGGCCTGGCATTTGCGGCGCTGGGTGACGGGCAGACGCCGGTGAATGTGTTCTGGGCCCTGGGCAGTCTGCTCGGGCTGAACCTGATTCTGTTGCTGAGCTGGGCGCTGGGCCTGGTGTTTGCCGGTGAACACGGCGCAACGCTGGGACGCGTGTGGCTGTGGCTGAGTGAAAAACTCGCCCGCGATGCCAAGGCTGCGCAACTGGCGCCGGCCCTGCTGCTGCTACTGCAACGACAGAAACTCAATCGCTGGGCGCTCGGTTTGCTGGTCAACGGTTTGTGGTTACTGGCGATGCTCAGTGCCTTGGTGATTCTGCTGATGCTGATGGCGACCCGGCGTTACGGCTTCGTCTGGGAAACCACTATCCTCGGTGGCGAGACCTTCGTCGCCATGACCCAAGCCCTCGGCGCCTTACCGGCCCTGCTCGGTTTCAGCGTGCCCACCGTGGAAATGATCCGCGCCAGTGGCGATGCCGCGCTGAATATCGAAAGCGCCCGCCAGGCCTGGGCGGCATGGCTGGTGGGGGTGCTGCTGGTCTACGGTGTATTTCCGCGTCTGCTTCTGGCGTGGTTCTGCCGGTGGCGCTGGAAAACCGGCCAGGCACGATTGCATCTGGATTTGAACCTGCCTGGCTACGCCCAATTGCGCGAGCGGCTGATGCCCACCAGCGAACGCCTGGGCATCAGCGATGCCGCCCCGGAACACCTGCATCAGATTGAAAACGGCAGCAGTGACCTGCCGAGCGATGGCGCGTTGCTGGTGGCGATCGAGCTGGACGATCAACGCCAGTGGCCGCCACAACTGCCGAAAACCGTGAGCAACGCAGGCATCCTCGACAGCCGCGAATCCCGGCACAAACTGCTCGAGCAGCTGAGTCGATTTCCCCCTGCACGCCTGGCTATCGCTTGCGATCCACGTCGTTCGCCGGATCGCGGCAGCCTGGCCCTGATCGCCGAACTGGCTCGCGGCGCCAGCGCCACCCGCGTCTGGCTGCTGCCAGCGCCGCCCGGCGAAGCGCTGGATGCCGCGCGCCTTGGCGACTGGCATGTGGCGTTGCAACAGCTGGAACTGCCGTTCGCCGACAGCGCGCCGCTGAACTGGCTAGAGACCGGTCATGACTAATCCCTGGAAGCCGCCGTTGAAGCTCGCTGTGGTCGGCCACACCAACGTCGGCAAAACGTCACTGCTACGTACCCTGACCCGGGATGTCGGTTTCGGCGAGGTCTCCCATCGCCCCAGTACCACGCGTCACGTTGAAGGCGCGCGGTTATCGGTGGACGGCGAGCCCTTGCTCGACCTGTTCGACACCCCCGGCCTGGAAGACGCCATCGCCCTGCTCGACTACCTCGAACGCCTGGAGCGCCCTGGCGAACGCCTCGACGGCCCGGCACGCCTGGCACGATTCCTTGAAGGCAGCGAAGCCCGGCAGCGTTTCGAACAGGAAGCCAAAGTGCTGCGGCAACTGCTGACCTGCGACGCCGGCCTCTATGTGATCGATGCCCGCGAGCCGGTGCTGTCCAAGTACCGCGATGAACTGGCCGTGCTGGCCAGCTGCGGCAAACCGTTGCTGCCGGTGCTCAACTTCGTCAGCAGCGCCAATCACCGCGAGCCGGACTGGCGCGAGGCGTTGGCGCGCCTGGGTTTGCACGCACTGGTGCGTTTCGACAGCGTGGCCCCGCCGGAGGATGGCGAACGCCGACTCTATGAAAGCCTCGCGCTGCTGCTGGAAAACGCTCGCGGGCAACTGGAACGCCTGATCGCCGATCAGCAAGCGCAACGCCTGGCGCGTGAGCAGAGCGCTGCGCAATTGATTGCCGATTTATTGATCGATTGCGCCGCCTGCCGACGTAGCGTGATCAGCAACGCCGAGCAGGAACAGCGCGCCATCGACGAGCTGCGCAAAGCCGTTCGACAGCGGGAACAGCGTTGCGTCGAAGCGCTGCTCAAGCTCTACGCCTTTCGCCCGCAGGACGCGTCGGCCACTGATCTGCCGCTGCTCGATGGCCGTTGGGGTGATGATCTGTTCAACCCGGAAACCCTCAAGCAACTGGGCGTGCGGGTCGGTGGCGGTATCGCGGCCGGCGCGGCGGCAGGGGCCGGGGTCGACTTGCTGGTCGGCGGATTGACCCTGGGTGCTGCAGCGCTGGCGGGCGCCATTGCCGGCGGCGCCCTGCAAACTGCGCGCAGCTATGGCAGCCGGTTAATGGGCAAGATCAAAGGCCAACGGGAACTGACCGTCGATGACAGCGTGCTGCGATTATTGGCGTTGCGTCAGCGACAACTGCTGCAGGCGTTGAACGCGCGTGGGCATGCGGCGATGGACAGCATTCAGGTCGCCACGCCACAGGACAAGACCTGGCGCGAAGGCAAACTGCCCGAAGCCCTGAACAAGGCCCGCGCGCATCCGCAGTGGTCGTCGCTCAATCCTCATCCGAAGCTGAATCAGGCGGAAAGACAGGAGCAGGTTGAGGTGTTGGCGCACCAGCTTTGAAGCAGCAGTCCGTCAGCGCCAGTTGAATTTCAGATACGTAGTGCTCAGCAAAGAGACGAGCTTCTGATCCACTGCATCCTGGTCACCGTCGTTATCCATATCGAAATGGATCAGCCAATCCAGCTTGCCATCATTGTCGGTGTCGTAGGCGGAAGCGGTGTAAACGATACTTTGATCCGAGGGTTTGCCGACGCCCTCATGAAAATGCAGGCGTACCGTATCTGACGAACCATCCGCGGCAAAGTCCTCTGTGAAAATTTTCAGATAGCGTGCCCAGGCATTACCGGAATTAAACCAGTTGAGCTGCAAAAAGGCGTCCGCAAACGATTTGAGCAGTCGCTCGTCTCTGCTGTTTTCCTTGCCATCGTTGTTCACGTCGCCGACCTGGAAATCAACCTTGCCATCGGCGCTGACATCCAACGCATAGGCTTTGTGTACGAGCGTGTCTTCAACCCCGCTACTCTCTTCGAAAAAATGCAGGAATACCGTATCGGCCTTGCCGTTGCCGCCTCGGTCCTGGGCAGTTACTTTCAGATAACGCATGCAGATATCTCTATGATGAAGGGCCAATCAAGCTAGCCCCTCCCGCTCGAACTCTCTGCACGAATAGTCTCTTTATTTCGTAGGGTATTTCAGCAGGATGGATCCTCTATGCCTCGCGGCCCAAGAGACCTGCAGCCTTGCGCTTCAACACCTCCATATCCATCACCGACACTCCCGTCTCCTTGGCCTGCTCATCCCACTGACGCATCCGCAGGCTGATCTCGCACAACGGATCCTGCTCGAACGCCTCAGCCTCTTCAGCGGTCATCACCCCACCCTGATATTCCAGGGTCCGGCGACTGGCTTCGCTCAAGCGCTCGTAGTACCCGGGCTCTTTGAGCGTCAGATAACGCTTGGCCTGGACGTGGTATTCCACCAGCCGCGCCATCCGCTCGCTGAAGCCTGCGCGCCGCAGGTAGTCCGCACCGAGGCGTTCATGGCTGACGACGCCAAAACCACCCATATTTTCGGCATTCTCGGCGGGACAGATATGGCCAATGTCATGAAAGAACGCCGCCAGCACCACTTCGTCATCATAGCCTTCGGCCATGGCCCGTTCGGCCGCCTGGGACATGTGCTCGATCTGCGACACCGGTTCGCCGATGTAGTCATCGGCGCCGAAACGCTCGTACAGCTCGAACACCTTGGCAACCACTTGTTCGTTGCGGTGCATCAGATGTCTCCTATGACGTGAATGTCGTTTTGAACTATAGACCGCCATCGCGAGCAGGCTCGCTCCCACAGGTTTTGTGAACACCACGGCCCCTGTGGGAGCGAGCTTGCTCGCGATGAGGGCCTGTCAGCCAACAAAAATTTTACTTGGCAGCCACTTTCTCCGACTTGCCGTCATACCGCTTGCGCCACTCAGCCAGGATTTCATCGCGATTCTTCGACGCCCAGGCAAAGTCGTTCTTGATCAAACGCTGCTCATAATCCGCCGGCAATTCAGTCTGCGGCTTGGCAATCCCTGGCTGCGCGAGGACCGCGAAGTTTTCTTTATAAAGCTCCATCGCCGCCGGGCTCGCAGAGAAATCCGCCAGTTTTTTCGCCGCCTCTTCATGCGGCGTACCCTTGATCACTGCAGTGGCTTCGATCTCCCAGCCCAGGCCCTCTTTCGGCAGGATGATGTCCAGCGGCGCGCCCTGGCGTTTCAACTGAACAGCCGGGTATTCAAAGGAAATACCAATCGGGAATTCACCCGAAGCCGCCAGCTTGCAAGGTTTGGAGCCGGAGTGAACGTACTGGCCGATGTTCTGGTGCAGGTCGTCCATGTACTGCCAGCCCTGTTTCTCGCCAAAGGTTTGCAACCAGGCACTGACGTCGAGGAAACCGGTGCCGGACGACGCAGGGTTAGGCATGACGATCTTGCCTTTGTACTCAGGCTTGGTCAGGTCCTGCCAGCTCACCGGTTTGCTCAGACCCTGCTTTTCAGCTTCGATAGTGTTGAAGCAAATAGTCGCTGCCCACACGTCCATGCCGACCCAGGCCGGCGGATTGGCGGCGTCGCGGTAGTTGACGCCGATCTTGCCCAGGTCCTGCGGTGCATAGCTTTGCAGCATGCCTTGCTGATCAAGGATCGCCAGGCTCGACGCCGCCAGGCCCCAGACCGCGTCAGCTTGCGGGCGGGCTTTTTCGGCCAGCAGCTTGGCGGTGATGATGCCGGTGGAATCGCGCACCCACTTGATCTCGACGTCCGGGTTGGCCTTTTCGAAGGCTTGCTTGTAGGTCTTCAGTTGTTCGGCTTCGAGGGCGGTGTACACCGTCAACTCGGTTTTCGCCGCGAAAGCGTTCAGGCTGAAAGCGGTGAGGACAGCAGCGGCCAGGGCCAAAGGCTTGAACATGGTGCAATTCCTGTGTGAGTTGAAGGTATGAATCAATGGCCGGGCGCGGTCTGCCGCCAGGCTTGGGAGCGGCGCAGCAAGCCGCGCGAAGCCCACGCCAGCAGCAGGGACACGCCCGCCGAAGTGAACAGAATCAGGGTCGACATGGCCGCCGCGCCGCCGACGTTGCCGGCGTCGTCCATGTTCAGCACCGCGACCGCCGCGAGGATGGTGTCCGGGCTGTAGAGGAAGATCGCTGCCGAGACGGTGGTCATGGCCGAAACGAACAGGTAGCGCACGATGTCCAGCAGCGCCGGCAGGCAAATCGGTACCGTCACGCGCAGGTAGTGCCGATACAGCGGGGCCTTGAGCGACAGCGCGGCGGCCTCGAACTCGGCGTCGAGCTGGCGCAGCGCGGTGGTGGCGGTCATTTGCGCGGTGGTCAGATAGTGCGCAATGGTGCAGACCACCAGCAGGGTCATGGTCCCGTAGAGCACATGCAACGGGTTGCCGGTCAGGTTGAAAAAGAAGACGTAACCCAGGCCCAGCACCAGGCCCGGCACTGCCATTGGTACGAAACTGAGCATGCGCAGTGTCAGATTCAGCCCACGCTGGCCCTTGGTTTTTTCCATCAGATAGGCGCCGGTGAAGATCAGCACGCTGCCGATCAACGCCGTGCACAACGCCATCTTCACGCTGTTGCCATAGGCCAGCCAGCCACCGCCGGCCGTGTCGTTGAACTGGTAATGGTTGAGCGACAGCGACAGGTTGTACGGCCAGAATTTGACCAGCGACGAGAACACCGCCATGCCGAATACCAGCAGCAATACTGCACAGATCAGGACCACGATGGCCAAGTAGCAACCGTCGCGCAGTTTCGACGGTGCCGGCTGAAAGACTTGCGCCCGACCGCTCATGGAATCGCCGTGACGTCGACGCAGCCAGGCATCGACACTGAAGCTGAACAGCGCCGGCAACAGCAGGACCATGCCGATCAAGGCGCCGCGACCGAATTGTTGCTGGCCGACCACGGCTTTGTAGGCTTCCAGCGCCAGCACCTGATAGTCGCCACCCACCACTACGGGCACGCCGAAGTCGGTGATGGTCAGGGTGAACACCAGACAGAACGCGGCGAACACCGCCTGACGCGTCGCCGGCCAGGTGATGCTGCGAAAAGCTTTTGCAGGACTGGCGCCCATGCTGGAAGCGGCATCGAACAGTCGTGCATCCGCCAGGGACAGGGCCGACAGCAAAATCATCAAGGCATGGGGGAAGGTGTAGATGACCTCGCCCAGCACAATGCCCCAGAAGCCGTAGATGTTGTCCGAGAGCAAACCGCGCAGCATGCCCTGGTTGCCGAACAGATAAACCAGTGCAATCCCCGGCAGCATCGACGGCGCCATCAGGGGCAACAGTGACATCCCGCGCCAGATGCCCTTGCCGGGAATCAATGTGCGTTGCAAGGCGTAGGCAAACAGGTAAGCCAGGGGTACGACAATCGCCGCGACGCTGAGGGAAACCTTGAGGCTATTGCCCAGCAGCCAGTGGAAGTTGGCACTGGTCACCAATTCGCGGGCGGCGACCAGACCACCGCCCTGCCCGGCTTCCGGGCTGAAGCCGCGCCAGAAGATCGCCAGCAACGGCATCAGTACCGCAATGCCGAGCAATACCAACAAAAGAATTTTGCCGCCGACCACGAACACCCGGTCGCCGATCTCGGCACGGGAAGCCTGCCGAACCTGCTTGTGCGGCATCGGCAGCGCGATGTTCACGCTCATCAGGCAAACACCTGCAGGCTGTGTGGAGGCAAGGCCACCATGATCTGCTGCGCCCCCAGACGCGGCATGGCTTCCGGCGCCAGCTCCGCCAGCAACGCATGGCCTGGCAGCTGATCGAGCTCAAAACTCATGCGGCAGCGGTTACCGAGGAAGGTGATCTCGCGGACCTTGGCCGGGAACAGGTTTTCTTCATGCACCGGCGGGTTGACGTTGATGGCTTCCGGGCGGCAGAACAGGCGACCCGAGGCGGCTTTGGCGCTGCCTTCGGCCAGGCGCATGTTCATCCCGCCGACCTGCGCATGGCTGTCGCTGCTGCGGCTGAACGGCAGCCAGTTGCCTTGGCCGACAAACTCCGCCACAAAGGGTGTGGCCGGTCGGTCGTAGATTTCCTGCGGCGTGGCGTATTGCTCGACCTTGCCGTTGTTCATCACGGCGATGCGGTCGGCCATCAGCATGGCTTCGTCCTGATTGTGGGTAACCATCAGGGTGGTGATGCCAAGGTTGCGCTGCAGCTGGCGCAATTCGGTGCACAGATGCTCGCGGACCCGGGCGTCCAGTGCCGACATTGGCTCATCCAGCAACAACAGGGACGGTGCCGGCGCCAAGGCCCGTGCCAGGGCAACGCGTTGCTGTTGGCCGCCGGACAATTGGCCCGGGAATTTCTTTTCGCTGCCGATCAGGCCGACCAACTCCAGCATCTGACCGACTCGCTTGCGCACTTCGTCTCGACCACTGCCGGCGAGGCCGTAGGCAATGTTCGCTTCGACCGTGAGATTGGGGAATAGCGCGTAGGACTGGAACAGAATGCCGTAGTCCCGGGCCTGAGGTGCCAGGCGGGAAACGTCGCGGTCACCGAGATACAACTCACCGCTGTCCTGCTGTTCAAGGCCGGCGATGCAGCGCAGCAACGTGGTTTTGCCGCAGCCCGACGGACCGAGCAGACACACCAGCTCACCGGCCGCCACGTCGATGGACACGTTATCCAGCGCGGTGAAGGCGCCGAAGCGCTTCTGCACGCCGCGCACTTTCATCGGGGCGCCGGGGTTGGTCAGGGCAGTTGCGATCGAGTGGTTCATGAACAGGCCTCATCAAGCAGATGAAGGCCATCCTAGGGAGGTAATGCGTACGTCATGTGGCAGTGAGGCAAAAATGGCTGATAGTGGTATTCGTGGATTTGAGTTGGGCTGGGTTATAGGTTGCCTGGACCGACGCCTTCGCGGGCAAGCCCGCTCCCACAGGGTTCGGTGGTGTTCACAAATCTGGCGCTCGCCACCGAACCCTGTGGGAGCGGGCTTGTCGGATCGCCGCACCGCCGCGATTAGGCCCGTGCAGGCACTGAAGATTTCAGACTGGCGCCATTTCCTGCGCCAACCCCAGAAACGCAGCCGGTAACCGCGCGCCCTTGCGCTCCTTGAGGCAATACAAATACTCAGGAATCTGCGGCGCATTCTCGATGGTCAACACCCGCAATTGTGGATCATGGGGCACTTCCTGCCGGGCGATGATGCTGATCCCGATGTTGCGCAACACCGCTTCACGGATCGATTCACGGCTGCCAATCTCCAGCAACGGCCCGAAACTCACTCCGGCGCTGGTCAGCAACTCTTCAGTCAACCGTCGCGTGGTCGAGCCCGACTCCCGCATCAACAGGGTATGCCCGGCCAACGCCGTCAGCGGCACATGATCGTGAACCGCCAGCGGATGATTGCGATGCACCGCCAACACCAGCGGATCGCTGCCGAGCACCCGGCGAATCAGGCGCGCATCCTCGAGCAACTGCGAGGACGCCGCGACATCCACCCGATAATCCTCAAGCGCCTCGAGCACTTGCTGGGAATTGCCGATTTCCACCGACACTTCCACCTGCGGCAAGCGCTCGCGAAAGGTCTTCACCAGATCGAGAATGTAATACGGTGCAGTGGCGGCGATGCGCAACGTGCCCTGAACCTGACCGCTATTGCGCAGAAAGAATTCGATATCGGCCTCTTGCTGCAACAGCGCCTTGACCATCGGCAGCAACCGCGCGCCTTCATCGCTGAGGCTCAGGCGGCGGCCGCCGCGGTAAAACAGTTCTACCGAGTACTGACTTTCCAGATTGCGTATCTGGGTGGTCACAGTGGGTTGGCTAAGGCCAAGCTTTTTTGCCGCCAGGGTTATGCTGCCCAGGCGGGCAACCATGTAAAACGCCTTCAGCTCGGCACTCAGCACAGCCTTCCCTCATAGTTTATTTGCGCAACAGGCGCAAACCGTTGAACACCACCAGCAGGCTCACGCCCATGTCGGCAAACACCGCCATCCACATGGTGGCGATCCCGGCGAAGGTTACCCCAAGAAAGATCGCCTTGATCACCAATGCCAGGGCAATGTTCTGCTTCAGAATGCGCGAAGTCTGACGGGACAAACGGATGAAGGCCGGGATCTTGCGCAGATCATCGTCCATCAAGGCAACATCAGCGGTCTCGATGGCGGTATCGGTGCCCGCGGCGGCCATGGCGAAACCGATCTCGGCGCGGGCCAGTGCCGGAGCGTCATTGATGCCGTCGCCGACCATGCCCACTCTATGACCCTGCGCATACAGCGCTTCGATGGCTTGCAGCTTGTCCGTTGGCAGTAGATCGCCTCGGGCCTGATCGATACCGACTTGCGCGGCAATGGCCTGGGCGGTGTGAACGTTGTCGCCGGTGAGCATCAGGGTTTTGACGCCCAGGTCATGCAGTTGCTGGATGGCTTCGCGGCTGGATGCCTTCACCGTGTCCGCCACCGCGAACAGTGCCAGCGGGCCGGATTTGTCGAGCAACAGCACCACGGATTTACCCTGTTTTTCCAGGGCGAACAGCTGCTCTTCCAGCGCAGGCGAGCACAGGCCTAAATCCTCCACCAGTCGGTGGTTGCCCAAGTGGTAGGTCTGACCGTTGATCTCGCCGCGCACACCCCGGCCGCCGAGTGCCTCGAAGTTATCCACAATCAATGGCGCAGAGGGTTTATCCACAGCTGCATTGGCGATGGCCATCGACACCGGGTGATCCGAGCGACCGGCCAGCGCCGCGGCAATGGCCGGGGCCGATTCGTCGGCGGTCGGATCGAGAGACACATAATCGGTTTGCACCGGCTTGCCGTGAGTCAGGGTGCCAGTCTTGTCCAGGGCCAGGTAGTCAAGCTTGTAACCGCCCTCCAGATACACGCCACCCTTGACCAGGATCCCTTTGCGCGCCGCCGCCGCGAGGCCGCTGACGATGGTCACGGGGGTGGAAATCACCAGTGCGCAGGGGCAAGCGACCACCAGCAACACCAGGGCGCGGTAGATCCAGTCGAACCACAACGCCCCCATGAACAGCGGCGGAATGACGGCCACAGCCAAGGCCAGGACGAACACGGCCGGTGTGTAGATTGTCGAGAATATGTCGACGAAACGCTGGGTGGGCGCCCGCGCGCCCTGGGCCTGTTCGACGGCGTGGATGATTCGCGCCAGGGTCGAATGGTTGGCTGCGGCAGTCACTGCGTATTCCAGGGAACCCGACTGATTGATGGTGCCGGCGAACACCTTGTCGCCAATGGCCTTCTCGACCGGCAGGCTTTCGCCGGTGATCGGCGCCTGGTCGATGGTCGAACTGCCCGAAACCACTTCGCCGTCCAGACCGATTCGCTCGCCGGGACGCACTCGCACTCTCGTACCCAGCTCGATGGTTTTGACGTCCTGCGTTACCCAGCTGCCATCGGCCTGCTGCACGGTGGCCTGTTCCGGGGTCATTTGCATCAGGCCGCTGATGGCATTGCGTGCCCGGTCCAGCGACCTGGCTTCGATCAGCTCGGCCACGGTAAACAGGAACATCACCATCGCCGCTTCTGGCCACTGGCCGATCAGGATTGCGCCAGTCACCGCAATGCTCATCAGCGCATTGATGTTCAGGTTGAGGTTTTTGAGCGCAATCCAGCCCTTCTTATAGGTACCGAGGCCGCCGCTGAGGATCGAGACCAGCGCAATGACGGCCACCACCCAGTCGGGTGCGGCACTGGTGAAGTGGATCACCTCGGCAAAAACTGCGGTGACACCGGACAGCGCCAACGGCCACCAGGGCTTTTTCCCGGGAGTCGGTGCCGGCGCATCCACGCCCTCCTCCAGCGGCTCGGCCTGCATGCCCAGCGACTTGATCGCGTCGATGATCGGCGCGGTGTCCGGCAGGTTATGGGTCACCCCCAACACGCGGTTGATCAAGTTGAATTCAAGCTGTTGCACACCCGCCAGTTTGCCCAACCTGTTCTGGATCAGCGACTGTTCGGTCGGACAGTCCATTGCCTCGATACGGAAACTGCTCAGCCGCGCGTCGGCGGTCGGCGCTTCGCTCAATTGGACCAGCGCAGGCGCCGCTGCTGCAGACGAACAGCAGGCATCACCATGAGCGCCATGCACATGCTGAGGAACGGGCTTGAGTTTGCTGCTGCAGCAATCGTCTGCGGCATCGGGCTTGTGGGTATGCAGGGAATCGCTCATTGGTTACGTCCATGAAGGTGCCTGTTGCCAAGTAAAGACCCTGTAGCCACTATAGGGTCAAGCATCCTTTTGGAGATTGTCGCGATGAAAATAGGAGAACTGGCGAAACTCACCGACTGCGCCGTGGAAACCATCCGCTATTACGAGCGGGAAAACCTGCTGCCGGAACCGGCCCGCAGCGACGGTAACTATCGCGTCTACACCCAGGCCCATGCCGAGCGCCTGACCTTCATTCGCAACTGCCGCACCCTCGACATGACCCTCGAGGAAATCCGCAGCCTGTTGACCTTGCGCGACAGCCCGCAGGATCAGTGCGAAAGCGTGAATGCGCTGATCGATGAGCACATCCATCACGTCAAGGCGCGGATCGATGGGTTGCTGGCGTTGCAAACGCAGTTGATCGACCTGCGCCAACGCTGCGGCGAAGGGCCGGATATCGATCAGTGCGGGATTTTGCAGCGGTTGGAGGTGAGTGGCGGGGTTGTGGCGACGGAGACGGAGCATTCCCATGTGGGCCGTAGTCACGGCCACTAAACACACCACATACCCCCTGTAGGAGCGAGCTTGCTCGCGATGGACGTGAACGATGACGCGGGGCAGCCTGGAAAAATGCGGCGCCTTCAAATCCATCGCGAGCAAGCTCGCTCCTACAGGGGTATGCGTTGAAGCTTAAACCGCCATCGGCGCCGTCATCGGCGCATGGTGCTCGTAGCCTTCCAGCGAGAAATCGCTCGGTTCGATCAGCTCCAGCCATTCCGGTTGATAGACACCCGTCCTGGCAAACTCCGGCACACGATCGCTGATCACCAGTTTCGGCATCGGGAACGGCTCGCGCTTGAGCTGTACATTGAGCATGTCCAGGTGGTTTTCGTAGACGTGGGCGTCGCCGATGAAATAGGTGAACCAGCGCGGCGTGTAACCGGTCAGGCGACCGATCAGGCTCAGCAGCGCGGCACCTTCGGTGAGGTTGAACGGTGTGCCCAGGCCCAGGTCGTTCGAGCGAATGTAGAGGGTCAAAGAGATCTCTTTGGTCTCGACATTCGGATGGAACTGATACAGCAAATGGCAGGGCGGCAGCGCCATTTCATCGAGTTGGGCGACGTTCCAGCCGTGGAACAGGATACGGCGGCTGCCCGGGTCCTTGATGATGGTGTCCACGCATTGGCGGATCTGGTCGATCGCCTTGTACAGCACCACGTACGCCTGGCCATCTTCTTCGCCTTCGGCGATCTGGCGATAGCCTTGGCTCAGGGTCTGCTCGATGGCGGCCTTGTTGCTGACCGGGATCTGTTTGTACGCCGGCCATTTGCGCCACTGCACGCCGTAAATCTCGCCGAGATCGTCTTCGCCCTGACGGAACGGGTTGGCCAGCCACTGGGCGTTTTCGTTGGCATTCTGGTCCCAGACCTTGCAGCCCAGGGCGCGAAATTCGGCGGCGTTGTTCACCCCACGCAGAAAACCGCACATCTCGCCAACGGCCGATTTGAAGGCCATCTTGCGGGTAGTGATCGCCGGAAAACCTTCCTTCAGGTCATAACGCAGCATCGCACCAGGAAAGCTGATGGTGTTTACGCCGGTACGGTTGGCCTGTTTGGTGCCGTTCTTGATGACGTGGGCGACCAGATCGAGATATTGCTTCATGAATTACCTGTGTCCTTGAACCCGGGGTCGTCACCCCGGGGTTCGAATTTATACAGCGGCTGCGGGAGCCGCCGGCGCGCGATGATAGGCCAGCCAGATCAGCAGCAGACCGCCGACGATCATCGGGATGCACAGTACCTGGCCCATGGTCAGCCAGTTCCAGGCCAGATAGCCCAGTTGCGCGTCCGGCACCCGAACGAATTCGACGATGAAACGGAAGATGCCATAGAACAGCGCGAACATCCCGGACACCGCCATGGTCGGCCGCGGCTTGCGCGAGAACAGCCAGAGGATGGCAAACAGCGCCACGCCTTCGAGCGCGAACTGGTACAGCTGCGACGGGTGACGCGCCAGTTGCGCCGGGTCGGTCGGAAAGACCATCGCCCACGGCACGTCGGTCGCCTTGCCCCACAACTCGGCGTTGATGAAGTTGCCGATACGCCCGGCACCGAGCCCGATCGGCACCATCGGTGCCACGAAGTCCATCAACTGGAAGAACGACTTGCCGTTCTTTTTACCGAACCACAACGCCGCCAGCATCACACCAATGAAGCCGCCGTGGAACGACATGCCGCCCTTCCATACCTCGAAGATCAGCGTCGGGTTGGCCAGGTACGCGTTCAGGTCGTAAAACAGCACATAGCCCAGGCGGCCGCCGACAATGACGCCCATCGACATCCAGAACACCATGTCGGAGAGCTTCTCCTTGCTCCAGGTCGGGTCGAAGCGGTTCAGCCGGCGGGACGCCAGCCACCACGCGCCGCCGATGCCGATCAGGTACATCAGGCCGTACCAGTGGATTTTCAGCGGACCGATGGCCAGGGCCACCGGGTCGATCTGCGGGTAAGGCAGCATTGCGACTCCTCGTTAGAGTTGAAACTTTCAAAATTCCCGGGGGACGCTGTCACGCCAGGATTAAGCCAACATTGCGACGCGCGTCAGAGCAGGAAGCTCAGGCCAACGCAGAACAGCAAAGCGGCGAACAGTCTTTTCAGCAAGCGCGGCGACAGGCTGTGGGCCAATCGTGCACCGAGGCGGGCGAACACCATGCTGGTCAGGGCGATCCCCAGCAACGCCGGCAGATAAATAAAACCGAGACTATGGGCCGGCAGCAACGGATCGTGCCACCCCAGAATCATGAAACTTAATGCACTGGCCAACGCGATCGGCAGTCCGCAGGCCGAAGATGTCGCCACCGCTTGCTGCATCGGCACGCTGCGCCAGGTCAGGAACGGCACGGTCAGCGAACCGCCGCCAATCCCGAAAATCGCCGAAGCCCAGCCAATCACACTGCCGGCCACCGTCAGACCGACCTTGCCGGGCACCGTGCGGCTAGCTTTCGGCTTGACCTCCAGCGCGAACTGAGCCGCGATGATCAGCGCAAATACGCCGATGATTTTCTGCAGGTTTGGCCCGGAGATCGCTTCGGCGGTCAGCGCGCCGAAACCGGCGCCGATGAGGATACCGACGGTCATCCAGGCAAAGATCGGCCAGCGCACGGCACCGCGGCGATGATGCTCGCGGATGGCATTGATCGAGGTGAAGATGATCGTCGCCAGTGAAGTGCCGACCGCCAGGTGGGTCAAAATCGACGCATCGAAGCCCTGCAAGGTAAAACTGAACACCAGTACCGGGACGATGATGATTCCGCCCCCCACTCCGAACAGCCCGGCCAGCACGCCTGCACAGGCGCCCAGCGCCAGGTACAGTAGAAATTCCATGGCCGTCCCCGCCCGCGTCCCGAAAATAGGAGCGGCATGGTAACGGATGCATGGCCTCAAGCTCCACTGGATGGCGATGGATACCCGCTCGATGACTGCGTAGAGTGGGCAAAAAACACACATGGATCACCTTATGTGCCTGATTGTCTTTGCCTGGCGCCCCGGTCACACCCAGCCGCTGATCGTCGCCGCCAACCGTGACGAATTCTATGCCCGCCCCAGCCTGCCGCTGGCGCAATGGTCGGAAAATCCCCAGGTTTATGCCGGTCGCGATCTGGAAGCCGGCGGCACCTGGCTGGGCGTCGGTGCCGAGGGCCGCTTCGCTGCGCTGACCAATATTCGCGATCCTCATCAACCACCCGCGCGAAAATCACGAGGGGAACTGGTGGCGCGATTTCTTGCCGGAAAGATGCCGATTGACGACTATTTGAGCGACGTTGTTGCACGTTCGATTGAATACGCCGGGTTTAACCTGCTGATTGGCAATGCCAACGAGCTGTGGCATTTCAATGCCCGGGAGGCTGAAGCGGTGATGCTGCCACCGGGTGTCTATGGCTTGTCGAACGCCGGGCTGGATACGCCGTGGCCGAAGTTGCTCAAGGCGCGTAAGGCGCTGGAGGCGGGGTTGGAAAATCCCCGGCCCGAGGCATTGCTGGCGTTGTTGAATGACCCACAGACCGCGCCCTTTGCCGAGTTGCCGGATACCGGGGTGGGGTTGGCCACCGAGACGTTGCTGTCGAGTGTGTTCATTGCCAGCCCGACTTACGGGACGCGGGCGAGTACGGCGTTGATTGTGCATGCGGATGGGACGCGGCATATGCTCGAGCGCAGTTTCGGGCCGTATGGGGGGCATTTGGGGGAAGTGGAGATCAGGGTTTAGATCGTTGCTGTATGGGCTGGCCTCATCGCTGGCAAGCCAGCTCCCACAGGATTTGGGTAGGTTCACTAATTAGTGACCAACACCAAACCCTGTGGGAGCTGGCTTGCCAGCGATGAGGCCATCAGCCTTTCAGAGGGTCTTGGCCGAAGCCGGATTGATCATCCGCGCCAACCCGAGATTCTTCAGCGCCAGTTGCAGCGAACTATGGATCACCTGCGGATTGTCGATGGTCATCAACTCCGCCAGCAATTCCTTGGCCTTGCTCAAGTTGATCTGGCGCAACATCCACTTCACCTTCGGCAAGTTGGTGGCGTTCATCGACAGGCTGTCGAAACCCATCGCCATCAACAGCACCGCCGCTGCCGGATCACCGGCCATCTCGCCGCAGATACTGACCGGCTTGCCTTCGGCATGGGCATCGCGCACCACGTTCTGTAGCGCTTGCAGGACCGCCGGGTGCAGGTAGTCGTAGAGGTCGGCGACTCGCGGGTTGTTGCGATCCACGGCCAGCAGGTACTGGGTCAGGTCGTTGGAGCCGACCGACAGGAAGTCCACTTGCCGCGCCAGTTCCTTGGTCTGATAAACCGCTGCCGGGATTTCGATCATCACACCGATCGGTGGCATCGGTACGTCGCAGCCCTCGTCGCGCACTTCGCCCCAGGCCCGGTGGATCAGGTGCAGGGCTTCTTCCAGTTCGTGGATGCCGGAGATCATCGGCAGCAGAATCCGCAGGTTGTTCAGGCCTTCGCTGGCCTTGAGCATCGCACGGGTCTGGACCAGGAAGATTTCCGGGTGGTCGAGGGTGACGCGAATGCCGCGCCAACCGAGGAACGGGTTGTCTTCCTTGATCGGGAAGTATGACAGCGACTTGTCGCCACCGATGTCCAGGCTGCGCATGGTCACCGGCTGCGGGTGAAACGCGGCGAGCTGCTCGCGATAGATCGCCAGTTGCTCTTTTTCGCTCGGGAAGCGCTGGTTGATCATGAACGGCACTTCGGTGCGGTACAGACCGACGCCCTCGGCGCCACGCTTCTGCGCCCGTGCCACGTCCGCCAGCAGGCCAGTGTTGACCCACAGCGGCATGCGGTGGCCGTCGAGCGTGATGCACGGCAAATCCCGCAGCGCATCCAGCCCAAGGGCCAGCTGTTTCTCTTCCTCGACGATCTCGGCGAAGTGCTTGCGCAGCACTTCGCTGGGGTTGGTGTAGACCTCGCCGTGATAGCCGTCGACGATCATCTGGATGCCGTCGACCTTGGAATACGGCAGGTCAACCAGACCCATCACCGTCGGAATGCCCATGGCGCGCGCCAGGATCGCGACGTGGGAGTTGCCGGAACCGAGTACCGAGACCAGACCGACCAGCTTGCCTTCCGGCACCTCGCCGAGCATCGCCGGCGTCAGTTCTTCGCTGATCAGGATACTGTTGTCGGGGTAGACCAGGGTCTGCTGACGCTCTTCCTGCAAGTAGGCGAGCAGACGGCGCCCGAGGTCCTTGACGTCGGAGGCGCGCTCACGCAGGTAGGCGTCGTCCATCAATTCGAAGCGGTTGACGTGCTCAGTGACCACTTGGCGCAACGCGCCCTGGGCCCATTGGCCGGTCTTGATCACGGTGGTAATTTCGCTGCCCAGCGAAGCATCGTCGAGCATCATCAGGTAGACGTCGAACAGCGCGCGCTCTTCCGGGCGCAACTGGTTCGCGAGCTTGGCCGACAAGGCGCGCATGTCGGCGCGCACGCCTTCGATGGCGGTCTTGAACAGCCCGAGTTCGGCGGCGATGTCAGTGATGGTCTTGTCGGGCACCACGTCCAGGTCGGCCGGCGGCAACATGACCACCGCGGTACCGACCGCCGCACCCGGCGAACCCGGCACGCCGACGAACTTTGCTTCCTGGATGCCCTTGCCCTGACGCCCCAGGCCACGGATCGAACCGGTGGCCTCGGCGTGGGCGATAACGCCGGCGAGTTGCGCGCTCATGGTGACGAGGAAGGCTTCTTCGCCCTCATCGAACTGGCGGCGTTCCTTTTGCTGGATGACCAACACGCCGACGACGCGGCGGTGGTGAATGATCGGTGCGCCGAGGAACGAGGCAAAGCGCTCTTCACCGGTCTCGGCGAAGTAGCGATAGCGCGGGTGATCCGCGGCGTTTTCCAGGTTCAGGGGTTCTTCACGCGTGCCGACCAGACCGACCAGACCTTCGTTGGGCGCCATGCTGACTTTGCCGATCGAGCGCTTGTTCAAGCCCTCGGTGGCCATCAGCACGAAGCGATTGGTCTCGGGGTCGAGCAAGTAGACCGAGCAGACCTGGCTGCCCATGGCCTCTTTGACGCGCAACACAATAATCCCCAACGCCGCCTTGAGATCCTTGGCGGAGTTAACTTCCTGGACGATCTTGCGCAGCGTATTGAGCATGGCTCGGGGTCGAACTCCGTCGTCAGTCGCGCGTTAAAAGGCGCGGGGCAAGCTCTTTGAGAGCGCGTCGATACACCTCGCGCTTGAATGTCACCACCTGGCCCAACGGATACCAATAACTGACCCAGCGCCAGCCATCGAATTCCGGTTTACCGGTCAAATCCATCCGCACCCGCTGCTCGTTCGAGATCAGGCGCAGGAGAAACCATTTCTGCTTCTGTCCGATGCACAGCGGTTGGCTGTGGGTACGGACCAGACGTTGCGGCAAACGATAGCGCAACCAGCCCCGGGTGCAGGCGAGAATTTCAACATCTTCACGTTCCAGGCCCACTTCTTCGTTCAACTCGCGGTACAAGGCGTCTTCCGGCGTCTCCTGGGGGTTGATTCCTCCCTGTGGAAACTGCCAGGCATCTTGATTGATACGGCGAGCCCATAGCACCTGGCCGGCATCATTCGTCAGAATGATCCCGACATTGGGGCGGAAACCATCGGGGTCGATCACGGCAACAACCTCGCAAACGCATGTCCCCGCATTGTTCCACAAAGGTTGTGAAGGCAGCAACGAGCCGGTCTACCTTATGTGCACTCTTGTGAAAAGTACGTATTCTGGACGCCTTTCTACAGACTTTTCAGCGAGTAACTGCAATGCGGCTGGCTTTATTCGACTTGGACAACACACTTCTGGGCGGCGACAGTGACCACGCCTGGGGCGATTACCTGTGCGAGCGCGGCTTTCTCGACGCCGTCGCTTACAAGGCACGCAACGACGAGTTTTATCAGGATTACCTGGCCGGCAAGCTGGATAACGATGCGTACCTGAACTTCTGCCTTGAAGTCCTCGGTCGCACGGAGATGGCCACGCTTGATGAATGGCACCTGGATTACATGCGCGATTGCATCGAACCGATCGTGCTGCCCAAGGCCATCGAACTGTTGGAAAAGCACCGCGAGGCCGGCGACAAACTGGTGATCATCACCGCGACCAACCGTTTCGTCACCGGGCCGATTGCCCAGCGACTCGGTGTCGAAACCTTGATCGCCACGGAATGTGAAATGGTCGAGGGCCGATACACCGGGCGCAGCACCGACGTCCCGTGCTTCCGTGAAGGCAAGGTGACGCGGCTGAATCGCTGGCTGGAGGAGACCGGGCATTCGCTGGAAGACAGTTACTTCTACAGCGACTCGATGAATGATTTGTCGTTGCTGGAGCAGGTGGCGAATCCGATCGCTGTCGATCCGGATCCTAACTTGCGGGCTGAAGCCGAGAAGCGTGGGTGGCCGGTGATTACTCTGCGCGACTGATGACGCCTTCGCGGGCAAGCCTCGCTCCTACAGGGATTTGTGTTGCGTGGCATAGATAGCATTCACACCAGCGAACCCTGTAGGAGCGAGCTTGCTCCGGGCGGCGTTCCGACGATGGTCGTTAACGATAACGCGGGGCAACTGACTCCCCGCGGCGACCTTGAGTTTTTCGCGAGCAAGCTCGCTCCTACACTGGCTTGGCGCCCATTAGTCCGGCAATCGCGATAAAACAAATGAAGCTGAACAGTGCGAGGGCGAAGGTGAACTTGCCATTGCCTCCTGACCCCTTGCGCAACTTGTTAAGTCGCACCACCACCCAGAACCAACCCAACGCCGCCACGGTGTAAAGCACACTCGAAGCCAGCAACCAGGTCTGACCCAGCGGCCAGCCCACCAGATGCACCATCCACCACCCGGTGAACGGCATGCTCAACAATGCCAGCCCCATCAACACCCAGACGAATACCCCCGGTCGCTGCAACGTGCGAGCGTGGGCCGTCGCATCGCCGTTGCGCCGCGCGCGCCAGACCCAGCCCGCCAGCCCCAGTGCGCTGATCAACAGCAGCACCGTCGCCACGCTATGCGCCACTTTCAGGGCAGTTAACGTTTCCATTGTTCGATTCCTTAGAGGCTGCCCATCAGCGTAGCCCCTCAGCCGAGAAACAGCTGATAGGCCGGATTGTCGCTTTCATCCCAATAGGGGTAGCCGATTTCTTCGAGTGCCGCCGGCACCAGATGACGTTCGTCATGGGGTACCTGCAACCCGGCGACCACACGGCCATCGGCCGCACCGTGGTTGCGGTAGTGGAACATCGAGATGTTCCAGCGCCCGCCGAGCTTGTTGAGGAAGTTGAACAGCGCACCTGGCCGCTCCGGGAACTCAAAACGCAGTACCACTTCATCGACGACATGGGCCGCACGCCCGCCAACCATATGGCGGATATGCAGCTTGGCCAGTTCGTTGTCGGTCAGGTCGAGTACCGGAAAGCCCTGTTCGGTCAGACTGGACAGCAGCGCACTGCGCGGATCGTTTTCCGGGTGCGTTTGCACGCCGACGAAGATATGGGCTTCGCTGCCGGTGTTGTAGCGGTAGTTGAATTCGGTGATCTGGCGTTTGCCGATGGCTTCGCAGAACGCCTTGAAGCTGCCTGGCTTCTCGGGGATGGTCACGGCGATGATAGCTTCACGGCCCTCGCCCAGTTCGGCACGTTCGGCCACGTGACGCAGACGATCGAAGTTGACGTTGGCCCCGGAATCGATGGCGACGAAGGTATGCCCGGTGATGCCATGTTGCTCGACGTATTTCTTGATCCCGGCGACGCCCAAAGCGCCGGCAGGTTCGGTGATCGAGCGGGTATCGTCGTAGATATCCTTGATCGCCGCACAGATCTCGTCGGTGCTGACGGTGATCACTTCATCGACATGGTCCTTGCAGATATCGAAGGTGTGCTGGCCGATCTGCGCTACTGCGACGCCGTCGGCAAAGAGCCCAACCGTCGGCAGCACCACACGCTCGCCAGCCGCCATGGCGACTTGCAGGCAGTTGGAATCGTCTGGCTCGACGCCGATAACCTTGATTTCCGGACGCAGATATTTCACGTATGCGGCGATCCCGGCAATCAGCCCGCCACCGCCCACCGGGACGAAAATCGCGTCCAGGCGCCCCGGGTGCTGGCGCAGGATTTCCATCGCTACCGTGCCCTGCCCGGCGATGGTATGGGGATCGTCGTAGGGGTGGATGTAGACGTAACCTTTTTCGTCGACCAGTTTCAGCGAGTAACCCAGGGCTTCCGGGAACGAATCGCCGTGCAGCACGACCTTGCCGCCACGGGAGCGCACGCCTTCCACTTTGATCTCCGGCGTGGTCTTGGGCATGACGATGGTGGCTTTCACACCCAGCACCTTGGCCGCCAGGGCCAGGCCTTGCGCGTGGTTGCCCGCCGAAGCGGTCACGACGCCGCGCGCCCGTTCTTCATCGGACAGCTGGGTGAGCTTGTTATAAGCGCCGCGAATCTTGAACGAGAACACCGGCTGCAAGTCTTCGCGCTTGAGCCAGATATTGTTGCCCAGCCGCTCGGAAAGCTGGCGGGCAGTCTGCAAAGGGGTTTCTACGGCAACGTCATAAACGCGCGAGGTGAGGATCTTTTTGACGTACTGTTCGAGCATCGGAAAGCATCACTGAGCGGGTTGGGCAGGGTCAAGGAGTCTAACCCGGCTTTCGGGCGGGCGACCACACTAAACACATGGTTTTGGACCGGATAGCTGATTCCTGTAGGAGCGAGCTTGCTCCGGGCGGCGTTCCGACGATGGACGTGAGGGCGCCACGTTCATCCAGGCAGCCCTCGTCATCGTTAACGTCCATCGCGAGCAAGCTCGCTCCTACAGGAATCGGATATGACGTTGACCTGCCAATCGGGCAATGACCTTCCCCGCCCCGAAGCCTATAATGCCGGCCTTTCGCCCCCCTTCGGCACCTCGGAGCCCGCATGACCCAGGATCAACTCAAACAGGCAGTGGCTCAGGCCGCCGTCGACTTCATCCTCCCGAAACTCGATGACAAGAGCATCGTCGGGGTCGGCACCGGCTCCACCGCGAACTGCTTCATCGACGCCCTGGCCCGGCACAAGGGCGCGTTCGACGGCGCGGTCGCCAGCTCCGAAGCCACCGCTGCACGTCTCAAGGGCCATGGCATCCCGGTGTATGAATTGAACACGGTCAGCGACCTGGAGTTCTACGTCGACGGCGCCGATGAAAGCGATGAACACCTGAACCTGATCAAGGGCGGCGGTGCAGCCCTGACCCGCGAGAAGATCGTCGCGGCCGTGGCCAAGACCTTCATCTGCATCGCCGATGCCAGCAAGCTGGTGCCGGTGCTCGGCGAGTTTCCGCTGCCGGTGGAAGTGATCCCGATGGCCCGCAGCCACGTGGCCCGCGAGCTGGTGAAGCTTGGTGGCGACCCTGTTTACCGTGAAGGCGTGTTGACTGATAACGGCAATATCATCCTCGATGTGTTCAACATGCAGATCACTAATCCGGTGGAGCTGGAAACGCAGATCAACGCTATCGTTGGCGTGGTCACCAATGGGTTGTTCGCGGCACGTCCGGCCGACTTGCTACTGCTGGGCACCAGCGAAGGCGTAAAAACCTTGCGCGCCAAGTAAGACCTGCACAAAAACCTGTGGGAGCGAGCTTGCTCGCGATAGCGGTCTGTCAGTCGATAGAGATGTCGACTGAAAGACCGCTATCGCGAGCAAGCTCGCTCCCACAGTGTTTTTAGGGTGTTTGTCAGGGTTGTGCTGGTTTCTTGAAGACGTAGAACAAGTTCGGCTCGCTCACCAGGTACATCGTGCCGTCGTCATCCATCGCAATCCCTTCCGCTTGCGGCACGGTGTTCTGCAACCCCTGGCGCCCCTTGCTCAATGACATGGTGCTCAGCGGTCGCCCATCCACATCCAGCTCCAGAATCAGCCGCGACTCGTCGGACAACGCCAGCAAGTGTCCGCTGCGCTCGTCGTATTGCAGGCTCGACAGGTCCCGCACGAACATCCCGGCGTCGCGCTTGGGGTTATTGACCACATGTACCGCATAGGACTTTTCCGGGTTGTAATGCGGGAAGCCCTGCACTTCGTAGATCAGCATCGGGTCGCGCTCCTTGGCCACGAACAGACGCTTGCCCACCGAGTCATAAGCCAACCCCTCAAAGCCCTTGTTGCTGCTCATGTGCACGCCGAGGCTTATCTGTTCGGCATCGTGCGCGTCGAGGAACGTCGTGTCTTTTTCCAGGTGAATCTTGATCAGTCGCTGCGTACGCTCGTCAGTGATCACGTAAGTGTCGGCACTGATGAACTCCACCGCTTCCGGATCGCCAAAGCCGACCAGCGCCACACGCCGGATGATCCGGCCGTCCAGGGATAATTCAATCAGTTCGGAGTTTTTGTTGGTGACCGTGAACAGGCTCTTGCGCACCGGATCGAAGGTCAGCGCGGAAACATCGTCGTCCAGGCCATCGATGACGCGCGCCTCGAGCGTGACCTGATAGCGATTCAGGCCGATGGATTGCGCGCTCTCTGGTTGCCAAAGCGTGTGCATGTTGAACCAGGCGCGTTCGAACAGGCGCAGGTACTGGCCGAACGCAACCAGCACGATCAGCGCAATCGCCAGGAACATGAGAATCAGGGGTTTGGGACGGGCAAGTCGGCGCATTCAAGTGGGCTCGGGTTCAAGACAGGCCGATGAAATACCATGGCAGTCTGAATTGAAGCTTAATGGCCAGTGGCCTTACACCACAACCTATGCATTCAATCGGGTCGGGGCTGGCGCAGGCCGCGATCTTTTGATCTTGAATGCAACGTCAAAAAATCGCAGCCTCGGCAGTTCAGCGCTGCTTTTCGAAGCGGTAGAACAGGTTCGGTTCGCTCACCATATACAGCGTGCCTGCCTCATCCATGGTGACGCCTTCAGCGCGCGGAATGGTCTTCTTCAAGCCATTGAAGCCACCCAGCAGGGTCACGAAGCTGACCTGCTCGCCCTTCTCGTCAAGTTCCAGCAACAGATGAGAATCGGCGGACAACACCAGGGTGTGGCCGGTGCGCGGGTCAATGGCCAGGGCCGACAGGTTGCGGATATCCAATTCATCGCTGGCGATTTTCTGCTTGTCGCCCGTGAGAGTCTGGCTGCCATCGCTGCTCCAGCTGAACAGCGCCGGTGGACGCTCTTCCCCCAGCAGCAACTGCTGCTTGCGCGGATCCCAGGCGACCGCCTCGAAGGCCTTGTTCTGGTTTTTCGACGGGCCGAGGTCGTATTTCGGGAAGTCGGCGATATTCAGTTCACGGGTATCGGCATCGACCTTGACGATGGAGAGCAGGTGATTGCGTTCATCGACTATGGCCAGCAGACCATTGCCCATCGCGGTCACCCCTTCCGGATTGCTCCAGCCCACCAGGGGCATTTTGCGCAGGACATCGCCCTGCAAGGTCAGCTCGACCAGGAAAGGTTTATTGCCCATGACCGAAAACAGGGTTTTGGTCTGCGGGTCGTAGGCCAGGTCGGAAGCCTCGTCCTTCTCCATGCCCGGCAGCACCTTGGCGTCGATCACTGCGCGGTAGTCCGGTAACCAGACACTCTCCTGGCGCTCAGCAGGGCTTTGGAAACGCTCCAGCACCCAGAGCACGCCACGGTCATCCCAATGCATCGCGAATGCGAGGCCATACGCGGCGGCGACCACGAGTAACAGCCAGGCATACCAGCGCATGAAAAAGCGTGGGCGGCGGGCAGGTTTGAGGGTGGTCAGCGGTTGTGTCGGCATCGAGGCAGCGTTCCAGAAATTCAGGCCAAGGGTAATAGCACAAATGGGCTCGGCTCAGACGCCGCACGGCCCGGAATCAACCAGACAAGATGTGAAAAAAACGGGAAATGGCGGGAAAGCCCCGCGCGGGCGCGATCCCCCCCTGTAGGAGCGAGCTTGCTCCTACAGGGGGGATGCGTCGGTTTAGCGGACGCTGCTGGTGAAGCTGCTGGCGCCCGGCAGTTCCAGCACCAGTTCGTCACCAACATTCAGCGGACCAACGCCCACCGGCGTGCCAGTGAGGATCACGTCACCGGCCTGCAACGAGAAGCAGCCAGCCATGTACTGGATCATCGGCACGATCGGATTGAGCATGTCCTTGCTGTTGCCATCCTGGCGCACTTCGCCATTGATGGTCAGGCGAATACCGATGTCGGTCAGGTCGGCAAAGGTGCTGCCGGACACGAACGGTGCAATCACCGCCGCCCCGTCGAAGGACTTGGCGATTTCCCAGGGCAGGCCCTTGGCTTTGAGCTCGGCCTGCTTGTCGCGCAGGGTCAGGTCCAGGGCCGGGGCGAAGCCGGAGATGGCGTCGAGCACTTCTTCACGGTTTGGCGTGGTCGACAACGGCTTGCCGATCAACACCGCGATTTCCGCTTCATAATGCACCGAGCCACGCTCGGTCGGAATGCTGAAACTGCCTTCCAGCGACACGACGCAACTGCCCGGCTTGATGAACAGCAAGGGTTCTGTAGGCACCGGGTTGTCCAGTTCCTTGGCGTGTTCGGCGTAGTTACGGCCGATGCACACCACCTTCCCCAAAGGGAAGTGAATGCGCGTACCGTCGACATACTGGTGCTGATAGCTCATTACCGACTCCTGATTCGTGCTCTTACAGTTCGAAGTATCAAACAGCGAAAATCTTGCCCGGGTTCATGACCCCGTTCGGGTCGAACACCGCTTTGACGGCTTTCATGTACTCGATCTCAACCGGCGAACGACTATAGGTCAAGTAATCACGCTTGGTCATGCCCACGCCATGCTCGGCGGAAATCGAGCCGTTGTACTTCTCGACGGTCTCGAACACCCACTTGTTGACGGTCGCGCACTTGGCGAAGAACTCGTCCTTGCTCAGGTTTTCCGGCTTGAGGATGTTCAGGTGCAGGTTGCCGTCGCCGATGTGGCCGAACCAGACGATCTCGAAGTCCGGGTAGTGTTCACCGACGATCGCGTCTATTTCCTTCAGGAACGCCGGCACTTTCGACACAGTGACTGAAATGTCGTTCTTGTACGGCGTCCAGTGGGAGATGGTCTCGGAGATGTATTCGCGCAGTTTCCACAGGTTCTGCAGCTGGGTCTCGCTCTGGCTCATGACCCCGTCCAGCACCCAACCCTGCTCGACGCAGTGCTCGAAGGTTTCCAGGGCCAGGTTGGCCACCTCTTCGGTGGTCGCTTCGAATTCCAGCAGTGCGTAGAACGGGCAATCGGTCTCGAACGGCGCCGGCACGTCACCACGACCCATGACTTTTGCCAAGGCCTTGTCGGAGAAGAATTCGAATGCGGTCAGGTCGAGCTTGCTCTGGAAGGCGTGCAGCACCGGCATGATCGAATCGAAATCGGCGGTGCCCAGGACCATGGCAGTGAGGTTTTTCGGCGCACGGTCCAGGCGCATCGTCGCTTCGACCACAAAACCGAGGGTGCCTTCAGCGCCGATGAACAACTGACGCAGGTCGTAGCCGGTGGCGTTCTTGATCAGGTCCTTGTTCAGCTCCAGCAGATCGCCCTTGCCGGTCACGACTTTCATGCCGGCGACCCAATTGCGGGTCATGCCGTAGCGAATGACCTTGATCCCGCCGGCATTGGTGCCGATATTGCCGCCAATCTGGCTGGAACCTGCGGAAGCGAAGTCCACCGGGTAGTACAGGCCTTTTTCTTCAGCCACGTTCTGCAAATGTTCGGTGACCACGCCCGGCTGGCAGACGGCGGTGCGGTCGGTCAGGTTCACGTCGAGAATCCGGTTCATATAGTCGAAGGACACGACCACTTCGCCATTCGCCGCCACGGCAGCCGCGGACAACCCGGTGCGCCCACCGGACGGCACCAGCGCCACCTTGCGCTCATTGGCCCAGCGCACAACGGCCTGGACCTGCTCGATGGTCTTGGGAAACACGATGGCCGTCGGGGCCGGGGCGAAATGCTTGGTCCAATCCTTGCCGTAAGCATTCAGGGAGTCGGCGTCGGTCAGCACCTTGCCAGGCTCAACCAGGGTCTTCAGCTCATCAATCAGGGCAGGATTGGTCATCGACAGAACTCTCGAACAATTCATGGTCATCCTGAGAACGCTTCACGTCGCAGGAATGGGTGTTTAGCGGGGCGCTTATGCTAGCATACCGACCCCGCAGGAGAGTGCCCAACGGCTGTTCTGCGGCGACGGCTTTCTTGCCGCTCGGGTCAGCGTCTGCTGGCTACTTCCCTGCCAATTTTCTCCGGGATACAGGTTTACGCAGATGAGCAAGACTTCTCTCGATAAGAGCAAGATCAAGTTCCTTCTTCTCGAAGGCGTCCACCAATCGGCTGTCGACGTCCTCAAGGCGGCGGGCTACACCAGCATCGAGTACCTCACAGGTTCTCTGCCGGAAGCCCAGCTCAAGGAAAAGATCGCTGATGCTCACTTCATCGGCATTCGCTCGCGCACTCAACTGACCGAAGAGATCTTCGATCAGGCGAAGAAGCTCGTCGCTGTAGGTTGTTTCTGCATCGGCACCAACCAGGTTGACCTGAACGCGGCTCGCGAACGCGGGATCGCGGTGTTCAACGCGCCGTACTCCAACACGCGTTCCGTTGCCGAGCTGGTGCTGGCCGAAGCGATCCTGTTGCTGCGCGGCATTCCCGAGAAGAACGCTTCCTGCCACCGTGGCGGCTGGATCAAGAGCGCGGCCAACTCCTTCGAAATCCGCGGCAAGAAGCTGGGCATCGTCGGTTACGGCTCGATCGGTACCCAACTGTCGGTCCTGGCCGAAGGCCTGGGCATGCAGGTGTATTTCTACGACACCGTGACCAAGCTGCCCCTGGGCAACGCTACCCAGGTGGCGAGCCTGACCGAACTGCTGGGCATGTCCGACATCGTCACCCTGCACGTTCCGGAAACCGCGGCGACCCAGTGGATGATCGGCGAGAAGGAAATCCGTGCCATCAAGAAGGGCGGGATCCTGATCAACGCCGCTCGCGGCACCGTGGTCGAATTGCAAGCCCTGGCGGACGCGATCAAGGACAAGCACCTGATCGGCGCGGCCATCGACGTGTTCCCGGTGGAGCCACGCTCCAACGACGAAGAGTTCGAAAGCCCGCTGCGTGGCCTGGACAACGTGATCCTGACCCCGCACATCGGCGGTTCCACTGCTGAAGCGCAAGCCAACATCGGTCTGGAAGTGGCAGAAAAACTGGTCAAGTACAGCGACAACGGTACCTCGGTATCGTCGGTGAACTTCCCGGAAGTGGCCCTGCCGGCTCACCCTGGCAAGCACCGCCTGCTGCACATCCACGAAAACATTCCGGGTGTGATGAGCGAGATCAACAAGGTCTTCGCCGAAAACGGCATCAACATTTCCGGTCAGTTCCTGCAGACCAACGAGAAAGTCGGTTACGTCGTGATCGACGTCGATGCCGACTACTCGGAAATGGCCCAAGAGAAGCTGCAGCACATCAACGGCACCATTCGTTGCCGTGTATTGTTCTGATAGTGACTTGAGTGATAAAAAAAGGAGACCTTAGGGTCTCCTTTTTCATGGGCGCAACTAAGGTTACTTGACGTTGACGGTGATTTTCTCCGAGACGATCGGCGGATCGAACGGCATGTGGCCGCTATCGCCCAGCTCCAGTTGCAAGGTGTGCTTGCCCGGCGTCAGCGTTACTTCAGCCTGGGTCTGCGCCTTGCCGAAATGCAGGTGGTTGGCATCGTTGGGGATCGGCGCACCGGCGGCTGGCAGTTCATCGACATCGATCAGCAAGTGGTGATGACCGGTGTTCTTGGTGACATCACCCGCCGGGGCCAGCGCAATGTTCTCGACAGCGAACTTGACGACGACGGTTCGCGGAACCGTGGCTCCGTCTGCAGGAGAAACGATGGACACTTCGGCACCTTTCGGCGCTGGCGTAGCAGCACTGGCCAGCACCGAAACGCCCATCAACAGGCCAGCCAATGCTGCTCGTGACATAAAGGTTTTCATTCTCTTCTCCAGTTTTTCCATAAAATGGGTGCGGCCATGACAACTTCACGGCCATTCGTTGTCGAAGGCTCTCGACAACCATAGCAAAGCGAGCCTGACCCAGAGCATCGCGATAATGAATTCAAAGGAGTGACCATGCGTTTTTTGCCTGGCCTGATCTGCCTGCTACCCCTTTTGAGCCCCTTGGCTCATGCCGAACTGATTGACGATGTAAACGACCGTGGCGAATTGCGCATTGCCCTTGAGGCTAATACACCACCCTTCAATTTCAAGGACGACGGCAAACTGACGGGCTTCGAAGTCGAATTGGGCCAGTTGTTGGCCCAGGAACTGGATGTGCGGTCCGATTTCGTCATTACCGATTCCGGCGACATGCTGGCCGGTGTCGAAAGCGGCAAGTACGACATCGCCATCAACCACATAGCAATGACCCCGGATCTCAAGGATCGTTTCGACTTCAGCGCACCTTACATTCACACGGATGCGCAATTGATCGCGCAGAAAGACGAGCAACCGCGCTCGATTCTGTTGGTGCAGTCCCTGACGGAAGAAAAACCCAAAGCCGCGCCGGCGGTGGGCCTGGCGATTCCGTTCCAGAAGGGCAACCCGGCGTTTCACGCCAGCCTGGAGAATGCACTGCAGCGGATCAAGGCGGATGGGCGATTGGAGGCGCTGGAGCAGAAGTGGTTTGGGGCGAATACGAGCATGGCGCCCAAACCCTGAATCTCTGGATATCTGAAGCGAAAGATAAACCTGTGGGTGCGAGCTTGCTCGCGATGGGGCCATACCAGCCGACATTGTTGTTGAATGTCAGGTCGCCATCGCGAGCAAGCTCGCTCCCACAGTGGTTTTGTATAGGTCGTTAGTCGAGCGCTGCCAGGGCGGCAGCGGCTTCAGACAACTCCAGCTCACTGAAAACTTGCACGCCATGGCGTTTGAGCAACGCCGCGGTGACGCCTTCACCGCTGACCTTCACACCACTGAATGTCCCGTCGTAGGTCAACAGATTCCCGCACGAAGGGCTGTTGGCCTTGAGCACGGCAATGCGGATGCCGTGCCGTTGCACCAGCGCCAGCGCTTGATTAGCCCCCGAGAGAAACTGCGCACTGACATCCGCGCCCTCGGTGGTGATCACTGAAGCCTGTCCATCCAGCACCTCACCCCCCTGCCCGCCCGGAATTTCCGCTGCCGCCCTGGGCGTCGGCAACCCACCCGCAACCTCCGGACACAACGGCACGACCCGACCTTCGTCAAGCCACTGCTGGAGCTGATCGAATGGCCCACTGGCCCCGCCGTCGTAACGTACGCGGTGACCCAGCAGGCAACGGCTTACCAGAATTTTCTGCATGATCAGAACGGCTCGTTGCCGCGACGCCGGAACCAGCCGGTCAACGACAGGCGCTCTCGCATCGCGGGCAGGACTTCGTGTGGCACCTCACCCGACAGGAACACCACCAGGCATCCGCCGACAGGCACCACATCGTATTCGACCCCCTCATCCAGGTACATGCGCAGCTGACCGCCGTGCTCGGGCAGCCAGTCGTCATTGAGGTAAACCACCGCCGAGACCATGCGCCGGTCGTCGTCGCGGAAGCGGTCGAGGTGCTTGAGGTAGAAGGCACCGGGCGGATACAGGGCAAAATGGCTTTCGAAATCCTCCAGGCCCAGGTACAAGCCGCGATTCATCGCCTCGCGCAGGCTGTCCATCAGCACCAGATAACTGTCGCAAGCCAGTGCCTGCCCTGGCTCGATCCACTGGATATGGTCGCCGCGAATGCCCTCGCGAACCTCCGATGTCGGCCCGCGGCCCACGGCGGCCGGGGCCAGTTCACCCTCGGCCGCACGTTTACGGCACTCGGCCGCCAGTTCCCGGGTCAGACCCAGTGGCAGGAAAATATTCTGCTGCGACCAGCCGCGCTCGGCCAGGTCGTCGACGATACGTAACAGCAGTGGGTGATCAGAGGGTATTTGCATGGCGCGCATAGTATTCCTGTGCCTGAAAATCCGACAGAGCCACGCAGCGGGTTGATACGAATTCTCGACAAGTACCCATGCCCCACGGAGAATAGTCGCCTGCCGACAGGAGCCCCTATGCGTCGTTTGCTTTTCTCACTGCTGATGTTCTGCGTTATGCCCGCCTGGGCAGACGGCCACGACCAGTTGTACAAGGTCGCCGGCTGGCCAGAACAACGCGCGCATTTCAACGACGCTCTTTCAGCCGCACAGCAGCGCTACCAGAACAGCCTGCCGCCGGCGGTGTTCCAGGCGCTGGTCAACAACAGCAATCAACGCTTTTCCCCCAAGGCCGTGGACCAGCGCGCCGAAGCACAACTGCGCAAGACCCTCGCCGACCCGAAACCGGCGCTGACGTTTTTCCAGTCGCCCCTGGGCAAAAAAATCGTTGCCGCCGAACTGCTGGCGACCCGTCGCGACCAACTGGCAAAAAACGCCAAGGGTTTACCGAAGATGCAGGCCAGTGACAGCCGCCTGCTGATCATCGGCCACCTGGCCCAGGCCCTGCCCGCGCGCGAGGCCGGCGCCGAAGTCAGCCTGGCGATTGCCGGTGTCGCGGCCGACAGCCTGAGCTCGATGATCCCCGGCCTGCTCGGCGGTGGTCAGGCGCAAGGCATGTTGAACGGGCAGCGCGAGCGCTTGATGGAACAGATCGGCAGCGATTTGAACAACACGCTGCTGTATGTCTATCGTGATCTGTCGGATAACGAGCTGGAGGAGTTCGCCACCTTTGCCGAGTCGGCGGAAGGCCAGGCTTATTACAAGGCGGCGTTGGCGGCGATTCGGGCGGGGCTGGCGGTGGGGCAGGATACCTCCACGCTTCGCCAATGATCTCTGGCGCCTGCAAGGGCCCCTTCGCGGGCAAGCCCGCTCCCACAGGTTTTTGTGTCGATCACAAAATGGTGGGCTAACACTAAACACTGTGGGAGCGGGCTTGCCCGCGAAGGGGCCCTTGCAGGCGCTAAAGATTCCTGCCCTTGACCCGCTTGCTCAAAAACCCGAAATACTCCCCCCGCAACGCCAGCGTCTCATTCGCCAGATGATGCCGCGCCTCCGGCAGCATCAACACCTGCGGCCGATCAAACTTGGCCTTCAACACGGCAAGGTTATGCTGCCAATCCACCGTCATATCCGCCTGCCCCTGCACAATCAGCGGCCGCCGCGTGCTGCCCGGCGCGGCTTCGATACGCTTGATCCACCGCGCCAGCGCACCGACCCAGGCAGTCGGCAAACGTAGCGGCTGCAGCGGATCAGCCTGCAAAAACGGCAAGAAATCCGGGTCGTTGGAATTTTCGCTGAAGCGCCGGGCGATGGCTTTGACAAAAGGCTTGAGCAGGTAATAACTCACTTGCGACCAGCCCCAGGCCCGTGGTCGCACTAATGGCGACAGCAGGATCACCTGCCCTTGCGCCGGACTGCTCGCCCCCGCATTGAGCACATGATCGATCACGATCGCACCGCCTGTGCTTTGCCCGCACAGGTGCCAAGGTTGCGGCAGATCGAGGGCGCGCGCCTCGGCGAACAAGCCTTGCAGCGTGTCCTGATACTCGGCGAAATCCTTGATGCTGGCGCGCTCGCCGCTGGACAGGCCATGCCCTGGCAAGTCGCAGGCAATCACGGCGAACCCCTGGTCCAGCGCCCACTCGATCACATGTCGGTAGAGCCCGGTGTGATCATAAAAGCCGTGGAACAAAAACAGCGTCGCCCTGGCCTGCGGCGGCCACCAGAACTGGCAGACCACCTCATAACCATCCACCTCGAAACGACCCAGGCCGTTGCGCAGGTCCCGCCCCGGAAAATCCAGCCCGTAGAAACGCTGGTAGGCCAACGCTTCCACCGACAGCGGCTGCGCTTCAGCCAAGGGCCGCAAACCGGCACGCAGATGATCGGGGTCGAAAGTGGCAGACATGGACGATTCCAGCACATGAAACGGCGTTTATGGGCCTGCGATATTCATCTGTCGCGGCAAGCATGGCAAGCTGGGCGACCTTCGAGGATTGAAACCCATGCGTTCGCCCTACCGCGCCCCACTGCTTGCCTGCCTGCTCGCCCTCGTGTGTGCCGGAGTGCTTTGGGCCGCTTATGACTGGTTTCAGGGACGCTACCTGCGCGCGTTCAGTTCGCACACCGCCGTGTTTTCCGGCGACCCCTTGCGCCTGCCCGATAACCTCGCCGGCCCCGGCGCCATCCGCCTGGTGCACTTCTGGGACCCGGCCTGCCCATGCAATGTCGGCAATCAGCAACACCTTGGCGAACTGGTCGAGCAATATGGCCCCCAGGGCGTGGAGTTCTACTCGGTACAAAAGCCCGGCAGCCACGGACAGTTGCCGAGCACCTTAAGCAGTCTGAAAACCATCGACCTCCTGCCAGGCTCCGAACAGATCCCCGCCAGCCCGGCCGTGGCGATCTGGGATCGCAGCGGCAAGCTGGCGTACTTCGGCCCGTACAGCGAAGGCCTGACCTGCAATTCCAATAACAGTTTTATCGAGCCGATCCTGCAGGCGTTGAACCAGGGTCGAACAGTCGACGCCACGCACACGTTGGCAGTGGGGTGTTACTGCCCGTGGCCTGTCGATCCAACGAAGTAGGAAAAACCCCGCAATACGAATCCCTCCTAAGGGCGATGGGCCGATTTGCCGAGCCGTGTTAAACAGTGGCGCCAGGGAACTGCTGCCACTCATAACAACAAGGAATCACCATGAAACGTAGCCTGACCGCCCTCGCCCTGCTGATTGTCGCGCTCGCCGCGGGCGCTGGCTGGTACGTGTACAGCAAGCAGCCGACACGCCAGGGCATGGTCGAACTGCAACACCTGAAAGGTTCGGTCACCGTGCGCTACGACGAGCGCGGTATCCCGCACATCCGCGCGGAAAACGAACCGGACCTGTACCGCGCCCTCGGGTACGTGCACGCCCAGGATCGGCTGTTTCAGATGGAAGTCCTGCGCCGCCTCGCTCGCGGGGAACTGGCCGAGGTGCTGGGGCCCAAATTGCTCGATACCGACAAGCTGATGCGCAGCCTGCGCATCCGCGAACGGGCCGAAACCTACCTGGCGAACATGGACCAACAGTCGCCGGCCTTCATCGCCATGCAAGCCTATCTGGACGGCATCAACCAGTATCAGGACAGCCATGCAAAACCCGTGGAGTTCGATGTACTGGGTATCGCCAAGCGTCCGTTCACCGCCCAGGACACCATCAGCATCGCCGGGTACATGGCCTACAGTTTTGCCGCGGCGTTTCGCACCGAGCCCCTGCTGACTTACGTGCGCGACCAGCTGGGGGCCCATTACCTGAATGTCTTCGATCTCGACTGGCAGCCCAAAGGCGTGCTGGCGAAGACGCCCGGCGGCACCGTGCCGTCCCTGGCCAGCGCCGACTGGAAAGATCTCAACGCCCTCGCCCGTCTCAGCGAACAGGCAATGGCCGACAACGGTCTGCCGCAATACGAGGGCAGCAACGCCTGGGTGGTCTCCGGCAACCGTACCCAAAGTGGCAAGCCGCTGTTGGCCGGTGATCCGCATATCCGCTTTTCCGCGCCGTCGGTGTGGTATGAAGCGCAGCTTTCGGCACCGGGCTTCGAGCTCTACGGCCATTACCAGGCATTGATGCCGTTCGCCTCCCTCGGGATGAACCGCGACTTCGGCTGGAGCATCACCATGTTCCAGAACGATGACCTGGATCTGATCGCCGAGAAGGTCAATCCGCAGAACCCGAATCAGGTGTGGTATCGCGGCAAGTGGGTCGACATGGTGAGCAGCGAACAGCAGATCGCGGTCAAGGGCCAGGCGCCCGTGACGCTGGTGCTGCGTCAGTCGCCCCACGGTCCGATCGTCAACGATGCACTGGGCAACAGCGTCGGCAAAACGCCGATCGCCATGTGGTGGGGCTTTCTCGAAAGCCAGAATCCGATCATCGAAGGTTTCTACCAGCTCAACCGCGCCGACACCCTGGCCAAGGCGCGCACTGCCGCCGCCAAGGTCCAGGCGCCGGGCCTGAACATCGTCTGGGCCAATGCCAGGGGCGATATCGGCTGGTGGGCGGCGGCGCAGTTGCCGAAACGTCCGGCGGGTGTGCGGCCGTGGTTCATCCTCGACGGCAGCACCGCCGAAGCGGACAAGGACGGCTTCCACCCGTTCAGTGCCAACCCGCAGGAAGAGAACCCGGCACGCGGCTATATCGTCTCGGCCAACTTCCAGCCGACATCGCCCACCGGGATGGAGATTCCCGGTTACTACAACCCTGCCGATCGCGGTCAGCAGCTCAATCGCCAGCTCAGCGACAAAAGCATCAAGTGGGATCTGGCCGCCAGCCAGAAGCTGCAACTGGGTACGACCACCGCCTACGGCCCGCGCTTGCTCGCGCCGTTGTTGCCGGTACTGCGTGAAGTGGTGAGCGATCCGGCCGAACTCAAACTGGTGGAGCAACTGGCCCGGTGGACAGGCGATTATCCGCTCGACTCCACCAGCGCCACGCTGTTCAACCAGTTCCTGTTCAACCTGGCTGACGCGTCGATGCACGATGAACTGGGCAATGATTTCTTCGAAACGCTGCTCTCGACCCGAGTAATCGACGCTGCATTGCCGCGCCTGGCGGCAACCGCTGATTCGCCGTGGTGGGACAACCGCAATACCCTCGGCAAGGAAACCCGCGCCGATACGGTCAAGGTGGCCTGGCAGGCGAGCCTCGCTCACCTCAAGACCACCCTGGGAGCGGATTTCGCGCAATGGCAGTGGGGCAAGGCGCACACCCTGACCCATGGCCATCCACTGGGGCAGCAGAAGCCGCTGGATAAGGTCTTCAACGTCGGCCCGTTCGCCGCTCCCGGTGCGCACGAAGTGCCGAACAACCTCTCCTCCAAAATCGGCCCGGCACCGTGGCCGGTGACCTACGGGCCGTCGACCCGGCGCCTGATCGACTTCGCCGACCCGGCCCACAGCCTGACCGTCAACCCGGTTGGCCAGAGTGGTGTGCCGTTTGACAGGCATTTTGATGACCAGGCGGAGGCGTATATTGAGGGGGTGTATTTCCAGGCTTACATCAACGACGAGGAAGTTACCGCCAACACCCGCAGCACATTGAAGCTGTTGCCCGCGCGGGCTGCGCGATAGATTTTTGTTGCCCGGGCTGACGTCTTCGCGGGCAAGCCTCGCTCCTACAGGTTAGTGGTTATCTCACGATCGAAACATGATCTGTAGGAGCGAGGCTTACCCGCGAGGGGGCCCTGGCAGGCAACAACAATCCCAATTCAAACCACCGCCGCAAAATTCAGCCTGAACTGCTGCGGCGTCACCCCAAGCCGGCGGTTGAACACGTTGCGCATATGCTGGGCATCGCGAAATCCGCACTGATAGGCCACGGTCTTGAGCGGCGAATGGGTGCTTTCAAGCAGTACCCGCGCCGCATCCACTCGCGCCCGTTCGACGAATTCCGCCGGGGTGATTTTCGCCTCCCTGGCAAACACCCGGGAAAAGTTGCGGGCGCTCATGTTGGCGGCGTTGGCCAGGTCGGCAATCGTCAGGTCGCCGGTGAGATTGGCCAGCACGTAATGCTGGACCAGCGCCACCGCCGAGGTCGGTTCGGCGTGAGGCATGAGGAATGGGCTGAACTGCGATTGCCCACCCGAGCGTTGAGTGAATACCACCAGCCGCTTGGCCACGCTCAGGGCCACTTCCGGCCCATGGTCCCGACCCAACAGGAACAACGACAAATCGATCCCCGCCGTGACCCCCGCCGAGGTATACAACTCGCCATCCTGCACGTACAGGTGATCGGCCTCGACCCGGGTCGAAGGGCATAACGCAGCCAGTGCCGCCGCATCGCCCCAATGGGTGGTCACCGCTCTTCCATCGAGCAAGCCGGCCCGGGCGAGGATGAATGCGCCGTTGCAGATCGAGCCAAAACGTTGCGCCGACGCACTGGCATCGCGCAGCCAGGCATCGAATGCCGCACCGAAATTCATGAACGGCAACTGCGGCCCACCGGCCACCAGCAGCAGGTCATAGGCCTGCAGCGCCTCGCTGAAATGCCGATGGGCATTGAGCGACAAACCGTTGGAACAGGCGATTACCCCGCGCTCGACACCGATCACTTCCAGGCGATAGTGATCTTGCGGCGCCAGGAAACGATTGGCTTCGCAGAACACATCCATGGGGCCGGTGACGTCCAGGGACTGGACGCCGGAAAACACCACGATGGCGACGGTTTTCTGCATGGTTCAAAACGCCCTCGATGGGTTGATCACGTAGCTGAGACAAACACAAAACCTTGTGGGAGCGAGCTTGCTCGCGATGACGGTAGTGCATTCAACATCAATATTGACTGACACACCGCTATCGCGAGCAAGCTCGCTCCCACAGGGTTGCGATTGACCGACCGACTTCGCCAACCCTAGCCAATCCGCATGCAACAAGCGAGGCTGGCGCGATATGGCTGTTCATTGGCAAGGATCGCAGCCATGGATCGATTGTCCGGTTCGGGGTCCCGGAACAGACTTGATCCATTAGCGCCGCCACGGCGTTCTGCACGAGGAAAGCCCCCATGAGCAGCACCATCGCCGGTATCAGCATCCCCGACAGCGCCCTGGCCAAGGCCACCACCGAATACATTCGCGACGTCGAGTCGGATCTGCTGTACCACCACTCGCGCCGGGTGTTTTTATTCGGCGCACTGAGCGGCGAACGCAAGCAACTGGCCTACAACCCCGAGTTGCTGTACGTCGGTGCGATGTTCCATGACCTGGGGTTGGTGGAAGGTCATCGCAGTGACGACGATCGCTTTGAAGTCGACAGCGCCAACGCCGCCAAAGCGTTTCTGCAGCCTTACGGTTTATCGAACGATGATATCGAGCAGGTGTGGTTGTCGATTGCCCTGCACACCACGCCGGGCGTGCCGCAACATTTGCGGCCCAATGTGGCGCTGGTCACGGCGGGGGTTGAAATGGATGTACTGGGTATCGACTATGCCGCGTTCCCGACTGCGCAGCGTGAGGCGGTGGTGCATGCGCATCCACGGGGTGAAGGATTCAAGGAGTGCATCTTGTGTGCCTTTACCAATGGCTTCAAACACAAGCCGGACACTACGTTCGGGACCGTGAATGCGGATGTGCTGGTGGACTGTGAGCCGGGGTTCAGGCCGATGAATTTTGTCGAGATTATCCGCAAGTCGCCTTGGGTTTCCTAGAACCCTGTAGGAGCGAGCTTGCTCGCGATGGACTTCAGAGCGCCGCGTTCATCCAGGAAGTCCTCGTCATCGTTAACGTCCATCGTCGGAACGCCGCCCGGAGCAAGCTCGCTCCTACAGGAGATCGGGTTGGCCACACCGGGGTGGTCAACCCGACATCAGGCTCAAACCGCCTCCGGCGCCTGCTGCGCGCGACGCGCGTCCGGTTGTCTCCAGGAGTCGGCAGCGCCCTCCTCGATCGCCTGCTGAATCGCACGCTTGCGACTTTCTTCGGCACGGCGACTGAAGAACCAGACCAGGAACGTCATCAGCGAGACCGCCAGCAGAATCAGGCTGGCCACGGCGTTGATCTCCGGTTTGACCCCCAGGCGCACCGCCGAGAACACTTCCATCGGCAAGGTGGTCGAACCCGGCCCCGACACGAAGCTCGCCAACACCAGGTCATCCAGCGACAGGGCAAACGACATCATGCCGCCCGCCCCCAGCGATGGCGCGATCATCGGGATGGTGATCAGGAAGAACACCTTCCACGGCCGCGCCCCGAGATCCATCGCCGCCTCTTCGATGGACAGGTCCAGTTCACGCAAGCGCGCCGACACCACCACCGCCACATACGCCGCACAGAACGTGGTGTGAGCGATCCAGATAGTGATGATGCCCCGCTCCTGTGGCCAACCGATCATCTGCGCCATCGCCACGAACAGCAGCAACAGCGACAGACCGGTGATCACTTCCGGCATCACCAAAGGCGCGGTGACCAGGCCACCGAACAGCGTACGCCCCTTGAAGTGGGTGATACGGGTCAGCACAAACGCCGCCAGGGTCCCCAGTGCCACCGCCGCCACCGCCGTGTAGCAGGCGATTTCCAGCGAGCGCACCACCGAGCCCATCAGTTGGGTGTTGTCCATCAACCCGACGTACCACTTGATCGACCAGCCGCCCCAGACCGTCACCAGTTTCGAGGCGTTGAACGAGTAGATCACCAGGATCAGCATCGGCGCGTAGATAAACAGCAAACCTGCTATCAGCATGAAACTTGAGAAACGGAAGCGTTTCATTCCTTGCCCTCCATTTCTTTGGCCTGGCTACGGTTGAACAGAATGATCGGCACAATCAGGATCAGCAGCATGACCACCGCCAGGGCGGAGGCCACCGGCCAGTCACGGTTGTTGAAGAACTCTTGCCACAGCACTTTACCGATCATCAGTGTTTCCGGACCACCGAGCAGTTCCGGGATCACGAACTCGCCCACGACCGGGATGAACACCAGCATGCAGCCCGCGATGATGCCGTTCTTGGACAGTGGAATGGTGATCTTCCAGAAGCTGTTGAAGGTGCTCGAACCCAGGTCGGACGCGGCCTCCAGCAGGCTGTTGTCGTGTTTCACCAGGTTGGCGTAAAGCGGCAGGATCATGAAGGGCAGGTACGAATACACCACACCGATGTACACGGCGAGGTTGGTGTTGAGAATCTGCAGCGGTTCGTCGATCCAGCCCATGGTCATCAGGAAGCCATTGAGCAGACCGTTGTTGCTGAGGATGCCCATCCACGCATAAACGCGGATCAGGATCGCGGTCCAGGTCGGCATCATGATCAGCAGCACCAGCACCGTTTGCATCTCTTTGCGGGCACTGGCAATGGCGTAGGCCATCGGGTAACCGATCAGCAGACAGAGGACGGTACTGATCAGCGCCATCTTCAACGAGCCGAGGTAAGCGGCGATGTACAACTCGTCGTCGGCCAGCATCGCGTAGTTGCTCAGGTTAAGCAGCAACTGCAGCTTTTGGTCGAGGTAGCTGTAGATCTCGGTGTACGGCGGAATGGCCACGTCGGCTTCGGCGAAGCTGATCTTCAACACGATGAAGAACGGCAACATGAAGAACAGGAACAGCCAGATGAAGGGAACCCCGATGACCAACTGGCGGCCACCGGGAATTATTCGATTGAGGCGGCGTTTGAATTTGCGCATGTTCATGAGCGAAGTACCACGCCGCTGTCGTCTTCCCAATACACATACACCTGGTCACCCCAGGTTGGGCGTTGACCGCGGCGCTCGGCGTTGGCCACGAAAGACTGGACGATCTTGCCGCTCGGCAACTCGACGTGGAACACCGAGTGACCGCCCAGGTAGGCGATATCGTGCACCTTGCCGCTGGACCAGTTGTATTCGCAGGTTGGCATGGTCGGTGTCACCAGCAGTTTTTCCGGCCGGATCGCGTAGGTGACCGACTTGTCCTGCACCGAGGTGCTGATGCCGTGACCGACGTAGATATTGCGGTCCAGATCCTTGCAGGTGATCAGCGCATGGCCTTCGGCGTCGTCCACCACTTCGCCGTCGAAGATGTTGACGTTGCCGATGAACTCGCAGACCAGACGGCTGGTCGGGGTTTCGTAGATGTCGATCGGGCTGCCGATCTGGGCGATCCAGCCCAGGTGCATGATCGCGATGCGCTCGGCCATGGTCATGGCCTCTTCCTGGTCGTGGGTCACCATGACGCAGGTCACGCCGACGCGCTCGATGATCTCGACCAGCTCAAGCTGCATTTGCGAACGCAGCTTCTTGTCCAGGGCACCCATCGGTTCGTCGAGCAGCAACAGCTTCGGTCGCTTGGCCAGGGAACGCGCCAGGGCCACACGCTGACGCTGGCCGCCGGACAACTGATGCGGCTTGCGCTTGGCGTATTGCGTCATCTGAACCAGCTTGAGCATGTCCGCGACACGGGCATCGACTTCAGCTGCGGGGATTTTATCCTGCTTGAGACCGAAGGCGATGTTCTGCGCCACGGTCATGTGCGGGAACAAGGCGTAGGACTGAAACATCATGTTGATCGGCCGCTCGTAGGGCGGCATGTCGGTGATGTCTACGCCATCGAGGAAAATGCGCCCCTCCGTGGGCCGTTCGAAGCCTGCGAGCATACGCAGCAACGTGGATTTGCCCGATCCCGAACCGCCGAGCAGGGCGAAAATCTCGCCTTTCTTGATTTCCAGGGACACATCGTCCACGGCAATCGTCTCGTCGAACTTCTTCGTGACCCGGTCGATTTTGACCAGCACCTGTTTAGGTGTCTGGTCGCCCTCGAGGGCTTTCTTATAGGCGCCGGAGGCAACTGCCATTTACGAAACTCCCAACAAAAATTGCAGTTCGCCCAGATGAGCGAACCTTGGATAGCCTGAGCCTTGCAGCTATTTACCCGACTTGACCTTGGTCCAGCTGCGGGTCATCAAACGTTGAATATTGGGCGGTAACTCGATGGACACGTACGTCTTGTCGAGGACTGCCTGCGGTGGATAAACCGACTCGTCGGTGCGAATCGACTGCTCCATCAAGGTGTCCGACCCGGGGTTCGGGTTGGCGTAGCCGACATAATCACTGACCTGGGCGATCACCTCCGGTTTCAGCAAATAGTTGATGAACGCGTGGGCTTCCTTCACGTTGGCCGCATCCTTGGGGATTGCCAACATGTCGAACCACAGCGCGCCGCCTTCCTTGGGAATCGAGTAGGCGATGTTCATGCCTTTGCCGGCTTCAGCCGCCCGGGCCTTGGCCTGGATCATGTCGCCGGAAAAACCGATGGCCACGCAAATATCGCCGTTAGCCAGGTCGGCGATGTATTTGGAAGAGTGGAAATAGGTCACGTAAGGTCGCACCGCGAGCAACTTGGCTTCGGCCTTTTTATAGTCTTCGGGGTTGGTACTGTTGGCGTTGAGTCCCATGTAGTTGAGGACGGTGGGCATCATTTCATCGGCGGAGTCGAGAAACGCTACACCGCAGCTGTGCAGTTTCTTGATGTTCTGCGGCTCGAACACCACATCCCAGGAGTCGATCTTGTCCAGGCCCAGCACCGCCTTGACCTTGTCAACGTTGTAGCCGATGCCGTTGGTGCCCCACAGATACGGCACGGCGTACTGGTTGCCCGGATCGTTCTCTTCCAGGCGCTTGAGCAACACCGGGTCGAGGTTGGAATAGTTGGTCAGCTGCTTCTTGTCGAGTTTCTGGAACGCGCCGGCCTTGATCTGCTTGCCAAGGAAGTGGTTGGACGGCACCACCACGTCATACCCGGTACGCCCGGCCAGCAACTTGCCTTCCAGGGTTTCGTTGGAGTCGAACACGTCATACACCGGCTTGATCCCGGTCTCTTTCTGGAAGTCGACCAGGGTGGTCTCGCCGATGTAATCCGACCAGTTATAAATATGCACGGTACCGGCCGCCTGGACACCGACGGCCATCGTCAGTCCGGCGCCGACCAGCAAGGCATTGCGCAACAAAGAAAAAATAGGCAAGTGGAGGTCCTCTAAAATGAGTTGGGCCCAAGTTGCCCCGCGTTACATGACAGCCGTGGCTGCCCGGCAACAAAACCGGCGCGCAACTTACCCTCGAAAAACCGTTCCAGCAAAACTTTTATACAAATACGACCTTGTAGGAGCAGCCGGTCGACGCTCGATTGCTCGCGATGGTCGTCAACGATAACGTTGTGCGCCTGACACCCCGCGGGGTTCTCAGGTTCATCGCGAGCAAGCTCGCTCCTACAGAGGGTTACTTACTTACCGGATTTGATCTTGGTCCAGCTGCGAGTCAGGATCCGCTGGGTCGCGGCCGGCAAGTCGGCAATCGCGTACAGCTTTGCCAGCACGTCGGCCGGCGGGTAGATGCCCGGGTCTGCAGTAATGTCTTTATCGACCAATGCGGTGGCCGCCGCGTTACCGTTCGGGAAGCGCACGGCGTTGGTGATTTCAGCCATGATTTCCGGCTTCTGCAGGAAGGTCATGAACTTGTAGGCGCCCTCGACGTTTTCGGCATCCTTAGGGATGGCGACCATGTCATAGAAGCTGCCCGCACCTTCTTTCGGAATGTTGTAGCTGACCTTGACCTTGTCACCGGCTTCAGCAGCGCGAGCCTTCGCCTGGTAGATGTCACCCGAGTAACCGACGGCGACGCAGATGTTGCCGTTGGCCAGGTCGGAGATGTACTTGGACGAGTGGAAGTAGCCTACCGAAGGACGAATCTTCAGGAACAATGCTTCTGCTTCAGCCAATTGTTTTTTGTCCTGGCTGTCGGTTGGATAGCCCAGGTAGTGCAACGCCACCGGAATCATCTCGGTGGGCGAATCGAGGAAACTGATACCGCACGACTTCAACTTCGCGGCGTTTTCAGGTTTGAACAGCAAGTCCCAGGAGTTGGTCGGCGCATCGGCACCCAGTGCCGCCTTGACCTTCTCGGCGTTGAAGCCAATACCGATCGAACCCCACATGTAAGGGAAGGCGTGTTCGTTGCCCGGGTCGCTGACCGAGACCGCTTTAAGCAGGTCGGGGTTCAGGTTCTTCCAGTTGGGCAACTTGGACTTGTCCAGCTTCTGGTAAACGCCAGCCTTGATCTGCTTGGCCAGGAAGTTGTTCGACGGTACGACGATGTCGTAGCCGGACTTGCCTGCCAGCAACTTGGCTTCCAGGGTTTCGTTACTGTCGAATACGTCGTAGACAACCTTGATCCCCGACTCGGCTTCAAACTTCTTGACGGTATCCGGTGCGATGTAATCGGACCAGTTGTATACGTGAAGAACCTTGTCATCCGCCTGAACTGCGCCTGCCATCACGCCCATCAGGGACATGGCGAGGAGGGTCTTGCCAGCGATCTTCATACCTAATGCCTTCATGGGTAATGCTCCAATTTTTCTTTTTAGCCACGTTCTTGTTAACCAAGAGCCGGCGGCCTTTCCCGGGCGTCCGGACAAGCGGTAGTCTGGCAAGATCCAAGGCAGGCTTTCAAGGAAATACCCATCCTTTGTTTGCACTGAGCGAAGTGCACGCTTCACACCCCGCTCAGAGCCTAGCACTTAGCCCTGCAACGCACTCAGGGTCAGGTCCAGACACTTGCGTGCCTTTGTTACCAGCTCATCGATTTCAGCCGGTGTAATCACCAATGGCGGAGCGATGATCATGGTGTCGCCCACGGCGCGCATGATCAGGCCGTTTTCGAAGCAGAACGTGCGGCAGATCATGCCAACGCCCTTGCCCTCGTAACGTTTGCGAGTGGCCTTGTCCTGAACCAGTTCGATGGCCCCCAACAGACCGACTCCGCGCACTTCCCCCACCAACGGGTGATCGCTCAGTTCCCGCAGACGTTTCTGCAAATAGGGTGCCGTTTCTGCATGAACGCGCTCGACAATTTTTTCTTCGCGCAGGATGCGGATGTTTTCCAGGGCCACCGCAGCAGCGACCGGGTGCCCGGAATAGGTGAAGCCATGGTTGAAATCGCCACCTTCGTTGAGCACCGCCACCACTTCGTCGCGCACGATCAGGCCACCCATCGGGATATAGCCGGAGGTCAGGCCTTTGGCGATGGTCATCATGTCGGGCCTGAGGCCGTAGAAATCGGTACCGAACCACTCACCGGTGCGGCCAAAACCACAGATCACTTCGTCCGCCACGAACAGGATGTCGTACTTGGCGAGGATTTCCTTGATGCGCGGCCAGTAGGTGTCTGGCGGAATGATCACGCCGCCGGCACCCTGGATCGGCTCGGCAATAAAGGCCCCGACGTTGTCGACGCCGACTTCCAGAATCTTCTCTTCCAGCTGATTGGCGGCCCAGGTACCGAACTCGTCCGGGGTCATGTCGCCACCTTCACCGAACCAGTACGGCTGGGCGATATGGACGATGCCCGGGATCGGCAAGTCGCCCTGCTCGTGCATGTAGGTCATGCCGCCCAGGCTCGCGCCGGCCACGGTGGAACCGTGATAGCCGTTCTTGCGGCTGATGATGACCTTCTTCTTCGGCTGGCCCTTGATCGCCCAATAGTGGCGGACCATACGCAACATGGTGTCGTTGCCTTCGGAGCCGGAACCGGTGAAGAACACATGATTCATGCCTTCAGGGGCGATGTCGGCGATGGCCTTGGCCAGTTCCAGCACCGGCGGGTGAGCGGTCTGGAAGAACAGGTTGTAATAAGGCAGTTCGCGCATCTGCTTGCTGGCGGCATCGGCCAGTTCGTCGCGACCGTAGCCGATCGCTACGCACCACAGGCCGGCCATGCCGTCGAGGATCTTGTTGCCTTCGCTGTCCCAGAGGTAAACGCCCTTGGCGCTGGTGATGATCCGCGGGCCTTTTTCTTTCAGCTGCTTGAAATCGCTGAACGGGGCCAGGTGATGATCGTTGCTCAGGGTTTGCCATTCACGGGTTTGCGGGTTGTTGCTGGTCATGCGAACTCTCCTAAGATTTTATAGTGAAGGGCGCGGCAATTTCCCGCCGCGCCCGGCGCATCAGACGGCAAAGAGCAGGAATTCCCGCTCCCAGGAACTGATCACGCGCTTGAAGTTTTCATGCTCGGCCCGCTTGACCGCGACGTAGCCAGTGATGAATTTCTTGCCCAGGTATTTCTCGATGGTCGCGCTGTTTTCCATGCGCTCGAGCGCGTCTTCGATGGTCAGTGGCAGGCGCAGGTTGCGGCGTTCATAGCCGCGCCCCACCACCGGCGCACTCGGGTTCAGGCCTTCGACCATGCCGATGTAACCGCAGAGCAGGCTCGCGGCGATGGCCAGGTACGGGTTGGCGTCTGCGCCCGGCAGGCGGTTTTCCACCCGACGGTTTTGCGGCCCCGCATCCGGAACCCGCAGGCCCACGGTGCGGTTCTCTTCGCCCCACTCCACGTTCACCGGCGCCGAGGTGTCCGGCAGGAAGCGGCGGAACGAGTTGACGTTCGGGGCGAACAGCGGCAACAGCTCGGGAATCAGTTTCTGCAAGCCACCGATGTGGTTCAGGAACAGCTGGCTCATGGTCCCGTCTGCATTGGAGAAGACGTTCTTGCCGGTCTCGATGTCGATGATGCTCTGGTGCAAGTGCATCGCGCTGCCCGGCTCGCCGGTCATCGGTTTGGCCATGAAAGTGGCCGCCACGTCGTGCTTGAGTGCGGCCTCGCGCATGGTGCGCTTGAACACCAGGATCTGGTCGGCCAGGGACAGGGCATCGCCGTGACGGAAGTTGATTTCCATCTGTGCGGTGCCGTCCTCGTGGATCAGCGTGTCGAGGTCCAGCTCCTGCAGTTCGCACCAGTCGTAGACGTCTTCGAACAGCGGATCGAACTCGTTCGCCGCCTCGATGGAGAACGACTGGCGACCGGTTTCCGGGCGGCCGGAACGGCCAATCGGCGGTTGCAGCGGATAGTCCGGGTCCTCGCTGCGCTTGGTCAGGTAGAACTCCATTTCCGGCGCGACGATCGGCTGCCAACCGTGGTCGGCGTAGAGTTTCAGGACCTTCTTGAGCACGTTGCGCGGCGACAGTTCGATCGGGTTGCCTTGCTTGTCGTAGGTGTCGTGGATCACCTGGGCGGTCGGCTCGATGGCCCATGGCACCAGAAACACCGCATTCGCGTCCGGCCGACAGATCATGTCGATGTCGGCCGGATCGAGCAGTTCGTAATAGATGTCGTCTTCGACATAGTCGCCGGTCACGGTCTGCAACAGAACGCTCTCGGGCAGGCGCATGCCTTTTTCGGCAATGAACTTGTTGGTCGGCGAAATCTTGCCCCGGGTGATCCCGGTCAAGTCGGCGATCATGCATTCGACTTCTGTGATCTTGTGGTCTTTCAACCAATCGGTGAGCTGGTCGAGGTTGTGACTCATAAATGCCTCTTAGGCTGAGTTTCCTGACTCTTATAAGTCAGGCGTTGTTTGACGCATCGGCGTCGCTTGGTACAGATTGCCACTGCAAGGGCCGCGCACAAAGGCCCGCCTCGACAAAGTCGCGGGTCAACGAGAGCGTAGTTGCGCGTGCAGAATCATGAGCAGTCACCGACACATTGGCCGAGCCGCCAGCACGAAAGGGTTCTATATTAGAAAGAGAGCCGGTAAAGAGAATGTCGTCCAGGCCGTCCAGAATATCGGACGGGACCGGCAAAGCCGCCAGGGATGGAAAGCTCGCCAGCATGCCCTTGGCCGCCAAGGCTGCGGCGCGGACGTACGTGTCGCCACTGATGTGATAAGCATGCAGACCGTTCTGCCCGGAGCAGAAGGTGACGCCGATTAACGGCAGGCGAGACATGAAGCACCCCGGTATTATTGCTGTTATGGGTTTGAATCGAGCTTAGCCTTGTTCATTTTTTTACACAACACCCCCGTAAAAAATACAACACGGCCCGCTCAAGCGCGCGGATGGCAAAGTGCTCAAAGGCATAAAAACGCCCCAAATTGCCTCAAAAAAGCCCTACGAGCGCTTTTTAAGGGCAAAAAAGGCCTGACTTGACTTCGGCATGCCGTTCGGGTTGACTGGAAACCGAAGAGATCAATGATTGATATTTTTAACAACAAAGGTGTTGCATCATGTCGGTACCCCCGCGTGCCGTTCAGCTTAACGAAGCGAACGCGTTCCTTAAGGAACATCCTGAGGTTCTGTACGTTGACCTTCTGATTGCGGATATGAATGGTGTGGTGCGCGGCAAGCGCATTGAACGCACCAGTCTCCACAAGGTTTACGAGAAAGGCATCAACCTGCCGGCCTCTCTATTTGCTCTGGATATCAATGGCTCGACGGTGGAAAGCACCGGCCTGGGCCTGGACATCGGCGATGCTGACCGAATCTGCTATCCAATCCCTGACACCCTGTGCAACGAGCCTTGGCAGAAGCGCCCTACCGCGCAACTGCTGATGACCATGCACGAACTCGAAGGTGAACCTTTCTTCGCGGATCCCCGTGAAGTCCTGCGCCAAGTTGTTACCAAGTTCGACGAGATGGGCCTGACCATCTGCGCCGCGTTCGAACTGGAGTTCTACCTGATCGACCAGGAAAACGTGAACGGCCGTCCACAGCCGCCGCGCTCGCCGATCTCCGGCAAACGCCCGCACTCGACTCAGGTGTACCTGATCGACGACCTCGACGAATACGTCGACTGCCTCCAGGACATCCTGGAAGGTGCGAAGGAGCAAGGCATCCCGGCCGACGCCATCGTCAAGGAAAGTGCCCCGGCGCAGTTCGAAGTGAACCTGCACCACGTGGCCGACCCGATCAAGGCCTGCGACTACGCGGTTTTGCTCAAGCGTCTGATCAAGAACATCGCCTACGACCATGAGATGGACACCACCTTCATGGCCAAGCCTTATCCGGGCCAGGCGGGCAACGGTCTGCACGTCCACATCTCGATTCTCGACAGAGACGGCAAGAATATTTTTGCCAGCGAGGATCCCGAGCAGAACGCCGCACTGCGTCACGCGATCGGCGGTGTGCTCGAGACCCTACCGGCGCAGATGGCTTTTCTCTGCCCGAACGTCAACTCCTACCGTCGTTTCGGCGCACAGTTCTACGTGCCGAACTCGCCGTGCTGGGGCCTGGACAACCGCACCGTGGCGATCCGCGTCCCGACCGGCTCCTCCGATGCCGTGCGCATCGAACACCGTGTGGCCGGCGCCGATGCCAACCCTTACCTCCTGATGGCTTCGGTCCTGGCGGGCGTGCATCACGGCCTGACCAACAAGATCGAGCCGGGCGCACCGGTCGAAGGCAACAGCTACGAGCAGAACGAGCAAAGCCTGCCGAACAACCTGCGCGATGCACTGCGCGAGCTGGACGACAGCGAAGTCATGGCCAAGTACATCGATCCGAAATACATCGATATCTTTGTCGCCTGCAAGGAGAGCGAGCTGGAGGAGTTTGAACACTCCATCTCCGACCTTGAGTACAACTGGTACCTGCATACCGTGTAAGCGGTTGCAGTAAAAAACAACGCCGTTAGCTAATAAAGCTAACGGCGTTTTTTTATGGCCGCCTTTGGCGGATCGCGAGCAAGCTCGCACACAGTTAATCTCCAGCGAAGATGGTATTTGTGTACGACGCAAATCCCCTGTGGGAGCGAGCTTGCTCACGATGGCGTCCGGGCAGACAACACACAACCCTGCTCGTACAATGCCCCCTGCCCCGCAGGAGACTTCAATGACCCGACTCGCCACCCCACGCAAACCCCGCGCCCGCAGCCAGGCCCGGATCGATTCGATACTCGATGCCGCCCGCACGCTGCTGGCTGCCGAGGGCGTGGCCAGTCTGTCGATCTACAGCGTCGCGGAGCGCGCGGAGATCCCGCCCTCCTCCGTCTACCACTTCTTCGCCAGCGTCCCGGCCCTGCTTGAAGCCCTGACCGCCGATGTCCACGCCGCCTTCCGCGCGTGCCTGCAAGCGCCCATCGACCATGAAGCCCTCAATGGCTGGCGCGACCTGTCACGGCTGGTGGAACAGCGCATGCTCGAGATCTACAGCGAAGACGCCGCAGCCCGGCAACTGATCCTCGCCCAGCACGGCCTGACCGAAGTGACCCAGGCCGACCGCCAGCACGACATCGAGCTCGGAGACCTGATGCACAAGTTGTTCGATCATCATTTTGAACTGCCGAGGCTGCCGAACGATGTCGATGTGTTTGCGTTGGCCATGGAGCTTGGGGATCGGGTCTATGCGCGCTCGGTGCAGCAGCATGGGCAGATCACGCCACGCATGGCGGAGGAAGGGATGCGGGTGTTTGATGCGTACCTGGGGCTGTATTTGCCGCCGTATTTGCCTAAGCGCGCTATTCCTGCCTGAGATCTTCGTCGGCTTCACCGGCCTCTTCGCGAGCAAGCTCGCTCCCACAGGGATTTTTGTCGTACACAAAAGCTGTGTTCGCCGAAGATCCAATGTGGGAGCGAGCTTGCTCGCGAATGCCGCACCGCCGAACCGACTGATTCACACGCACAAAAAAACCCCGAAGGGCTCACACCCCCCGGGGTTGTGCGCAATGCACGCGCCTTACAACTTGGCGATCGACACCTCGGTGGATTTCACAAAGGCGATCACTTCGCTGCCGACCACCAGCTCCAGCTCTTTAACCGAGCGCGTGGTGATCACCGAAGTCACGATCCCGGAAGCGGTCTGCACGTCGATTTCCGAAAGAACATCACCCAATACGATTTCCTTGATCGAGCCCTTGAACTGGTTGCGAACGTTGATGGCTTTGATAGTCATATGATTTCTCCTGAGGTCGAAATGAGCTGCAAGGGGCAAGCTACAAGTTCCAAGTAAAAGCGCTCTGCCTCTTCTTGCCGCTTGAAGCTTGCAACTTGCCGCTGCTCTTATTGCGCCCAACGCAATTGCGTGGGCAATGGTGAAACGGGTTCCGGCTCCGGCGGCTGGCCGGGCAGCGCCAGCACGCGGTTGAGTACTTCGGTTTCCAGTGCCGCCAGCCGATGGGAGCCGCGAGCCCGAGGTCGTGGCAATTCAACATGCAGATCGAGACCGACTTCACCGTCTTCGATCAGAATCACCCGATCGGCAATTGCCACCGCTTCACTGACGTCGTGGGTGACCAGCAACACGGTAAAGCCGTGCTTCTGCCAGAGGCGTTCGATCAGCTGCTGCATTTCAATGCGGGTCAGGGCATCCAGGGCGCCCAGGGGCTCGTCCAGCAACAGCAAGCGCGGTCGGTGGATCAGCGCGCGGGCCAGGGCCACACGTTGCTTCTGCCCCCCGGACAAGGCCGCCGGCCACTCGTTGGCGCGATCCGCCAGGCCCACCGCTTCCAGTGCTTCCAGCGCTTGCGGCCGCCAGTTGCCCTTGAGCCCCAGACCGACGTTGTCGATCACCTTCTTCCAGGGCAACAGGCGCGCTTCCTGAAACATCAGCCGGGTGTCTTCCCGCGCCTCACTCAGCGGTGCGGAACCGGCCAGCAATTCACCGCCCGTGGGTTTGTCGAGACCGGCCAGCAAGCGCAGCAAGGTACTTTTGCCGCAGCCGCTGCGACCGACGACAGCGACGAATTGACCCGCCGGAATGTGCAGATCGATCTCGCGCAACACTTGCCGCGAACCAAAGGTTTTTTGCAGCTTGCGCACCGCCAGCGCAATACCGCGCAGCAGGCGTGGAGGTTGTTGAGCGGTCATGCGGCACCTCCCTTGGAAACCTGATAGGCCGGATGCCAGCGCAACCACACACGTTCAAGCCCTCGGGCCGCGAGGTCGGCGAGTTTGCCGAGCACTGCGTACAGCAGAATCGCCAGCACCACCACGTCGGTCTGCAGGAACTCCCGGGCATTCATCGCCAGGTAGCCGATGCCGGAACTGGCGGAAATGGTTTCCGCGACGATCAGGGTCAGCCACATGAAACCCAGGGCGAAGCGCACACCGACCAGAATCGAAGGCAATGCACCTGGCAGGATCACCTGACGGAACAGGCTGAAACCGGACAAGCCATAACTGCGGGACATTTCCACCAGCGCCGGGTCGACGTTGCGGATGCCGTGATAGGTGTTGAGGTAGATCGGGAACAACGTGCCCAGTGCGACCAGGAAAATCTTCGCCGACTCGTCGATGCCGAACCACAGGATCACCAGCGGAATCAACGCCAGGTGCGGAACGTTGCGGATCATCTGCACCGAGCTGTCAAGCAGGCGCTCACCCCATTTCGACAGACCGGTGATGAAACCCAACGTCAGCCCGATACCGCCGCCAATGGCGAAACCCAGTGCCGCACGCCAGCCACTGATGGCCAGGTGAGTCCAGATTTCACCGCTACTCACCAGGCTCACGCCGGCTTCGATGACGGCAATGGGCGCGGGCAGGATTCGCGTCGACAACCAGCCCGCCGACACCGACAACTGCCAAACCGCCAGCAGCAATATCGGCAGCGCCCAGGGCGCGAGGCTGTGGATAAGTTTCTTCATGGTGCGCCTCAGCTCTGAGACGCGGCTTTGGGGAGAATGTCATTGGCGACCATCTCACCGAACGGGCTGACGTAACCGGCGCTTTTCGGTAACTCCGGCCGTTCGATGTCCAGGTGCGGGAACAGCAGTTCGGCGACGCGGTAGGATTCTTCCAGGTGTGGATAACCGGAGAAGATGAAGGTGTCGATGCCCAGGTCCGCGTATTCCTTCACGCGAGCAGCCACGGTCGGACCGTCGCCCACCAGCGCCGTACCGGCACCGCCGCGCACCAGGCCGACACCGGCCCACAGGTTGGGGCTGACTTCCAGGTTGTCGCGACTGCCGCCATGCAGCGCCGCCATGCGTTGCTGGCCGACCGAATCGAAGCGTGCCAGCGATGTCTGGGCACGGGCGATGGTTTCGTCGTCCAGGTGCGAGATCAAGCGATCAGCCGCCTGCCACGCTTCGGCATTGGTTTCGCGCACGATCACATGCAAGCGAATGCCGAAGCGCACGGTACGTCCGAGCTTCGCGGCCTTGGCACGTACTTGTTCGATCTTCTCGGCCACGGCTGCAGGAGGTTCGCCCCAGGTCAGGACCATTTCGACCTGCTCTGCCGCGAGGTCTTGCGCCGCTTCCGAAGAACCGCCGAAGTACAGCGGCGGACGCGGTTGCTGGATCGGCGGATAGAGCAGCTTGGCGCCCTTGACGCTGATGTGCTGACCGTCGTAATCGACGGTTTCGCCTTCCAGCACGCGACGCCAGATGCGGGTGAATTCCACCGAAGCCTGGTAGCGCTCTTCGTGGGTCAGGAACAGACCGTCGCCCGCCAATTCTTCCGGATCACCGCCGGTGACCAGGTTGAACAGTGCTCGACCGCCGGACAGGCGATCCAGGGTCGCAGCCTGCCGTGCCGCCACCGTTGGGGAAATGATCCCGGGGCGCAGGGCGACGAGGAATTTCAAGCGCTGGGTCACCGGAATCAGCGAAGCCGCCACCAGCCACGAGTCTTCGCAGGAGCGCCCGGTAGGGATCAGCACCCCGCCAAAGCCCAGACGATCCGCCGCTTGCGCGACTTGTTGCAGGTAACCGTGGTCGACGGCGCGAGCGCCTTCGGCGGTGCCAAGGTAATGGCCGTCGCCATGGGTAGGCAGGAACCAGAAAATATTGAGGCTCATGGAGTGGTCTCCTTCAGGAAATCGAATTACTGCGTTTTGGCAACGGCCGCCGGTGGCGTCCAGATCACGTCTTTGATGCTCAGCGGCTTGGGAATCAGCTTGAGCTGATGGAAGCTGTCGGCGATTTTCTGTTGGGCGGCGACCACTTCCGGGGTCAGGAACAGCGCGCCGTAACCCTGGCGTTTCACCGAGGTCAGGGTGATGTCCTCCGGCAGGCCGAGCAGTGGCGAGACCTGTTTGGTCACCTCGACAGGGTTGGCCTTGGACCATTCACCGACCGCGCGCACTTCTTCCACCAGGGTCTTGATCACCTCGGGATTTTTCTGCGCGTAGGGTTTGGTTGCCAGGTAGAACTGATGGTTGTCGACGATGCCCTGGCCATCACGCAAGGTGCGGGCCTGCAGTTGTTGTTCGGCGGCCGCCTGGTACGGGTCCCAGATCACCCAGGCATCGACGCTGCCACGTTCGAACGCGGCGCGGGCATCGGCCGGCGGCAGGAACACGGTCTGGATGTCGGTGTATTTGAGGCCGGCGTCTTCCAGCGCACGGACCAGCAGGTAGTGCACGTTGGAGCCTTTGTTGAGGACGACTTTCTTGCCCTTGAGCTCCTGCACCGATTTGATCGGCGAGTCCTTCGGCACCAGGATCGCTTCGCTGTGAGGCGCCGGTGGTTCATAGGCGACGTAGAGCAGATCGGCACCGGCCGCCTGGGCAAATACCGGCGGTGTTTCGCCGGTGACGCCAAAGTCGATGGAGCCGACGTTCAGGCCTTCGAGCAGCTGCGGGCCGCCGGGGAATTCAGTCCATTGCACGTCCACGCCTTGGGCGGCGAGGCGTTTTTCCAGGGTACCTTTGGCTTTGAGCAGCACCAGGGTGCCGTACTTCTGATAACCGATCCGTAGAACGCCTTCATGGGTAGAAAGCGCCTGGGCTTGAGTAATGACGCCGAAGGACACAGCCGCAGCAAACAGAGCGACCAGACCACGACGCAAAATGACAGTGCGCATAGCGCTCTCCTTTTTGCAGTTGGGTTTTGGCTGCACCTGCTTGCCCGTTAGCGGGCCAGTAAGGTGAGTACTTCAAATTCGGGCGAGACTTAAATGCTCCAGCGAGCACTCAGCAAACGTTCATTCAACAGGTTCGGGTCGATCGGCTTTGGCCGGCGGGCCATGGCGCTGAAAAACAGCTCCAGCGACTCGCTCAATCGTTGTTCCAGCTCCGGCGCCAATTGCGCCTGGGCGCTGCCTTCGCCATAAGCGATCTGGCTGTCGACGGCGAAGATCCCATGGAGCATTTCCTGGGCCTTCAATGCCGACAATACCGGCTTGAGCGCGTAATCCACCGCCAGCATGTGGGCGATGCTGCCACCGGTGGCCATTGGCAGAACCACCTTATGGGCCAGGGCCCGCTCGGGCAGCAGGTCCAGCACGGTTTTCAATGCGCCGGAGAACGACGCCTTGTACACCGGGGTAGCGATCAACAGCCCATCAGCATTTTCGATCTGTTGCAGCAGGTCGATCACCTTCGGGCTGTCGAACCGTGCGTGCAGCAAGTCTTCGGCCGGGAAGTCCCGTACCTGGTAACTCACCACCTCCACACCTTGCTCCTGCAACCAGCGTTGAGCGCGTTCCAGCAGCACCCCGGAACGGGAGCGTTGGCTGGGACTGCCACCGAGTGAGACAACCAGCATTCAGGCGATTCCTTGGACGGTGTTGGCGATTCGCGGATTGCGGTCTCGCTTTGATGGAGAGACATTAACAGGTGATTTATATATCTATAAATCATATTTATTCATTTGGTTATTCGTTAAAGATCTATAAACAATATTTTTTCCCAGACAAAAAAAGGCCGTCGAAACGGCCTGAAATCCCCTGCATTGTGGATTGCGGTTAAAACTGAATCCATTAGTGCCTGACCCGCCGCCTTCGCGAGCAAGCCCGCTCCCACATTTGACCGAGTTACTCGATAATTACGCGATCAATTGTGGGAGGGGGCTTGCTCGCGAAAGCTTTGTCAGCCACACCGTGAATTCCGATGACTCACTTGTTCGGCTGCGGCGTCAGGCGCAGGTACGGCTTCACCGCGCGATAACCTTGAGGAAAGCGCGTCCTGATCTCATCTTCATCCTTGAGCGACGGCACGATCACCACTTCATCACCGTCCTGCCAGTTGGCCGGTGTCGCCACCTTGTAGTTATCCGTGAGTTGCAACGAATCGATAACCCGCAGGATTTCATTGAAGTTGCGACCGGTGCTCGCTGGATAAGTGATAGTCAGCCGGACCTTTTTGTTCGGGTCGATCACGAACAGCGAACGTACGGTCAAGGTGTCATTGGCGTTGGGGTGGATCAGGTCATAGAGATCCGACACCTTGCGATCGGCATCGGCCAGGATCGGGAAATTGACGATCGTGTTCTGGGTTTCGTTGATGTCTTCGATCCACCGGTGGTGTGAATCCACCGGGTCCACGGACAACGCGATGGCCTTGACCCCACGCTGGGCGAACTCGTCTTTCAACCTGGCCGTGAAGCCGAGCTCCGTGGTGCACACTGGCGTGAAGTCCGCCGGATGGGAAAACAGCACACCCCAGCTATCGCCCAGCCACTCGTGGAAACGGAGGGTGCCGACGCTGGAATCCTGTTCGAAATCGGGGGCGATATCGCCCAGTCTGAGGCTCATGGTGCTGCTCCTGATGAGTGCTGGTTGAGCCCAACTGTGCCTGCATTCCTTATCTATTAAAAAGAATAAATATCGATTTGTTTAGACCATAAGTGAATATTAAAATTCTGTTCACTGGACTTGATCCAGCCTCGGGACGACTATCCGCGCCAAGGTTCGAGAAGGCCTTGAGTTGCTGCAAAAAAGAGGGATTTCGAGGAGGGTTCACGGGGGTGAACCTGACTCGAAAACATAAAAGCCCCACCGGACGTGATGTCGGGCGGGGCTTTTTTTACTTCAGTTACGCGAGCGCTATTACAACAGCGGGATCGAGTAGCTGACGATCAGACGGTTTTCATCCTGGTCGCGTTGACCCGGGATGTTGGTGCGCCATGTAGCGTTTTTCCACATCAGGCCAACGTTTTTCAACGGGCCTTCCGGTACGACATAACCAACAGTCAGATCGCGTTCCCATTCGGAGCTGTCAGTGCTCGCCGGGGAACGGGTATCGATGTCGTCGCCATGCAAGTAAACCACACCGGCGGTCAAGCCAGGCACGCCAACCTTGGCGAAGTCATACGAGTAGCGTGCCTGCCAGGTACGTTCGCCGGCACGGGCGAACTTGGCGATCTGGCTGTCGGTAGTCAGGTAAGCCGACGAGCCGTCACCCTGGTTCAGCCAAGGGAAGTCGCTGCTGCCGTTGCTGACCTGATAGCCGCCGCCAAAGGTGTGGCCGGCAACGGTATACAGGAACAGGCCGCTATACAGGTTGTTGTCGACCTTACCTTTACCGTTGGCGGTGCTGTTGTAGTTACCGTTGCTGTAATAGGTCGCAGTGTTGCCATTCAGACCGTCATCGGAGCTGTTGAAATAACGCAGGTCAGACTTCAACACGCCCGGACCGATCGACCAGTTGTGCACCAGACCCAGGAAGTGTTGCTTGTAGAAGTCTTCCAGATTGCCGTAGTAGTACTGGGCAGTCAGGTCTTTGGTGATCTTGTAGTCGCCACCGGCGTAGATGAACTTGTTGCTGTTGGCGGTACGCGCGGAAGCGCCCCCGATAGACAGTTGTTCATTGCTGCTGGAGTTACGGCCTTTGACGTGCTCGATTTGACCGCCGATCAGTGTCAGATCTTTGATTTCGCCCGAGGTGATCTGCCCACCCTGGAAGGTTTGCGGCAACAGACGACCGTCGTTGGTCACGATCACCGGCAGTTTTGGCTGCAAGGTGCCCAATTTCAGTTCGGTTTGGGAAATCTTGGCTTTGGCCGTCAGGCCCAGGCTGGAAAAGTTATCCACCGCTTCGCCGTTGGATTCGCTCGGGAAAACTGTGCCCCCGTAGGCCGCGCCGTTGGCTGCACCGTTAGTGCCGCCGCCCGAGTCCAGACGCACGCCCAACAGGCCGATGGCGTCGACGCCGAAGCCTACGGCGCCTTGGGTATAACCGGAGATGAATCGCAGATCGAAGCCTTGGCCCCATTCTTCGTTTCTGCTTGGATTGGCAGCACCGCTGCGGTTATCCGTGTTGATGTAGAAGTTGCGCAGCCCCAATGTTGCCTTGCTGTCTTCGATGAAACCGGCGGCGCCTGCCTGCTGCGCCAAAACCCCTGCGGCCACAGCCAGGGCCAACGTGGACTTGTTCATGTTTCGCTCCTCTGATTTCTAATTTTTTATGCTCCTGGTCCTGGTTCTAATGCCCGGATCCTGGAGGCGCGATCAGCGCCGTACTGCGGTTTACCTACCGCGATTTGCGGCCGGCATGATAAAGACAAAAAAAATTATTTCATTCTTTTTCATTCCATTTAGGAATATAGCTTCGCAGTCTTCGACCGGGCCGTGATACGAGGTATCAGCCAGTAAGCCCCTTTGCCGGGCAAATGAAATCGGGTCGTTGCTGCTGTCTGAGGCGGGTGTTTGTTGCGCCTGATGAGTGCCTGATGGATGCACTGTAATGGGCGGAAACAAAAACTAAAAAGAATAAAAAATTAGCATCTATGACATTTTTGGAATAACAAAAAAAAGCCAAAAAAAAGCCTCGCCCCAGCAGGGCAAGGCTTTTCGGCAAATCAGTTACATGAAGCTGTAGGTGTAGTTGAAGATCAGACGGGTCTGGTCCTGGTCGGCGATACCGGTGTCGCTGCCACGGTAGGTGCCATGACGCAACGTCGTGCCGAAACCTTTAAGAGCCCCCTGCTGGATGACATAGTCCACCCGCAAGTCGCGCTCCCATTCCGACTGATCGCCGCTGGTGCCGTTGGCGGCTTTGATGTTATCGCCGTGCAGGTAGGCAACCGAGGTTTTCAGCCCAGGAACCCCCAGAGAAGCGAAGTCGAGGGTGTACTGGCCAAAGGTGGTGTTTTCACCGGCCCGGACGAACCCGTTGATCATCGAATCGGTGAACAGATAGAAGCTCGCGCCGCCGGCCCCTTCGTTGCGGCCATTGCCATCGACCACGTTGCCCTGGTTCAGATAAACGAAGCCGCCGTCATCATTGACGCGCTGATGCCCGACCAGGAAGGCGTTAGGACCCAGGGTATAGGTGAATATGGCGCTCCAGGTCTTGTTATCGACCTCGCCCGGGGTCTTGGCGAAACCGCCATTGTTATTGAACCGGTAACCTGCATCGCCATTCTTGCCGTCGGCGCTGCTGTCGAAGTAGCGCAGGTCTGTCTTGAAGGACTGGTTGGCGCTGATCGGCAGTACGTGTACCAGGCCGAGGAAGTGCTGCTTGTAATAGTCTTCCAGGTTCGCATGGTAGTACTGCAGGGTGAGGTCCTTGGTGACCTTCCAGTCCGCACCGGCATAACGGAATTGGTTGCTTTCCTCGGTACCGCCAGCCACTGCCAGACCGGTGGTGTTGGACGAGGCGCGGCCTGCCGCATGCTCGAGCTGGCCGACGTTGAAGGTCACGTTGTCGATTTCCTTCGAGGTGATGGTGCCACCTTCAAAGGTCTGGGGCAGCAGACGGCTGTCGTTCGCTACCAGGATCGGCATGTTGGGTTGCAGGGCGCCACCATAGTGGGCCTCGGTCTTCGAGAAGCGCGCCTTGACGTTACCGGCCACGCGACTGTACGTGTCCGATGCCGAACCGTCGGTGTCGCTCGGGAAAAACGAGTTGTTATCCGGGTGATGACCACGGCCACCTTCGAGGTGGATACCGAGGAGCGCCTGGGCATCAAAACCAAAACCGACAGGGCCTTGGGTGAAGCCGGACAGGTAATCGAACTTCAGGCCTTCAGCGGTCTCACGCTGATCCGCGCCGCCATCGCGATTATCGTTGTTGTAGTACATGGTGCGGGAACTGACGGAAGCCTTGCTGTCTTCGATGAAACCGGCGGCGCCTGCCTGCTGCGCCAAAACCCCTACGGCCACGGCCAGGGCCAAGGTGGACTTGTTCATTGTGTCACTCCTCTCATTTCTAATTCTTGTATTCCTGGCCCTGGGTCGTTTGCCCAGAATCCTAAGATGCGCGATTAGCGCCAGACCGTGCCCCACAAGTCAATCGTAACTATGTGTGTCTACGACCATAGTCTAATGCCCGGTTATTTGGTCCTTGCAGAGTCATGCAATCGTCACAAACCTGAAAAGAATTGCAGAGCTCTTTTTTTATACCTTTCAGGAATACAGCTTAACCCCCGAAATAGAGCGTCCGCCCCATGACCAGATGCCTGAAAGGTATTTTTTTGCTGGTTTTTTGATCGATTTTGCGTTGACGCACTTCGGAAACATTTTCATCCCGAAAGGCCACGTCGTGACAACCAAACGCGCACTATCCGGTCCATTTATTACAGTTTTCGTATCGCTCGCGGTTTTTCTGATTGCCCATGTAACGAACCTCGCCATCGGCTAATACCAGGCAAGATCGAGACGGTGCTACCGGATTGTTCGCCGTATACCAGAGCGGATTTGTTCAGGAACGACGCCCCCCTGTAGGAGCGAGCTTGCTCGCGAAGAACCTGAGAACACCGCGGGGTGTCAGACATCCAGCGTTATCGTCGACGTCCATCGCGAGCGAGCTCGCTCCTACAGGGGGGGCGGCGTCGAAGACGGGGCGGGCCCGTCAAAGGGCTTTTTCGAAGATCTTCGAGTTACGTTGATAGTTGTACAACGATGCCCGGGCCGACGGCAGACGCTCGACACTGCTCGGCACAAAACCCCGCTCGCGAAACCAGTGAGCAGTGCGGGTCGTCAGTACGAACAAGGTCTTGAGCCCCTGCGCCCGAGCGCGGACTTCGATCCGTTCCAGCAACTCATCGCCGCGCCCGCCATGGCGGTACTCCGGGTTCACCGCCAGACAAGCCAACTCCCCGGCATCCGAATCGGCAATCTGATACAGCGCAGCACAGGCGATGATCATGCCTTCGCGCTCGACCACGCTGAACTGCTCGATTTCACGCTCCAGTACCTCGCGGGAGCGGCGCACCAGAATCCCCTGCTCTTCCAGCGGGCTGATCAGATCCAGCAAACCACCGACGTCTTCGATGGCCGCTTCGCGCACCACTTCGAATTGCTCCTGAGCCACCAGCGTACCGCCACCGTCGCGAGTGAAGAGTTCGGTGAGCAACGCACCGTCTTCGACATAGCTGACGATATGGCTGCGGGCGACGCCACCGCGACAGGCCTCGGCGGCCGCATCCAGCAGTTCGCCCTGATAGTTGTTGCCCAACCGCTGCAAATGCGCCGGCACCTGTTGTGGACGCAACTCGCGAACCAAGCGACCGTTTTCATCGATCAAGCCCAGGTCGGCACCGAACAGCAGCAGCTTGTCTGCACCCAAGTCGATGGCCGCTCGGGTGGCGACGTCTTCGCAGGCAAGGTTGAAAATCTCACCGGTCGGCGAGTAGCCCAACGGCGACAGCAGCACGATGGAGCGCTCGTCCAGCAGGCGATTGATACCCTTGCGATCGACCCGACGTACCTCACCGGTGTGATGATAGTCGACGCCTTCCAGCACGCCGATCGGCCGCGCCGTCACCAGGTTGCCGCTGGCCACCCGCAGGCGCGAGCCCTGCATCGGCGACGAAGCCATGTCCATGGACAACCGCGCTTCGATGGCGATGCGCAACTGGCCGACCGCATCGATCACGCATTCCAGGGTCGCGGCATCGGTGATGCGCATGCCGTGGTGGTAATGCGGGGTCAGGCCGCGGGTGGCCAGGCGAGCTTCGATTTGCGGACGGGAACCATGAACCAGCACCAGCCGCACGCCAAGGCTGTGCAACAGCACCAGGTCGTGGACGATATTGCCGAAGTTGGGGTGTTCCACACCGTCGCCGGGGAGCATGACGACAAAGGTGCAATCGCGGTGGGCGTTGATGTAGGGCGAAGCGTGACGAAGCCAATTGACGTATTCGGGCATGAACCTGGGCCTGTAATAAATAGCAGCCAAAAAATGGGCGAAACTGAAAAACGCACAGCGGGCTGGTGGTTATCGTCGGGACAGGGTTGGCGACACGCGCGCTCTCCTCATGAATACGGGTTGGAACCCTGGCAATTTAACCGCCCCCTGTAGGAGCGAGCTTGCTCGCGAAGGACGTTAACGATGACGGGGGCTGCCTGAATGTATGCGGTGCTCTCACGTCCATCGTCGGAACGCCGCCCGGAGCAAGCTCGCTCCTACAAAGGGTTTTTGGCCGGCATCAGACAGTAATGTTCAATCAGTTGACGTAATAGATGCACCGTAGGCTGCAAACGTGACATTTCCAGGTACTCCCCCGGTTGGTGGGCGCAGGCAATATCGCCGGGGCCAAGCACCAGCGTTTCGCAGCCAAGACGCTGAAGATAAGGCGCTTCGGTGCCGAATGCCACTGCTTCGGCGCGATGACCGGTGAGCTTTTCCGCGACCCGGACCAATTCCGCATCCTCGGCCTGCTCGAAGGCCGGCACTTCTGGAAACAACGGTGCGTAATCGATCTTCACCTGATGCCGCTCGGCGATGGGCCTGAGCTTTTGCAGAATCTCCGCACGCAGGACCTTGGGGTCCATGCCCGGCAACGGCCGCAGATCGAACTCCAGCGAGCACTGGCCGCAAATGCGGTTGGGGTTGTCGCCGCCGTGGATACAGCCGAAGTTCATGGTCGGCTGCGGCACACTGAACTGCGGGTTACGGTATTCGCGCTGCCATAACAGACGCAGCCCGCGCAGTTCGCCGATGGCATCGTGCATGGCTTCGAGAGCGCTGTGGCCCAGGCTTGGGTCCGAAGAGTGACCGCTCTGGCCGAGGATATCGATGCGCTCCATCATGATGCCTTTATGCATGCGGATCGGCTTCAGCCCGGTCGGCTCGCCGATCACTGCGGCACGGCCCAGGGGTCGCCCGGCTTCGGCCAGGGCTCGCGCCCCGGACATCGAGCTTTCTTCATCGCAGGTGGCGAGAATCAGCAGCGGCTGTTTGAACGGTTGCTCGAGCAGCGGAATGACCGCCTCGATGACCAGGGCGAAAAAGCCCTTCATGTCGCAACTGCCCAGGCCGACCCAGCGGCCGTCGACTTCGGTCAGTTTGAGCGGATCGGTCTGCCACAACGCGGCGTCGTACGGCACGGTGTCACTGTGACCGGCGAGGACCAGTCCACCTGGGCCGGAACCGACACTGGCCAGCAGATTGAATTTGCCGGGGCTGACCTGCTGGATATCACAGGCAAAACCCAGATCGCCCAGCCACGTCGCCAGCAAGTCGATCACCGCACGGTTGCTTTGATCGAGGCTGGCCTGGGTACAGCTGACGGACGGTGCAGCGATCAGCGCAGCGAACTGATCTTTCATGGACGGCAAAGGCATCGCTGACTCCAACTCCCGGATTGAAGTCCATCATAGAACCATCTGGCGACAGGAATAAACCGTCGCGGCTCGTCACCAAGCGCCAACAGACCCTATCTTCAATCAGTCCTGTACACTGCACGACCTTGGCAGCCACACATTCCCCCGGCTGCGCTCCCGATCCTGGATTTTCCGGCCATGCAGAAAGAAACCGAAATCAAACTCCGCGTCAGCCGCGAAACCCTCGCCGCGCTGCGCGAGCACCCGCTCCTGAAAAAACGCAACAAAAGTGGCTGGGAACGCCGTGAATTGATGAACCAGTACTTCGACACGCCTGAGCGCGACCTGGCCCGCGCCAAGGTTGCCCTGCGCCTGCGCCGCGATGGCGAAGAAGTGATTCAGACCCTCAAGACCCGCGGCCAGAGCATTGCCGGGCTGTCCGAGCGTAATGAATACGACTGGAACCTGCCCAAAGCCAAGCTCGACGTGAAGAAACTCGACGGCGAATGCTGGCCTGAAGAGTTGGCCACGCTTGACAAGAAAACCCTGAAGCCGATCTTCACCACCGACTTCGTTCGCGAACGCGCTGAAATCGCCTGGGGCCGCGGCAAGACCAAAGTGGTCATCGAAGCCGCGCTGGACCTGGGCCACGTCATCGTCGGCAAGCAGAAAGAAGAAATCTGCGAGCTGGAGCTGGAGCTGCGCGAAGGCGAGCCGTCCGCACTGCTGGAACTGGCCGCCGAACTGGCCGCGACCCTGCCCCTGATGCCATGTGACATCAGCAAGGCCGAGCGCGGTTATCGCCTGTACGACGCCCACAGCTACTCGTTGAGCCTCCCGGCCCCACAGATCAGCGCCGAAACCCCGCTGGACGACGCGTTTGCCGCGCTGGGCTGGCACTTGCTCGGCAGCAGCCAGCGCCTGGCCGAGCAGTATCGCTTCAATGGCCACTGGCGCTTGTTGCAGGACTGGGTCGAGAACCTCGCGGAACTGCGCGCGCTGCTCAGCAGCCTGGGTCAAGCCGCGCCGCGTCAGTCGACGCACGACCTGCGGATCGCCCTGGATGCATTGCTCGAAGACTGGCGCCCATTGGTGCAAGCCGGTCTGGACGACGAAGACGTGCGCAAGGCAGCGCCGGAGCAGTTTCTCGAAGAACTGGAAGACCCGCGTTGGGGCCTGTTCTCCCTGAACACCTCGCGCTGGTTGCTGGCCCGCACCTGGGCTGCCGATCGCAACGTGCGTGGCAATCGCCAGGGCGCCGCACAGTTGGGTAGCTGGTTGCCGCGTCTGTTGGGCGAAGAAGCCACCTCCTTGCAATTGCAGCGTTATCAGCAGCAGCCAGAAGATCTGGCCGAACAACTGCCGCGCATCGAGCGCATCCAGGCCTGGCTGCACCATGCCCGTCAAGTGCTGGACATCCCGGAAATGGATCGCCTGTATGGCGAGCTGAAGCAACTTGCCCTGTTGGCTAACGAGCCGATCACCGATGAATCGCTGGATGCGCGCAAGCAGCAGGCGATTGCGGTGTATCAGAATCGTGCCTGGAAGATGTTGCTGCGCCTGTAAGATCGCCTTCGCTGCGGTGCGGCGATCCGACAAGCCAGCTCCCACAGGTTTTTGTGTTGAAATACTATATGCATTCCAACACTGAACCTGTGGGAGCTGGCTTGCCAGCGATGAGGCCAGCACAGCCACCCCAAAAACTCAGACCGGCAAACTGGTCGTCGACTTGATCTCCGACAGCGCCACAATCGAATTGACCTCCTGAATCCCCGGTACCATCGACAGCTTCTCGAAAAAGAAGCGCTCATACGCCTCGATGTCCGCCGTGACGATCCGCAGCATGAAATCCACCGACCCCATCAGCACATAACACTCCAGCACTTCGGGAAAACCACGAATCGCCTCGGTGAACCCGGTGAAGTTCGAACGCCCGTGGGCGTTGAGTTTGATTTCGGCAAAGATCTGCGTATTGAGACCGATCTTCTTGCGATCGAGCAAGGTGACCTGGCCGCGAATGATCCCCTCCTCCTTCATCCGCTGAATCCGTCGCCAGCACGGCGACTGCGACAGTCCCACCTGTTCGGCGATCTGCGCGCTGGACAGTGAAGCGTCCTCTTGCAGCAACGCGAGAATCTTGCGGTCGTAACTGTCCAACTGGCTGTGCATAGATAAACCCGAAATTGATATTTCAACGAATTGATTGATTCGGCAAATCAACAATAGGCCCAATCATAGATAAGAAATACCCGACAACGAATGTAAAAATTCCTCCAGTGATTTTGGAGTCCGACCATGCCGCATCTGGAAGCTGTATCTACCCCGCCCACCCGTGCCGATGTCTGGAACGTCAGCAACGCTCTGTGCCGCGTGCACTACCAACTGCAGGCCGAAGCCGAGCCGGACCTGCTGTGCAGGGCGCTCAACCTGTTCGCCTTGCAGTGCCTGACACCGCAGCAGGTCAACGTGCAGCGCCGTGACGACCTACTGTCGATCGCCATCGTCATCGACGGTCTGAGCTGGCACCGCGCCCAGGTGATCGCGGAAAAACTGCGTAACCTGATCAGCGTCTGCTCGGTGGATCTGCAAGCGGCTGATTCTGCCTGGATCGCAGCAGCTCAGGCGGCGGGCTGAAAAAACCTGACACGGCTTCGTCGAGTAGTGGCCCAACGGTTTGCGGCTCCGCGACTATCCTTTGCGAACTGTTGTTCACGAGGAGCCCGCATGTCCGTTCAACTTGCCATTCAGGACCGCTGGCTGGATCTCAATGAGTTACTGCGTGAGTTGGTTGCCCAAGGCTTTATCAGCCAGGATTCGGCCGAGCACGCGCTCAATGCCCGACGCCGTCACGCCGCCAACGGCCAGATACACCCGTTGGAGTTCATTGCCAGCCAGCATCTGGATGACCTCAGCCGTCCCGGCAAACACCTGGATCTGGAAAGCCTGACCCTGTGGCTGTCGCAGCAGGCCGGCCAGCCATACTTGCGGATCGATCCGCTGAAAATCAACGTCGCGGCCGTTACCCCGCTGATGTCCTATGCCTTCGCCCAGCGCCACAAGATTCTCGCCGTCTCCGTCGACCGGGAAGCGGTGACCGTGGCCAGCGCCCAGCCTTACGTCAACGGCTGGGAAGCGGACCTGACCCACGTATTGAAACTGCCCATCAAGCGTGTGGTCGCCAACCCGGTGGACATCCAGCGCTTCAGCGTGGAGTTCTTCCGCCTGGCCAAATCGGTCAGCGGCGCGACCAATGCCGACCAGCAAACCAATAACCTGGGCAACTTCGAACAGTTGCTCAACCTCGGCGCCAGCGACCAGGAGCCGGACGCCAACGATGCGCACATCGTCAACATCGTCGACTGGCTGTTCCAGTACGCGTTCCAGCAGCGGGCCAGCGATATCCACATCGAACCCCGCCGCGAGCAAGGCACCGTGCGCTTTCGCATCGACGGCGTGCTGCACAACGTTTATCAATTCCCGCCACAGGTGACCATGGCCATCGTCAGCCGCCTGAAGAGCCTGGGGCGAATGAACGTCGCGGAAAAACGCAAGCCTCAGGACGGTCGGGTGAAAACCAAGACCCCGGGTGGCGGCGAAGTCGAGCTGCGGCTGTCGACATTGCCGACCGCGTTTGGCGAAAAAATGGTCATGCGGATCTTCGACCCGGAAGTATTGCTCAAGAATTTCGATCAGCTTGGGTTTTCAGTTGAAGACCTGCGCCGCTGGCAGGACATGACGAGCCAGCCCAACGGCATCATTCTGGTGACCGGGCCGACCGGTTCGGGCAAAACCACCACGCTCTACACCACCCTCAAGAAACTGGCGACGCCTGAGGTCAACCTCTGCACCATCGAAGACCCGATCGAAATGGTCGAGCCGGCCTTCAACCAGATGCAGGTTCAGCACAACATCGACCTGACGTTCGCCGCCGGTGTGCGCGCGCTGATGCGCCAGGATCCGGACATCATCATGATCGGCGAGATCCGTGACCTGGAAACCGCGGAAATGGCGATCCAGGCGGCCCTCACCGGTCACCTGGTGCTCTCGACGTTGCACACCAACGACGCGCCCAGCGCCATCAGCCGCCTGCTGGAACTCGGCGTGCCTCATTACCTGATCAAGGCCACCGTGCTCGGCGTCATGGCCCAGCGGCTGGTCCGGACCTTGTGCCCGCATTGCAAGGCCCCACTGACCTTGAGTGAAGAAGACTGGCAAACCCTGACCAGACCCTGGCAAGCGCCATTGCCCGGCAACGCCCAACGCGCCATCGGCTGCCTGGAATGCCGCGACACCGGTTATCGCGGGCGTGCCGGGGTGTACGAAATCATGCAGCTGACTGACGGGGTCAAAGCGCTGATCAACCCCGACACCGATCTGACGGCGGTGCGGCGCCAGGCCTTCAAGGAAGGCATGCGCAGTTTGCGCCTGTCGGGTGCGCAGAAAGTAGCGGCTGGGCTGACGACGATCGAAGAAGTGCTGCGGGTGACGCCGCAGAGTGAACAGAAATAACCGGGAGGAAAAAGGGCGTCATGGAACTCGACAGGGTATTTGGCAATCAAATCCGCCAGTTAACCCAGTGGAGTCACCCAATATGCGTCTCAAACTTGCTGTCGCTACCATCGCCTTGCTGTCCCTTCCTGTAGGTTCGGCGATGGCCGATAGCTTTTGGCGTAACGTCATCTCTTCCGGTGCGACCACCGGCTCGACTTACCTGACTTTCAAGGATCACAAGTTGATCGTTGCCGCCCAGGACGATGCCGGCAGCTTCGTTGCCAGTGACGGCGGCATCCGCGGCCCGTATCTGGAAGCGGCGATGCAGAAAGTCCGCGCCGACAACCCGGGCCTGCAGGCCACGGACATGGAATTGGCCAATGCGATCCTGGCGAAGAATGCTGTCGCGTCGGAATAAGCCTTACGGCTGAACAAAAATGCCGCTCCCATGAGCGGCATTTTTTTGCCCAACACAAAACCCCCTGTAGGAGCGAGCTTGCTCCCGATGGACTTAAGAGCACCGCGTTTAGCCAGTAATCCCGCGTTATCGTTAACGACCATCGCGAGCAAGCTCGCTCCTACAGGGGTGCGTTCATGTGTGTGCTTCAGCGGTATTCGTCCACCGGCACACACGCACAATACAGATTGCGATCGCCATAGACGTTGTCCACCCGATTCACCACCGGCCAATACTTGTGCGCCTTGGTGTGCGCATCCGGCGTCACCGCCTGCTCGATGCTGTAAGGCCGCTCCCAGACCCCGGTGATGTCAGCCAAGGTATGCGGCGAGCGTTTCAGCGGGTTGTCTTCGGCCGACCAGTTGCCGTTCTGCACCTCGGTGATTTCCGCACGGATGCTCAGCATCGCTGCGATAAAACGGTCCAGCTCGGCCTTCGATTCACTTTCGGTCGGTTCGACCATCAATGTCCCCGGCACCGGAAAAGACATGGTCGGCGCGTGGAAGCCGTAATCCATCAGGCGCTTGGCCACGTCCTCTTCACTGATGCCGGTCAACACTTTGAGCGGCCGCAGGTCGAGGATGCATTCGTGGGCCACCCGTTCGTTGCGCCCGGTATAGAGCACCGGAAATGCGCCGGACAAATGCTGAGCGAGGTAATTCGCGGCGAGGATCGCCACTTCGCTGGCATCCGCCAGTTGCGGGCCCATCATGGCGATGTACATCCAGCTGATCGGCAAAATGCTCGCGCTGCCCCAGGGCGCTGCGCTGACGGCGCCGTTCTCCGGCAGCGGTCCTTCGATCGGTATCACCGGATGATTGGCCACGAATGGCGCCAGATGAGCGCGCACGCCAATCGGCCCCATGCCCGGCCCGCCGCCGCCGTGAGGAATGCAGAAGGTCTTGTGCAGGTTCATGTGGGACACATCGGCACCGATGTCCGCCGGCCGCGCGAGCCCGACCTGTGCATTGAGGTTGGCACCATCCATGTACACCTGGCCGCCGTGGCTGTGGATAACTTCACAGATTTCGCTGATGCCTTCCTCGTACACACCATGGGTCGAAGGATAAGTCGCCATCAGGCAGGCGAGTTTGTCCGAGGCCGCGGCCGCTTTTGCTTTGAGGTCATCGAGATCGACATTACCCGCCTCGTCGCATTCGACGATCACCACCCGCATGCCGGCCATTTGCGCCGACGCCGGGTTGGTACCGTGGGCCGAGGACGGGATCAGGCAGATATCCCGCGTGCCTTGGTCGCGGCTCTCGTGATACTTGCGGATCGCCAGCAACCCGGCGTACTCGCCCTGGGCGCCGGAGTTGGGTTGCATGCAGATCGCATCGAAACCGGTAATCGCACAGAGCCAGCGTTCCAGCTCCTCGATCATCAGCGAATAACCCACCGCCTGTTCTTTCGGCACAAAGGGGTGCAAGTTGGCGAATTGCGGCCAGGTGATGGGGATCATCTCGCTGGTGGCATTGAGTTTCATGGTGCAGGAGCCGAGCGGGATCATCGATTGATTGAGCGCCAGGTCTTTGTTTTCCAGCTGTTTGAGGTAACGCAGCATCTCTGTTTCGCTGTGGTGTGCCTTGAACACCGGGTGACGCAAATAAGGCGAAGTTCGCAGCAGCCCGTCAGGAATGCCGCCAGCCAGGGTTTCAGCGTCCAGTTCGTCGACCTTGAGCCCATGATCGGCGCCGAGGAATACATCGAACAACTTCGCCACGGTGCTTTCGTCAGAGGTTTCGTCGAGGCTCAGACCCAACTGCCCACGCCCGAGGATGCGCAAGTTGATCTGTACTGCCTGGGCGCTTTCGATGATTGCCGTCTGGGTGCCGCCGACCTCCAGGGTCAGCGTGTCGAAAAAATGCTGGTTGAGCCGGGTGATGCCATGTCGCGCAAGGCCCTCGGCGAGAATGCAGGTCAGCCGATGAACCCGCTGCGCAATCCGCTTAAGACCTTCCGGACCGTGGTAGACCGCGTAGAAACTGGCGATGTTGGCCAGCAGCACCTGGGCGGTGCAGATGTTCGAGTTGGCCTTCTCCCGGCGGATGTGTTGCTCGCGGGTTTGCAGGGCCATGCGCAAAGCGACGTTGCCGCGAGCATCTTTCGACACGCCGATGATCCGCCCGGGAATCGCCCGCTTGTACTCCTCGCGACTGGCAAAAAACGCCGCGTGGGGCCCGCCATAGCCCATGGGCACGCCGAAGCGCTGGGATGAACCGAACACCACGTCGGCGCCCAATTCCCCCGGCGGGGTCAGCAACAGCAGGCTCAGCAGATCGGTGGCGACACAGGCCAGGGCCTGTTGGGCATGCAGGTGATCGATCAAGGGTCGCAGATCGCGGATCTCGCCATGGGTATCGGGGTATTGCAGCAGCGCGCCGAACACCTGGTGCTGTTTCAGATTATCCACAGCGTCGATGATCAGCTCGAAACCGAAGCCTTCGGCACGGGTCTGCACCACGGAAATCGTCTGCGGATGACAGTTTTCGTCAACGAAGAACAGATTGCTCCGTGACTTGGCGACACGCTTGGCCAGTGCCATGGCTTCCGCCGCTGCGGTGGCTTCATCCAGCAGCGAGGCGTTGGCCAGTTCCAGGCCCGTGAGGTCGATGGTCAATTGCTGGAAATTCAGCAGCGCTTCGAGCCGCCCTTGGGCGATCTCCGGTTGATAGGGCGTGTAGGCGGTGTACCAGCCGGGATTTTCCAGCACGTTGCGCACAATGACAGGCGGCGTGAGGGTGCCGTGGTAGCCCATGCCGATCAGGCTGGTCCAGACCTGGTTCTGCTCGGCGTAACTCCGAAGCTTGGCCAGCGCCGCTTCTTCGTCAAGCGCTGGGGGCAGGTCCAGCACCCGGTTCAGGCGGATTCCCGGCGGCACCGTCTGCTCGATCAACTCGACCCGGCTGCCGAGGCCGAGGCTGTCGAGCATGGCCTGCTGCTCGGCGGCATCGGGGCCGAGGTGGCGGCGAAGAAAGGCATTGGGGTCGCGTAACTGGCTCAAGGACGGCAATTGGGACATGACGGGCTCTCTCTTGACTGGCGCTCAACGTCGATGCAACACGGTCAAACCAGCATAGCAGCCGATACCGACAGCGAACCCCTGTGGGAATGGTTGCCACATACTCCCACACTGGATCTTCAGCGCTCACAAAAAAGCCCCGACGAGGCGGGGCTTTGGGGATGACGCTTAAGGCTTACTCGCCAATAGCAGCCTTGTAGGCCGCCGGGTCGAGCAGTTTGTCCAGCTCAGAGGTATCGCTTGGCTCGAGTTTGAAGATCCAGCTGTCATAAGGCGCGCTGTTGAGCAGTTCCGGGTTGTTGGCCAACTCTTCGTTAACGGCAATGACTGTGCCGGAAACTGGCGAGTAGATATCCGACGCGGCCTTGACCGACTCGACTACACCCGCAGCCTCACCGGCAGCGAACACTTTGCCGATTTCCGGCAGCTCGACGAACACTACGTCACCCAAGGCTTCCTGAGCGTGGTCTGAGATACCCACTTTCACGCCGCCATCATGCTCCAGGCGGGCCCATTCATGACTTTCGGCAAAGCGCAGGTCGGCAGGGATATCGCTCATATTCTGTGTCCTCAAGAAAAATGTCAGCGGTCGTTGCCCGCCAGAAAAGGTTAGATCAAGGTTTTGCCATGGCGTACGAAGGTCGGTTTGACCACTCGGACCGGGTACCACTTGCCACGGATTTCCACTTCCGCGCGGTCGGCAGTTGCCATCGGCACGCGCGCCAGTGCTATCGACTTGCTTAGCGTAGGAGAGAAACTACCACTGGTGATCTCCCCTTCGCCAACATTGGCGATGCGAACCACCTGATGAGCGCGCAAAACCCCACGCTCCTCAAGGACCAGACCGACCAGTTTATGCTGTACGCCACTGGCCCGCTCGGCCTCCAGGGCAGTGCGACCGATGAACTGACGTGTGGCCGGCTCCCAGGCAATGCTCCAGGCCATGTTGGAGGCCAGTGGCGAAACGTCTTGATGGATGTCCTGACCGTAAAGGTTCATGCCCGCTTCGACACGCAAGGTATCCCGTGCGCCCAGGCCGATGGGGGAAATGCCCGCACCCACCAGATCGTTGAAGAATCCTGGGGCCTGGTCGGCCGGCAAAATGATTTCCAGACCGTCCTCACCGGTGTAGCCGGTGCGCGCGATGAACCAGTCACCGTCGGGCTGGCCTTCGAAAGGCTTGAGCAACTGGATCAGGTTGCCGCGAGACTGAGTCACCAGTTCAGCGATTTTTTGCCGGGCCTGGGGACCTTGAATGGCCAGCATCGCCAACTCCGAGCGCTCGTTGAGCTGCACGTCATAGTCGCCGAGGTGGGCCTGCATCCAGGCCAGGTCCTGATTACGGGTGGAGGCGTTGACCACCAGCCGATAACCGTCCACGAGGCGATAGACGATCATGTCGTCGACGATCCCCCCGCGCTCATTGAGCATGGTGCTGTACAAGGCACGGCCAGGGCTGTGCAGACGCTCGACGTCATTGGTCAGCAAATGCTGGAGCCAGGCCTTGGCCTGGGGGCCGCTGACATCGATCACGGTCATGTGGGATACATCGAAAACCCCGCAATCGCGGCGCACCTGATGGTGTTCCTCGACTTGCGAGCCGTAATGCAGAGGCATATCCCAACCGCCAAAATCGACCATCTTCGCGCCGAGGGCGAGATGAAGGTCGTACAGAGGCGTACGCTGTCCCATGGGTTTCTCCTTCCGGGCGTGGCGAAGGTGCGGGCCGGTGCTGCACGGCGTGAATGCCTTGAAATAAAAGGCTTTCAGCCGATTTCAGCTACCAGGTCTGTAGGACGGACCGCACCGAATGCCGCGCATTGTAGCCTCAAGGTGTAGGACTGACACCTAGCTGTTTTGATGCGCCGAACGTCGTATCAATCCGATGACCGGTAGCAGGCCCACCAGAACCAGTGTCAGTGCCGGCAACGACGCCCTCGCCCACTCCCCTTCGCTGGTCATTTCGAAGATACGCACCGCCAGCGTGTCCCAGCCAAACGGGCGCATCAACAGGGTTGCGGGCATTTCCTTGAGCACGTCGACAAACACCAGCAGGGCGGCGCTCAAGGTGCCGGGCAGCAACAATGGCAGATACACCTTGAAAAACAGTCGAGGCCCACTCACGCCCAGGCTACGTGCCGCTTCGGGCAAAGATGGCCGTATTCGTGCCAGGCTGCTTTCCAGTGGCCCATACGCGACGGCGATGAACCGGACCAGATAGGCCAGCAATAATGCCGATAGACTGCCGAGCAGCAAGGGTTTACCGGCGCCACCGAGCCAGCTCGAGAACGGGATCACCAGCTCGCGATCCAGGTAGCTGAACGCCAGCATGATCGACACAGCCAGCACCGAACCGGGCAACGCGTAGCCAAGGTTGGCCAGGCTGACACCGGCACGTATCGCCCGGGTCGGCGCCAGCCGACGCGCAAACGCCAGCACCAGGGCGACACCGACGGTGATCAGCGCCGCCATGCCCCCCAAGTACAAGGTATGGACGATCAGCCCGGCGTAACGCTCATCCAGATCGAAGCGTCCGCGCTGCCCGAACCACACCACCAGTTGCAACATCGGAATGACGAAGGCACAGGCGAACACCAGACCGCACCAACTCATGGCGACCAGCGCCTTGACGCCACGCAAGTGGTACAACGCCTTGACCCGAGGTCGCTCGTTGCTCGCCCGATTCGCCCCCCGCGCGCGACGCTCGCCGTACAACACCACCATCACCACCAGCAACAACAGGCTGGCCAGTTGCGCGGCGGTCGAGAGGCTGAAAAAGCCGTACCAGGTTTTGTAGATGGCGGTGGTGAACGTGTCGAAATTGAACACCGACACCGCGCCGAAATCCGCCAGGGTTTCCATCAGCGCCAATGCAACGCCCGCACCGATCGCGGGGCGAGCCATCGGCAAGGCCACCCGCCAGAACGCCTGCCACGGCGATTGGCCCAGAACCCGTGCCGCTTCCATCAAGCCTTTGCCCTGGGCCAGGAACGCGGTCCGCGCCAACAGGTACACATAGGGATAGAAAACCAGCACCAGCACCAGGATCACCCCGCCGGTGGAGCGAACCCGCGGCAATCTGATTGCGCTGCCGAACCATTCGCGCAGCAGGGTTTGCACCGGGCCTGCAAAATCCAGCAGCCCCACAAAAACGAATGCCAACACATAAGCGGGGATCGCGAACGGCAACATCAAGGCCCAGTCCAGCCAACGCCGACCGGGAAATTCGCAGAGGCTGGTGAGCCAGGCCAGGCTCACTCCCAGCACCGTTACGCCGACACCGACACCGAGGACCAACGTCAGGGTATTGCCCAGCAGGCGCGACATCTGGGTATCCCAGAGGTGGGACCAGATCTGTTGGTCGATGGTTTGCCATGACAACAGCAAGACGCTGAGGGGCAGCAGGACCAGCGCAGCGATGGCGAAGACCAGGGGATACCAGCGGCGTTGGGTGGGGTGAGCCAAGGAAATTCTCTAAAAAAATGCGGGCCTCTGGCGATGAAGCCAGCAAATTTATCTTGTGGCGAGGGGGCTAGCCCCCTCACCACAGGGAAGATCTCTCGACACAGTGGAATCAGTTCCAGCCAGCCCGATCCATCATGCGAATCGCTTCAGCCTGACGCTTGCCGGCAATTTCCACAGGCAAGGTATCGGCGACAAACTTGCCCCAGCTCGCCACTTCCGCGGAAGGCTGCACGGCGGGGTTGGCCGGGAACTCCTGGTTCACGTCGGCGAAGATCTTCTGCGCCTCAGGCGTGGTCATCCACTCGATCAGTGCCTTGGCCGCTTCCGGGTGCGGAGCATGTTTGGTCAGGCCGATGCCCGACAGGTTGACGTGCACGCCACGGTCGCCCTGGTTTGGCCAGAACAGTTTCACCGCCAGGTCAGGCTTCTGCTTGTGCAGACGGCCGTAGTAGTAGGTGTTGACGATGCCAACGTCACACTGGCCCGCGTTGATCGCTTCCAGCACCGCAACGTCATCGGAGAACACATCGGTGGCCAGGTTGCCGACCCAGCCCTTGAGGATCTTCTCGGTTTTGTCGGCACCGTGGACTTCGATCATGGTGGCGGTCAAAGACTGGTTGTAGACCTTCTTCGCCGTGCGCAGGCACAGGCGGCCTTCCCAATTCTTGTCGGCCAGACCTTCGTAGGTGGTCAGCTCGCCGGGTTTCACCCGATCGGTGGAATAAGCAATGGTCCGCGCCCGCAGGCTCAAGCCGGTCCAGGCATGGGCGGAGGAGCGATACTGCAGCGGGATATTGGCGTCGATGGTTTTCGAGGTGAAGGGTTGCAGGATGCCCATCTGCTCGGCCTGCCAGAGGTTGCCGGCATCGACGGTCAGCAGCAGGTCGGCGGTGGCGTTCTCGCCTTCTGCCTTGATCCGCTGCATCAAAGGCGCTTCCTTGTCGGTGATGAACTTCACCTGCACGCCGGTTTTCGCGGTGTAGGCGTCGAACACCGGCTTGATCAGCTCGTCGATACGCGAGGAGTAAACCACCACCTCGTCGGCGGCCTGGGCGATGGTGCTGCCGATCAGGGTCAGGGCCAGTGCAGTCAGTAGACGCTTGGGTGCCAACATAGGTGTGGTCTCTTGATTGAAAAAATGAGAGTAAATGATAAGGACTCACATTTACCTTCTCAATCGAACAGTTGGTAGAGGAGTAACCAAATGTTGCACAGTTTGAGATGTGTAGTGAATGTGCCCGCGAAGGGGCCATCAGCATCAATGAAGATCTCAGGCCTTGGCCAACGCCGGCAAATCCCCAATCAACCCCAACGCCTCACGCACGAACAACGCCTTGGCCTCCGGCATCTGGTCAACCATCTTCAACCCGGCATTACGCAACCAGCGCACCGGCAGCGGGTCAGCCTGGAATAACCGCTCGAAGCCTTCCATCGCCGCCATCAACGCCAGGTTATGCGGCATGCGCCGACGCTCGTAACGACTCAGCACTTTCACATCCGCCAATCGCTCGCCACGGGCAGCCGCTTGCAACAGCACTTCGGCCAGCACGGCGGCATCGAGGAAACCGAGATTTACCCCCTGCCCGGCCAATGGGTGAATGGTGTGAGCCGCATCGCCGATCAACGCCAGGCCTTCAGCCACATAGCGCTTGGCGTGGCGCTGACGCAGCGGCACGCACAGTCGCGGATCGGCGCTGAGCACGGAGCCAAGCCGACCTTCGAAGGCGCGCTCCAGTTCCTTGCAGAAACCAGCGTCGTCCAGCGCCATCAGGCGTTCGGCCTCGCTTGGCGTGGTCGACCAGACGATCGAGCACCAGTCCTGCTGACCGTCGCGCTCCAACGGCAGAAAGGCCAATGGACCGTCATCGGTGAAACGCTGCCAGGCAGTCATTTGATGAGGTTCGGCGCTGCGCACGCTGGTCACGATGGCGTGGTGCAGGTAATCCCACTCGCGGGTCGCTACGCCGGCCAGGCGCCGCACTGCCGAGTTGGCACCATCGGCGGCAATGACCAACGGCGCGCGCAAGGTGCGGCCATCGGCCAGGGTCAGCAGCCAGTCGTCACCGGAGCGGCGCATCTGCTCCAGGCGCGCATTGGCCAGCATCCCCAGATCGCAGTCGTGCAGACGGTCGAGCAAGGCATCCTGCACCACGCGGTTCTCGACGATATGCCCGAGCACCTGCGCATGCACGCTGGTCGCCGAGAAATGGATCTGCCCGGTACCGCTGCCATCCCAGACATGCATCTCGGTGTAGGGACTGCTTCGCCGATTGGCGATGCCATCCCAGACGCCCAGGCGATCGAGGATTCGCTGGCTGGCGGCCGACAGCGCGCTCACCCGCGGTTCGAATGGCGCCTGCCCGTCAAAGGGTTTGACGCTCATCGGGCTGCCGTCCAGCAGCAGGACTTCCAGCCCGCTGTCCTGCAGCGCCAGCGCCAGGGCGCTGCCGACCATTCCGGCCCCGACAATCAACAGATCTGCGCGCATTTCCATGCTTTAAGCCTGTCTCGCTTGCGACCTGAGCCGCACGTAAAGGGGTTCCTCGACTCGCGCCACCCAAGTGCCGGAGCCGTCGTGACTATCGATCTGCAAATTCTCAAACATCGGGACGCGTACCCAGCCCCATGGCCTGCCGGGCGAACCAGCGCTTGGCCGGTGGCAGCAGATCGAGGCCGAGCAGGCCGATACTGCGGCCCAGGGAAACCAGTGGCTGGGTGCTGCCGAACAAGCGGGTGACCTGATCGGAGAAGCCTACGGTCAGGCTCTGATCCAGGCGCTGGCGTTCGCGGTAGGCCTGCAAGGTGGCGAAATCACCGGGCGAGCTTTCGCTGGTCAGCAGCGCGTCGGCCAAGGCCTGGGCATCGCGCAGGGACAGGTTGAAGCCTTGCCCCGCAATCGGGTGCAGGCTGTGAGCGGCGTTGCCCAGAATCGCCAGATTCGGACGTACCTGCTCTTCGGCCTCGATCAATGACAGCGGATACAGATGCCGTACGCCCACCTGCTTCAAGGCGCCGAGACGATAACCGAACACGCCCTGCAACTCGCTGAGGAAACTTCGCTCATCCAGCACCGCCAGCCGTTTCGCGTCCATGCCCAGACGGGTCCAGACCAACGCACAGCGGTTGTCCGGCAATGGCAACAACGCCATCGGCCCCTCATCGGTGAAGCGCTCGAAGGCCATGCCGTTGTGCGCTTCACTCGGTGTAACGTTGGCGATCAGCGCGCTCTGGTGATAGGGACGGGTCTTGATGCCGATCCCCAATTGCTCGCGCAGACCGGAACGGCCACCGTCAGCGAGCACCGCAAGGTCGCACTCCAGGGTGGTTTCATCGTTGAGGACCAGGCGATAGCCATCGGTCAGCGGTTCCATGCGCGTGACCTCCGCCGGACACCGCCAGCTGATCACGTCCTTGTCCAGGCCTTGCCACAGGCATTGGCCGAGCCAGGCGTTTTCCACCACGTAGCCCAGCGCCGGTACGCCCTCTTCCATCGCCGACAGGCGCGCGGTGGAGAACCGTCCGCGATCGGAGACGTGAATCTGCTTGATCGGCTCGGCGCGGCGGGAAATTTCCTGCCACGCGCCCAGCCGTTGATAAATCTGCCGAGCGCCGTACGACAGCGCCGAAGACCGGGCATCGTAGCTCGGCTGATAGGTGTCGCCCGGTGCAAAGGGTTCGATCAGCACGATCTTCCAGCCACGGGCCTTGGCCCCGGCCTGCAAGGCCAACGCCAGGCTGGCGCCGACCAGGCCGCCACCGATGATTGCCAGATTGACTCGACTCATGCCGCTTGTGTCCGTGCGGCGGCCATCAAGGCTTCGATCTCGGCGACCGTTTTCGGTACGCCATGGCTCAGGATTTCACAGCCGGTTTTGGTGACCACTACATCGTCCTCGATGCGCACGCCAATGCCGCGCCATTTTTTCGCTACGTTCTGGTTGTCCGGGGCAATGTAGATGCCCGGTTCCACGGTCAGCGCCATGCCGACCTCCAGCACGCGCCATTCGCCGCCGACCTTGTACTCGCCGACGTCGTGCACATCCATGCCCAACCAGTGACCGGCGCGGTGCATGTAAAAAGCTTTATGGGCTTCGCGGGCGATCAATTCATCGACATCGCCCTGCAACAGGCCCAGTTCCACCAGGCCGGATGTAATCACCCGGACCGTGGCTTCGTGGGCCTGGTTCCAGTGTTTGTCCGGGGCGATTTCGGCAAAGGCGGCTTCTTGAGCCGCCAGCACCAACTCGTAGATCGCCTTCTGTTCTGGTGAATACTTGCCGTTGACCGGCCAGGTGCGGGTGATGTCGCTGGCGTAGCAATCGATTTCGCAGCCGGCATCGATCAGTACCAGATCACCGTCCTTGAGCACCGCGTCATTCTGCTGGTAATGCAGGATGCAACTGTTGCGCCCCGAGGCGACGATCGAACCGTAGGCCGGCATTTTCGCTCCGCCCTTGCGGAATTCGTAATCGAGCTCGGCTTCGAGGCTGAACTCATGCAGCCCGGCCCGGCTGGCCTGCATCGCGCGGATGTGGGCCTGGGCGGAAATTCGAGCAGCCTCACGCATCACCTTCACCTCTGCCGCCGATTTATACAGGCGCATGTCGTGCAACAGGTGATCCAGGGCAACGAATTCGTTCGGCGGCTGGGCGCCGAGGTGCGCTTTGGAACGGATCACGTTGATCCAGTCCATCAGGTGCCGATCGAATTCCGGATTGCTGCCCATGGCCGAATACACCCGGTCGCGGCCTTCGATCAGGCCAGGCAGGATGTCGTCGATGTCGGTGATGGGAAAGGCGTCGTCGGCGCCGAAGTCGCGGATCGCGCCTTCCTGGCCCGCTCGCAGGCCGTCCCACAACTCTCGTTCGGCGTTGCGCTCACGGCAGAACAGCACGTATTCGCCATGTTCGCGACCGGGCATCAGCACAATGACGGCCTGGGGCTCGGGGAAACCGCTGAGGTACTGGAAATCGCTGTCCTGACGATAGACGTGCTCGACGTCGCGGTTGCGGATGGCGACTGCGGCGGCGGGCAGGATGGCGATGCTGTTGGGGACCATCTGCGCCATCAGGGCCTTGCGGCGACGGCTGTATTCCGATTTCGGGATATGAATCATGGGCAGATGGCTATTCCTGGCTCGCGATCAGTGCAACGACGGTTTGGCGGCAGCCGATGCGTCCGGCTTTTTGGTCTCGGCGAACAGCAGCAGCGGCGCGACGCGCAGGTATTCCATGACTTCCATGTAATCGCTCTCGCCGTCGTCGGACTCTTCCAGGGCGTCTTGCACCTGTGAAATAGCCGCCAGATCCTGAATCACTTCGGTAGCTTCGGTGCTCAACATGCTGCTGTCACGGCAGTTCAAGCCGAAACCACTGAGGAAGCCCTGGCACCATTGGCCCAGAGCAGCGGCACGGTCAGCCAGCGGCTCGTCATCGGTCGGCAGCAGCAAAACGACGGTCACGTCGTCGCCGGTGAGCTCGCCTTTGACCATCTCCTGCAAACCGATCAGGGCGCTGCGGACATTATCTTGTGGCTCGTTTTCGAGCAGCTCGGCAGCATCGATCAGCCAGCCTTCTGCATCGAAACCGGCACCGGCGCAACTGCGGCCGAGCAACAGGCCATGCAGTTCGGCAGGCGAGACATTATGACCACTGGAAGTCAGCAGGGTGGCGAAGGCTTGGTACGGGGAATTCTGAATGGGCATATGGGCAGCTAGGCGCCAGACGGCGCTATGTCTAGAATGAAGGTCTTGTATCCTACATCGACTACCCCTGTAGGAGCGAGCTTGCTCGCGATGAATCCAAGAACCCCGAGGGGTGTCAGGCGCCCAGCGTTTTCGTTGGCGACCATCGCGAGCAACCTCGCTCCTACAGTTCAATACCCATCAGACAGTGAAGACAATGGAAGACACCGACCTGCAAGCGCTGATGGCTAGACTTGAGTTGCTAATTGACCGAGTCGAGCAACTTAAGAGTCAAAACGGACTCCTACTAGCTCAGGAAAAGACCTGGCGCGAGGAACGCGCGCACCTCATTGAAAAAAATGAAATCGCCCGGCGTAAGGTCGAGTCGATGATTTCGCGCCTCAAGGCCCTGGAGCAAGACTCATGAGTTCAAGCAATAGCGTTACCGTGCAGATCCTCGATAAAGAATATTCGATCATCTGCCCCCAGGAAGAGCGCAGCAACCTGGTGAGCGCCGCCCGCTACCTGGACGGCAAGATGCGCGAAATCCGCAGCAGCGGCAAAGTCATCGGCGCCGATCGAATCGCCGTGATGGCCGCGCTGAACATCACTCACGATCTTCTGCACAAGGAAGAACGCCCGGATGTGCAGGCCAGCGGCTCGACCCGGGAGCAGGTTCGCGACCTGCTGGATCGCGTCGATCTGGTGCTCGCCACCGATCCGGATGTCACCAAGGGCTGATTCGTCTCACCGCTTGAGGTATACTCGCATCACTCCCTGGGGTGCTTGCCAGTTGACCACGTCCCTGAGCCGATTCGCACTACCCTGGAGGTTGCACGTTGGGCTGGTGTGCATGTCCGCTAGACGGAAAGCCTTAAAGCCTACTGCATCTTCCACCTTGAACTTTCGGGTTCAAGGGCTAAGTCAGCAGCGGTTCATCCGGGGAGCCTGATTCCTGTCGATGCCGGTTTAGATACCGGCATCGGCTTTTTTACGGGTACGCTTTACGTACTCGCCCTGCCGAAGCCGGAACTCATGACCGAACCTGCGCTGCTGCCCCGCCCGCAACTTCGACGCATGCTGCGCAAGGCCCGCCGCGCATTGACCCCCAGTCAACAGCGCCAGGCTGCTCGCGGGCTGTACAAGCAACTGGCCCAGCAGCCTTTGTTCCGGCGCGCCAAACACATCTCCCTGTACCTGCCTAACGACGGTGAAATCGATCCGCGCGTATTGCTGCGCGCCGCGCAACGTCGGGGCAAGGCCACCTATTTGCCGGTGCTCAGCGCCTGGCCGCGAACCAAAATGGTGTTCCAGCGCATTCGCCCAGGCGAAAAGCTCAAACCCAATCGTTTCCGCATTCTCGAACCCCGGCATAACCTCGCCCGGCAACGCAAAGTCTGGGCACTGGACCTGGTGCTGCTGCCATTGGTCGGGTTTGACGATGTCGGCGGACGTTTGGGCATGGGCGGCGGCTTCTACGATCGCAGCCTGGCGTACCTGGCGCGGCGCAAAAACTGGCGCAAGCCGACGTTGTTGGGGCTGGCCCATGAATGTCAGAAGGTGGAACGATTGGCTCAAGCGAGCTGGGATGTGCCGTTGCAGGGAACGGTGACGGACAAGGCCTGGTATTACGCAGGCTAGACGCCACTGCGATCAGCGGCGTCGGCAAGACAGCTTCAGCGCTTGAAGGCCGATGGCTGCAGTTGTTGCTGTTGCTGTTGCTGTTGCTGCGCGATCTCGATCGGTGCATCAGGGTTGTTGTTCCACAGGCTTTGGGCGTAGCCGGTGGTCACGACACCGAGGCCGAACAAAATCACCAAAATCCATAGTAAATCCGGTTTGCGTTTCATCGATTGCCCCCCAAAGGCATATCAACACGATGACAGCAGCGGTTTCCGTTGTAGGCCGTGCAGCAGCGTCTAGCTGAGAAGGCGCGCATTCTGCGACAACGTGAACCGACACGCAAACGCTGGCGTCAACCGACTGTCGGTTTGTCATAAAATTGCCGGACAACTTGCCCACTCACCTCGCAAGGAGCAAAACCATGGCCTATTGGCTGATGAAATCCGAGCCCGACGAACTCTCGATCAAGGATCTGCAGAAGCTCGGCAAAGCGCGCTGGGACGGGGTTCGCAACTACCAGGCCCGTAATTTCCTGCGGGCCATGGCGGTGGGCGACGAGTTTTTCTTTTACCACTCCAGCTGCCCCGAACCGGGCATTGCCGGGATCGGCAAGATTGTCGAAGCCGCGTATCCGGACCCGACGGCGCTGGAGCCGGAGAGTCATTACTTCGATCCGAAGGCAACTCCAGAGAAGAACGCCTGGAGCGCGATTGATGTCGCGCATATGGAGACGTTTACCAGGGTGTTGAAGCTGGACTATCTGAAGCAGCAGACGGCGTTGGCCGAGATGCCGCTGGTACAGAAAGGCTCGCGACTGTCAGTGATGCCGGTTACATCTGAGCAATGGGCGGCGGTGATTGCGCTCAAGCCGTAAGATCTCCAGCGCTACCCCAAATGTCATCGCGGGCAAGCCCGCTCCCACAAGGATCTCCAGTGAATGCAGCTTTTGCATCCGTCCGAGATCCCTGTGGGAGCGGGCTTGCCCGCGATGAGGCCCGCCCGGACAATGAAGTTCTTATTGGATGATCAGGTTATTGAACAACAAGTCCTCAACCACCGGCTTGCCGGTCTCATCGTTCATCACTTGTCGGGTCTGCTTCAAGGCCTCCTGACGCAGCTTCTCCTTGGCCTCGACATTGTTCATCGCCTCAGTGGTCTGCTGCGCAAACAGCGCCACCAGCTGATTACGAATCAACGGCTCGTTGGCCTTCACCAGCTTGGCCGCCTCGTCCCCGGTCACCCGCAGCGCCACATCAGCCTTGTAGACCTTGAGCTTCGGCGTACCGTCCAGCCCATAGTTACCCACGAACGGCGGGCTCAAAGTGATGTAGCTGACCTTCGGCGCTTCACCTTCCTTGGCTTCTTCGGCCACCGCTGCCACGGGCAGAGACAGGGCCAGCAACAACATGATCCACGCTTTCACACTTCGCTCCTTATCCGGTTTGCGTCCTAGCATATCGACCCGCCGCGCCAGCACAAGCTTATGGCGGCCTATCAGGGCGGGGCATGCTCGTTGACCCTTCAATTCACACACCTACACTTATCGGCCATCACTCCAAAAGGAATAGCCCTGATGAAAGCCGTGCTGTGCAAAGCCTTCGGCCCTGCCGAATCGCTGGTGCTGGAAGACGTCGCCAGTCCTGTCGCGAAGAAGAATGAAATCCTGCTGGAGGTGCACGCCGCCGGGGTGAATTTCCCCGACACGCTGATCATCGAGGGCAAATACCAGTTCAAACCGCCCTTCCCTTTTTCCCCTGGCGGCGAAGCGGCTGGCGTGGTCAGTGCGGTGGGGGAAAAGGTCAGCCACCTGAAAGTCGGCGACCGGGTCATGGCCCTGACCGGCTGGGGCAGCTTTGCCGAAGAAGTCGCGGTGCCGGGCTATAACGTGCTGCCGATCCCGCCGTCCATGGACTTCAACACCGCCGCCGCCTTCAGCATGACCTACGGCACCTCGATGCATGCGCTCAAGCAACGGGGCCACCTGCAACCCGGCGAGACCCTGCTGGTGCTCGGCGCTTCCGGCGGTGTCGGCCTGGCGGCGGTGGAAATCGGCAAAGCCATGGGCGCCCGGGTGATCGCTGCCGCCAGCAGCGCGGAAAAACTCGCCGTGGCCAAGGCGGCCGGCGCCGATGAGCTGATCAACTACAGCGAAACCAGCCTCAAGGACGAAATCAAGCGCCTGACCGACGGCCAGGGCGCCGACGTGATCTACGACCCGGTGGGCGGCGACCTGTTCGACCAGGCCATCCGCGCCATCGCCTGGAACGGGCGTTTGCTGGTGGTCGGTTTCGCCAGCGGGCGCATTCCGGAACTGCCGGTTAACCTGACTCTGCTCAAAGGTGCTGCAGTGGTCGGCGTGTTCTGGGGTTCATTCGCCCAACGCCAGCCTCAGGACAACGCGGCAAACTTCCAGCAACTGTTTGGCTGGTTTGCCGAGGGCAAGTTGAAGCCGCTGGTGTCGCAACTGTATCCGCTGAGCAATGCGGCGCAGGCGATCAATGACCTGGGCCAGCGCAAGGCGGTCGGCAAGGTGGTGGTGCAGGTTCGCTGAATCCAGTAGAGCGGTCTGCACCTCGAAAGAGTTGTTCAGACCGCCGCATGACGAGCCAGGCGCTACAACAGTTGCCGAATCTCCTCCGGCAGCAAGCTCATGTATTTAAGCACCGGGCCGCTCCGGCAACTTCTAACAATGTTTGGCACACGCTTATTCAGCTTGGCGATCCATTCCAGGCGCTGTTCCTTCGGCAATTGGGTGACGTGAAACACGTTCGACAGATACGCCCGGGTGTAGTGAAACGGCGCGGCATCCACCCACGCAGACTCCGGGACATTGAGCAGTTGCTCGTTGACGTCACGACATTTCAATTTCTTGAGCCACTGGTTGGTATGAATCGGTGAATCGAGATCCAGCCGGAATATCAATGGCGCAATAATTTTATGCTTGGCAGGCTTATCGCTATCAACCGTCCAATGCTTGAATCGCCACTGCTCTATCGCAACCCTGCTCGCTTCGGCCAGGTCAGGATGATCGCTTTCCAGGATCCTCACCTTGCTCACCGAACCATCGGCATTGGCGATGAACTCGACTCGGACATTGCCGGTTATGCCAGCCCTCAGAAGCGCTGGAGGATAAATCGGCTTAGGGTTGTTTTCCGGTATCAGAAAGAACTCCCCTGCCCTGATATCTGCCGATAAACCCAGCAACAGCACAAACGCAAACCACCGCATAACCCCTCCCCTCCATGATCGAAACACTAAAACTCCCTTGCAAAGCTTACGCAGCAGCGACCTGAAACAGAACGTCGCAACCTCTCCTTTGAACGAAGGACGCTTCCCAAAAACCAGTACTCATCCGGACAGATGAGGCGCAAAGGATGGAAGCGGTAATCCTTCCTACAACGTCCTTCACTTACGTCTGAGCGACATGTTCGTAAGAGAACATACGGCCGCCAAAATTTCCGCTGTTTGACCACCGCGAAGCGGTGCTATTTTCGGTAACGAAACTGTAACATTCGCATCCGCAGTCAAAACAAGAAATCTGGAGCCTTTGAATGTTTGCTTTCTTTCGTCCTGCCGCACATCAGGCTCCATTGCCTGAAGAAAAAATAGACAACACCTACCGCCGCCTTCGCTGGCAGATCTTCGCCGGGATTTTTATCGGCTACGCCGGTTATTACCTGCTGCGCAAAAACTTCTCCCTGGCCATGCCTTATCTGATCGAAGAGGGCTATACCCGCGGTGAGCTGGGCCTGGCGCTGTCGGCGATTGCCATTGCCTACGGCCTGTCCAAGTTCTTGATGGGCATCGTGTCCGACCGTTCCAATCCGCGATTCTTCCTGCCCTTCGGCCTGCTGGTATCGGCCGGTGTGATGTTCATTTTCGGCTTCGCGCCCTGGGCGACGTCCAGCGTGACCATCATGTTCATCCTGCTGTTTATCAATGGCTGGGCCCAGGGCATGGGCTGGCCGCCGAGTGGGCGGACGATGGTGCACTGGTGGTCGCAGAAGGAACGCGGTGGCGTAGTGTCTTTATGGAACGTGGCGCATAACGTCGGCGGCGGCCTGATCGGCCCGTTGTTCCTGCTCGGTATGGGCCTGTTCAACGACTGGCATGCGGCGTTTTACGTGCCGGCGGCGGTCGCCCTGGCAGTGGCGGTGTTTGCCTTCGTCACCATGCGCGACACCCCGCAATCGGTAGGCCTGCCGCCGATCGAGAAGTACAAGAACGACTACCCGGAAGGCTACGACGCCAGCCACGAAGAAGAATTCAGCGCCAAGGAAATCTTCGTCAAATACGTGCTGCGCAACAAAATGCTCTGGTACATCGCCCTGGCCAACGTCTTCGTCTACCTGTTGCGCTACGGCGTGCTGGACTGGGCACCGACCTACCTCAAGGAAGCCAAGGGCTTTACCGTGGATAAAACCTCGTGGGCGTACTTTTTCTACGAGTGGGCGGGTATTCCGGGCACGCTGCTGTGCGGCTGGATGTCGGACAAGATCTTTCGTGGCAACCGTGGCCTGACCGGCATGGTGTTCATGGCATTGGTCACCGTGGCGACCCTGGTGTACTGGCTGAACCCGGCCGGCAACCCGACCGTCGACATGATCGCACTGGTTTCAATCGGCTTCCTGATCTACGGCCCGGTCATGCTGATCGGCCTGCAAGCGCTGGAACTGGCGCCGAAGAAAGCGGCCGGTACGGCGGCGGGCTTCACCGGGCTGTTCGGTTATCTGGGGGGGTCGGTCGCGGCCAGTGCAGCCATGGGCTACACCGTGGACCACTTCGGTTGGGACGGCGGTTTCGTCTTGCTGATCGGCGCATGCCTGCTGGCAATGGCCTTCCTCGCCCCGACCCTGTGGCACAAACAGGTCGCCAGTCAGAGCCGCGAAGCACTCGCCTGATCGGCTGATGATTTGCAGCGCTTGAGCCGCGCCTCCAGATTCCGGTCTGGCATGGCGTGGCTACGCAGGGCGCTGGCGGTCTGCTCGACATAATCGCGGGTAGTGCCGTAACGCCCGCAAGCGTTTTCGAACACATGGCTCAGCACATGATCCGGCAAGTTGCCGGCATAGCTGGGCAGGTGCCGCTCCAAAACAAATCCCAATGCCTGAACCTGGTTGCCGTCTTCAAGACGGCAGTTGAGCCAGTGTGGGCGATAGGACGGGAATGGCATCTCGCGTTGCCACAGTGCGTAAAGAGACGCGTCGAGTTGTTCTTCGGGCAAGCGATAGGCAAACCCGCTGCAAGAGCCGCCGCGATCCAGGCCGAACACCAGGCCAGGCACTTCCGGCGTGCCGCGATGTTCGTGGGACCACAGGTACAAACCACGATGGTAGCCATGCACCCGACCGCGTACGCGCTCCACTGCCGGGCATTCAGGCCGCCAGATCAGCGAGCCGTAGGCGAACAGCCACACCGGCCCGCCCTTGTGGCGCGCCATGGTCGTTTGCATCGAGCTGAGCAATTGTTCGTGCGTAAGCTGCGGCCCCAGATCGAGCCGCGGAGGGTAAGCCAGATTTAAAAAAGCCGATTCTATGGCGCTCATGGCAAATAGCGTTCAGCTCCCCCGAATCAAGATTACTTAATAGAACGCACCGCTGTAACAAAAAGGCACATATGTTTCGAGGCAATTTAAGTGCCATGGCACAGTTTTTAAATATTTGCCTGAATGAGATATAACCTACCGGCATTTATAAGATTTTATAAATACCGATCGGCTATATGGGGAGTTATAACCAGAGAACCTGTAGGAGCGAGCTTGCTCGCGATGGAGGCAAGGTCAACGCGCTCATCCAGACTGCAAGCGTTATCGTTGACCTCCATCGCGAGCAAGCTCGCTCCTACAGGGCTGCATCAGGATCTAGGCGCGTACGCAAACACGTCGGCGCGCATCTGGTGTGCATCCATACCCGCTTCGACCAAGGCATCCAGCGTGCCGTAGACCATTGCCGGAGAGCCGCTGGCGTACACATGCAGGGCTTTCAGATCGGGGAAGTCCTCGCACACCGCCTCATGCAACATGCCGCAGCGCCCCTGCCAGCCGCATTGATCGCTGACGACTTTATGCAGGAACAGATTGGGCAGTTTCAGCCATTCGTCCCAATGTTCGATGGCATAAAAATCTTCAGGACGACGCACGCCCCAATACAGGTGCACCGGGTGCTTGAAGCCCGCGGCGCGGCAATGCTCGATCAGGCTATGAATCTGGCCCATGCCGGTACCCGCGGCGATCAGCACCAGCGGGCCGTCCGGCAACTCCGCCAGATGGGTATCGCCAAACGGCATCTCGATCCGCACCATCGGGTTGCGTTGCAGCTGTTCGATCAGGCTCAGCGCACTGCTTTCGCGCGCCAGTACGTGAATTTCCAGATCGCGCCCGCCATGGGGGGCCGAGGCCAGGGAGAACGCCGATTTCTCGCCGCTCTCGCGCTCGATCATCAGGTACTGGCCGGCGTGATAGCGCGGCGGTTTGCCGGCCGGAGCCCGCAGACGCACGCGAAAGGTATCGCCGCCGACGTCCCTGCATTCAATGACCTGACACGACAGGCTGCGCACCGGCAGTTCTCCCAGCGCGAGCACGCCATCCCACAGCAGGATGCAGTCTTCCAGCGGCTCCGCTATGCAAGTGTAGAACTCACCATGGTCGCGCACATTGCCTGCCTGTTCGACCCGCCCCTCCACCAGCAATGCGGCGCACACATGGCAATTGCCGTTACGACAGCTTTGTGGGCATTCATAGCCCAGGCGCCGTGCGCCATCGAGAATCCGCTCGCCGGGCAGAATCTCAAGCACTGCTCCGGAGGGCTGCAAGGTTACACGCATCAATCTATTCCTAACTGATTCCAGATGGCATCGATCCGCTGGGTCACGGCTTCGTCCTTGACGATCACCCGGCCCCACTCGCGAGTGGTTTCGCCGGGCCATTTATGCGTGGCATCGAGCCCCATCTTCGAACCCAGGCCGGAAACCGGCGAGGCGAAGTCGAGGTAATCGATCGGCGTGTTGTCGATCATCACCGTATCGCGCTTGGGGTCCATGCGCGTGGTGATGGCCCAGATCACGTCGTTCCAGTCCCGTGCGTTGATGTCGTCGTCAGTGACGATAACGAACTTGGTGTACATGAACTGTCGCAAAAACGACCAGACACCGAGCATTACCCGCTTGGCATGGCCGGGATACGACTTCTTCATGGTCACGATGGCCATGCGGTACGAGCAGCCTTCGGGCGGCAGGTAGAAGTCGGTGATCTCCGGGAACTGCTTCTGCAGGATCGGCACGAACACTTCATTCAGCGCCACGCCGAGGATCGCCGGCTCATCCGGCGGACGGCCGGTGTAGGTGCTGTGGTAAATCGGCTTGATCCGGTGAGTGATGCGCTCGACGGTGAACACCGGGAAGCTGTCGACTTCGTTGTAGTAACCGGTGTGGTCGCCATAGGGACCTTCGTCGGCCATTTCGCCCGGGTGGATCACGCCTTCAAGGATGATCTCGGCGGTGGCCGGCACTTGCAGGTCGTTGCCGCGGCACTTCACCAGCTCGGTGCGATTGCCGCGCAGCAGCCCGGCAAAGGCGTATTCGGAGAGGCTGTCCGGCACCGGCGTCACGGCGCCGAGAATGGTCGCCGGGTCGGCACCCAGGGCCACGGATACCGGAAACGGCTGGCCCGGATGCTTCTCGCACCACTCGCGGTAATCCAGTGCGCCACCACGGTGGCTCAGCCAGCGCATGATGACCTTGTTGCGGCCGATCACTTGTTGACGGTAAATGCCCAGATTCTGCCGATCCTTGTTCGGACCTTTGGTGACGGTCAGGCCCCAGGTGATCAGCGGGCCGACATCGCCAGGCCAGCAGGTCTGCACCGGCAGCATCGCCAGGTCGACGTCGTCGCCTTCGATGACCACTTCCTGGCAGACCGCGTCTTTGACCACCTTCGGTGCCATGGCGATGATCTTGCGGAAGATCGGCAGCTTGGACCAGGCATCTTTCAGGCCCTTGGGCGGCTCGGGTTCCTTGAGGAACGCCAGCAATTTGCCGATCTCGCGCAGTTCGCTGACTGCCTCAGCGCCCATGCCCAGCGCCACGCGCTCGGGGGTGCCGAACAGATTACCCAGCACCGGTATGTCATAACCCGTGGGCTTTTCGAACAGCAGGGCCGGACCTTTGGCACGCAAGGTGCGGTCGCAGACCTCGGTCATTTCGAGCACTGGGGACACCGGAACCTGGATGCGCTTGAGTTCGCCGCGCTTTTCCAGACCGCTGATAAAGTCGCGCAAGTCGCGATACTGCATGCGTGAGCCTCGTTTTGGCCGTGGCGTTCGGGGGCAGGCAGTTTAGCGCCGAACCCCTCTATTCAGAACCACGAACTGCCGGTTCATCAAAAATCAGATAGCAAAAAGCCGGGTTTCCCCGGCTTTTTGGCCCGTTCGATTTACTTGCGTTTCATCGACAGGAAGAACTCATCGTTGGTCTTGGTCGTTTTCAGCTTGTCGACCAGGAACTCGATGGCTGCGATTTCGTCCATCGGGTGCAACAGCTTGCGCAGGATCCACATGCGTTGCAACTCATCGTCGGCCGTCAGCAACTCTTCGCGGCGGGTGCCGGAACGGTTGATGTTGATCGCAGGGAACACACGTTTTTCAGCGATGCGACGATCCAGCGGCAGTTCCATGTTGCCCGTGCCTTTGAATTCTTCGTAGATCACTTCGTCCATCTTCGAGCCGGTTTCAACCAGCGCGGTGGCGATGATGGTCAGCGAACCGCCTTCTTCGATGTTCCGCGCGGCGCCGAAGAAACGTTTCGGTTTCTCCAGGGCGTGGGCATCGACACCACCGGTGAGCACTTTGCCGGAGCTCGGGATCACGGTGTTGTAGGCGCGAGCCAGACGGGTGATGGAGTCGAGCAGGATCACCACGTCTTTCTTGTGTTCGACCAGGCGTTTGGCCTTCTCGATCACCATTTCGGCAACCTGCACGTGGCGGGTTGGCGGCTCGTCGAACGTCGAGGCAACCACTTCGCCGCGCACGGTGCGCTGCATTTCGGTCACTTCTTCCGGACGTTCGTCGATCAGCAATACGATCAGGTGAACTTCAGGATTGTTACGCGCGATGTTCGCCGCAATGTTCTGCAGCATGATCGTTTTACCGGCTTTCGGCGGTGCAACGATCAGACCGCGCTGGCCTTTGCCGATTGGGGCGCACAGGTCGATGACACGACCGGTCAAGTCTTCGGTGGAACCGTTGCCGGCTTCCATCTTCATGCGCACGGTCGGGAACAGCGGGGTCAGGTTCTCGAAGAGAATCTTGTTTTTCGCGTTCTCGGGACGATCGTAGTTGATCGTGTCGACCTTGAGCAGTGCGAAATAACGCTCGCCTTCCTTTGGAGGGCGGATCTTGCCAACGATGGTGTCACCGGTGCGCAAGTTGAAGCGACGGATCTGGCTCGGCGAGACGTAGATGTCGTCCGGACCGGCGAGATAGGAAGCGTCAGCGGAGCGCAGGAAGCCGAAGCCGTCCTGGAGAATCTCCAGCACGCCATCACCGGAGATTTCCTCGCCGCTTTTCGCGTGCTTTTTGAGCAGGGAGAAAATCACGTCCTGCTTGCGCGAACGGGCCATATTTTCTATGCCCATCTGTTCGGCCAATTCGAGCAGTTCGGTAATCGGCTTTTGCTTGAGTTCAGTCAGATTCATATAGGAATGACGTAATCATTTATGGAGGGGGGAAATTAAGCTTTTGGCTTAATGAGGCCGCGCCGCAGAGAAGGCGACAGGATCGCGTACTAATTCGAAAAGGAGTGCGTCGGCGACGGCTAGCAGGGGGCATTGGAGAAACCAGTGCGGGGCCGAATGTACCACCTGAGTTTCGGAGCGTCTAGCCCTCGATAACGAAAAAGCCCCGCAAAGTGCGGGGCCATTTTCAGACAGGTTACAACGACGCTTAGATGTTGGCGTCGAGGAAAGCCGCCAGCTGCGACTTCGACAGAGCGCCGACCTTGGTCGCTTCAACGTTGCCGTTCTTGAACAGCATCAGCGTCGGGATCCCGCGCACGCCGTGCTTGGCCGGGGTTTCCTGGTTTTCGTCGATGTTCAGTTTGGCAACGGTCAGCTTGCCGGCGTAGGTGCCAGCGATCTCGTCCAAAACCGGGGCGATCATTTTGCAAGGGCCGCACCACTCAGCCCAGTAGTCAACGAGCACAGGGCCGGCAGCCTGAAGTACTTCTGCCTCGAAGGTAGCGTCGGTGACGTGCTTGATAAGATCGCTGCTCATGGATGTCTCCGGGTTGTAAGCAATAAAAAACGTGGCCCATCATAGCTGCCCTTCCCGCGTTCAGGAAGCTGCAGGTGATTGAGTCTCGCTATGGTGGTCCATGAGTTTGGGTATAGCTCAAGTCATGGGGTGGCGGGAGCGACGAAGGCAATTCCAGTGCGCAGGGCTGCGTTGCGCACATGTTCTTGCATGGCCTTCTGCGCGGTGCCGGACGCCCGCCGGGCCAGTGCGCGGAGGATTTTACGGTGCTCCTGCCAGGTTTCCATGGCCCGCTCGGCCCGGATGAACGGTAGCTTTTGGCTCTCCAGGAAGATGTCGGCGCTGGCGGTCAGGATGCTCAGCATCGCCTGATTGCCGCTGGCCAGCAGGATGCGCCGGTGAAATTCGAAATCCAGTCGGGCCGCTGCCTCGAAGTCGCCTGCCTTCAGGTCGATGCGCATGGCGGCGACATTATCGTCCAGAGCATCGAGCTCGTGAGTGCTCAGGGTCACCGCCGCCAGCCCGGCCGCAAAGCCTTCCAGGGCATAACGCAACTGGAATATATCCAGCGGCGAGGCTTGCGCCGCAAAGGGCCAACTCAGCGCCGCGTCGCCTCGCGGCAAATCCACCGGCGACTGCACGAACACACCTTTGCCCGGCTGGATGCTGATCACACCCAAAGCACTCAAGGACGACAACGCTTCGCGCAACGACGCCCGACTGACCCCCAATTGCAGCGCCAGGTCCCGTTGCGAGGGCAATGCGTCCCCCGGCCCGAATCCTTGTTCGATGATCAGTTTGCGGATGGCTTGTAACGCCACTTCAGGTACGGCTTGGGAGATCGAGTTCATGGTTTTCAGACGAACCAGGCGAATGAGCGGTTAGTTGTAAAGCTATTCGCGACGCCCGGCAAGTCGTGCCCCATGGGGGTTCGGCGCCTTTCCCCGATGCGCCAGGAGGGTGCGAAAAGCGCCACAACTGTTCAGACCAGTAAGACCGAGCAATCCCGGTAAAACCGCGGCCTGGCACCCCCGAAATCCACTCTTGGCACGACCCGTGCTCTATCGAATCGCAGAAATTACTTCCCGTCGATTCGGAGATTTGCCATGGCCCAGCGTTACAGCGCCCTCCTCGCCCTCCTGTTTGCCAGCCTGATGCTGAGCCAGGCGCCCGCCCATGCCGACGGTCTGGAGGATGTGGTCAAGCGCGGCGTCCTCAAGGTGGCCGTGCCCCAGGACTTCCCGCCGTTCGGCTCGGTCGGCCCGGACATGAAGCCGCGCGGCCTCGATGTCGACACCGCCAGACTGCTGGCCGACCAACTCAAGGTCAAACTCGAACTGACCCCGGTCAATAGCACCAACCGCATCCCGTTCCTGACCACCGGCAAGGTCGACCTGGTGATTTCCAGCCTGGGCAAGAACCCCGAGCGCGAGAAGGTCATCGACTTCTCCAGCGCCTACGCACCCTTCTATCTCGCCGTATTCGGCCCGCCCGATGCCGATATCAAAGGCCTGGACGACCTCAAGGGCAAGACCATCAGCGTCACCCGTGGCGCCATCGAAGACATCGAGTTGAGCAAAGTCGCTCCCGAAGGCGCGACCATCAAGCGCTTCGAAGACAATAACTCGACCATCGCCGCCTACCTCGCCGGGCAAGTCGACCTGATCGCCAGCGGCAACGTGGTGATGGTGGCGATCAGTGAACGCAACCCGAAACGCGTACCGGCACTGAAAGTGAAGCTCAAGGATTCGCCGGTCTACGTCGGCGTGAACAAGAACGAGCCGGCGCTGCTGGACAAGGTCAATCAGATCCTCGCCACCGCCAAGACCGATGGCGCGCTGGAGAAAAACGCCCGGACCTGGCTCAAAGAGCCGCTGCCGGCCGATCTCTGATCGCTGCAGGGGAGACTGAATATGTCCTATCAGTTCGACTTCATTCCAGTGGTGCAAAACACCGACCTGTTGCTGCGCGGCGCCCTGTTCACCCTTGAGCTGACAGCCATCGGCGCCGTGCTCGGGGTCGGCCTGGGCATTGTCGGGGCGCTGGTGCGGGCGTGGAACATCCGCCCGTTCTCGGCAATCTTCGGTGTCTACATCGAGTTGATCCGCAACACACCGTTCCTGGTGCAGTTGTTTTTCATCTTCTTCGGCCTGCCGTCCCTGGGCGTGCAGATTTCCGAATGGCAGGCAGCGGTGCTGGCGATGGTGATCAACCTCGGGGCCTATTCGACCGAGATCATCCGCGCCGGCATTCAAGCGATCCCCCGCGGTCAGCTGGAGGCCGCTGCCGCATTGGCGATGAGCCGCTTCGAAGCCTTTCGCCACGTGGTGCTGCTGCCGGCGCTGGGCAAGGTCTGGCCGGCCCTGAGCAGCCAGATCATCATCGTCATGCTGGGCTCGGCGGTCTGTTCGCAGATTGCCACCGAAGAGCTGAGCTTTGCCGCCAACTTCATTCAGTCGCGCAACTTCCGCGCCTTTGAAACCTATGCCCTGACCACGTTGCTCTACCTGTGCATGGCGCTGCTGATCCGCCAGTTGCTGAACTGGATAGGTCGCCGCTTCCTATCAAGAAACAGCGCAAGGACCAGCCAATGAGCGACTTCACTTTCTGGGACATCCTGCGCAACCTGCTCACGGGCCTGCAATGGACGTTGGCGCTGTCGCTGGTGGCGTTTGTCGGCGGCGGGCTGATCGGCTTGCTGATCATGGTCATGCGCATTTCAAAAAAAACCCTGCCAAGCAGTGTCGCCCGCACGTACATCGAACTGTTCCAGGGCACGCCGCTGTTGATGCAGCTGTTTTTGGTGTTCTTCGGCGTCGCGTTGGCCGGGGTGGAGATTTCGCCGTGGATGGCGGCGGCGATCGCCCTGACGCTGTTCACCAGCGCCTACCTGGCGGAGATCTGGCGCGGTTGCGTCGAATCGATCCCCAACGGCCAGTGGGAAGCCTCTGCAAGCCTGGCGCTCAACCCGCTGGAGCAACTGCGCTACGTCGTCCTGCCGCAAGCGCTGCGCATCGCCGTGGCGCCAACCGTGGGCTTCTCGGTGCAGGTGGTCAAAGGCACCGCCGTCACCTCGATCATCGGCTTCACCGAACTGACCAAGACCGGCGGCATGCTCGCCAACGCGACCTTCGAACCGTTCATGGTCTACGGCCTGGTGGCCCTCGGATACTTCCTGCTCTGCTACCCCTTGTCCCTCAGTGCGCGCTACCTGGAAAGGAGACTGCATGCCTCTGCTTAGAATTTCGGCCCTGCATAAATATTACGGCGACCACCATGTGCTCAAAGGCATCGACCTGAGCGTCGAGGAAGGCCAGGTGGTGGCGATCATCGGCCGCAGCGGCTCGGGCAAATCCACCTTGCTGCGCACTTTGAATGGCCTGGAGTCGATCAACGACGGCGTGATCGAAGTCGACGGCGAATACCTCGACGCCGCCCGCGTCGACCTGCGCAGCCTGCGGCAGAAAGTCGGGATGGTGTTCCAGCAGTTCAACCTGTTCCCGCACCTGACCGTCGGCGAAAACGTCATGCTTGCACCGCAGGTGGTGCAGAAGGTGCCCAAAGCCAGGGCTGCTGAACTGGCCCGGGAGATGCTGGAACGGGTTGGCCTGGGGGAAAAATTCGATGCGTTTCCGGACCGGCTGTCCGGCGGGCAGCAACAGCGGGTAGCGATTGCCCGGGCGTTGGCGATGTCGCCCAAGGTTTTGCTCTGTGATGAGATTACATCGGCGCTCGATCCGGAACTGGTCAATGAAGTGCTGAGCGTGGTTCGGCAGCTGGCGGCGCAAGGCATGACCTTGATCATGGTCACCCATGAAATGCGTTTTGCCCGGGAGGTTGGGGATAAGTTGGTGTTCATGCACCAGGGCAAGGTGCATGAGGTGGGGGATCCGAAGGTGTTGTTTGCCAATCCGCAGACGCCGGAGCTGGCGAATTTCATCGGGACCGTTGAAATGACGGGCTGAAAGTTCTTCAGCGCCTGCGAGGCCGCCTTCGCGAGCAAGCCCGCTCCCACATTTAACCGAGTACCTCAGTAAGAACACGGTCAACTGTGGGAGCGGGCTTGCTCGCGAAGGGGCCATCAGCCGCGCCGCAAGTACCCCGCGCCAAAAGATCGCAGCCTTCGGCGGCTCTACGCGTTGGCGGCAGCGTTTGATCGTGGCACGATGTCAGGGTTATCGACCGAGACCCCCTGACCATGCCGCAATCCCAAGCCAAGAATCTGTCCCTGATCGCCGCAATCGACCTGGGCTCCAACAGCTTTCACATGGTCGTGGCCAAGGCCCAGAACAGCGAAATCCGTATTCTCGAACGTCTCGGGGAGAAGGTGCAGCTGGCCGCCGGCATTGATGAAGAGCGCCAGCTCAGCGAAGAATCCATGCAACGCGGGCTCGATTGCCTGAAGCGCTTTGCCCAACTGATCAACGGTATGCCGCCTGGCGCCGTGCGAATCGTGGGCACCAACGCCTTGCGTGAAGCCCGCAACCGCGCTGAATTCATCCGCCGCGCCGAAGAAATCCTTGGCCACCCGGTGGAAGTCATCTCCGGTCGTGAAGAAGCGCGCCTGATCTACCTCGGCGTTTCCCACACCCTCGCCGACACGCCGGGCAAGCGCCTGGTGGCCGATATTGGCGGCGGCAGTACCGAATTCATCATTGGCCAGCGCTTCGAGCCGTTGCTGCGCGAAAGCCTGCAGATGGGCTGCGTCAGTTTTACCCAGCGCTATTTCAAGGACGGCAAGATCACCCCGGCCCGCTACGCCCAGGCGTACACGGCGGCGCGGCTGGAGATCATGAGCATCGAACACGCTTTGCACCGCCTGACCTGGGATGAAGCCATCGGCTCCTCGGGCACCATCCGGGCCATCGGCCTGGCACTGAAGGCCGGCGGGCATGGCACGGGCGAAGTGAACGCCGAAGGCCTGGCCTGGCTCAAGCGCAAACTGTTCAAGCTCGGTGACATCGAGAAGATCGACTTCGAAGGCATCAAGCCGGACCGCCGGGCGATCTTCCCGGCCGGCCTGGCGATTCTCGAAGCCATCTTCGATGCCCTGGAACTGCAACGCATGGACCACTGCGATGGCGCCCTGCGCGAAGGTGTGCTCTATGACCTGTTAGGTCGTCATCACCACGAAGACGTCCGCGAGCGCACCCTCAGCTCGCTGATGGAGCGCTATCACGTCGATCTTGAACAGGCGGCGCGGGTCGAACGCAAAGCGTTGCACGCGTTTGACCAGGTGGCCGAGGACTGGGACCTGGATGACGGCATCTGGCGCGAACTGCTGGGCTGGGCCGCCAAGGTTCATGAAGTGGGCCTGGACATCGCTCACTATCACTACCACAAGCATGGCGCCTACCTGATCGAGCATTCGGACCTGGCGGGTTTCTCCCGCGAAGACCAACTGATGCTCGCACTGCTGGTGCGCGGCCACCGACGCAATATCCCCCGGGACAAGTTTGCCGAGTTCGGCGATGAAGGCATCAAGCTGATTCGCCTGTGCGTGCTGCTGCGCTTTGCGATCCTGTTCCATCACATCCGCGGCACCCAGCAAATGCCTCAGGTCGTGCTGCACGCCAATGGCGACAGCCTGGATGTGTTGTTCCCGGAAAACTGGCTGGATGAAAACCAACTGACCCAGGCCGACTTCGGCCTGGAAGCGGAATGGCTGACCCGGGTCGGTTTTGTGTTGAACGTGCGCTGAACAGTTTGATGGCCCCTGTAGGAGCGAGCTTGCTCGCGATGGACGTAAACGATGACGCGTACTTTCTGGAAAAACGCGTCGTCTGCACATTCATCGCGAGCAAGCTCGCTTCTACAGGGGCGGTGAAAAAAAAATGGCGATCCGCAGGGATCGCCATTTTTTATGCCCCGTGAGGGTTAACGCACTGTGAGAATCGGGCTACCCAAACGCTCCAGCAGCGTCGCCTGCGCACTGCGCGGGTTCTGGTTGCCGGTCGGCGTGTTGCGGATGTAGCGACCGTCCGCCTGCAGGCTCCAGCTATGGGTGTTGTCGGTCAGATACAGCTCCAGCTCCTTCTTGACCCGCATGATCAGCTTCTTGCCTTCCACCGGGAAGCAAGTCTCGACGCGCTTGTCGAGGTTGCGCTCCATCCAGTCGGCACTGGACAGGAACATCTGCTCCTCCCCGCCATTAAGGAAGTAGAAGACCCGGGTGTGTTCCAGGAAGCGCCCGATGATCGAGCGCACGTGGATGTTGTGCGAGACCCCGGCGATGCCCGGCCGCAGGCAGCACATGCCGCGCACCACCAGATCGATACGCACCCCGGACTGACTGGCCTTGTACAGCGCGCGGATGATCTTCGGATCGGTCAGCGAGTTGAATTTGGCGATGATGTGCGCCGGTTTGCCGTCGAGCGCGAACTGGGTTTCCCGGGCAATCATGTCGAGCATGCCCTTCTTCAGCGTGAACGGCGCATGCAGCAGCTTCTTCATGCGCAGGGTTTTACCCATGCCGATCAGCTGGCTGAACAGTTTGCCGACGTCTTCGCACAAGGCGTCGTCGGACGTCAGCAAACTGTAGTCGGTGTACAGACGGGCGTTGGCCGCGTGGTAGTTGCCGGTCCCCAAGTGGGCGTAACGGACAATCTCGCCAGCTTCGCGACGCAGGATCAGCATCATCTTGGCGTGGGTCTTGAACCCGACCACGCCGTAGATCACCACCGCACCGGCCGCTTGCAGACGACTGGCCAGTTGCAGGTTGGACTCTTCGTCGAAGCGTGCACGCAATTCGATGACCGCGGTGACTTCCTTGCCGTTACGCGCGGCATCGACCAGCGCATCGACGATTTCCGAGTTGGCGCCGGAGCGGTACAGGGTCTGGCGCACCGCCAGGACGTGCGGGTCCTTGGCGGCCTGGCGCAGCAGGTCGACCACCGGGGTGAACGACTCGAACGGGTGCAGCAGCAGGATGTCTTGCTTGCTGATCACGCTGAAGATGTTCTCGCTGTTCTGCAGCAGCTTCGGGATCTGCGGCGTGAACGGCAGGTATTGCAGCTCGCGCTGGCTGTCCAGGCCGGTGATGCTGAACAGTCGGGTCAGGTTGACCGGACCGTTGACCTGATACAGCTCGGTCTCATGCAGGTTGAACTGCTTGAGCAAATAGTCGGACAGGAGTTTCGGGCAGGTGTCGGCGACTTCCAGACGCACCGCATCACCGTAGCGACGGGAAAACAACTCGCCGCGCAGGGCGCGGGCCAGGTCTTCCACATCTTCGGTGTCGACGGAAAGGTCGGCGTTTCGGGTCAGCCGGAACTGGTAGCAGCCCTTGACCTTCATGCCCTGGAACAAGTCATCGGCGTGAGCATGGATCATCGACGACAGGAACACATAGTTGTCGCCAGGGCCGCCGACTTCTTCCGGCACCTTGATGACCCGCGGCAGCAGACGCGGCGCCGGAATGATTGCCAGACCGGAATCGCGACCGAAGGCGTCGATGCCTTCGAGCTCGACGATGAAGTTCAGGCTCTTGTTAACCAGCAACGGGAACGGGTGCGTCGGGTCGAGGCCGATCGGGGTGATGATCGGGGCAATCTCGTCGCGGAAATAACGGCGAACCCAGGTCTTGATCTTGGTGGTCCAGTGACGGCGACGGATGAAGCGGACCTGATGTTTTTCCAGTTCCGGCAACAGAATGTCGTTGAGGATGGCGTACTGGCGATCGACGTGACCGTGTACCAACTCGCTGATGCGGGCCAGGGCCTGATGCGGTTGCAGGCCATCCGCGCCGGCCTGCTCACGGGCGAAGGTGATCTGCTTCTTCAGGCCGGCCACACGGATTTCGAAGAACTCGTCCAGGTTGCTGGAGAAGATCAGCAGAAACTTCAGCCGCTCCAGCAAGGGGTAGGACACATCCAGCGCCTGTTCCAGCACGCGGATGTTGAACTGCAGTTGCGATAGCTCGCGATGGATGTACAGGCTGCTGTCATCCAGGCCGGGAATGGCAATCGCCGGCGTCGCCGCAACAGGCTCGGCCACCACCGCAGAGGGAGCAGGCTCCAGCTCCGGCGGGGTTTCGGCGATTTGCTCCACCACAGGTTGAGCCTCTTTTACGGCGACTTCAGTGAGTCCTTCGGTAGTCATGGAATGTTCCTGGGAGGGCTATTGTTGCTCTCGTAACAATTGAGCGGCACGGACGGCAAAGTAAGTCAGGATGCCATCAGCGCCTGCACGTTTAAAAGCGGTCAGGGATTCGAGGATAACCCCTTCGCTCAACCAGCCATTCTGGATCGCTGCCATGTGCATGGCGTATTCGCCGCTGACTTGATAAACAAAGGTCGGCACTTTGAATTCTTCTTTGACCCGGTAAAGGATGTCCAGATACGGCATGCCTGGCTTGACCATGACCATGTCCGCGCCTTCTGACAAGTCCGCCGCCACTTCGTGCAGGGCTTCGTTGCTGTTGGCCGGGTCCATCTGATAAGAGGCCTTGTTGGCCTTGCCCAGGTTCAGCGCCGAGCCGACCGCATCGCGGAACGGGCCGTAATAAGCGCTGGCGTACTTCGCCGAGTAAGCCATGATCCGCACATTGACGTGATCGGCCAGCTCGAGGGCTTCGCGGATCGCCTGGATACGACCGTCCATCATGTCCGACGGGGCCACCACCTGGGCGCCGGCCTCGGCGTGGGACAGCGCCTGCCTGACCAGTGCATCGACGGTAATGTCGTTCTGCACATAGCCTTCTTCGTCGAGAATGCCGTCCTGACCGTGGGTGGTGAACGGGTCCAGGGCAACGTCGGTGATCACCCCCAGCTCAGGAAACTGCGCACGCAACGCGCGGGTGGCGCGCTGGGCAATGCCGTCGGGGTTCCAGGCCTCCGCGGCGTCCAAGGATTTGAGCTCCGATGGCGTCACCGGGAACAGGGCCACTGCAGGAATGCCCAACTCGACCCACTTGGCCGCTTCTTCCAGCAACAGATCGATGGTCAGACGCTCGACGCCCGGCATCGAGGCCACCGCTTCGCGACGGTTTTCACCGTCCAGCACGAACACCGGCAAGATCAGGTCGTCCACGGTCAGAACGTTTTCACGGACCAGTCGACGCGAAAATTCATCACGACGGTTGCGTCGCAGGCGAGTTGCAGGAAACAAACGATTGGCGGGGGTAAAGCTCACGGCAGACTCCTGAGCCCGCGCGAGAGGCGAGCGTGACAGTTATAAGCGACCATTATGACTGTGATATTACAGTTATGTGCACCTGTGACAGGTAGTCGCATTCCATTCTCCTTGTAGGAAATGTTCACGTCGAGACACATTTGGACACTTTCATGAATGTGCACGAAGGGTTAGGCTGCGCGTTCATTTCGCCAGCATCCAGACAATGCTCCAACAATTTCTTCAGGAATTCGGCTACTTCGCCCTCTTTCTCGGCACGTTTTTCGAAGGCGAAACCATTCTGGTTCTCGCAGGCTTCCTCGCGTTCCGCGGATACATGGACCTCAAAGTGGTGATGATCGTGGCGTTCCTCGGCAGTTATGCCGGCGATCAGCTGTGGTATTTCCTGGGACGCAAGCATGGCCGCAAGTTGCTGGCACGCAAGCCGCGCTGGCAATTGATGGGCGACCGCGCGCTGGAGCATATCCGCAGGCACCCGGACATCTGGGTCCTGAGTTTCCGTTTTGTTTATGGACTGCGCACGGTGATGCCGGTGGCTATCGGCTTGTCGGGATATCCGCCGGGACGTTATCTGCTGCTGAACGGGATCGGTGCAGCGATCTGGGCTGCCGCTCTGGCTGCCGCGGCCTATCATTTCGGCGCGGTGCTCGAAGGCATGCTTGGCAGCGTCAAGAAGTACGAGTTATGGGTGCTGGGTGCGCTGCTGGTCGTCGGTTTTTGCCTGTGGCTGCGGCGGCGCTTCAAGAATGCCCGCCTGGCGAAGAAGATCTACGCCGACGAGCAAGCCTTGAAAGCCGAACAGGCCAAAATCGACGGTCCTAAGACGCCAGTCGAGTGAAGCGGTTTCGGCAACAGTAGAGACCGATGAGGCTGAGCAGGCTGTAACTGAGCAGCCCGACCCAGCCCACCGCACTGGCCGGCCACAGCCCGACCACTGGCGCCAGCCATGCCAGCGGCAGGTTCGATGCCAGTCGCAGCAGCTCCAGCTTCAACGCCCATGGGCGATTCTCCAGGGCCACGCCCAGTACGAACAGACCCAGCGCCACGGCGCCCCAGCCGAGCACCAGGGCGGCGGTCGACAGATGCAGCGCAAGGTTCATCAAGTAGCTGCCCAGCGCGATGTAGACGCAAAACTGCAATGCCACGTAAAGCTGCTGACGCCCGTCCAACGGCACCTCGAACTTGCGGAACTGACTCAGGTCCGGCTTGTTCATCGGGTACTTCGCCGCCACATCCGCCGGCCGCCAACCAGTGGGCATGAACCAGATCCGCAGCTTGTCCCACCCACTCCCGGCTCGCCGTGCGTCATCCCATAATTGCACGTAGAACTGCACGTTCGCCCATAGCGGATTCCAGCTCGCCAGCGGCGTGGTCACGCCGAAAATCACCGGTTCGTTGTCGTCCTCCTCCTGGAACGAGCCAAATAGACGGTCCCAAATAATGAACACCCCGCCGTAGTTGCGATCCATGTAGAGAGCGTTCTGTGCATGGTGAGCCCGATGATTGGACGGCGTGACGAAGAACCACTCGAACCAGCCGAGCTTGGGAATATGCCGGGTATGCACCCAGAACTGATACAGCAGGTTCAACGCGGCGACGCTGACGAACACCAGCAGCGGCACACCCAGCACGGCCATGGGCAGGTAGAAGATCCAGCTCAGGAGAAAGCCGGTGCTGGTCTGGCGCAGGGCGGTGGAGAGGTTGTAGTCCTCGCTCTGGTGATGCACCGAATGCGCGGCCCAGAGGATGTTGCGCTCGTGCCCCAGGCGATGCAGCCAGTAGTAGCAGAAGTCGTACAGGACAAAGGCGAATACCCAGACCCAGACACGATCAGCCGCAAGCTCGAACAGCGCCAGATGCTCGAGGGCAAATGCGTAGGTGACCAGGCCGACACCCTTGGTCAGCAAGCCCGTGGTGGTCGACAGCACACCGGTGCTGATGCTGTTGATCGCGTCGGCCACCCGGTAATTGCTCACCCCGCGCCAACGGTCGGCCAGCAGCTCGATGGCGATCAGCACAAAGAAAAACGGCACCGCATACAGAATGAAGTCCATGACGCGCCCTGATCGGAGTTTTGAGGACAGATCCTATGTGTAGTCGCGAAATATCCCTATGGCAACGAGTGACAAATTAGTGGACATTTAACGCCATGAATCTGGAGAAAAGCCCATGAGCAAAAAAATTGCAGTGATCCTTTCCGGCTGTGGCGTCTACGACGGCGCCGAGATCCACGAGAGCGTGATTACCCTGCTGCGCCTCGACCAGCGTGGCGCCCAGGTGCAGTGCTTCGCGCCGAATATTGCGCAGCTGCATGTGATCAACCACCTGACCGGGGAAGAAATGCCCGAGTCGCGCAATGTGCTGGTGGAGTCGGCGCGAATCGCCCGGGGCAACATCAAGGATATTCGCGAAGCGGACGTTGAAGAATTCGATGCGCTGATCGTTCCTGGCGGGTTCGGCTCGGCCAAGAACCTGTCGAACTTCGCCATCGAAGGCGCGGGCTGCACCGTGCAGCCGGAAGTCCTGGCGCTGGCCGAAGCCTTTGCCGAAGCGGGCAAGCCTGTCGGGCTGATCTGCATTTCGCCGGCGCTGGCGGCAAAAATCTATGGGCCGGGCGTGACCTGCACCATCGGTAACGATGCCGACACGGCCGCGGCGATGAACAAAATGGGGGCGACACATGCGGATTGCGCGGTGACTGAAATCGTTGAAGACAAGGCGCGCAAACTGGTCAGTACGCCGGCGTACATGCTGGCGCAATCGATTAGCGAGGCGGCTTCCGGCATCAACAAACTGGTCGACCGCGTGCTCGAACTGACCCACGAAAACGACGCCTGACACAATCCAAATGTGGGAGCGGGCTTGCTCGCGAATGCGGTGTATCAGTCAACATCAATGCTGAATGACACACCGCATTCGCGAGCAAGCCCGCTCCCACATTGATCAGCGCAAGACTCAGGATTTGCGGGTTAGTCGGGTGAGGATCCGGTCCAGCGCATTGGCAAATGCCTGTTTCTCGCGGTCGCCAAACGGCGCCGGTCCGCCGCTCATCTGCCCCTGCTCGCGCAAATCGGTGAACAGATTGCGTACCGCCAGCCTGTCCCCCATGTTCTGGGCATCGAATTCCTTGCCACGTGGATCCAGCGCTGCAACCCCCTTCTTCACCAGCCGGTCCGCCAACGGCACATCGCTGCAAATCACCAGATCACCGGGAACCGCGTGCTCCACCAGATAGTCATCGGCCGCATCCGGACCACTGGGCACCACGATCAGCTTCACCAGGGCCAGGCCCGGCTTGATCTGCGGCTGCCCGGCCACCAGCACCACTTCGAACTGGCGCTTGAGGGCGAACTTCACCACCAGATCCTTGGCGGCCCGGGGGCAGGCGTCGGCATCGATCCACACACGCATCATTTTTCCTCTTCCAAAAAAATTCGCGAGCAGGTCGCGCCCTCAGGTTATACGCCATCCTGTAGGAGCGAGGCTTGCCCGCGAAGGTGAGCGCAGCGAATGCTATTTAAGAAACCGACACCCGCCGCTTCTCAGCCATCCGGCTACGACTGTACAACACGATGATCGCCAGAATCGCCACCACCTGCGCACTCAGCGAATACGCATCAGCGTGAATCCCCAGCCAGTCGAAGTCAAAAAACGGCACCGGTCGCGTGCCGAAGATCCCGGCTTCCTGCAACGCCTTCACGCCATGCCCGGCAAACACCACCGACAGCGCGCACAGCAGCCCGGCGTTGATGCTGAAGAACAATGACAGCGGCAGTTTCGCCGAGCCGCGCAGGATCACCCAGGCCAGACCGACCAGCAACACCAGTGCTGTCGCCCCCCCGGCCAACACTGCGTCATGACCCGCAGGGCCCGCCTGCAGCCACAGGGTTTCATAAAACAGGATCACTTCGAACAGCTCGCGATAGACCGAAAAGAACGCCAGAATCGCAAAGCCGAAACGCCCGCCGCCGCCCACCAGGCTGCTCTTGATGTAGTCCTGCCAGGCCGCTGCATGGCGACGGTCGTGCATCCACACGCCGAGCCAGAGCACCATGACGCTGGCAAACAACGCTGTCGCACCTTCGAGCAACTCCCGTTGCGAGCCACTGACATTGATCACGTACGCCGCCAGCGCCCAGGTCGCGAGCCCGGCCAACAGGGCCAGGCCCCAGCCGACGTTGACGCTACGCACCGCCGATTGCTGGCCAGTATTGCGCAGGAACGCGAGGATCGCTGCCAGCACCAGAATCGCTTCCAGCCCTTCACGCAGCAGGATCAGCAAGCCGGAGATATAACTCAGCGACCAGCTCAAGCCATCGCTGCCCAACAGGCCGGCGGCTTCCTGCAACTTGGCCTTGGCTGCGTCCAGGCGCAGCTGGGCCTGGGCCACGGGCAGACCGTCCTGCAACGATTGACGGTAGGCCATCAGGGATTTTTCAGTGTCTTTGCGCACGTTGGCGTCGACGTTGTCCAGGGAGCTTTCGACCAGTTCGAAGCCTTCCAGGTAGGCGGCCACCGACAGGTCATAGGCCTGATCGCGATCGCCGGTACGATAAGCGGCGAGGCTCTTGTCCAGGGTCTCGGCGGTGTAGTCGAGCAATTGCGCCGGGCCGCGCTTGACCTGCGGCGGTTGAGCGCGCTGTGCACGGAAAGTCGCCGCGGCTTGCGGGCCGTCGACGGCCTGCACTTCTGCCGGCGTCTGACGCGCCAGATCCGCGATGTTGTAGACCTTCGCACCTTGGGTGGCAGCCGGATCGGCACTGAAACTGGCGATATAGGTCGCCAGGTCCCAACGCTGGCGATCGTCCAGCTGATCGGCGAAGGCTGGCATATCGGTGCCTTCGACCCCCAGGCCCAAGGTGTTGTAGATCGCGTAGAGGCTCAGGTGATCCAGGCGCGCAGCATCACGCAGATTGGCCGGCGGCGGTGTCAGCCCGACACCCGCGGGACCATCGCCGGCCCCCGTATCGCCGTGGCAGACCGAACAGTGCTGGGCGTAAAGCGGCGCTCCGCGAGTCGGGTCCGGGGTAATGATCGGGGCCTGGCTGACTTCATAGGCCACCGCCAGTTTCGCGCCGAGTTGCCGGGCCTGGCGGGCGACCTCCGCCCCGTCCTGACGCGCAGTGATCGCACTGCGCAGTGTGCCGACACCCTGCTCGAGCCCGGCCTTCTCCGGCTTGGCCGGCAGCGCGACGATCAAGCCTTGCAACACCTGGATGAATTCCAGCTGCTCGCGGTATTCGGACTCATCGATGACCTTGCCCGATTCCACGGTCTGTGGGTAATCCGCGCCAATGTAATCGAGCAAATGCAAGGCTTGCGGCGCGCCTTCCACGGTGTCGGCCAGCAGCTGGGAACTGCACAGGGCAAACAACGGCAATACCAGCCAGGCCAGAAAACGGGACGGGGCAGTCATGAATGAATCTCAGCTGGAAATAAGAAGTAACACATTGTTCACTTCGAATGACATTCACTCAAGCTTTGTTCGCTGATATCGCGGCTGCTGAAAAATTAAACGAATAATAAAACGAACCCTGTAGGAGCGAGCTTGCTCGCGATGGTCTCAAGGGCAACGCGTCTATTCAGTAGAAACGCGTTATCGTTGACGTCCATCGCGAGCAAGCTCGCTCCTACAGGGGTATTAAATCGAAGGTCGGGGTTGTGTGGCCGACAGATTCAGACTGCCACTTTACGCAGCGTCGCCATGAACGCCGCCGCGCCAATGAACAGGCCGGCAAAGGTGCGGTTCATGCGTCTTTGCTGTTTGGGTGTGCGCAACATCCGCAGCACCTTGGACGCCAGCCCGGTGTAACCGGCCATGACAATCAGGTCCACAAAGACCATGGTCACACCGATGATCAGGTATTGAGCCAGCAGCGGTGCGTGAGGGTCGATGAACTGTGGCAACACCGCCAGCATGAACACCAGCGCCTTTGGGTTGCTGATGTTCACCAGAAAGCCACGGAACACCAGGGCCATCGGCTTGCCAATCTGCCGCACGGCCGCGTCATCGCTCATGTCGCTAGGCAGCGCTCGCCATTGCTTGATCGCGAGGAACACCAGATAGGCCACGCCGAACCATTTGATCGCATAGAAGGCCGTGGCCGACGCGGTGAGAATGGCGCCAACACCGGCGCCGACAATCGCGATCTGCACCGCCAGGCCCAATTGCAGACCCAGGGCGTTCCAGTAACCGCGCCAGAAACCGTATTGCAGACCGCTGGACATCGACGCAATGGCGCCGGCACCGGGAGACAGGCTGATCACCCAGCAGGCGGCAAAAAACGCCAGCCATGTTTGAAACTCCATTGCACACCTCGACTCGGACTTGTGACAGATGTCTAAGCTAATGCGGCTTTGGGCTGGTGACTATCGATTTTTTGCAGGGTGTAGTGACTGCGGACCAGCGCTCAGGGCTTGAAGGATATTCGCCTGACGAACCGCCATCGCGGGCTTGCCCGCGATGGCGGTGTGTCAGGCTACAGAAAGTCTACTTTTCGAACCCATTCGAAGGGAATACATCGCTACCCCGCCAGCGCCGAACCGACCGCTGGAAGAACAGACTGTTGGGCACTTGCACCATGGCGCTGCCAGTGCCGAGCTCCTCGGCTTCGATCAACGTGGTGTAAAGCAGATTGATCGCCACCACCCGCCCCTTCACCCCGGGCTTGTCGGTGGTGTCGACCAACTCGACCACATCACCAATACGAAATGGGCCGACAGTAAAGATCAGAATGGCGCAGAGCAGGTTGGAGAGCACGCTCCACATGGCGAAGAACGCCACCGCCGCCACCGCGACAAAGCCCGACAACGCCGTCCAGAGCACCGTGGCCGAGACCCCGAGGCGTTCCAGGACGAAGATCAGCGCACTGCCCATGATCAGCCAGCGCAGACCACCGCGTAGCGGCATCAGCAACTGCGGCGGCAATGGATAGCGCTCGCCCAGGCGGGTCAGGCACTTGGCGACGAAGCGTTGGGCGATGTAACCCGCCAACAGAATCAGCAGGATTTGCCCGAAGAGCCAGAGCGGTTCGATCCACATGGCCGAAAGCGGCAACTTGAAGACCTCCATCAAGACAGCGCCTCCAACTCCGCCTGCATGCTTTCGAGCAACTCCAGGGCTTCCATCCAGGCTTCTTCCAGTTCGGCTTCACGTACCTTCAGCTTGGCCTGTTCAGCCAGCAGATCACGCAAATCGTTCTTGCGCGCCGGCTCGTAGATGTCGCTGTCGCCGAGGCTGGCATCGATCTTCGCCAGTTTTTCGTGCAGCTTGCCCAGCTCGGCTTCGAGCTTGTCCGCCTCGCGCTTGTGCGGGGCCAGTTGCTGGCGCAGCGCCGCTGCGGCCTGGCGCTGGGCTTTCTTGTCGGTCTTGTCCGGATTGACCGGGGTATTACTGACCGGCGCATTGCGCTGACGGTACTCCACCAGCCACCGGGTGTAGTCCTCGAGGTCGCCGTCGAATTCCTCGACCTTGCCGTCCGCCACCAGGTAGAAATTGTCGGTGGTGCTTTTAAGCAAATGACGATCGTGGGAGACCACCAACACCGCACCGGTGAACTCCTGCAGCGCCATGGTCAGCGCCAGGCGCATTTCCAGGTCCAGGTGGTTGGTCGGTTCGTCGAGCAACAACAGGTTCGGCCGGCCCCAGGCGATCAACGCCAAGGCCAGGCGGGCCTTCTCGCCACCGGAGAAATTCAGCACCGGCTCGTCGATCCGCGCGCCACGGAAGTCGAAACCGCCGAGGAAGTCACGCAGGGTCTGCTCGCGCTCGGTCGGCGCCAGACGCTGCAGGTGCAGCAACGGGCTGGCCTTGGAATCCAGGGAGTCCAACTGGTGTTGGGCGAAGTAACCGACCACGGTGTTCTCGCCGCGGGTCAGTCGACCGGCCAGGGGCTCGAGTTCACCGGAGAGGTTTTTGATCAGGGTCGATTTACCTGCACCGTTGGGGCCGAGCAACCCGATTCGCGCGCCAGGGGTCAGTTGCAGCTTGACCTTCTCCAGCACGGTTTTGTCGCCATAACCCAAACGGGCGTCGGACAGGTCGATCAACGGACTGGAGATCTTCGTCGATTCGCGAAAGACAAAGTCGAACGGCGAATCGACGTGGGCGGCGGACAGCTCTTCCATCCGTTCCAGTGCCTTGATCCGGCTCTGGGCCTGACGGGCCTTGGTGGCCTGGGCCTTGAAGCGGGCGATGTAGCTTTCCATGTGCGCACGTTGCGCCTGCTGCTTCTCGTAGGCCTGCTGTTGCTGGGCCAGACGCTCGGCACGGGCGCGTTCGAACGCGGTATAGCCACCGCGGTACAGGGTGATCTTGCGTTGATCGACGTGTGCCACGTGATCGACCACGGCATCGAGGAAGTCGCGGTCGTGGGATATCAGCATCAAGGTGCCGGGATAGCTTTTCAGCCATTCTTCGAGCCAGATGATGGCGTCTAGGTCCAGGTGGTTGGTCGGTTCGTCGAGCAGCAACAGGTCCGAGGGGCACATCAAAGCCTGCGCCAGATTCAGACGCATCCGCCAGCCGCCAGAGAAACTTCCTACCTGTCGATCCATCTGATCGTTGGTGAACCCCAAACCGGCCAGCAGCTTGCGCGCCCGGGCATCGGCGGTGTAACCGTCGGCACTGTCGAGCTCGGCGTGCAGGCGGGCCTGAGCGGCACCGTCATGGGCCGCTTCGGCGGCGGCGAGGTCGTGTTGCACCTCGCGCAGGCGCAGGTCGCCATCGAGCACGTAGTCGACCGCGATCCGATCGAGGGTATCGATCTCCTGGCGCATGTGGGCGATGCGCCAGTCCGCCGGCAGCAAGCAGTCACCCGAGTCCGGATGCAGGTCACCCAGGAGCAAGGCGAACAGGCTCGATTTGCCGGCGCCGTTGGCACCGATGAGGCCGGCTTTGTGGCCGGCGTGCAGGGTCAGCTCGGCGTCTTCTAGCAGACGTTGCGGGCCACGCTGTAAAGTCAGGTTCTGAAGTCGGATCATAATGGCGGCGGAGTCTACCAGCTTCGCTCGCAACTGGCGCGAGTAGCACGATGTCCCCTGACCTGTGGAGCTTTTCCCTTGGCACTTACGCCCGTCCCGGCGTCGAAGCCGCGTGCCTGCAATTGCAGTCGACGGGCGTCAATGTGTGCCTGCTGCTGTGTGGACTGTGGTTGGGACAGCGGGGGGTCGCCTGCAACGAGCAACGCTTGCAGCTGCTTCGCAACGTGGCCGAACCCTGGGAAACCGATGTTGTACAGCCGTTGCGGGCATTGCGCACGCAATGGAAATCCGCTGCGGCCGAGGACAGCGAACTTAATGGTTTGCGCGAACAGGTGAAGGCACTGGAGCTCAAAGCCGAGCGACATCTGCTATTGCGGCTGGAGCGATCGGCGCACAGTTGGCCGCAGTGTGAGGCGACCGATCTGGCGGCCTGGCTGGAAGGTGTGACGGCAGGTGCCGTCCACCTGCACCGCGACGCGCTGCATCAGCTGCGCGTCGCGGCAACCGGCGCTTAGGAAGCGCTGGTCGGGGTGGTGCTGGTGCTCGACGAAGCGGCTGGCGTTGGCGCAGGCGTGGTGGTCGAGTTGGTTGCTGCAGGCGAAGCCGAAGCAGACGGCGCTGGCGTAACTGGCTTGGCAGCGGGCGCAGGGGTCGGCTTGGCGGTGGCGGCCGGTTTTCTCACGGCCGGTTTGGCTGCGGGCTTGGCGGCGGGTTTTGCAGCTGGCTTGGCAGCGGCAGGTTTTGCTGCGGTAGTTTTCGCGGCAGTCGCTGGCTTGGTGGCAGCGGTTTTCGCAGCTGGTTTTGCAGCCGGCTTGGCAGCGGTTTTGGCCGCGGCAGGCTTGGCAGCAGGTTTGGCAGCGGCAGTTTTAGCAGCAGGTTTTGCAGCTGCGGTTTTCGCCACAGCCGATTTCGCAGCAGTGGTTTTTGCAGCGGGTTTAGCGGCCGTTGTTTTCGCAGCGGCAGGTTTGGCAGCCGTGGTTCTAGCCGCTGGTTTCGCAGCGCTGGCAGCAGCCGGTTTTTTCGCCGCAGTTTTAGCGGCTGGTTTCGCTGCGGCTTTCACCGGTGCCTTGGCGGCGGTTTTTTTCGCAGGCGCTGCAGCAGGCTTGGCTGAACGCAGGGACAACGCCTTGCCGACAGCCTCTTGTACACGACCGACACCCTGGGCCAGTTTCAGGCTTTCTTGAGCATCGCGCTTGAGTTGCAGGATGTAGCTGCGAGTTTCGGATTGACGATCCTTGAGGGCGTCGAGCAGGTCCTCAAGCTCCTTCACTGCGTCCTTGGCTTTGGTCTGCGCCTTGGCCTTGCCGGCCGACGCCGCGTCCTGCAATTTGGTACGGTACTTGTGCAGTTTTTCCTGCGCTTTGCCTCGTTGTTTTTCCAGTTTGGCGAGCAGTTTTTCAGCATCAGCCAAGGCTTGGGAACAAGCGGTTTCCAAATGCTCGAGCAGGCTGCCCGAGAGTTGTTGGAGTAAGTGCAACGGGGTATTTACAGGCTTCTTGGTGGCCGACATGGTTTACCTCCTGGCTGACGTGGGTGCGGCTCATACTAGACCTCTGCTGCTACCGCCGCTAGGGCATGTTGACAGTAACCAAAGCACTGCGTTGCAACGGATGGAAAATGTTCCGCGCTTGCGTAAAACCAGTTCACCGTTAAGCGCATTCACACTGGCATACTCCATCGCATCTCAGGTCGGAGAGTGCCCATGTCGCGTTATCTTTTTTTATCGCTTTGCGTGTTTTTTTCCGTGGCTCAGGCCGCGGAAAAATCCACGGAGAACGACGCCCGCGATCTCGCTTACAGCCTGGGCGCAAGCCTTGGCGAACGCTTGCGCCAAGAGGTCCCGGACCTGCAACTTCAAGCGCTGGTCGAAGGTTTGCAACAAGCCTATCAAGGCAAACCCCTGGCGCTGAGAGATGAGCAGATCGAACAGATTCTTGCCGAGCACGAAGCCCAGGTTGCCGAGCGACCCGCCATACCGCAAAGCGAAGTCGCCCTCGAAAATGAGCAGCGCTTTCTCGCAAAGGAAAAAGCCAAACCCGGCGTGCGCGAATTGGCAGACGGAATCTTGCTGACGGAACTGGCTCCGGGCACCGGCGTTAAAGCCGGTCCGAACGGCAAGGTCCAGGTGGTGTATGTCGGTCGCCTACCCGACGGCTCAGTGTTCGATCAGAACAGTCAGCCGCAATGGTTCAGTCTCGACAGCGTGATCAGCGGATGGCGCAGTGCATTGCAACAGATGCCGGTCGGCGCCAAGTGGCGTTTGGTGATTCCATCGGCCCAGGCGTATGGTGCCGACGGCGCCGGCGACCTGATCGCGCCGTTCACGCCGCTGGTGTTCGAAGTCGAATTGCGCGGCGCTACGGGCTGAAGGGCACAAACGAAAAACGGCGCGCATGGCGCACCGTTTTCAACATCTTGCAGCAAGGCAGGACCTGGGAAAAGGTTCAGGCCTGAACCGAATCCTCTTCCTTGTGAGCTGTGTGCAGCACTTCGATCAGGCAATCTTCCAGTTCGAAACGTTCGTGCAACAGGCCACCCAGTTCCTTGAATTTCTCTGCGACGCATTTTCCCGCATCACACAGATCATTGAACGCGAGCAGCTTCTCGGTGATGACGTCGATGCGCGGATAGATTGTCTCGGCCAGCTCCAGGCCGCGCTTGTCGTTGAAAGCCTTGGCTTCCCCCGTCAGCTGTTCATAGATCTCGAAATGCCCGGCAGACACATAGTCGACCAGCACTCCGCAGAACTCCTGCAGCGGTTTGCGGTTTTCACCCAGAGCCTCGGGCTTGGCGCCGAGTGCATCATAGGCCCGAACCAGTTCGTGACGCTCCTGCAACCAGCGGTCGATCAGCAGATGAACTCCACCCCAACGTTCCTGAGCATTCTGACAACTTTCGAGCATGGCGGTCTCTCTTCCCTTGTGGGTCATGCTGCCCTACACCTGTCGCACACTTGAAATCAAATATCGGCCAGGCAGAGCGTCATTCGAGCAACATAATTCCAATGACACGTGCGGGCCAGATTATGCCCGCGCGACAATGGCTTCAAGGTACGCAGGAGATAAAGTTCATACAAGTGTTTAATCACCCACCAATGCCCGGTGCGACGACTCGCCGCTGAGCGGTCGCCGACACGCGACCCAGACCAGCCGCAACAGCTGGCAAACACCCAGGATCATCATCGCGACGAAGAACAGCAGGCTCCACTCCGGAATGCTCAGGTCGAACAATGTCCAGGAAATGTACGTGCATTCAGTCGCTCCTTCGAACATCTGCTGCACCACGAACATCCAGGGCGTGGTGGCGAACAGGTCCGCCAGATTGGGAATGCAGGTCGACAGTTGCTGCACCGGATCGCTTTGCAACAGTACCTGCCGCAATGCGGTGACCGTACCTGCCAGGCTGCAGCAAAGACCGAGCAACCAATACAAAAAAGTACCCAAGCGACCTGGGCCGTGTACCGAAGCCATCAGGGAGACGCCCGTGAGCAGGGCCAGGCAAATCCGTTGCAACAGACACAACCCGCAAGGCTGGAGGCCGACTGCATATTCCAGGTAATAGGAAACACCCAGGGCCAGGGCGCCTGCAATGAAAGCCATGAAAAACAAGGAGCGTGAGCAGGCCAAAGACATGGCTTTTCCGTAACAGTGGAGACAGGTGGTTACGGTAGAGTAAAGCGCGTTAGCCTTACAAGGCACGTCGGCAGGGACAGTTCAGCAGATGTTTAGGGAATTTCCGACAGAGGCGAGGGGATCAGGTGTAGTCCATTGTAGGACTATTCCGCCGACGGACTACGAAGGTAAAAATTCGCCAATGCAAGGCAAACCCTGCAATACGGATTTGCCTGTGGTGAGCTCACCCACCACAGGCTTTCTGTCAGCCGTCGAATGATGTTTCAGCACGCATCAAGCGTGGACCGGTACCGGCAACGGCGCCGCCAGCAGGCGCTCATCCAACAGGCCCAAGCCCTCCTGGAACAGCTGATTGCTGCGCTGAGTGTCGCCCAGTTGCGCCAGCAATCGCGCCAGCTCCGCGCAGGCTTCCGGATTGCGCTGCACGCGCAGGCTGCTTTCCAGATAGTCCCGGGCCTTGCCCCATAAGCTGCTTTGCAGACACAGGCGCCCCAGGGTCAGCAACAGGCTCGGGTCGGCCGCATGATCCTTGAGCCAGCCTTCCGCAGTGTGCAGCTGACGTGCCGGATCACTGCCGCGCACCAACCCGTACAGGCGCGCCAGATGACTGTCGTAGTTGCGCTTGAGGGCTATGCGCAGGACCTCTTCGGCTTCGGCCTGGGCCCCCAGTTGCCGCAGTTGCTCGGCATAGGCGAGCACCAGTTGCGGCTCCTGACGCTGGGCAGAGGTGAGCTGCTGCCAGGCGCGGTTGAGCGATTGCAACCCTACCGTTCCGTCCGCTTCCCGCTGCGCAGCCAGGGACAGGTTTTCCCCCCAGGCCCGGCGTTCCAGTTCGGCCAGCTCGGCCGGTGGCAGGACTTTGTCCTTGCGCAGATCCGGCAGCAGGCGAATCACCGCCGACCAGTCGCCGCGCTGTTGAAGCAGGCGCTGCAACTGGCGCAAGGTCTGGGCGTTACGCGGATGACGCTCGTGCATGGCTTCCAGGGTCACCAGGGCGCCGTCGGTGTCGCCGCGGTCAGTCTGCAGTTGAGCGTGACTCAAGGCGATGGCCAGCTCGGCCTGAGGCTGTCGTTCGAGGGCGCGCTCCAGCAGCCTGTCGCTTTCCTCGTAGTGACCCTGTTCATTCGCGGCGCGAGCAGCGCCCAGGTAGTACAGCAGCGGTTGGCGCTCGGCTTCGGCGGCCCGCTGCAGATGACGTTGTGCACTGGCCCAGCGACCCTCGGCCAGGTCCAGCTGACCGTGTTCGATCGCCACTTGTACCCGGCGACTGCGATTGCGCCGCGACCAGGGATTGACCACGCCGCTGGAGGTCATCACCAACTCGACCAACGCCTTGATTCCCCAGAATACCAGCCAGAGCACGGCGACCAGGGCCAGGGTCGCCCACAGGCTCGATTCAAAACGAAAGCTCTTGTAGGCGATCAGCACGTAGCCGGAATGCTCGGCAATCGCCAGCCCCAGTGCAGCGGCGGCGGCAATGACCAGGAACACGATCACATAGAGGCGTTTCATGGCGTGGCCTCCGGCTCGGTGCGCGCGGCAGGTTTGGCCATCGGCTTGACCGAATCCTCGGCGTTGACATTACGCCGCTCCAGATAGCCCTGGACCGCGCTCAGCGTTCCGGTCAGATCCGGTGTGACCACGCTCACCGGCTGCTGGCTCAGCTCCGCCACCTGCTCAAGCATCACTTTGCTCTGAGGGTTGTCCGGGTTGAAGTTGCCCTTGAGCACATCCCGCGCCTCGGCCATCGCCTGGGTGTAAACGGCGGGCTGGCCATTGAGTGCGGCCCACTGCGCCTGCTCCAGGGCCAGGCTCAGCGCCAGGCGCACCTGACTCAGGCTCTGCCCCGCCAGCAACGGCCGAACATTCTTGTCGGCATTGAAATCGATGCGGATGTAGCGCGAGATCTGATCCCACCATTGCGCCCAGCGACTGGCGCCGTCGCCATCGGCGGTCAACCCCAGCAAGGATTCGCCACGGTCTTTGTACTCGGGCGCCAGTTCGGTGAGGTTGATCACCTGATCGCGCAGCGCCCCCAGGCGCAGGAACAGCCCGGTGCGATCCGGTTGTTCAGTGCTGCGCAACGCCACCAGGGTTTTGGCGACCTGTTCGCGTGCGGCAAAGGAACCCGGATCGTTCTGTTCGCGCAAAATTTCATCGGCACCCTGCACCAGCGCCTGGGCACTGCTGATGTCCTGCAACGCGGATAGACGCAGGCTGGCCAGGCGCAACAAATGCTCGGCTTCGGCCAGACGCCAATCCTTGCGGCTGGCGCCGAGGACAGTTTCCAGTCGCTGGTTCAGGCGTTGCTGATCGCCCTGGAGCTGGGCCACCAGCCGACTGCGTGCTTCAAGCTCGTCGGCGGCGGGCAATTGTTCGAGGCGCGCGGTCAGGCGCTGCTCATTGAGTTTCAGGCTCTGCGCCTGATCGTTCAACGCCTGCACCTGATTCAGTTGCTGCTGGTTGTTGGCTTGCAGGTGACGCACCTGCCAGACTCCCCACCCCCCCACGGCAACACCGGCGGCGCCCAACAGCAGCGCGACCATTGCCAGGCCATTGCCTCGGTGCTGCACTTGAGCAGGTGGAGGCGTTTCAACCGGTGCATCGAGCACTGGCTGGACATCATCTTTAGGCAAGGCTGTTTCGCTCACGTATCCATCCTTTGCATTAGAGAACGGGTTCGGGATGCTCCCGCAACGCCGTTAGCAAAGCCGCGGCGCTGGCGCCACGACAATCCACAACTTTTTCGGCCCCGGCGGCACGTGCCAGTTCGGCAACCCTGGGGCTTGGAACAAACAACGGCAACCGCGCCAATTGCGGCCAGGCCTCGCCGGCCAACTGCCGCAGGTGCTCAAAACCCTGTCCACTGCTGACCACCAGCGCGTTCAAGCGTTCCGCCCTTATCCGCCCGGGCAGCGCCGCTGGCGGATAGTGCGGCAGTTTTCGGCGGTACAACTCCAGGTACTCGACACTAGCACCTAGCTCGCGCAAACGCTCAGCCAGCAGCTCGCGTCCGCCCTCCCCACGCATGATCAATACCCGTGGATCGGCCCCTGCGATAGCCTCGCGCAGCCGGGGAAGCTCAAGCAAGGCTTCGCTGTCATCGCCCTCGACCGGGAAGCTGACGCCCACGCCGTGCGCCTCGAAGATCTGCGCCGTCGCCGCGCCTACGCTGAACCACTGCAGGCAAGGGGGTTGCGGCCAATACTGGCCAAGCAGGTCCACCGCTGTTCTGGCAGCCGGCTTGCTGACCACGATCACCGCGCAATAGCGCTCCAGGTTCTGGATCACCTCACGCATTGTGTCAGAGACAGGAATGGACTCGATCTCCAAAAGCGGCAAGCTGCTGCTGAAAATCCCCACTTGCGCCAAAGCATCGCTTAGCGCCGCTGACTCATCCGAGGGACGCGTCAGTAACAGGCGCCAGCCAGTCACTCGTGACCTGCCTCGCCGTAGACCGCCTTCAGGATGTCGTTGGCGCCCTGGTTCAGCAGGTCTTCAGCCACTTGCACGCCCAGGGCTTCGGCATCACCGCGGGGTGCACGGGCTTGCGCACTGAGCAGCAGGCCGCCGCTCGGATCGCCCACCAGGCCACGCAACCAGAGCTGCTCGCCTTCAAGTATGGCGTAGCAGGCGATCGGCACCTGGCAGCCGCCATTCAGATGTTTGTTGAGGGCACGTTCGGCGGTGACGCGGGTGGCAGTGTCCTGGTGGTGCAGCGGCGCCAGCAAGGCGTGGATGTCGCTGTCGGCGCTGCGGCATTCGATCCCCACTGCGCCCTGGCCACCGGCCGGCAGGCTGTCGTCGACGCTGATGGCCGAAGTGATGCGATCTTCAAAGCCGAGGCGAATCAGGCCGGCGGCGGCCAGGATGATCGCGTCGTATTCGCCGGCGTCGAGCTTGGCCAACCGGGTGTTGACGTTGCCGCGCAGGAAGCGGATTTGCAGGTCCGGGCGACGGGTCAGCAACTGGGCCTGGCGGCGCAGGCTGGAGGTGCCGACAATGCTTCCTTGGGGCAATTCATCCAGGCTTGCGTAAGCATTGGAAACGAATGCATCGCGCGGATCTTCGCGCTCACAAATGCAGTACAGACCAAGGCCTTCCGGGAAGTCCATCGGCACGTCCTTCATGGAGTGCACGGCGATGTCGGCTTCGTTTTCCAGCAGCGCGGTTTCCAGCTCCTTGACGAACAAGCCCTTGCCGCCGATTTTCGACAAAGGCGAGTCGAGCAGTTTATCGCCACGACTGACCATGGGTACCAACGTCACGAGCAGTCCTGGATGAGCCTCTTCCAGACGGGCTTTGACGTATTCGGCCTGCCACAGGGCGAGAGCACTTTTGCGGGTGGCGATGCGGATTTCGCGAGAGGACATGGATCAATCAATCCGTACTGAAAAGATACGGCGGATAATAACAGCTCAGCCAAATCCACTTTGACTTGTATCAGGTATTGCCTGCCCTCCCTGGCTCCGGATGTCCGGCAATCGGGTGTGAAGTACGCCTGAGACCGGCGAATTAAAGCTGTTGCATCATTTTGCGAACGCCCGCCACATGACGGCGGCTGACGATCAACGCGTCACCGTTCAAGCCTTTGAGAAAGAGCTGAAAATGTCCCAGAGGCGTGCGTTGCAGCCGTTCGATTCGCTCACGGGCCACCAATGCATTGCGGTGGATGCGCACGAAACGGTCGCCGAATTCATCTTCGAGGGCCTTGAGTGGCTCATCCAGTAGCACCTCGCCGCCTTCATGGCGCAAGGTCACGTATTTATGATCGGCAATAAAGTAGACCACCTGACCCAACGGGATCAGTTCGATTCCTTTGCGGGTACGGGCGCTGATATGACTGCGAGGGCCGCTGCCACTCTCGGCAGCCGGGCGGGTCAGGGCGGCGAGCTGGACACGGTTGGGTCGCTCGGCTTTCTTTAACGCTTCATGTAACTGTTCTGTACGCACAGGTTTCACCAGATAGCCTACGGCGCTTGCCTGTAAGGCTTCCACGGCAAATTCATCGGGCCCTGCGCAAAACACTACGGCTGGCGGGGTTTCGCGTTCGCACAATCGTGCAGCCACTTGCAGGCCATCCAGGCCCGGCATGCGGATATCGAGCAACACGATATCCGGCTTGTGGCTGTCGATCAGTGCCAACGCCTCTTCGCCGTTCGTAGCGCTGGGCTCCAGGACACTGTATCCCTCGAGTTCGCCGACCATTCGGCTCAGGCGCTCGCGGGCCATGGGTTCGTCATCAACGATCAGGACATTCATATTGCGCTGGATTCCTGCGTGAGTCTCGCACAAGGATAGCGTAGACAGGTGAAGTGACGTCCGTCACCGCGATCCACGCTAAGACTAGCGCGAGGGCCAAAAAGTGCCGCCGGTCGGACGACTAAATTTTCATCTGGCGTGCGTTTGGCGGCCCGGGCCCGCACTGGCGAGGCATCGCCACAGGGATTTCTGATACACAATATGGACACCCCTCTTTTTATAGGCAGCTGCAGCGCCCGGAAGTGCGCTGATCCTACTGTCCAACTGTAGACGGTTGCCGGGACGATATTGCTCAATTGAAAAATATCGTTGCGCAATTTCCGTGTGGCCAGCTTTGAGTATGGGCTGACGTGTCAGGAAATAAACCTGTCGACCAGTGTCAGCGACAGGATTGGCAACCCTGTTATTATCCGCGACAGCTTTCAACGCCATCTTTCTTCAGCCGATACGAGCGAATTCATGAGCACTGACAAGACCAATCAGTCCTGGGGCGGCCGCTTCAGTGAACCCGTCGACGCCTTCGTCGCCCGCTTCACCGCCTCCGTCACCTTCGACCAGCGCCTGTATCGCCACGACATCATGGGTTCGATCGCCCACGCCACCATGCTGGCGAAGGTCGGCGTGCTGACCGATGCCGAGCGCGACAGCATTACCGAAGGCCTGAAGACCATCCAAGGTGAAATCGAGGCCGGCCAGTTCGACTGGCGCATCGACCTCGAAGACGTGCACATGAACATCGAGGCGCGCCTGACCGACCGCATCGGCGTGACCGGTAAAAAGCTGCACACCGGTCGCAGCCGCAACGACCAGGTCGCCACCGACATCCGTCTGTGGCTGCGTGACGAGATCGACCTGATCCTGAGCGAAATCACCCGCCTGCAACAAGGCTTGCTGGAACAGGCCGAGCGCGAAGCCGGCAGCATCATGCCCGGCTTCACTCACCTGCAAACCGCGCAACCGGTAACTTTCGGGCACCACATGCTGGCCTGGTTCGAGATGCTCAGCCGTGACTACGAGCGCCTGGTCGACTGCCGCAAGCGCACCAACCGCATGCCATTGGGCAGCGCCGCGCTGGCCGGCACGACCTACCCGATCGATCGCGAATATACCGCGCAACTGCTGGGCTTCGACGCCGTGGGTGGCAACTCCCTGGACAACGTGTCCGATCGTGACTTCGCTATCGAGTTCTGCTCGGCGGCGAGCATCGCGATGATGCACCTGTCGCGCTTCTCCGAAGAGCTGGTGCTGTGGACCAGCGCCCAGTTCCAGTTCATCGATCTGCCGGACCGTTTCTGCACCGGCAGCTCGATCATGCCGCAAAAGAAAAACCCGGACGTGCCCGAGCTGGTGCGTGGCAAGACCGGCCGCGTGTTCGGCGCGCTGATGGGCCTGCTGACTTTGATGAAAGGCCAGCCCCTGGCCTACAACAAGGACAACCAGGAAGATAAAGAGCCACTGTTCGACGCCGCCGACACGCTGCGCGACTCGCTGCGGGCCTTTGCCGACATGATCCCGGCGATCAAACCCAAGCACGCGATGATGCGCGAAGCGGCCCTGCGCGGTTTCTCCACCGCCACCGACTTGGCCGACTACCTGGTGCGTCGTGGCCTGCCGTTCCGTGACTGCCACGAAATTGTTGGCCATGCGGTGAAGTTCGGCGTTGAAAGCGGCAAGGACCTGGCGGAAATGAGCCTGGAAGAGCTGCGCAAGTTCAGTGACCAGATCGATCAGGATGTGTTTGAGGTGCTGACCCTGGAAGGCTCGGTGAACGCCCGTGACCATATCGGCGGGACTGCGCCGGCGCAGGTCAAGCAGGCTGTGGTGCGCGGTCAGGCACTCCTCGCCAGCCGCTAAAAGCATCGCGGGCAAGCCCGCTCCCACAAGGATCTCCGACTGACCACACATCTATGGCAGACAGAGAAACCTGTGGGAGCGAGCTTGTTCGCGATGACTGACTTCAGATCACCACAAAACCTACCTCTTGGAAGCAACCATCGCCATAAACGCCGGCATCGCCGCGTCCTTGTCCGCCGCGATCCGCTGCACGTTCGGATTTTGCTCCAGTCGCTCCAGCAATGCCTTGGCCGCCGGCATCTCGGCCAGCAGATCGATATCGAACAGCTTCTTCCCCACCGCACAGGCCAGCGGCACGCTGTACAGGAAATACAAATCCGCAATACTCAGGCTGTCACCTGCCACGTAAGGGGCGAATTTGCCGTGCCTGCCCAGCGAGGCAAAGCCCTGCAGCAATTCGGCTTTGCTCTTGTCCTTGATCGCGTCCGGCACGGTCATGCCGAAAAACGCTTCGGGATAACACGCACGCCCTGGCAGCTCGATATACAGCTCGATTTCCTTGGCCAGTGCCAGAACCTGCGCCCGCTCGAAAGGATCGCCCGGCAGCAGCGGCTTGCCCTTCTGACCCTGTTCGATGTATTCCAGAATCACGCTGGTTTCGTTGATAAAACCTTGCTCGTCGCGCAACACCGGAACTTTTCCACGCGGACTGATGGCCAGGGCCTCAGCGCTCTGGCCGGCATAAAACGGCACTTCTTCAAACGGCAGTCCCTTCTCCAGCAGCGCCAGCTTGACCATATTGTAATAATTGCTGACACAAAATCCGTAAAGCTTGAGCATCACATAGCCTCCAGGCCGTGCAAGGGGTTGGCCCGCCAGTTATAGAACGCCTGGGCGCTTCTCGCCAGCAGCATCACGGCGCTGAATGCAGGTAAACTGGCCGTCTTTCCTTGAGGAGCCTGCCATGAGCGAGCAAAACGATATCGATATCGACGAAGAAGAGTTCGCCGAAAACACCCTGATCGAAGCCATCGAAAACCAGATCGAAAGCGACAATCCGCCAGCGGCCAAGGCCACCTTCAACAAGCTGACCCTGGTGGGTTACGAGCGTGAGGAAATCCTCAACCTGATGGCCCATGTCCTGGCGGTGGAAATCGACGCGATCCTCGAAGAAGACCGCGCGTTCAATACCGAATGGTACGAAACGGCGCTGCGTGCTCTTCCAGAGCTGCCACCGGAAAAGAAATAACCCCGCCCCCCGACCGTAGGAGCGAGGCTTGCCCGCGAAGAACGATAACGCGGTTCCTCAGGCATACCGCGGTGAAGCCTTCGCGGGCAAGCCTCGCTCCTACGGAAACCACCCTGCAATCGAGGAATGCAAGCCGAGGCAAAAAAACCCTGTCGCGAGCACTGGACATGCCGCACAAGTGGGCTCACCTTAGGGGCGCTGTCGTCCAATTCCTAGAAAGTCTGGAGTCCTTATGTCGCTTACCCCTGAGTTGGTTGCCGAACTGGAAATCCTCGCCCTCTTCAACCTGGACAGTTCCCAGGAAGGTCTGAAAATTCATCAGACCGCTGCCCCGAAAGCCATTGCCGCCGCCAAACGCCTGTACGAAAAAGAGCTGATCGACCAGCCCGATGGCGGGTACCTGACCAGCCTGGGACGTGACGCCGCGCAAAACATACAAACCGTTCTGACTATTCTGAGCGTCCAGGAAACAGCCTGAGTGACCGCGTCGCCCACGGACACCCGTGCTACGGGTTCCGCGGGCACACTTTCGTTACCTGCACCGCTACTTGTGCAGCTACCTGCCGTGCCCAACGCTAAAAATCTGACGTCAGAAAAACCAGAAACCAGCTTAAAAGTCCCGGGGCCGAGGCGCTAAACTGCCCCTCATCCTGAGGCCTTCCACGTCCGGCCCCATCAAGCCGGTTTGAGCTGACATGACCCACCCCCATGAAATCCGCCCCGACCTGGAAGAAGGCATCGATCGCAAGGTGCTAAGCCAACTGCGCGCACGGTTCCTGAAGCTCAATGAGGGCCGCATGGCGCGCGCCATGGCAGGACTGTCAACCCGCCAGCAAGGCGTACTCACCCTGCTGCCGCTGTTTTTTCACGTCAATCATCCGCTGCTGCCAGGTTATGTTTCGGGCAGCACGCCGGCCGGATTGTCGAACTACGAACCGGACGCCAACGTTCTCGCCGAAGCCCAGCGCCTGACCCGCTCGTTTTCCTATAAACCGCGTCACGGCAGCAATCCGCCCCGACCGATTCACGGCCTGTTCCTGATGGGCAGCCTTGGCACCCTGGCCCAGGCCGATCAGAGCGACATGGACGTCTGGGTCTGTCACGCACCGGACTTGAGCGAAAGCGAACTGACCGAGCTGCGTAAAAAGTGCCAGCTGCTCGAAACCTGGGCCACCGGCCAAGGGGCCGAGGCGCATTTTTTCCTGATCGACCCGGCCCGCTTCGTGCTCGGCGAACGCGACCATCAACTGAGTTCGGAAGACTGCGGCAGCACCCAGCACTGTCTGCTGCTGGACGAGTTCTATCGCACGGCGATCTGGCTGGCCGGACGCACGCCAATCTGGTGGCTGGTGCCGGTCTACGAAGAGGTCGCCTACGAAAGCTACACCCAGGCGTTGCTTTCCAGACGCTTCATCCGGGCCGACGAAACCCTGGACCTGGGGCATCTGGCGTCCATTCCGCCCGGCGAATTCGTCGGCGCCGGGCTGTGGCAGTTATTCAAGGGCATCGAATCGCCGTACAAGTCGGTGCTCAAGCTGCTGCTGACCGAGGTCTATGCCAGCGAACACCCCAAAGTCCATTGCCTCAGCCTGCGCTTCAAACACGCCGTATTCGCCAACCAGCTCGACCTCGACGAACTGGATCCCTACGTCATGCTTTACCGACGCCTCGAGGAATACCTGACCGCCCGTGAAGAGCCGGAACGGCTGGAGCTGGTACGGCGCGCGCTGTATTTGAAGGTGAATCGCAAGCTCACCGGCAGCAGTCGCAACGCGAGCTGGCAACGCGGGCTGCTTGAGCGCCTGGCCCACGAATGGCACTGGGATCAGCGTCAGCTGGCCCTGCTCGATAGCCGCAGCCAGTGGAAAGTCCGCCAGGTCGGCTCGGAGCGCCGAGCCTTGGTCAACGAGCTCAACTACAGCTACCGCTTCCTGACCCGGTTCGCCCGCAACGAGCACACCGTCAGCCTGATCAATAAGCGCGAACTCAACGTGCTCGGTCGACGGCTGTATGCGGCCTTCGAGCGCAAGGCGAACAAGGTCGAGTTCATCAACCCGGGCATCGCCCCGGACCTGGCCGAAGACACCCTGACCCTGGTGCAGGTGCCTGACAGGAAAGAGCCCGGGCAAACTCATTGGGGTTTGTATAACGGCAGCCTGACCGCCCATGAATGGGAGCATTTCGCGCCGATCAAGCGCAGCCGCCAACTGCTGGAACTGCTGACCTGGTGCCACCGCAATGGCGTCATCGACAGCAGCACCCGACTGGCCTTGCATCCCGGCAATAGCGACCTGAGCGAATTCGAACTGTTCAACCTGCTCGGCAGCCTGCAACAGAGCATCGCCATGCCCCTGGCGACCGTCGCCGAAGAACCGTTATTGCGCGCGAGTGTGCCCAGCGAAGTGCTGATCCTGGTAAACGTCGGCATCGATCCGCTCAAGCACCACCGCGACCTGAATATCCTGATGACCACCGAGCGCACCGATTCTCTGAGTTATGCCGGGGTTCGGGACAATCTGGTGCTGACCCTGGACCAGGTCACGCTCAACAGCTGGAACGAGGTACTGGTCAGCCGTTTTGATGGCCCCCATGCCTTGCTCGCCTGCGTACGCGATTACCTCAACAATCTGCCGCAGGGGCGGCAACAGCCCAGGCTGCGGGTTCATTGCTTCTGCCACAACCGCGCGCAATTCATCGCCCGGCGGGTCGAAGAAATCCTCGACACTGCGCAAAACCTGCTGCTGAGCGAGCTCAATCAGCGCTACCTGATTCAGGTCCAGCAGCATTTCCATGTGCTGGAACTGGTGCCCGGCCGGGTCAACCACGTCGCCCTCGCCTCGCTGCCGGCGCTGGTCGAATACCTGGGCACAGACCTCACCCGCTACAGTCCGTTGCACCTGGACCCGATGGCGCTGGAAGACCAGGATCTGGCGCTGATATTGCCGATGGGGCAGCCCGAATGCGTCCAGGTGTTCTATCGGATCAGCGAGCTCCATGCCCATCTGTACGTATTGGATGAATTCAATGCCCTGTGGCACCAGCGCGTGCCCTTCCACGATGAGCAAAGCCTGCTGGTGCCGTTGCACAGATTCCTGCAATCGATCCAATACCGGCGCGACGCCTTGCTGCCGATCGACGCTGCGCGCCCCCTGAGCCTGGACACCCTGTATTTCCAGCTGCTGCCATCGGGTCCCGTGCGGGCCCGTCGGGTCGAAGCCCGGCCGGCGCCGCGAACCCCGGTCAACGAACATTTCTACGACGTGCAGGCGATCGTCGGCAACGCCGCACCGGGACAGGTGCAGGTCACGTTGTATTGCAATCAGCGGGAGTTCTCAGCGCTGGAACATGGCGACCAGCTGTTCAGCGAGGTCGCCCGGGAAATCGTCGGACAGCGCCGCGGGACCGGGCACTACCGTTGCTACATCACCGACTTGGACTTGTCCGGTCTGCTCGGTGATGGTCAGCGTTCAAGCAATCTGTATTTACGCTACAAGGCCGATCTGGAGCGCGCATTGAACGAAGCGCTCGAGCAGATCTGAGGGGCATGTCATTCCGGGAAGTGGCCGCCATTGGCAGGCTGTGATTCGACTTCCAGCAGGGTCAGCTTGAGGGTCTTGCCGCCCGGAGCCGGCCAATCGATATGCTGGCCAACCTTGAGGCCAAGCAAGGCGCTGCCTACCGGTGCCAGAATGGAAATCTTGCCTTCGTCGGCATTGGCGTCCTTGGGGTAAACCAGCGTCAGGTGGTAATCCTTGCCGCTGCTCTCTTCACGGCAATGCACACGGGAATTCATGGTCACGACATCGGCGGGCACTTCATCGTGACCGACCAGGGTATCGGCGCGATCCAGTTCGGTTTGCAGCGCGATAACGCCCGGCAGCGTGTCATCCAGGCTGTCGATCAGGCGCTCCAGACGTTGTACGTCCAGACGGGTAAGGGTGATGGAAGGTGCGGTCATGATCAGGGCAGACTCCTTTCTTCTGCACGAAAAAAGCAAAACCCCGCCAGAAAAAGGCGGGGTTTTCACGAGCCTCGATGGGTTGAGGCGTACCCGGACACTATCACAGCTCAATAAATATACAAGTGAGGGGCGACCACGGCCCCGGCAGGGGGAAATTGCAAGCTGGCTAAGTAGAAACCTTGTGGGAGCGAGCTTGCTCGCGATTGCGGTGTATCAGTCGACATAAATTTGCCTGTCACACCGCAATCGCGAGCAAGCTCGCTCCCACATGGTTATGCGTCAGGCGCAGGATTTACGCTGGATGGCCTGGGCACAAATCACCCGCCGGCGCTCATCATCCGCCGAGCGCCATTCGCGGATGTCTTCGACGTGGCGAAAACACCCAAGACAGACCTTCTGCTCATCCAGCCGACACACACCGCTGCACGGCGAAGGCACCGCCGGGCTGACATTGCTGTAGAGCGGCTTGGGTGCACGAACGGGCGCAGGCTGGGTCACCGTCTCACAGACCTTCGAAATCGAGTTCGACGTCAGCCTGCTGCTTGACGATGCGCTCGAGCATTTCGCCCAATTGCTCTTCGCTCTTGTCGCACATCCAGCGCTCGCTCTCTTCGTCATAGTCGAAGTGGAACCCACCGGACACCGCCGCCAGCCACAGCTGCCGCAGCGGTTCCTGACGGCTGAAAATCAACTGGCTGCCGTTTTCGAACTTGACGGTGAGCACACCGGCCGAGCTCTCCAGATCGAGATCCAGGTCACTCTCGTCGAAAATATCCTCCAGCGTTTGCTGGACGGCATCGACCAGATCGTGGAAACGGGCTTCGGTCAAACTCATTGCGGCAACCTCAAAAAGTGTCTGATCACGCTCAAGCGCCGCAAGATACGGGCGAGCCCCGGGGATTGCAAAGGATAACGACCAAGAGCCGATATGGGTACATCAACCACGGACCTGTAGGAGCCGGCACATCCAACATCATTAAAACTGTCTGACACGGTCACTGTGGGAGTTGGCTTGTCGGATCGCCGCACCGCAGCGAAGAGGCCGGCATATCCAACCTGTTCGTTGACTGAACCACCGCTTTCGCTGGCAAGCCAGCTCCTACAGGGGATTGCATTTGACTGGCCGGCATCCAGCCAAGCCCCGCCGGACGGGAGCCGCGTTACATAGGCAAGCTGCCGGGTGGCCGGTATACTCCGGCGCAATTAATGCATTTTCAAGGATTTCGCCATGAAGCGCCTGATCTCTTCCCTTGCTGCGCTCGCTTCGCTCGTCGCTTTTGCCAGCGTGTTATCGGCCTGCGGTCAAAAAGGCCCGCTGTACCTGCCTGATGAGAACCAGGATCCTGTCGAGCAGGCCAAGTCGTCTCAACAGCAGCCCGCGTCAAAAGCACACAAGCACGACGTCTACCAATAAGGGAACATCATGAACGCTTTTAACTACCGTGACGGTGAACTGTTCGCGGAAGGTGTTGCCCTGTCTGCCATCGCCGAACGCTTTGGCACGCCGACTTACGTCTACTCCCGTGCCCACATCGAAGCCCAGTACCTGGCTTACGCCGATGCACTGGCCGGCACGCCACACCTGGTCTGCTTTGCGGTCAAGGCCAACTCCAACCTGGGTGTACTGAATGTCCTGGCGCGTCTTGGCGCCGGTTTCGACATCGTCTCCCGTGGCGAGCTGGAACGTGTACTGGCCGCTGGCGGCAGCGCCGACAAGATCGTGTTCTCCGGCGTCGGCAAGACCCGTGACGACATGCGTCGCGCCCTGGAAGTCGGCGTGCATTGTTTCAATGTCGAATCCACCGACGAGCTGGAGCGCCTGCAGGTTGTCGCCGCCGAGCTGGGCGTGCGTGCACCGATCTCGCTGCGCGTAAACCCGGACGTCGATGCCGGTACGCACCCGTACATCTCCACCGGTCTTAAAGAAAACAAGTTCGGTATCGCCATCGCCGACGCCGAAGACGTGTACATCCGTGCCGCGCAACTGCCCAACCTCGAAGTGGTCGGCGTCGATTGCCACATCGGCTCGCAACTGACCACCCTGCCGCCGTTCATCGATGCCCTCGACCGCCTGCTGGGCCTGGTCGACCGCCTCGGCGATTGCGGCATCTACCTGCGCCACATCGATCTCGGTGGTGGTTTGGGCGTGCGTTATCGCGATGAAGAGCCGCCACTGGCTGCCGATTACATCAAAGCCGTGCGCGAGCGTCTCGACGGTCGCGACCTGGCGCTGGTGTTCGAGCCGGGCCGTTTTGTCGTCGCCAACGCTGGCGTACTGCTGACCCAGGTCGAGTACCTCAAGCATACCGAACACAAAGACTTCGCCATCGTCGACGCGGCCATGAACGACCTGATCCGCCCGGCGCTGTATCAGGCCTGGATGGACGTTACCGCCGTACGCCCCCGCGCTACCGCAGCCCGCGCCTACGACATCGTCGGCCCGATCTGCGAGACCGGCGACTTCCTGGCCAAGGACCGTCAGCTGGCCCTGGAAGAAGGCGACCTGCTGGCCGTGCATTCGGCCGGCGCCTATGGGTTTGTCATGAGTTCCAACTACAACACCCGTGGCCGCGCCGCCGAAGTGCTGGTGGACGGTGATCAGGCATTTGAAGTGCGTCGCCGTGAGACGGTAGCCGAGTTGTTTGCTGGCGAAAGCCTGCTGCCGGAGTAATACCATGCTGCTGCGTTTTACCAAGATGCACGGCCTGGGCAACGACTTCATGGTCCTCGACCTGGTCAGCCAGCACGCGCATATTTTGCCCAAGCACGCCAAGCAATGGGGTGATCGGCACACCGGAATCGGTTTCGACCAGTTGCTGATCGTCGAAGCGCCAAGCAATCCGGACGTGGATTTCCGTTATCGGATCTTCAACGCCGACGGCTCGGAAGTGGAACAGTGTGGCAACGGTGCGCGCTGTTTCGCCCGCTTCGTGCTCGATAAGCGCCTGACCGCGAAACGGCAGATCCGCGTCGAAACCAAAAGCGGCATCATCGAACTGGATATCCGCAGCGACGGCCATATCGGGGTCAATATGGGCGCACCGCGCCTGGTGCCGGCCGAGATTCCGTTCGACGCGCCGGAACAGGCCCTGAGTTATCGGGTTGACGTCGAGGGTACAGCGATCGACTTGGCCGCCGTGTCCATGGGCAACCCCCATGCCGTACTGCGGGTCAGCGACATCAACAACGCACCGGTGCATGAACTGGGGCCGAAAATCGAACACCATCCGCGCTTTCCATCGCGGGTCAATGTCGGTTTCCTCCAGGTCATCGACCGCAATCGTGCGCAGCTGCGCGTCTGGGAACGCGGGGCCGGGGAAACCCAGGCTTGCGGAACCGGCGCCTGTGCTGCCGCAGTGGCCGCAATCAGCCAGGGGTGGATGGATTCACCCCTATTGATCGACCTGCCCGGCGGGCGCCTGTCCATTGAATGGGCAGGCCCAGGCCAACCGGTGATGATGACCGGCCCGGCAGTACGCGTTTATGAAGGACAAGTGCGTCTTTGAGAGAGTCAAATCCATGAAAGATAAGCCTCAGGTTCCCGCCCTACAGCCCGACGAATCCCCTTCCGAAAGCCTTGAGGCGGCGGCGATTGCCGCGTACCTGGAAGCTCATCCGGATTTTTTCGTCGAACACGATGAACTGCTCCCGGCCTTGCGCATTCCGCACCAGCGCGGCGACACCATATCGCTGGTGGAACGCCAGATGACCATCCTGCGCGATCGCAACATCGAATTGCGTCACCGCCTCTCGCATCTGATGGACGTGGCCCGCGACAACGATCGTCTGTTCGACAAGACCCGCCGCCTGATTCTTGCGCTGATGGACGCCACCAGCCTGGAAGACGTGGTGATCAGCGTTGAAGACAGCCTGCGCCAGGACTTCCAGGTGCCCTTTGTCAGCTTGATCCTGCTGGGTGACAACCCGATGCCGGTCGGCCGCTGGGTGACCCATGAAGAAGCACAAACGGCCATCGGCGGCCTGCTCTCGGAAGACAAGAGCGTCAGCGGCAGCCTGCGTGAGCATGAACTGGATTTCCTGTTCGGCGAAGAACAACGCAAGCAGATCGGTTCTACCGCGGTCGTCGCCATCAGCCATCAAGGCATCCATGGCGTCCTGGCCATCGCCAGCCGCGACCCGCAGCACTACAAGAGCTCGGTGGGCACGCTGTTTTTGAGCTATATCGCCGAAGTCATGGGCCGCGTGCTGCCCCGGGTCAACAGCTCCCTGCACCCGGTACGCTGATCGTGGAACGGCAACTGGACGCTTACTGCGAACACCTGCGCAGTGAGCGACAGGTGTCGCCCCACACGCTGTACGCCTACCGTCGCGACCTCGACAAAGTGCTGGGCTGGTGCGTCAAACAGAACATCGACAGTTGGGCCGCCCTGGACATCCAGCGCCTGCGCAGCCTGATCGCCCGCTTGCACTCGCAAGGTCAATCATCCCGCAGCCTGGCACGACTGCTCTCGGCAGTGCGCGGGCTGTATCACTATCTGAACCGCGAAGGTCTTTGCGACCACGATCCGGCCAACGGTCTGGCACCGCCCAAGGGCGAGCGCCGCCTGCCGAAAACCCTCGATACCGACCGTGCGCTGCAATTGCTTGAAGGCGCGGTGGAAGATGACTTCCTGGCGCGTCGGGACCAGGCGATCCTGGAATTATTCTATTCCTCGGGTTTGCGCCTTTCCGAGCTGACCGGGCTCAACCTCGATCAGCTGGACCTGGCCGACGGGATGGTTCAGGTGCTCGGCAAAGGCAGCAAGACGCGGCTGTTGCCCGTCGGCAAGAAAGCGCGCGAAGCGCTGGAGCAATGGCTGCCGTTAAGGGCAATGACCAATCCGCCGGACGACGCGGTGTTTGTCAGCCAGCAAGGTCGCCGTCTCGGCCCGCGGGCAATTCAGGTGCGGGTCAAGGCCGCTGGCGAACGCGAGCTGGGGCAGAACCTGCACCCGCACATGTTGCGACATTCCTTTGCCAGCCATTTGCTGGAATCCTCACAGGACCTGCGAGCGGTACAAGAGCTGCTCGGCCACTCGGACATCAAGACCACCCAGATCTACACCCACCTGGACTTCCAGCACCTGGCGACGGTCTACGACAGCGCCCATCCACGGGCCAAACGCATTAAAGGCGATGATTCATGACCATCAAATTGATCACCTTCGACCTCGACGACACCCTGTGGGACACCGCGCCGGTGATCGTCAGCGCCGAAGCCATACTGCGTGAATGGCTGACCGAGCACGCACCGAATCTGGGCGCGCTGCCTGTGGAGCATTTGTGGACGATTCGTGAACGGATCCTGAGCAGAGAACCGAGCCTAAAACACCGCATCAGCGCCCTGCGTCGGCGTGTACTGTTCCACGCGCTGGAAGAAGCCGGCTACGACCATGGTCAAGCTTCGGACCTGGCCGACAAGAGCTTTGAAGTGTTCTTGCATGCGCGGCACCAGATCGAAGTGTTCCCTGAAGTGGAACCGACACTGGAGACCCTGGCCAGGCACTACGCCTTGGGCGTGGTCACCAATGGCAACGCCGATGTGCGCCGATTGGGGCTGGCCGATTACTTCAAGTTTGCCCTGTGCGCCGAAGACATCGGCATCGCCAAACCCGATGCGCGACTGTTTCAGGAGGCGTTGCAGCGTGGCGGGGCGACGGCGGAGACGGCGGTGCATATCGGCGATCATCCGGGAGATGACATCGCTGGTGCCCAGCAGGCAGGGTTGCGGGCGATCTGGTTTAACCCGGCGGGTAAAGCCTGGGAAGCGGATCGTTTGCCGGATGCGGAGATTCGCAGTCTGAGCGATTTGCCGGCGTTGCTGGCACGTTGGAACTCGGCTTCGACCTGACACAAAACCTGTGGGAGCGGGCTTGCCCGCGATAGCGGTGTGTCAGGCGACATCAATACCAAATGTGATGCCCCCATCGCGGGCAAGCCCGCTCCCACAGGGATCACTGCGAATTGTGGATTTTTGTTTGGCCCATGAAAAAGCCCGCAGCGACGGCGGGCTTTTTCAGCAAGCAAGGCAGGCGCTCAGATAGGCCGGCTACCGTACTTGTTGTCAGGCTTCTTGGGAGGATCGGCGACCACATTGGCCTCCACTTCCTGCACCTTGCCGCCGCGCGCAAGAAACTCTTCCATGGCCTTGGCCAGGGCGTCGCGTTCCTTGTTCTTGGCTTCGACACTCGGCAGCTCATCGACCGACACCGCAGCCTTGGCCTTGCCTTTGGCCGTCGGAACGGGCGTATCACCGCCATCGTCGTCTTCAGCGACGTCTTCTGCCGCCGTTTCAAGGCCTTCTTCGGTTTCGTCGTCGTCGCCTACTTCGAGGTCGTCGTTTTCCAGATCATCGTCGCTCATGTTCTACCTCATGACTTGCGAAAAGCAGATTAGTTATAGCCCAGCTTTGCCGTCTGTCGACAGCTGCCGGAAAAAATTCAACCGCCGTTGATGTCCAACGGCTTATTCCCCTTCACCGTGCAAGGTGGCGAGGACATTACGGGCACCGCCATGATCACGGTGCTCGCCCAGATAAACGCCTTGCCAGGTCCCCAGCGCCAATCGGCCTGCCTGAATCGGCAAACTGAGCTGACAGCCAAGCACGCTGGCCTTGAAGTGCGCCGGGAGGTCGTCCAGGCCTTCGTCGTTATGCTCATAGTCGTCCGTTCCTTGTGGGATCAGACGATTGAAAAATCGTTCGAAGTCGCGACGTACCGCCGGATCGGCGTTCTCGTTGATGGTCAACGACGCCGAGGTATGCTGTAGCCACAAATGCAACAGACCGACCCGACATGCCTTGATTTCAGGCAGGCCGGCGAGTAACTCGTCCGTTACCAGATGAAAGCCCCGGGGCCTCGCCCGCAAGGTAATCAGAGTCTGTTGCCACATACAGTTCTCCGCACGTTCGGGGCGCATTCTAGCGCGCTCTGGGAAAAAACAAAGGCCCTAATATTCCTTCAATCATGTAAGCCATTGGCCGTACAAAAACACGCTGCGTAAACGTCTCGAAACCTGTACGAAAAAACCTTTCAGCTGTTCCTTCACTGACAAACTCCAGACAAAAAAATGCCCGGCAAGCCGGGCAAATTTTTATGCGCGTTCTTACAAGTTGTAGCCGCGCTCGTTGTGAAGTGCCAGGTCGATGCCGACAGCCTCTTCTTCTTCGGTAACGCGCAGCCCCATGACAGCGTCCAGCACCTTGAGAATGATGTAGGTAACGATCGCGGTGTAGATCACGGTGAAACCCACCCCCTTGAGCTGGATCCAGACCTGTGCACCAATATCGGTCACGGTACCGAAACCACCCAGGGCCGGAGCGGCGAATACACCGGTCAGGATCGCGCCGAGGATACCGCCGATACCGTGCACGCCGAACGCGTCCAGGGAATCGTCATAACCGAGTTTGCGTTTCAGGGTGGTGGCGCAGAAGAAGCACACCACGCCCGCTGCCAGACCGATCACCAGCGCGCCCATCGGGCCCACGGTACCTGCGGCCGGCGTGATGGCAACGAGACCCGCTACCACGCCCGAGGCGATACCCAGTGCGCTTGGTTTACCGTGGGTGACCCACTCGGCGAACATCCAGCCCAGTGCGGCAGCCGCGGTGGCGATCTGAGTGACCAGCATCGCCATACCGGCAGTGCCATTGGCCGCTGCAGCGGAACCGGCGTTGAAACCGAACCAGCCGACCCACAGCATGGCAGCGCCCATCAGCGTGTAGCCGAGGTTATGCGGCGCCATCGGGGTGGTCGGGAAGCCTTTGCGCTTGCCCAGTACCAGGCAGCAGACCAGACCCGCAATACCGGCGTTGATATGCACCACGGTGCCGCCAGCGAAGTCGAGCACGCCCCAGTCCCACATCAGGCCGCCGTTGCCGGACCAGACCATGTGCGCGATCGGTGCATACACCAGGGTGAACCAGATACCCATGAAGATCAGCATGGCGGAGAACTTCATCCGCTCGGCGAAAGCACCGACGATCAACGCTGGGGTGATGATGGCGAACGTCATCTGGAAGGTAATGAAGACCGCCTCGGGGAACAGCGCCGCGGGGCCGGTCAGGCTCGAAGGCGTGACACCGGCGAGAAACGCCTTGCCCATGCCGCCGAAGAACGAGTTGAAGTTGACGACGCCCTGCTCCATGCCGGTGGTGTCGAACGCGATGCTGTAGCCATAAATGACCCACAGAATGCTGATCAGACCGGTAATGGCGAAGCACTGCATCATCACGGAAAGAATGTTTTTCGACCGAACCATGCCGCCGTAGAACAGCGCGAGGCCGGGAATAGTCATGAACAGCACGAGGGCTGTCGAGGTCAGCATCCAGGCAGTGTCACCCGAATTGAGGACTGGGGCCGCCACTTCGTCTGCCGCCATGACCAGGCTGGGCATTACGAGGGACAACAGGGCTCCTAGCCCTGCGAATTTACGCAGAGTCATATTGTTTTCTCCTGGGGCGTTGGGTTTGTGGCGGCTTAGATTGCGTCGGTATCGGTTTCGCCGGTACGGATGCGAATCGCCTGTTCCAGATTGACCACGAAGATCTTGCCGTCACCGATCTTGCCGGTGTTGGCCGCCTTGGTTATCGCCTCGATAACCCGATCCAGATCCTTGTCGTCAATGGCGACATCGATTTTCACCTTAGGCAAAAAATCGACCACGTATTCCGCGCCGCGATACAGCTCGGTGTGACCCTTCTGCCGACCGAAGCCTTTGACTTCAGTAACGGTAATGCCCTGCACGCCGATCTCGGACAGCGACTCGCGTACGTCGTCCAGCTTGAACGGCTTGATGATGGCAGTGACTAGCTTCATGAAAACTCTCTCCCGAATTGGTGGACTTGCCCCAGGAAAACAAACCCGACTCAAGTCTAAGCGCAGTGCCTGGCTTTGTAACGCATCGTCGGCCTTACCTGCCCGTCCGACGCCAGCTAACCGCTCCTCACGAAACTCCCCGTTTCGCTCGGCGCACTGCATTCGTCACAGCGACTGCATCAGTGCATGGGTCACTACCGCCTAAGCAGAAAGCTTGCCATCTCCACAAAAACCCATGAATTCAATGGCTTGATCGCAACCACCCGACCCTGCGCCAGAAGGGTCCGCCGAATACGCACAACAACAGTGCGATACCGTCCGTCCCCATGCGCGAAAAGCGTGCATCCTTGCAGTCGGGATTGACTATAGACACTGCGTGATACACTGCTCGCCATTGTTTCCAGGACATTTCCCATGCTCGCGCCCAAAGACTTCCTCGATGCCCTGAGCGGCACCGCCTCCCGCCTCTTCAGCGGCGACAACCCACTGCCGAAAAGCGAAATCGAAAGCCAGTTCAAGGCTTTGTTGCAGAGCGGCTTCAGCAAACTGGATCTGGTGAGCCGGGAAGAGTTCGATAGCCAGATGGTCGTGCTGGCACGGACCCGGGCACGGCTGGAGAGCCTTGAAGAGAAAGTGGCCGAGCTGGAAGCCAAGCTCAACCCGCCATGAAGAGAAAGTGGCCGAGCTGGAAGCCAAGCTCAACCCGCCAACCGAATAACCCCTGATTTGAAATGCAGCCCCCCTGTAGGAGCTGGCTTGCCAGCGAAGGCGGCCTATCTGCCAACAGAGATGTAGAAGCAGTCGAACGCTCAGGCCGCGTCCTCGGACGATCTCTTGATCCTACGCCCCGCAACCATCTCAGCAACGTCCTACAAACATCACCACCGCCGTCCGATTGCGCCGCAAAGCCCCGGTTCCTAAGCTCACCCAATGCTGAATGTTCAGCACTGGGTTTGGCGACCTGGAAAGCTTAAGGCGCACGAAGACCATCGACTCGAGTCATGGCGGTTGTGCGTGGGAGGCCTTCGGGTCTGCCGGGTTCCTTTTGCTCCGGTTCGCCAACCCGCGTACAGCTGCCACCCAATTGTTTGGCGACGATTGCTGGCAGCCCTTTCAAGCAAAAGGAGCTGTATCAATGAATAGCGATGACACTTATCTAACCCCCCACATCTTCACCCGCCACAACCTCCACCTCCACGCCCTCCTCCTGCAAAACCAACCCTGGTTCAGCGCCCGCGACCTCGGCCGACTGCTACGCCTCTTCCTCGACGAACGCACCCTCCGAAAACTCGACCCCGACCAACGCCAAACCGCAAAAACACTCACCCACGGCCGCGTCGAAAACACGCTGCTGATCAGCGAATCAGGTGTCTACGCGCTACTGGTCTATCACTACTGCCCCGAATACCGAGCCCTGCGCGAGTGGCTGACTCACGAAGTAGTCCCGGCCCTCAGAGACGCCCAGCAACCCGCCTCAACCGAACGCCCGACTCTGAGCCGGCTGAATTGGCCAGAGATGTCGCTGAGCCTGCTGCACTGGAACAACCACCCGTGGATTCGGCTGCAGGATGTGCCGCACCTGCTGCAGAATGAAGAATCGGCACAACATGCGGTCAATGTGCCGTGGTGGAAAAAAGCGTCGCGAGTACTCCAGTCGTTATAGACAACCTAACCACGCTCGATATCGTCACTGCGCACTTCGTAGGTCGATTGCAGATTCAGCCAAAAATCGGGCGTGGTATTGAAGAGAGTGGCCAGCTTCCTGGCAAGGTCCGGACTGACACCCGTGCTCTGCGCTACAAGTTTTGTCAGTTCAATCTCGAAATCAGGAAACTGGCTAGAAAGATCAGCCACCGTGGCGCCCAATGGCTCAAGAAACTCCTGCTCAAGGATTTCTCCGGGATGAATCGAGCGCATTCCATTAGTGTTCATGTTCCCTTCTCCGGGTGGCTTGATCTGCTGTGATCATAAGCAGCACCCTCGAGCACACAAGAGCGCCCCCGCCATTCAGGCATTGGCCTTCATACATTTCGGAACAGTCCTACAAAAACTGCCTCTCACACCTGATTTTGTAATCCCGTCTCCCCCGTTACCTTCTGTGGTCAGATCTAGCAGGAGGTGTGTATGAGCAAAAAAAAGCGAAAGGCAAAACTGCTACAAATTGCAGCGTTTCACGCCGAAGCGCTTCGACTGGCCGGAAATATATCGGCCAATCAACGCCGCTTTTTTGAAGTCGCCGCCGCGCACGGCAAAGAACTTGAGCCAATTGGTTTACTGGCCGGCAAAAGAAGGTAGTCGGACAGGTGCCACGCGCAATACCGAATCAGAAAAAAAAGGCGTCCAACGGACGCCTTTTAGGTAATTTTGAGGAGTAGTCGCAGCAATTCTTTAGCTCCCAGCCTTGCGACCTTGGGTTCAGAATCCGATAGGCGAAGCCATCGTCACTACTTCAGAGAAACCAGCTTTCTCTGCTGCCAAAAATGCGGGGGGGCCTTAGCTGGTGCCCAGTTCCGACGAATGCGCAGTTGCAGTCCTCAAAAACGATGATTCGTTAATGCCAGCCTATAGTCAAGTCGCCATTTTGGGCGTCATAGACGGGTCATTGATACTTCTTGTAAACGTCTACTTCAGCGCCTTCTTCCAGCTCGACTACCCTTAAAAAACCGCAGGAAGCGGTCCTCGTGTCAGCTCAAGGAACGACCATGTCCCTCTCCATCGTCCACAGCCGCGCCCAGATTGGCGTGGATGCCCCCGCCGTCACCGTGGAAGTCCATCTGGCCAACGGTTTGCCATCCCTGACGATGGTCGGTTTACCCGAAACAGCCGTAAGGGAAAGCAAGGACCGCGTGCGCAGCGCGATCATTAATTCGGGTCTGCAATTTCCGGCGCGGCGCATCACGTTGAATCTCGCTCCCGCCGATTTGCCAAAGGACGGCGGGCGGTTCGATCTGGCGATTGCCTTGGGGATCCTGTCGGCCAGTGTCCAGGTGCCGACCTTGACGCTGGACGATGTGGAATGCCTTGGGGAATTGGCGCTGTCCGGTGCAGTGCGGGCCGTGCGTGGTGTGTTGCCGGCGGCACTGGCTGCGCGCAAGGCGGGACGGACATTATTGGTGCCGCGGGCCAATGCCGAAGAGGCATGCCTGGCGTCGGGGTTGAAGGTGATTGCGGTGGATCATCTGCTGGAAGCCGTTGCGCATTTCAATGGTCATACGCCCATCGAGCCTTACGTTTCGGATGGCTTGATGCATGCCAGCAAACCCTATCCCGACTTGAACGAAGTGCAGGGCCAGCTCGCGGCCAAGCGTGCGTTGCTGATTGCGGCGGCGGGCGCGCATAACCTGCTGTTCAGCGGGCCACCGGGAACGGGGAAGACCCTGCTGGCGAGTCGTCTGCCGGGCCTGTTGCCGCCATTGGCAGAAAGCGAGGCGCTGGAAGTCGCGGCGATTCAATCAGTCGCCAGTTGCGTGCCGTTGAGCCATTGGCCGCAGCGACCGTTTCGCCAACCCCATCACTCCGCCTCTGGCCCGGCATTGGTGGGCGGTGGCTCGAAACCTCAACCCGGTGAAATCACCCTCGCCCATCATGGTGTTTTGTTTCTAGATGAGCTTCCAGAGTTCGACCGCAAGGTGCTGGAGGTCTTAAGGGAGCCATTGGAGTCGGGCCATATCGTGATTTCCCGAGCGAAGGACCGCGTGCGGTTTCCGGCACGCTTTCAACTGGTGGCGGCGATGAATCCGTGCCCTTGTGGATATCTTGGTGAACCCACTGGTCGGTGCTCTTGCACGCCTGATATGGTTCAGCGCTACCGTAACAAACTCTCAGGGCCGTTGCTGGATCGAATCGATTTGCACCTGACGGTTGCCCGGGAGCCCACTACTCTGAATCCAACGGTGACACCCGGAGAGGACAGCGCCAGCGCGGCGGTGCTGGTCGCGCAGGCGCGTGAACGACAGCAAAAGCGTCAGGGCTGCGCCAATGCCTTTCTCGACTTGTCGGGACTGCGTCGGCACTGCAAATTATCCACAGCCGACGCAAACTGGCTGGAGTCTGCTTGCGAACGTCTAGCCCTGTCGTTGCGCTCGGCACACCGGTTGCTCAAGGTGGCGCGGACGTTGGCCGATCTTGAACAAGTTGATGACATCACCCGAGAGCAGCTGGCCGAGGCGTTGCAGTATAGGCCCGCGACTCAATAATCACCGAAATCGAGTTGCTCCCATTCGCTCTGCTCACTGTTGGCCAAGGCACGCTTTGCAGATTGCTGAAGAGATTTGGACTCGAATTAGGGATGCTTGAAGCCAAAGTTCCTTGGGGTTTAAAACAAGAAAGATTTGTAATCTTTTAGGGTAAAAGCGGTGCATTCAGCGAAGCACCTTACCCCAATAATACTGCGTGGGTTATGCCACAATAAACTTTGGTCGAAATTTTGTTCTTTACTCAATACGCGGGAAAACCACGGAGGATCTGCGAGCAAACGCATCCTCCGTGTATACCGCGCGCTATCACAGCGATAAGCGGGTACGTTCACGCTCCTGTTCGCGTGCGCGTGCCATTTCTTGTAGGCGTAACTGGATGTCCGCATACAATGTTGCTTCAATATTTTCATGATCAGTAACAGTGACTACAAGCGAGTATTTTTCTTTCTGCTCGCAAAGAGCGTTACCCCAGTCACGGTCATTTCGTGTCACGACGACAAACCACTTGGTATTTGGTTGAAGTAATTTAAACGTCCATGTGCTGGCTTGAACGGTGCCTTTGTCACGAATGGTGGTAGAAACCGATCGTCTGTCCCCATCAACTGAGTCATTCACCGGCTCATGATCGTCTTGCGTGTCGTGATTGAAATGCTTTTGAACTTCACTCAGCGAATTTCCGCGGACGAGCCTGAAAAACATGCGAGTTCCCAAATATTCGATACGCGTTGTTCTAACCGGTGGAGAATAAGCAAACGAAACTTTCAGCTCGCGCGTTGAACGCTTGCTCCTGAGAAAATCTTCAGGTAATGGTAATTCGAAAAATTGATGCGCATTATTTTCAATCGATTCCTCTGCCATTAGTACAACCGCAGCATCACTGGATCGGTACAGAACATCGTCATCAATTTTGCCGTATCCACAAACTTCTCTCGGAAGTTCGCGCCAGCCATTTTCTTTACGATACTGATTTCGCCATGCCTCATCAAAAGTCGATATACAGTTGACAGGCACAGTAGCATGGTTAACCAGCATTGCTCTGAGCATGTTTGCGCTAGCGTCGGGATATTCAGAAGATAATCTTGCAGCAAGATACGTTATATACGGTGCTGCAAAGCTAGTGCCTGACATCTCGGAAAGCAGTGTTTTCCCGATAAAGTTGTGGTTGAGCGTTAATACACCCAGCCCAGCCGGAACTGATTTCCACTGTTCATCCTTACGCCGCATCAAAGTTGCAATATTTCCGCCAGTAGCAACAACTTCAGGTTTAAGTGCTCCACGGACGGATGGTCCATGCCGAGTGAACGGGGATGGCTGATCCTCTGACGCGGGACAGAGTTCGTTAATCTCGGGATAGCGCTGCGCAGTAGTTGTCGCTGTATGCTTCGCCAAACTTCCTACAGTTAGCACATTCATAGCCGGAGCAGGATCAATAATCACCGATTGACTATTCATCAAGTAATCGGGATACTCTTCCCGCCAACTATTCACTGGAACTGGTGGAGAGGTACTCCCCGTAAAATTACCAGTCGAAACAATGAAAAGTATACCATGCTTTCGTGAGAGCTGATCGAGGATGTAGGCCATCCCTCGGACATGGCGATTATTGTACGGCGCATTCAAGTTACCGATAGATAAATTGAATATTTTGCATCCGTACGTTTGCAAAAAATACTGAATCGCACTATCTAATGTTTGCTCGATAGTTTTTACATCAAATACTGGTTCGCCAGTTTGCGCGTCATGCTTTAGTATCTTTCCGCTGAATATCCAGGCCGAGGGTTGCCAGTAGCCACTCGCCGTGCATGCTTCTAAGTCACCATAAGCGGCTATTCCCGCAACAGCTGTTCCATGGCCAGATATGTCTTCTGGCGATTCTCCATCAATAAAGCTAACAGCTTCCCCGATACACGACTTTAAAAGTGGATGATTCGTGTTGATGCCACTATCCAGTATGCAGATCTTAGGGCTTGTATCAAGCGGCGATGGTATTGTCAGCGGGACATCATTGATATCCAAGTCAAGTGACTTGAAATCAACACCAGTTCTCGGTGGCAAATCTACAAGTCGAACATCTTGATGCGAAAGTAGGAAGTTAGCTTGCGCCTCATTGACTTCAACTCTGTACATCAACAGGCTATCCAGATTTACTTTGTCTGTATAACTAATTCCCGCCTCTTTCAACCACGCATCAAACAGCCCTATCAAACGTGCTCGCTCGGGATGCTGGGAGTACTGAATTGGCCATAACTCAATATCCAGTTTAAACGTATTGGTTTGCGGCAATCCGAACGTGCTTATTGCCCAGCTTTGACGATCTTCTTTTGTCCAATTATCAATACCATCCAGCGCTTCTAGAATAGCCCTGTAGGTCATTTCATCATCGTTTATGCCGAGTCGCGCCAAGTGATCAGCAAATTCAGCCAGACCTTTCTCCGAAGCAAACACGATACAAATATTTTTGTCTTCTTGGCTTACAAACTCCACCCCATGTCGGATCATTTTGGTGAAGTCAAACATTCCAGAGTATCTAATCTTTAATACAAGCCGACTGTCATCAGACCTCTGTTGTAATCTCGCATTTGCAACAGCGTCGCGGAGGTTTCCGCCCAGTCTTTGACCGTGAGCCTGCATGTTTCCGCGCTCAGGCTTCGGTGGATTGAATTGTCGTGTTCGCCTGTCGTTGGTCAGGGTTTCTTTAACAATCGGCAAATGTTTGTAATCTTGAGGCATCCTTACCAACCCATAATTTTAATTATTGTCGAGACTCACGGTCTTTGGCGTGTTCGATATCAGTTAATGACAGGAATTCATGATTCCGCAATATCATTCGCTTGATGGCTCGCCGACATACTCTTTCGATATCTGCACCACTAAGATTTTTGAACAGCTCGATTACATCTGAATTATCAATTTCGAACTGCCTACGCACTCCCCGAAGTTTAAGCTTCAGGATTTTTGATATTGTTTCATTATTAGGCAAGCCAAATTCTATAGAATCATCAAATCTACGCCATATAGCGGAGTCAAGAATTTGCTCATGATTCGTTGCTGCAACGATGATACTTTTCCCGGTATATGAGTCAATCATCTGTAAAACAGCATTTACTACGCGGCGCAATTCTCCGTGATCAGAGTTATCACTTCGCTCTTTGCCTAACGCATCGAACTCATCAAATAGTGCTACCAAAGGTGTCGAGCTAATATAATCGAAAACTTTACGCAAATTTGCAGCAGTCTCGCCAAGATATGAAGACACCAGTGTATCTAAGCGTACTACCGCCAACGGCATATCAAGTTCGAAAGCGATCACTTCGGCTGTCAAAGTTTTACCGCATCCTGGAGGGCCAAAGAATATAATCTTATTCGAAGGCTTCATTCCGTAAGATTTCAGCACATCACTGCGACGATGCTCTTCCAAAAACTCCTCGATCATAATGATCTTGTTTTTTGACAAGACAAGTTCGTCCAATGATCGCTTGGGGGTGCTGACATCTAATAAGGGTAGTCCGCGTTCTTTATCTGTTGGGACCGGGCCCGCAAGACGCGACAACGCTGGCGCTGTCATGGGTAATGAGTCGGAATACAGAATCTTTTCCAAATCATTAGCGAGCAAGTGATGCTGTTTCTGCCTTTCTTCTTCAATAATAGCTTCAGAAGCGCGGCGGAATTCGTCCTTGTTACCAGCAGTGCCAGCTTTTAATAGCTGCCTGAGTATTTTTCCGCTTGCCATATCTACACCCAAGTATCGAATTGGCTGAACCGTCTAAATTCGACGGCATACGTTGCTCTCCAACCAATCTAGACGAATTGTGAGTCTCGTCTACTGACTAATTCTATTGCCTAGAGTCTGACACACGAACGCAGTTCTTGTCCCTACTGCCCGATCAGCCGTCGTATCGAGTAAACCTATTTTGCCCCAAAGGAACCAGGGAAAAGTGCTCAACGTCTAGGTTGGGTGTATTTGTGCACAACATGTTGTTCAGCGGGCCACCGGGAACGGGGAAGACCCTGCTGGCGAGTCGTCTGCCGGGGCTGTTACCGCCATTGGCAGAAAGCGAGGCGCTGGAAGTCGCGGCGATTCAATCGGTCGCCAGTTGTGTGCCGTTGAGCCATTGGCCGCAGCGACCGTTTCGCCAACCCCATCACTCCGCCTCCGGCCCGGCGCTGGTGGGTGGCGGCTCGAAACCTCAACCCGGCGAGATCACCCTTGCCCACCATGGGGTGCTGTTCCTCGATGAGCTCCCGGAATTTGACCGCAAGGTATTGGAGGTATTGAGGGAGCCATTGGAATCCGGTCACATCGTGATCTCCCGCGCCAGGGACCGCGTACGCTTTCCGGCGCGGTTTCAGCTGGTCGCCGCGATGAATCCTTGCCCCTGTGGATATCTTGGCGAGCCTAGCGGCCGCTGTTCCTGCACACCGGACATGGTCCAGCGTTATCGCAACAAGCTGTCGGGCCCGTTGCTGGATCGTATCGACCTGCACCTGACCGTCGCCCGCGAAGCCACGGCGTTGAATCCCGCATCCAAACCTGGTGACGACACGTCCACCGCTGCGGAGCTGGTTGCCCGCTCACGAGAGCGGCAACATAAACGCCAGGGCTGTGCGAACGCATTCCTTGATCTGCCAGGCCTGCGCAAACACTGCAAGTTATCCACAGCCGATGAAAATTGGCTGGAAACCGCCTGCGAGCGTTTGACCTTGTCCTTGCGAGCAGCCCACCGGCTGCTCAAGGTCGCGCGCACTTTGGCGGACCTTGAGCAAGTCGATGGCATTCGACGCGAACATTTGGCCGAGGCGCTTCAATACAGGCCGTCGAGCCCTGAATAGTTCAGTCGAGGAAGCCTTCAGCGAACCGAAATAAAGAATGGTCCAGGTGTCATCCCTTGGTGAGATCCACCAACGGCGTCTGCCGCACTTCGGTTTCCCGCCCGGCCTGAATCTCGTTCACCCGCTTCAATGCCTGATCCACGGCACCTTTATCCCCCAACAAGCTATAGCTGATCCGGAACTCCTTCTGCTCCTTCGGCCCAATCGTCGGCACCAGACCCAGTGGCCGTTGATACCGGCGGTTGTAGGAAAAGCTCGTTCCCGGCTCAAGACCCGTGACATAGCCCTGCCCTTGGGTATCGGTGTTTTTCCACAGGGAGAACACAGGCAGCGTTTGAGTGTTGAAGCCGACCGAGACACCCAGGCTGCCTGCCTTGTTATGCAGCACGGTCAGCGTATCGCCCTTGGCGTCGGCATAGGGCACGACGTTGTAAACCGTTTCGTCGTAGTCCTTGGTCGGTGCGCGGTAGGTTTGCCAGTCCGGCAGATCGCCTTTGGCCTTGTCGTTGAATGGTGATACTTGTTTCACCGGCGCGACGAAGCGGGCGCCCTGCTCGAGGAACGGGGTGCTGAAGTTGCTGTGGTACAGCGCCTGGTATTCCTTCGGATAGTCGCCGTTGTTGGTCAGGGTATCGTTGAGGCTGAAGCTCACACTGCCAGGTTCGGTAACCAATTCGGTCGCGACGGAGAAGTCGACTTTCTTGAACGCCTGCTCTTTCAGCTCGCCGCGCAGGCTGATGGCGTACGGCGGTTTTTCGTCGATGTGCAAGGTGACTTTATTGGCCGGGATGTTGGCGGCGCGGCCGTGCAGGGTCAGGAGTTCGCCATTGTCCATGCCGGGGTGGCCGACCCATTCGTAGCCGCAGCGGGTGACCAGTTCGTTGAAGCCTTCCAGCCAGCCCAGGCCGCCGCGACCGTTGAGTTCGATGAAGGATGGATTGACCACCTCCTTGACTGGCGAATCCCACCCCATGCGCACATCGCCTACCGAGGCCTGCAGGACGTTCATCCCTCGTGTCGGCACCACCGAGAGTTTCATGATGCCGTTATCGATGTCGACGATGCTGACGCCTTCCTGCCGACCGCCGTGCAAGGTGCGCAGGGTCACGGAGAAGGGTTTGTCGGTTTTCACGCCGAGTTGCTGGCTGGTGATCTGCCAGTTCTGGGCGGCCTTGTCGGTGTCGAGCAGGACGTAGTCCCAGGCCATGGCGTGGGAGGCGGCGGACAATGCGCCGAGGCTAATCAGGAGTTTGAGCGGGGTCATGGCAGGAGCCTTTCTTGGAGTTGTGCCATTTTTATAGCCTTGCTGAAACGATTCATCAAGCTCTATACACAAGACTAAAAAAAACGCCTGTCGATTCGAAGCTTTAAGTTAACCCTGAACGCTGAGGCGATACCATCGCGAGCAAGCTCGCTCCCACAGGGAATTGCGGCGAACTCAAGATGTGTGACCACCAAAACCGCATCGATTCAGCTCAGTCGCTCGACCTCCGGCAACTCCATCGCCCGCGCTTCGCCCTGCAGGAAATCGCTGAGCCGGCGCATACGCTCACCACCGGGTCGGGTTTTCGGCCAGACCAGGTAATATTTCTCACCGCTGGCGACGGCCGTCGGCCACGGCAGGCTCAGCCGTCCCTGGGCAACGTCCTCCGCCACCATCAACAGATCACCCATGGACACGCCATACCCTCGGGCGGCGGCGATCATGCCCAGCTCCAGCGTGTCGAACACCTGCCCGCCCTTGAGCGACACCTGATCGGCAAGGCCCATGCGCTCCAGCCAGTTGCGCCAGTCACGGCGATCCGGGGTCGGGTGCAGCAGTTCGGCATTGACCAGGCGCGCGAGGTCCCACGGTTGATCGTTCAGAAGATTCGGCGCGCCGACGGGAATCAGCTCTTCCGGGAACAGGAAACTGGCCTCCCAGTCCGGAGGAAAATTGCCGTTGCTGAGGATGACGGCGCAGTCGAAGGGTTCATGATTGAAGTCCACCGAGTCGACGTCCATCCAGGCGCTGGTCAGTTGCACCTCGTTGCCCGGTTGCAGGTGCCGGAAGCGGCTGAGCCGCGCCAGCAGCCAGCGCATGGTCAGGGTGGACGGGGCTTTCATCCGCAGGATGTCATCTTCGGCACGCAGTGTGTGGCAAGCGCGCTCCAGTGCCGCGAAACCTTCGCGGATGCCGGGCAGGATCAGCCGCGCGGACTCGGTCAATTGCAGATTGCGCCCACTGCGATGGAACAGCCGACAGGCGAAATGCTCTTCGAGCGTACGAATGTGCCGGCTGACCGCACTTTGAGTGATCGACAATTCTTCGGCGGCGCGGGTGAATGAACTATGCCGTGCCGCTGCTTCGAATGCGCGAAGGGCATATAACGGAGGAAGACGACGGGACATCAGGAAGACTCCTACAGCGTAATGAGACGAAGTTAACAGAAACTTCTTAGCATGAGTTTTAATCATGCCACCCATCCTTTTTATCCCTTTGTGAATTCCCCGCAAAGCGCCGAGAATCGACGCTTTCCTGCTTCCTTTATCGATCGAGCGTGATGACCATGCAGCATCCAGCGCGCATTGAACTCTGGGCCATCCTGCGGCTGGCGGGGCCGTTGATTGCCTCGCAGTTGGCGCACATGCTGATGGTCCTCACCGACACCTTGATGATGGCGCGCCTGAGTCCCGAGGCACTTGCTGGCGGTGGCCTTGGTGCCGCCAGTTATTCGTTCGTGTCGATCTTCTGCATCGGCGTCATTGCGGCGGTCGGCACCCTGGTAGCGATTCGTCAGGGCGCTGGCGATATCGTCGGCGCGGCCCGGCTGACCCAGGCTGGCTTGTGGCTGGCGTGGTTGATGGCATTGGTGGCGGGTGTGCTGCTGTGGAACCTCAAACCAGTGCTGCTGCTGTTCGGCCAGACCGAAACCAACGTCGAGGCGGCCGGGCAGTTCCTGTTGATCCTGCCGTTCGCCCTGCCCGGCTATCTGAGCTTCATGGCCCTGCGCGGTTTCACCAGCGCCATCGGCCGGGCGACGCCGGTGATGGTCATCAGCCTCGGCGGCACGGTGGCCAATTTCCTGCTCAACTATGCATTGATCACCGGCATGTTCGGCCTGCCGAAAATGGGTCTGGTGGGCATCGGCCTGGTGACGGCGATCGTTGCCAACCTCATGGCGCTGGCCCTCGCGCTGCACATCCGTCGGCATCCGGCCTACGACGCTTATCCACTGCGCCAGGGCCTGTCGCGGCCCAACCGTCAATACCTGAAGGAACTGTGGCGTCTGGGCCTGCCCATTGGCGGCACCTACGCGGTAGAAGTCGGGCTGTTTGCCTTCGCGGCGCTGTGCATGGGCACCATGGGCAGTACGCAACTGGCGGCGCATCAGATCGCCCTGCAGATCGTCTCGGTGGCGTTCATGATTCCGGCGGGGCTTTCCTATGCGATCACCATGCGCATCGGCCAGCACTATGGGGCGGGGCACCTGTTGGGCGCGCGGCTGGCCGGACGGGTCGGGATTGCTTTCGGGGCGGCGGCGATGCTGGGCTTTGCGATGGTTTTCTGGCTGCTGCCGAATCAATTGATCGGCCTGTTCCTGGACCACAGCGACCCTGCATTTCGCGAGGTCATCGACCTGGCGGTGAGTCTGTTGGCGGTGGCGGCCTGGTTCGAGCTGTTCGACGGCACGCAAACCATCGCCATGGGCTGCATTCGCGGGCTCAAGGATGCCAAGACCACCTTCCTGGTCGGGCTGGGCTGCTATTGGCTGATCGGTGCGCCAGCCGCCTGGTGGATGGCGTTCCATTTGGATGGGGGGCCGACGGGTGTCTGGTGGGGCCTGGCGCTGGGGCTGGCGTGTGCGGCGGTGAGTCTGACGCTGGCGTTTGAATGGAAGATGAAGCGGATGATTCGGCGGGAGCCGGCTTCGCAGAGTTTCGAGGCTGTTCAGGCCGAATGATATCCCTGTGGGAGCGAGATCGGCTTGCCGGCGAAGGCGCCATGTCAGTCAACATTGCTGTCGACGGATACACCGCTTTCGCAGGCAAGCCGGTCTCGCTCCCACATGTGCCCGTGTTTAAACCACGACCTCCAACGCGGACTGCTGACCGCTGCCAAACGTCAAATACTCAACCAACCCCGCCAACGGCAACGGCTTGCTGATCAGATACCCCTGCACCTGATTACACCCAAACCCGCGCAGCAGACTCAGCTGCTCCGGCGTTTCCACACCTTCGGCGACCACTTCGAGGTTGAGGTTGTGTGCCAGGTTGATCATCGCATGCACCAGTTTGCGATTTTCTTCGCGCTGCTCCATGCCGCCGACAAAGCTTTTGTCGATCTTCAGCAAGGCAATCGGCAGGCTGTTGAGGTGCACGAACGAAGAGAATCCGGTGCCGAAGTCGTCCAGGGAGAAGCGTACGCCCAGCCTCCCCAGGGCATCCATGGTCTGTTTCACCAGATCGCTGCGGCGCATCACCGCGGTTTCGGTCAGTTCGAACTCCAGCCACTGCGCCTCGACGCCGCGCTCGGCAATCAGCCGGCTCAGGGTCGACAGCAATTGGCTGTCCTGAAACTGTCGGAACGACAGGTTGATCGCCATGTGCAGCGCCGGCAAACCCCGTTCGCGCAGCGCCTGCATGTCCCGCAAAGCGCGGGAAATCACCCAGTAACCCAGGGGCACGATCAAACCGCTTTGCTCGGCCAGTGGCACGAATTCGCTCGGTGGCAGCAAGCCGCGTTCAGTATGACGCCAGCGCACCAGGGCTTCGAGGCCGACGATTTGCCCGTCCTCGAGGTTCAGCCGTGGCTGGTAATGCAACTCCAGCTCATCGCGACGCAAGGCCCGGCGCAGCTCACTTTCGAGATCAGCCATGCTGCGGGCATTGCGATTGATGCGTTCGTTGAAGATGTGAAAGGTGCAGCCCTGTGTGCTCTTGGCCTGCTGCATGGCAATGTGCGCGTGCCACATCAGCGGGTCGGCGCCGGCCTGGGCCCGGGCGTGGGCAATACCGAGACTGGAACCGATCAGCAGGCTTTCGCCGTCGACCCAATAGGGCTCGGCCAGCGCTTCGGTGATGCGTTCGGCCATCCACTCGGCGCGTTCGGGGGCGCGTCGGGTGTCGATCAACAAGGCGAATTCATCGCTACCCAACCGGGCCAGCCGGTCGCAGGCTTCGAGTTGGCTTTTGAGCCGAGCGACCACTTGCAGGATCAATCGGTCGCCGGCCTGATGGCCGAGGGAGTCGTTGGCATGACGGAAATTGTCGAGGTCGAGGTGGCCGAGCGCCAGGCCGCGGCCTTCATTTTCCGCCAGCCGCGCTGCCAGCAAGGTCTGGAAGCCCTGGCGGTTGGCGATGCCGGTCAACGGGTCTTGCTCGGCCAGGCGCCGCAGCGTGTTTTCCAGCACACCGCGCTCACGCACGTGGCGCAGGCAACGGCGCAGCATGCCCGGATCGAGCAGATCGCGCACCAGCCAGTCGCTCACGCCATCGGGCGGCGACAACGGCTCATGCTCGAGCAGCAAAACCGTCGGCAGGTTGCAACGACCCGGCAGCGGCTGAAGTGCCGGGATCGTCAATAACACCGCACTGCGGCTGTCATCGAACAGACGGCTGACCGACTCCCAGCTTGGCGCACTGATCAGCACGGCCGTGCCTCCCATCGGAGCCAGACACTCGCGCAACAACGCCGCCCACCCTGGCTCTTCGGCCAGCAGCAGCAAACGCAAGGGTTCGACAGGCGTAGACAAGCTGGCTCCCCAGACTCTGCAGTGATGTAGGCGGCGGGCATTATGCAGCGCCGGTTACCAATGACCAAATGACATCTGTTGTCACACGCGGCCAAGAATTCGAATTTCGAACATTAGTCGCAAATTCCGCGCGCATCCTGCGTGAAAGTAACAAAACCAGCAATTGGAGAAAGCGTGCTGCGTCACAAGTCGGAGAGAGCAGCACAATTCGCTGAGCCTGTTAAAATGCCGGCCCATTTCGCAAACGACTCCCTGATTTCGTATGTCCCGACTCAATCCCCGGCAGCAAGAAGCCGTGAGCTACGTCGGCGGCCCTCTTTTGGTGCTCGCCGGCGCAGGCTCCGGCAAGACCAGCGTGATCACGCGCAAGATTGCCCACTTGATCCAGAACTGCGGCATTCGCGCCCAGTACATCGTCGCCATGACCTTTACCAACAAGGCCGCGCGCGAGATGAAAGAACGGGTCGGCACCCTGCTCAAGGGCGGCGAAGGCCGCGGCCTGACGGTGTGCACCTTTCACAACCTGGGCCTGAACATCATCCGCAAGGAACATGTTCGCCTGGGTTACAAGCCGGGCTTTTCGATCTTTGACGAGACCGACGTCAAAGCCTTGATGACCGACATCATGCAGAAGGAATACTCGGGCGATGACGGTGTCGACGAGATCAAGAACATGATCGGCTCCTGGAAAAACGACCTGATCCTGCCGCCCGAAGCCCTGGAAAATGCGCGCAACCCCAAGGAGCAGACCGCCGCCATCGTTTATACCCACTATCAGCGCACGCTCAAGGCGTTCAACGCGGTGGACTTCGACGACCTGATCCTGCTGCCGGTAAAACTCTTCCAGGAACACGCCGATATCCTGGAAAAATGGCAGAACAAAGTCCGGTACCTGCTGGTGGACGAATACCAGGACACCAACGCCAGCCAATATTTGCTGGTGAAGCTGCTGATCGGCACCCGTAATCAGTTCACCGTGGTCGGCGACGACGACCAGTCGATCTACGCCTGGCGCGGCGCTCGCCCGGAAAACCTGATGCTGCTCAAGGACGATTACCCGTCCCTGAAAGTCGTCATGCTCGAGCAGAACTATCGCTCCACCAGCCGTATCCTGCGCTGCGCCAACGTGCTGATCTCGAACAACCCGCACGAATTCGAAAAGCAGCTGTGGAGTGAAATGGGTCACGGCGACGAGATCCGGGTGATCCGCTGCCGCAACGAAGACGCCGAAGCCGAGCGCGTGGCCGTGGAAATCCTCAGCCTGCACTTGCGCACCGATCGGCCTTACAGCGATTTCGCTATCCTGTATCGCGGTAACTACCAGGCCAAGTTGATCGAGCTGAAGCTGCAGCATCACCAGGTTCCTTATCGTTTGTCCGGCGGCAACAGCTTTTTCGGACGTCAGGAAGTCAAAGACCTGATGGCTTACTTCCGCCTGATCGTGAACCCGGATGACGACAACGCCTTCCTGCGGGTGATCAACGTCCCACGCCGGGAAATCGGTTCGACTACGCTGGAAAAGCTGGGCAACTACGCCACCGAACGAAAAATCTCGATGTACGCCGCCACCGACGAAATCGGCCTGGGCGAACACCTGGATGCCCGTTTCACCGATCGCCTGTCGCGGTTCAAGCGTTTCATGGACAGAGTTCGCGAGCAGTGCGCCGGTGAAGACCCGATCTCGGCGCTGCGCAGCATGGTCATGGACATCGACTATGAGAATTGGCTGCGCACCAACAGCTCCAGCGACAAGGCCGCCGATTACCGCATGGGTAACGTGTGGTTCCTGATCGAGGCGTTGAAGAACACGCTGGAGAAAGACGAAGAAGGCGAGATGACTGTCGAAGACGCCATCGGCAAACTCGTGCTGCGCGACATGCTGGAACGTCAGCAGGAAGAGGAAGACGGCGCCGAAGGTGTGCAGATGATGACCTTGCACGCCTCCAAGGGCCTGGAGTTTCCCTACGTGTTCATTATGGGCATGGAGGAGGAAATCCTCCCGCACCGCTCCAGCATCGAAGCCGACACCATCGAGGAAGAACGCCGCCTGGCCTACGTCGGGATTACCCGTGCGCGTCAGACCCTGGCCTTCACCTTCGCCGCCAAGCGCAAGCAATACGGCGAGATAATCGACTGCGCACCGAGCCGTTTCCTCGATGAATTGCCGCCGGACGACCTGGCCTGGGAAGGCAACGACGACACGCCGACCGAAGTGAAGGCCGTGCGCGGCAATACGGCATTGGCGGATATACGCGCAATGTTAAAGCGCTAGAATTGACTACTTTTTAACCAAACAATTTTTACGAGCCAGGCGCCCGTTGCGCCAACAGAGGACGCCGTTGTGGAAGCACTGCACAAGAAAATTCGCGAAGAAGGCATCGTGCTGTCCGATCAGGTCCTGAAAGTCGACGCCTTTCTGAACCATCAGATCGATCCGGCGCTGATGAAGCTGATCGGCGACGAATTCGCCTCGCTGTTCAAGGATTCGGGCATCACCAAGATCGTCACCATCGAAGCCTCGGGCATTGCGCCGGCGATCATGACCGGTCTGAACCTCGGGGTGCCGGTGATTTTCGCGCGCAAACATCAGTCCCTGACCCTGACCGAAAACCTGCTGTCGGCGACCGTCTACTCGTTCACCAAGCAGACTGAAAGCACCGTGGCGATCTCCCCGCGCCACCTGACCAGCAGCGACCGCGTGCTGATCATCGATGACTTTTTGGCCAACGGTAAGGCGTCGCAAGCGCTGATTTCGATCATCAAACAGGCCGGCGCAACCGTGGCGGGCCTGGGAATCGTGATCGAGAAGTCGTTCCAGGGTGGGCGTGCGGAGCTGGATGCGCAGGGTTACCGCGTTGAATCCCTGGCTCGCGTGCAGTCGCTCAAAGATGGCGTTGTGACCTTCATCGAGTAAATCAGCTGCACCGCTGTACCTGTGGGAGCGGGCTTGCCCGCGATGGCGGTGTAACAGCCAACATGGATGTTGAATGTTTTTACCCCATCGCGGGCAAGCCCGCTCCCACAGGGATCTTCAGTGTGGCTAAAGTTGCGCGGTGGCTTTGAGGCCGGTGAGCAGCAATCGCTGGAACAAATCCTCTTTCAGCCCTTGCGGGTCAGTCAGTTGCATTCGCTGCAGATGCTCGGGATAAGTCGAAGGCTCCGGCGCATCCAGCGCAGCCTTACCCAATTCCAGAATCTCCGTGAGCTTGAACTTGCTCTTCAACCAGTTCAGCGCCCGCAACACATCCCGCTCCACCCCGGTGAAATCACACCCCAGCGGATACTCCGGGAACAGATTCGGATGCTGCGCCTGAATCGCCTGCAATCGCTGAGGATTGTTATCCGCAAACCGTGGATCGAGGCGGAAGTCTTTCGGTAATTTGCCAACGCTCTGCGCCTGCTCGATCAACCCTGGCTGAAAGCGTGAGTCGCTGATGTTCAGCAATGCCTCGATGACTGCCTCATCCGTCTTGCCGCGCAAATCGGCGATGCCATATTCGGTCACCACGATGTCCCGCAGGTGCCGCGGGATCGTGCAATGGCCGTATTCCCAGACGATGTTCGAACTGACGTCACCCCCCGACTCGCGCCAACTGCGCAGTAGCAGCACCGAACGCGCGCCTTCCAGCGCATGGCCCTGGGCGACAAAGTTGTACTGCCCGCCAACACCGCTGAGCACCCGCCCGTCTTCCAGCTGATCCGCCACACCAGCACCCAACAGGGTCATGGTGAACACGGTATTGATAAAGCGCGCATCCAGGCGCTGCAGGCGCTTGAGCTCTTCCTGACCATAGAGCTCATTGATGTAGCTGATGCGGGTCATGTTGAATTCGAGTCGCTTGCTCTGGGGCAACTCGCGCAAGCGCTCATAAAAACGGCGGGGCCCGAGGAAAAAGCCACCGTGCACCGAAATACCGTCGGTTTGCGCGGCTTCGTCGAGAGTCCCGGCATTGGCCTGTTGTTGGGTCGGCACGTCCGGGTAGACCTTGCGCCGCACGATCCCGGCATCAGCCAGCACCAGCAAGCCGTTGGCGAACATTTCGCTGCAGCCGTAAAGGCCCTTGGCGAAGGGTTCGACGCCGCCTTCGCGATCGATCAGTTGCGCCCACTGGCTGAGATTGATGTCCGCGAGCAAGGCCTTGTAGCCGTCACTGTCGGCTTGCCGCGCCAACAACGCGGCGGTCAGGGCATCGCCCATGGCGCCGATACCGATCTGCAAGGTGCCGCCATCGCGCACCAGCGTGCTGGCGTGCAGTCCAATGAAATGATCCTGAAACCCCACCGGCATGTTCGGCGTGGAGAACAGCGTCGTGCTGTCTTTCTCGTCAATCAACAGGTCGAAGGCATCGATACCCATTTCCGCGTCGCCGGGCATGTACGGCAAGTCGTTGTGCACCTGGCCCAATAGCAGGATCGTCTCCCCCGCAGCACGGCGTTTGGCGATCATCGGCAACAGGTCGAGGGTGATGTCCGGGTTACAGCTCAGGCTCAGGCGGTCGGGGTGCTCGCTGTGACTCGCCACCAGCTGCGCCACCAGGTTCAAGCCCGCGGCGTTGATGTCCCGGGCGGCGTGACTGTAGTTGCTGCTGACGTAATCGCGCTGCGCCGGTGCACTGTTGAGCAGGCTGCCGGGCTGCAGGAAGAATTGCTGGATACGAATGTTGGGCGGCAGGTTGTCCTGGTGCAGGCCCGCAAGGAAATCCAGTTCCGGATAGTCGCCGAAAACCCGTTCGATGAAGGGTTCCAGGAAGCGCTTTTGCAGGCCGTCGCCTAACGCAGGGCGGCCGAGGCACAGGGCGGTGTAAATGGTCAGCTGCCGTTCGGGCAGTTGCGCAATGCGTTGAAACAGCGCGTTGACGAAGTGGTTGGGTTTGCCCAGGCCGAGGGGCAACCCCATATGGATGTGCGCTGGCAATCGTGCCAAAACATCATCGACCGCCTGCTCGATAGAACACAGCTGCACCATCTGATCCTCCCTTACGCTCCGTGAATGGGGTTGGACCGGGCTTGCCGGGCCTTTGCTGCAAAGAATAGTCCCAAGGGCAAATCGCAGGCACAAAAAAGCCGCTCGCGAGCGGCATGATGTCCACTGTAGGAGCGAGCTTGCTCGCGATGGTCGGTAACGATGACGCGTGTTAACTGGTTAACCGCGGCGGTCTTGAGTCCATCGCGAGCAAGCTCGCTCCTACAATTCGTTTGTAAGCGGCTTTTTTGCGAATGATGAAGCCTTACTTCAGGCCGGACATCTTCTGGATGGCGCCCTTGAGGTCGTCATCGGAGCAATCGGCGCAGGTGCCTTTAGGCGGCATCGCGTTGATCCCGGAGATCGCCTTTGCCAGCAAACCATCAAGACCGCCTTCCTTCTTGGCGCGCTCGCCCCAAGCGGCAGCGTCACCCACTTTCGGCGCGCCCAACAGGCCAGTGCCGTGGCAAGCATTGCAATGTTTCGCAATCACCGAGTCTGGAGTCTTGGCATCACCGCCACCCGCAGAAGCGGCCACTTCCATCCCCTTGCACTCTTGACCTTGTACACAGACTTTGCCGACTGGCTCAAGGCGTTTTGCAATGTCATCGTTCGTCGCAGCTTGAGCGCTGACTGCCCATAGGGCCAATACGGTTGCTGGTGCAGCCAGCATTTTCATAATTAGATTCACGCGTTCACCCTCAATGGTGGCTAGTCACGCCCACGGCCACGGTTCGCAGGCGGGCGCAAGTATAACGGTAAGCCCGCCACACTGAAACAACCCCAAAGTCGAAGGGGTCTTGTTGTGCAACGGAAAAACAGTCCGGGCACCTGCGCCATGCTGGCAGGGCGCCTCTTTTGTCAAAAATTCGCGGGTGTCGCTGCGCTGATTAGTCGCGCCGGTGCATCGAACGGATTGCGGAAACGATGCGGCTTGGTGCTTTCAAAGTAGTAGCTATCGCCGGCTTCGAGCACAAAAGTTTCCAGCCCGACCACCAGTTCCAGTCTTCCTTCGAGCAAAATCCCGGTTTCCTCGCCCTCGTGGGTGAGCATCTCTTCACCGGTGTCGGCGCCTGGCGGGTAGATTTCATTGAGGAAGGCGATAGCCCGGCTGGGGTGAGCCCGGCCGACCAGTTTCATGGTCACGGCACCATCGGAAATGTCGATCAGCTCGTTGGCCTTGTAGACGATCTGAGTCGGTTTTTCCTGCAGGATCTCTTCGGAAAAGAACTCGACCATGGACATGGGGATCCCGCCCAACACTTTCCGCAGCGAACTGATCGAGGGGCTGACGCTGTTCTTCTCGATCATCGAAATGGTGCTGTTGGTGACGCCCGCCCGTTTGGCGAGTTCACGCTGGGAAAGGCCTTTGAGCTTACGGATGGATTGCAGTCGTTCACCGACGTCCAAGCTTGCGCCTCCAAGGATTCAGGTTGTTGGAATATTGAGCGTTATCATGGCGACAGCGTTCAGTATTTACAACACTTGGGCCTGAATCCTGTTCGGCGAGGCGACTTTCGGTCCGGGGTGCCTTGGGTCAAGCCCCGGAATAGAGCTTCGGCACCCGGCGCAAGTTGCAGAAAATCTGGTAAGGAATCGTGTCGGCGGCCTTGGCCACGTCACTGGCGAGGATGTTTTTGCCCCACAATTCCACGGTCGAACCGAGGCCGGCTTGCGGGACATCGGTCAAATCGATGCAAAGCATGTCCATCGACACCCGCCCGATCAATTGGCTGCGCTGGCCGGCGACCATCACCGGGGTCCCGGTCGGCGCCTGACGCGGATAACCGTCGGCGTAACCCATGGCCACTACACCAACGCGCATCGGCTTGGGCGTGACAAATTTCGCGCCGTAACCGATCGGCTCGCCGGCTGGGAGCTCACGCACACAAATCACCTTCGATTCGAGGGTCATCACCGGTTGCAGGCGTGATGCCACGGCATTGGCTTCTTCAAACGGTGTCGCGCCGTAGAGCATGATGCCCGGACGCACCCAATCACTTGGAATCTGCGGCCAACCCAGCACCGCCGGCGAGTTGCGCAGGCTGACCTCGGCGGACAAGCCCTGACGTGCCGCTTCAAAGACGGCCACTTGCTCGGCACTGGATTGACTGTGCAGCTCATCGGCGCGGGCAAAGTGACTCATCAGCACGATCTTCGCGACCTTGCCGCTTGCCAGCAACCGTTGATAGGCCGCCTGGTAATCCTTGGGATGCAGGCCGACCCGGTGCATGCCCGAGTCAAGCTTGAGCCAGACCGTGATCGGCTTGCTCAATGCGGCCTTCTCGATGGCGTCAAGCTGCCACAGCGAATGCACCACGCACCAGAAATCATGCTCGACGATCAGCGACAGCTCATCGGCTTCGAAAAAACCTTCGAGCAGCAACACCGGCGCACGAATGCCAGCGGCGCGCAGCTCCAGAGCCTCTTCGATGCAGGCCACGGCGAACCCGTCCGCCTCGGCTTCCAGTGCCTGGGCGCAACGCACGGCGCCATGGCCATAGGCATCGGCCTTGATCACAGCGAGGGCCTTGGACCCCGTGACTTCACGGGCGATCTGGTAATTGTGACGCAGGGCTTGAAGGTCGATCAGGGCACGGGCAGGACGCATGGCGGCAGACTTCTGGTCGGTCAATGGAAATAAAAACCGGCGCTGCTGAGGGCATAAGCCGCCTACAGCGCCGGGAGAGGGATAGTTCTGAATGACTTATCCAAGAGCCATTACGGCAGAGCGGCTACAACCGACAGCTCCACCAGGATCTCCGGTTCGCACAGCTTCGATTCAACCGTAGCGCGAGCCGGTGCGACGCCTTTTGGCAGCCACTTGTCCCAGACCGCATTCATGCCTTCGAAGTGCGCATCAATGTCTTTCATGTAAATCGTCACCGACAACAGACGGCTCTTGTCGGTCCCGGCCAAGTCCAGCAAACGCTCGATGTTGGCGAGGGTTTCACGGGTCTGCTGTTCAATCCCGGCACTCATGTCGTCGCCGACTTGCCCTGCCAGATAAACGGTGCCGCTGTGGACAACGATCTGGCTCATGCGCTCATTGGTGAGCTGGCGCTGGATTGACATGTTTTGCGGACTCCTGGGTTTTGCTTCCATAACGGGAAATATCGAGGCCTTCGGCGCTGATCTGCGGCGTTTTCTTCGCCATCAGGTCAGCCAGCAAGCGACCGGAGCCGCACGCCATGGTCCAACCGAGCGTACCGTGACCGGTGTTCAGGAACAGGTTCTTGAACGGTGTGGCGCCAACGATCGGCGTGCCGTCCGGTGTGGTCGGACGCAGACCGGTCCAGAAACTCGCCTGGGTCAGATCGCCGCCCTGAGGATAAAGGTCGTTGACGATCATCTCCAGGGTTTCGCGCCGGCGCGGGTTTAGCGACAGGTCAAAACCGGCGATTTCAGCCATGCCGCCCACGCGGATACGGTTGTCGAAGCGGGTGATCGCGACCTTGTAAGTCTCATCGAGGATAGTCGATGTCGGGGCCATCGCCGGATTGGTGATCGGTACGGTCAGCGAATAACCCTTGAGCGGATACACCGGCGCCTTGATGCCCAGCGGCTTGAGCAGTTGCGGCGAGTAGCTGCCGAGGGCCAGGACGTAGCGGTCAGCGGTTTCCAGCTTGCCGTCGATCCAGACCCCGTTGATGCGGTCGCCGGCGTAGTCCAGGCGTTGAATGTCCTGGTCGAAGCGGAATTCCACACCCAGTTTGGTAGCCATTTCGACCAGGCGGGTGGTGAACATCTGGCAGTCGCCAGTCTGGTCGTTCGGCAGGCGCAGAGCACCGGCGAGGATATTGGTGACGCTGGCCAGCGCCGGCTCGACGCGGGCAATGCCGGCGCGGTCGAGCAGTTCGAACGGCACGCCGGACTCTTTCAGCACGGCAATGTCTTTCCAGGCGCCGTCGAGTTGAGCCTGGGTACGGAACAGTTGAGTGGTACCGAGGCTGCGGCCTTCGTAGGCAATGCCGGTTTCGGCGCGCAATTCGTCGAGGCAGTCACGGCTGTACTCGGACAGACGGACCATGCGTTCTTTGTTCACCGCATAACGGCTGGCGGTGCAGTTACGCAGCATCTGCGCCATCCACAGGTATTGGTCGATGTTGGCGGTGGCCTTGATTGCCAACGGTGCGTGACGCTGCAGCAGCCACTTGATGGCCTTGAGCGGCACACCTGGCGCTGCCCACGGCGAGGCATAACCCGGCGACACCTGCCCGGCGTTGGCGAAACTGGTCTCCATGGCCGCAGCCGGCTGACGGTCCACCACCACCACTTCAAATCCGGCACGGGCCAGATAATAAGCACTGGTGGTACCGATGACGCCGCTACCCAAGACCATAACGCGCATTTTCATATCCCTCATCGCGGCTTGCCGCTGACGTTTGTTGTTCAGACCGTTGATGTGGGCAGTGTAAAAAAGATTAGCCAGTGCTTTTCACTGTATAAATGCCTATATTTGGCGACAATTCTCGGCAAAAATCCTTTTCACGGAGGCGCATCCCCTATGCGTACCAACACTCAGACCAAACGTGAGCTGGACAAGATCGACCGCAACATCCTGCGGATCCTGCAAGCGGACGGGCGCATTTCCTTCACCGAGCTGGGGGAAAAGGTCGGGCTCTCGACCACGCCCTGTACCGAGCGGGTCCGGCGGCTGGAGCGCGAGGGGATCATCATGGGCTACAACGCCCGGCTCAATCCGCAGCACCTCAAGGGGAGTCTGCTGGTGTTCGTCGAAATCAGCCTCGACTACAAATCCGGCGACACTTTCGAGGAGTTCCGACGCGCGGTGCTGAAACTGCCCCACGTATTGGAGTGCCATTTGGTGTCAGGGGATTTCGACTATTTGGTGAAAGCGCGGATTTCCGAGATGGCTTCGTACCGCAAGTTGCTGGGGGATATCTTGCTCAAACTGCCCCATGTGCGGGAGTCCAAGAGCTATATCGTGATGGAAGAGGTTAAAGAGAGCTTGAATCTGCCGATTCCGGATTGAGGGTCTGACTCAGAGGGATTTGTTGCCTGAGCGGACGCTTTCGCGAGCAAGCCCGCTCCCACAATGGAATGCATTTCAACTGTGGGAGCGGGCTTGCTCGCGAATGAAGACGACTCGGTTTCCCCTTAGACAAGCACCTGCCGGGTCGACGCCATGTACTCATGAATCTGCTTCTCGACCCGCGGATGAATCAGCTCCACCGGCCCTCGCCCATTGGGGCAAGGCAAGGTCTTGGTAGTGCCGAACAGCCGACAGATCAACGGCCGCTCGTCATACACCGTGCAACCGTCGGGCCCCAGGTGCACGCAATTGAGCTCATCCATCGCCGCGTCCTGCTCGGCGCGGGTCTTGCGCGGCAGGCGGGACATTTCTTCCGGCGAGGTGGTCACCGGCCCACAGCAGTCATGGCAACCGGGCACGCACTCGAACGAGGGAATCTGCTGGCGCAGCGTGCGGATTTTCTGGCTGTTGCAGCTCATCGAAGCGTTGACCGAATGCGGAATAGACCGGGATTCTGACGCAAAAGCCGCAATCCAGACAGTCACAACCGACCAGTGTTGCCCGTACCGGAGGGTCAGGCTTATGCTCCGTCAAATTTTCTATACACCAGAATCGGGAACACGCACATGAATGCCCGTGCTCAGCAATCTGTCCCAGGCCATCAGCACACGGCTTCCTATTACGCCGCCAGCAGTCTGCCGCAGCCTGATCACCCGGTGCTGCAAGGCGACCTGGTGGCCGATGTGTGCGTGGTCGGCGGCGGGTTTTCCGGGTTGAACACGGCGCTCGAACTGGCCGCACGCGGCCTCAGCGTGGTGCTGCTCGAAGCCCACAAGATCGGCTGGGGCGCCAGCGGTCGCAATGGCGGGCAATTGATTCGCGGCGTTGGCCACGGTCTCGATCAATTCGCCAGCGTGATCGGTGCGGACGGCGTGCGTCAGATGAAACTCATGGGGCTGGAAGCGGTGGAAATCGTCCGACAGCGGGTCGAGCGTTTTCAGATCCCCTGCGACCTGACCTGGGGTTACTGCGATCTTGCCAACAAGCCGCGGGACCTGGAAGGCTTTGCCGAAGACGCCGAAGAATTGCGCGGCCTCGGCTACCGTTACGAAACCCGGTTGCTGCAAGCCAACGAAATGCACTCGGTTGTGGGCTCCGACCGTTACGTCGGCGGCCTGATCGACATGGGCTCGGGGCACTTGCATCCGCTCAACCTGGCCTTGGGCGAAGCGGCCGCCGCACAGCAATTGGGGGTGAAACTGTTCGAACGCTCGGCCGTCACCCGCATCGATTACGGCCCCGAGATCAAGGTCCATACCACCCAGGGCTCGGTTCGCGCCAAGACGCTGGTGCTGGGCTGCAACGCCTACCTCAATGATCTCAACCCTGAACTCAGCGGCAAGGTGCTGCCCGCCGGCAGCTACATCATCGCCACCGAACCCCTGAGCGAAGCACTGGCCCACTCACTGCTGCCGCAGAACATGGCGGTGTGTGATCAGCGAGTAGCGCTGGATTACTACCGACTCTCGGCGGATCGACGCTTGCTGTTCGGCGGCGCTTGTCATTATTCAGGTCGCGACCCGAAGGACATCGCCGCCTACATGCGGCCGAAGATGCTGGAGGTGTTCCCGCAACTGGCCGGGGTGAAGATCGACTATCAATGGGGCGGGATGATCGGCATCGGCGCCAATCGCCTGCCGCAGATTGGGCGGCTCAAGGATCAGCCGAATGTGTATTACGCCCAGGCTTATTCCGGCCATGGGGTGAATGCCACGCATTTGGCGGGCAAGTTGTTGGCTGAGGCGATCAGTGGGCAGCACAGTGGTGGGTTCGATCTGTTTGCCCAGGTGCCGCACATTACGTTTCCCGGCGGCAAGCATTTGCGCTCGCCGTTGTTGGCGTTGGGGATGTTGTGGCATCGGCTTAAGGAGTTGGTCTGAGGGGTTTGTTGCGTTTTTGCGGGCGCCTTCGCTGGCAAGCCAGCTCCCACAGGTATTGGCGGAGAACACAATTTTTGTGAACACCCGTGACCATTGTGGGAGCGGGCTTGCCCGCGATGGCATCCGAAAGAACACCACGGCACTCAAATCCGCCAAAACGGCTTAAGCCCCTCCTCCCGCGCCTGTTCGCAACTCAACCCCACATCCCTGAGCTGCTCCGGCGTCAGCGTAAGCAGCGCCCGGCGCGTGTGCAAACGATGCCAGAACAAGCCCCAGCGACCCAGGCCGGACGGTGCGTTGCGCAGTACCGCCCCGCATGCTCCGTTTTTTTGCCCTGCCACCAGTTCCTGACTGCGTAACGTCAGCCGCACATCGCTCAAGCCGTTCATGTTGATCGCTCCTGTTTACTTGGGTAGCCAGAGCTTTCATGATGCGTGGGCGGCGAAAAGCATTACAGATTCAACAGGAAACTATTAATTCCATACAGATTTGTTGATTTGCTCTCTGAATCATAATTTTGTGCCTCATCTGTATGGGTTTACCGAATGATCCACACCGAGACAGCGCCATGACCCTTTACGTCAACCTTGCCGAGTTGCTCGGCACTCGTATCGAGCAGGGCTTCTATCGCCCCGGCGACCGGCTGCCGTCGGTGCGGGCGTTGAGCGTCGAGCACGGCGTCAGCCTGAGCACCGTGCAGCAAGCCTATCGGGTGCTGGAAGACAGCGGCCTGGCGATGCCGAAACCCAAGTCAGGCTATTTCGTGCCGGTGAGTCGAGCGCTCCCGGAGCTGCCGGCGATTGGCCGCCCGGCGCAGCGGCCAGTGGATATTTCCCAGTGGGATCAGGTCCTGGAATTGATTCGCGCGGTGCCACGCAAGGACGTGGTGCAACTGGGTCGCGGCATGCCGGACATCACCACGCCGACCATGAAACCGTTGCTGCGCGGCCTGGCACGGATCAGCCGGCGGCAGGACATGCCCGGCCTGTATTACGACAATATCTACGGCACCCTCGAACTGCGCGAACAGATCGCCCGCCTGATGCTGGACTCCGGCTGCCAGTTGAGCGCCAGCGACCTGGTGGTCACCACCGGTTGCCACGAAGCGCTGTCCACCAGCATCCGGGCCATTTGCGAGCCGGGGGATATCGTGGCCGTGGATTCGCCAAGCTTTCACGGCGCCATGCAGACCCTCAAGGGCCTGGGCATGAAAGCCCTGGAAATCCCTACCGACCCGCTCACCGGGATCAGCCTCGACGCGCTGGAACTGGCACTGGAACAATGGCCGATCAAGGCCATACAGTTGACCCCAAACTGCAACAACCCGTTGGGCTACATCATGCCGGAACCGCGCAAACGCGCGTTGTTGAACCTGGCACAGCGCTTTGACGTGGCGATCATCGAGGATGATGTGTATGGCGAACTTTCCTACACCTATCCGCGACCGCGCACGATCAAGTCCTTCGACGAGGATGGTCGCGTCCTGCTCTGCAGCTCTTTTTCCAAGACGCTGGCACCGGGCCTGCGCATCGGCTGGGTGGCACCGGGCCGTTATCTGGAACGGGTGCTGCACATGAAATACATCAGCACCGGCTCCACGGCGCCGCAACCGCAGATCGCCATTGCCGAATTCCTCAAGGCTGGACACTTCGAACCGCATTTGCGGCGCATGCGCAGCCAATACCAACGCAATCGCGACGCCATGATCGACTGGGTCACCCGCTACTTTCCGGCGGGCACCCGAGCCAGTCGTCCGCAAGGCAGCTTCATGCTCTGGGTTGAACTGCCGGATGGCTTCGACACCCTGAAACTCAATCGCGCCTTGCACGACCAGGGCGTACAGATTGCGGTCGGCAGCATCTTTTCCGCCTCGGGCAAGTACCGCAATTGCCTGCGGATGAACTACGCTGCCAAACCAACACCACAGATTGAAGAAGCGGTACGCAAGGTCGGCGCTGCGGCAATCAGACTGCTGGCGGAAACAGACAGCTGCACCGACTGACCTTTCTTCGGGAATCGGCGTCCTATGCCGACAACGGCCGCCAATCGGAACAATCCTACGTGAGATCCAGACTGCCCCTGCTTGCGCTTCTCCTTCTCACTTCCTTGCTTGGCGGTTGCGCCAGCTTCGACGTTCAACGCGAACCGAGCCAGGCGCTGCCTGCCAGCGATTCGGCGTTCGGTCGCTCGATTCAAGCCCAGGCGGCTTCCCATGAAGGCAAATCCGGATTTCGCTTGCTGTCCAACAGCAGTGAAGCCTTCACTGCCCGCGCCGAACTGATTCGCAACGCCCAGAGCAGTCTCGATTTGCAGTACTACATTGTCCATGACGGGATCAGCACCCGGATGCTGGTGGACGAATTGCTCAAGGCTGCCGACCGCGGCGTGCGGGTGAGGATCCTGCTCGACGACACCACCAGCGACGGCCTCGACTGGACCATCGGCACGCTGGCAGCGCATCCGCAGATCGAGATCCGCCTGTTCAATCCACTGCACCTGGGCCGTGCCACGGGCGTGACGCGAGCCATGGGCAGGCTGTTCAACCTGTCGCTGCAACACCGTCGCATGCACAACAAATTATGGCTTGCGGACAACAGCGCGGCGATCGTGGGCGGGCGCAATTTGGGCGACGAGTATTTCGATGCCGAGCCTAACCTGAATTTTACCGACATCGACATGCTCGGCATCGGCCCGGTCGCCGAGCAACTCGGATACAGCTTCGATCAATACTGGAACAGCGCGCTGAGCAAACCGATCGATGAGTTTCTGTCGCACAAACCGACGCAAACGGATCTGCAGAACAGCCGCACCCGCCTGGACGAATCGCTGGAAGAAACGCGCAAACAGAATCATGCGCTGTATCAGCAACTGATGACCTTCACCACCAATCCACGGATGGATATCTGGCGACGCGAGTTGATCTGGGCCTGGAGCCAGGCACTGTGGGATGCACCCAGCAAAGTACTTTCGAAGGGTGAACCCGATCCACATTTGCTACTGACCACGCAATTGGCGCCCGAACTTACGGGTGTCAGCAAAGAGCTGATCATGATTTCGGCGTACTTCGTGCCCGGCCAGCCGGGAATGGTTTACCTCACCGGCCGGGCCGATGCCGGGGTGTCGGTGAGCATGCTGACCAACTCCCTTGAAGCCACCGACGTACCGGCCGTGCATGGCGGCTACGCACCTTATCGCAAGGCATTGCTGGAGCATGGGGTGAAGCTCTACGAGTTGCGTCGTCAGCCCGGCGAAGGTGGTGGCAGCGGGCCGGTATTTTACAGCCGCTCCTACCGGGGTTCCGATTCCAGCCTGCACAGCAAGGCCATTATTTTCGACCAGCAGAAATCGTTCATTGGCTCGTTCAATTTCGACCCGCGCTCTGTACTGTGGAACACAGAGGTTGGCGTACTGGTAGACAGCCCGGAACTCGCCGCGTACGTGCAGAGAGCGGCACTGGAGGGTATGGCGCCAACCCTGAGTTATCAGGTGAAGCTGGAAAATGATCGTGTCGTCTGGGTGACTGAAGACGACGGCAAAATGCATGTATTGACCAAAGAACCGGGGAGTTGGTGGCGGCGGTTCAATTCCTGGTTCAGTACCGCGGTCGGCCTGGAGCGCCTGTTGTAACCCTGTGGGAACGGTAGTGCGAAGCTCCCACAGGGTATGTGGCTGACTGGCAGTTTTGCGTCAAACGGGCTCGGCGACCGCGCCAAACGCCCCTTGCCGCGACAGCAGAATCACCAATCCGAACGCCCCGGCCGCCATCAACAGCGGCAAGGCGTGACCACTGATCCACTGGCTGCCGGCTCCGGCCGCCAACGGACCGATCAGGCAACCGATCCCCCACAGCTGCGCAATATGCGCATTGGCTCGCACCAACGCATCGTCGCGATAGCGCTCGCCGATCAGGATCAGGGACAAGGTGAACAGGCCGCCGGCACTGGCGCCGAACAATACCCACAACGGCCAGATCAGCAGCGTGTCGATCAATAATGGGATCGCCAGGCTCGATATCAGCAAAATGACCGCACAGCCGGTGAACAGCGTGCGCCGCGACAAGCGATCCGCCAGCGCCCCAATCGGCAACTGCAGCAAGGCATCACCCACCACCACGGTGCTGACCATCGCCAGGGCAATGTCGGTGGTGAACCCCTGACGCAGGCAGTACACCGGCAACAAGGTCAGGATCATCGCTTCAAACGCCGCAAACAATGACACCGCCCAGGCAATTGCCGGCAGGCCACGGCAAAAGCCCAGCAAGTCACTGAAGGTCACGCTGCAGGCTTCGCTGGTCGGTGCACCGCTGCGACCCAGCAATAGAAAGGGTGCTGCAATCAGCAAACCGACGCCGACCCAGAAACCGTAATCATGGTCGGTGCCCAGCACGCCCAGCAGCAACGGTCCGGCCAGTTGGCTCAATGCATAGCTGCTGCCGTAAAGCGCCACCAGTCGCCCGCGCCACTCTTCCAGCACAAGCTGGTTGATCCAGCTTTCCCCGAGGATGAAGACGAGAGTCAGGATCACCCCGATCATCAGCCGCAACACCAGCCAGACCGGATAGCTCGGCAGTAGCGCCAGCAAACCGATGGACAACGCCCCGGCCCACAGGCACAGGCGCATCAGGTTGGCCGTACCGAGACGGGCCGCCAGGTGGCTGGAGATCTTCGCACCCAACAGCACGCCAATGGCCGGCATCGAGGCCATGACACCAATGGCGAAAGAACCGTAACCCCAGCCTTCGAGGCGAAACGATACCAACGGCATGCTGACGCCCAGGGCCAGGCCGACACTCAAGACAGACGCCAACACGGCGAAATAAGTCGCCCAACGCATGTTCCACGCTCCTGTGGATATTATTTTTCACAGACGACACAAAACAAATGTGGGAGCGGGCTTGCTCGCGAAGAGGCCATCACATCCAACATCATCGTTGGCTGTTACGGCGCCTTCGCGATGTAGAAACGGACACATCCTTTACGACTGAAACCGGGGACATCCTTTACGTTTCTGTTGGCTTGAAAGGCGGCTCTCGCCGCTTTTCAGTCTGCCTAAAAGGTAGTTGCAAAGGTAAATATCCCACACATCATCGTCCACTTCCTTCAGTCCTAGCGCCTCACCTGCCAAAGATTCACTGACGAAAATCATTTTGCCTTTCCATTTCATCGATCCATTTTGTCGGATCATGCGGATCCTCATATCCGAAGCGTAATCAGCCTCAGGCACGCGTCCGTCGTACTGCCTTGGCGAAGGCTTATACAGATCCGCAGGAACCTTCATCTCTAAAGCCTTATGAGGTCTTACGTAATTGAACTCCTGTCGAAACTGTTCAAATGCCAACTGTTGTTCCACCAGATTACGTTCAGGCGCATGAAGTAATGCAGCCTTGAGCGTTCGATGCATGCGCTCATGACGGCCATTCTGGTCAGGCCGCCCCGGCTGGATTCGCTCAGGGTAGATCCCTAGGCGTATCCACCAAGCCGCCAGGCTGGATATGCGCGAAATGCCGGTGGAGGCAAAGGGGGAGCCGTTGTCTGTGCGAATCACATTAGGCAACCCGTACTCCCGAAACGCCCAGTCGAACCCTTCGCGAGCCCCGGCAACGCTGCTTTGCGCTCTGCACAGCAATAGAAATCGGCTGACGTGATCAGTAATGGTCAGTGGGTAACAACGTTGGCCGTTCTGAAGCGCGAAGTCACCTTTGAAATCCGCCGCCCATGTCTGATTAGGCGCAGTAGCGTCGCGCAGCGGATTTTTCCCCGCTGGCGGGCGATTGAGGAAACGACGTTTTTGCACCAGACCTGCTCGCTTAAGCCATTCGCCTGCCGTGCTGACTGTTGGCCAAGACAACTCTGGATGATCAATCTTAAGGTTATGCACCAGCTTCTCAGGTCCCCAGCTGTGATGCTCGCGCTTGTACGCGACTAGCAGCTCAAGCACCTCATCGCTGATTTTGAAAGGGCTCGTATGCGGACGCCGTGACAGTTCCTTGAGCCCATCAATGCCCTGTGTTTCGTAGCGCGCAAGCCATTTATCCAAAGTGGGTCGGCTGAGCCCGTAGTGACGGGCCAACTCGCTTTTGGAATAGCTGCCTTGCAGCCAGTCGCCTATGAGTTTGATTCGTTGATCCATTGGGGACTCTCGATTCCAGGGCATGGTCAGGCACCTCCTGACCGTATTTCATACCTGTAAACGATGTCTCCGGTTTAAAACGTAAAGGATGTCTCCGGTTTCTACCCGAGCAAGCCCGCTCCCACAAGGGATCTGCGTTGTTCAGGAGCCCGATTGACTACCGGGCTCCTTCACTGGCTTACAACTTGATCCAGGTCGCCTTCAGCTCGGTGTACTTGTCGAACGCGTGCAGCGACTTGTCGCGACCGTTGCCGGACTGCTTGAAGCCACCGAATGGCGCGGTCATGTCGCCGCCATCGTACTGGTTGACCCACACACTACCGGCGCGCAGTGCCTTGGCGGTCAGATGCGCCTTGGAAATATCCTTGGTCCACACCGCTGCGGCGAGGCCGTAAGGCGTGTCGTTGGCGATCTGAATAGCTTCCTCGGCGGTTTCAAACGCAATCACCGACAACACCGGACCAAAGATCTCTTCCTGAGCGATTTTCATCGCATTGCTGACGCCGTCGAAAATCGTCGGCTCAACGTAAGTGCCACCGGTTTCCTCGAGAATGCGCTTGCCGCCAGCCACCAGTTTAGCGCCGTCGGTGTGACCGGACTCGATGTAGGACAAGACGGTGTTCATCTGCTGGGTATCCACCAAAGCGCCAACATTGGTCGCCGGGTCCAGCGGGTTGCCCGGCTTCCAGGCTTTCAATGCCTCGATCACCAACGGCAGGAAAGTGTCCTTGATCGAACGCTCGACCAGCAGACGCGAACCGGCGGTGCAGACTTCGCCCTGGTTGAACGCAATGGCGCTGGCAGCCGATTCGGCGGCCGCTTGCAGGTCCGGCGCGTCGGCGAACACGATGTTCGGGCTTTTGCCGCCGGCTTCGAGCCAGACGCGCTTCATGTTCGATTCGCCGGAGTAAATCAGCAACTGCTTGGCGATCTTGGTCGAACCGGTGAACACCAGGGTGTCCACATCATTGTGCAGGGCCAGGGCCTTGCCGACGGTGTGACCGTAGCCCGGCAGGACGTTCAGCACCCCTTTCGGAATGCCGGCTTCGACGGCCAGCGCAGCGATGCGAATAGCGGTCAGCGGCGATTTTTCGGACGGTTTGAGGATCACCGAATTACCGGTGGACAGCGCCGGGCCGAGTTTCCAGCAGGCCATCATCAACGGGAAGTTCCATGGCACGATGGCGCCAACCACACCGACAGGCTCGCGAGTGACCAGGCCGAGCTGGTCGTGCGGAGTCGCGGCGACTTCGTCGTAGATCTTGTCGATGGCTTCACCGCTCCAGCTCAGGGCTTGCGCCGCGCCGGGAACGTCGATGTACAGGGAGTCGCTGATCGGCTTGCCCATGTCCAGGGTTTCAAGCAGCGCCAGCTCTTCGGCATGCTGCTTGAGCAGGCTGGCGAAGCGAATCATGGTGGCTTTGCGCTTGGTCGGTGCCAGGCGCGACCAGACGCCGGAATTGAACGTGGCGCGAGCGTTTTCAACAGCGCGCTGGGCGTCGGCGGCGTCACAGCTGGCGATCTTGCCCAGCAGACGGCCATCGACAGGGCTGATGCACTCGAAGGTCTCGCTGGAGACGGCATCGGTGTATTCGCCATTGATATAGGCACGGCCTTCGATCTTCAGATCGCGAGCCCGTTGCTCCCAATCGGCACGAGTCAGGGTGGTCATACGAGTGTCCTCCTCTTGTTGAATACGAGCACTGCGCGGTCTTCGCGGGTGCTGTCAGGAATTTCTGCCCGGCCAGCCTGCTTTTCGGCCCCAGGCAACTGCCACCCTAAACCAGCCACACCTCATGTTTCAATATATTTGACAAAAGGCCGGTAAACGGCCTTGCGATGTTCATTTTAATAAACATAGACTTTGGACTTTCCAACCACTCGCGCCGCAATCACGGGGGATTACAACAATGAGCATCCAGAACATCGTCGACTTCAGCCAGGCCGCTACCGATCCCGAGCGCTATCGGCCAGACCCGGCAAAAGTCCTCAAGGGCGATCCCGAGCAAGTGGTTTACAACCACTACAACAGCCCTTGCGGTCAGCTGAACGCTGGCGTTTGGGAAGGTGCAGTCGGTCAGTGGCATGTGAATTTCACCGAACACGAATATTGCGAGATCGTTCAGGGCGTTTCAGTGCTGCGCGACAACGACGGCAACAGCAAAACCGTGCGCGCGGGCGATCGCTTCGTCATACCAGCCGGGTTTAGGGGCACCTGGGAGGTGTTGGAGCCCTGCCGCAAGATCTACGTGGCGTTCGAACAAAAAGCCTGAGAGCGGGCGATTTAAGCCACCGAAAGCCCATCCCTGCCGATGGGCTTTTTATTGGCCGCGCGCTGGGCAAATATAGTGACACAGACCGACAGGTGATAAATGATCGGGGCTATTCCACTATTCCCCCACGCCATCCATGACGGATGACGGGAGCGCATCCGCTCTATCCAACGACCGCAAGGAAGCAATACATGAGCATCGATTTGCAACAACACCTGGACACCGCAAAGCAATACGTCGGCCAGCAATACTCCGAGGAGCTGCGTGCAGAACTCGCCAACAAGACCGGCCTGGCCGTACGACCGCGAGGCATCGGCTACATCATGACCAGAGACTACAACCCTGCACGTATCAATCTGCTGGTCGAAAACGAAATCATCACCCATGTCACCATGGGCAATTGATTTGGCAAGGAGGCACCATGCCTGACTATTCAGATCAATGTGACGTTTCGGTCGCCCAATACACCCTTGGTCAAAAATGCACGCCCGAGTTGCTCGATGAGGTTCGCGCCTTGGCCAATGGGGCTCCCGTGCGGGCCACTGGGCCAACGTATCCCTCGACTTTCGACCTGCGCCCGCGACGAATCAATCTGCACTCCAATGCCGACGGAATCATTGTCAGCATCAACTGCGGTTGATCCATCCCCGCACTGATGAAGCAACCTGCTTCACGCCCAACAAAAAAGGCCCGTATCTCGCGATACGGGCCTTTTTTGTAAGAGGGAAAATCAATTACTTGATTTTGCCTTCTTTGTAGATCACGTGCTTACGAACAACCGGATCAAATTTCTTGATCTCGATTTTGTCCGGGGTAGTGCGCTTGTTCTTGTCGGTAGTGTAGAAGTGACCAGTACCGGCGCTCGAAATCAAACGAATCAATTCACGCATGATTAGCTCCCTTAGATCTTGCCAGCGGCGCGGATTTCGGCCAGCACGACAGTGATGCCGCGCTTGTCGATGATACGCATGCCTTTGGCAGATACGCGCAGACGCACAAAACGTTTCTCTTCTTCAACCCAGAAGCGGTGATGCTGCAGGTTCGGCAGGAAACGACGACGGGTTTTGTTGTTTGCGTGGGAAATGTTATTCCCAGTCACCGGACCCTTACCGGTAACTTGACAGACTCTCGACATGCCTCAGCCCTCTAAAACCACATGCCCAACCCGGCATGGGTTGGCCGCTTAATCTCTCAGTCATTTGGCGCCAGGCGCCGCGTTTCTTTAGAGGTCTTACCGGCTACACCTACAGTGAAGGAACCGGGCCCCTAGAAAAGAGCGCTGCTTTATACCAGAAAGACTGAAGAGCAACAACATTCCGTGTGCGTTGAGTTGATAAAAACCGGTTTTTTCTGGCTCCGAACGCCCAAGACAAAGGCTGTCGTCGATAGCGACCACTCGTCGCAGAAAATCGGCAGAGCCACCAGCCCAGGGTTTTGCCAACCGCCGCACACTCCAATCAATCGCACATACTCCCCTTAAAATGAAAAAGGGGATAGTCATTTGCAAAAGAGCCCACTAGGGTAAGCCTTTTCCAGACTGCTCTTGCAGATGGGCCTTCGATCTGTAAAGGAATCCGACCATGCGCCTCGCTGCCCTACCGCTGTTGCTTGCCCCGCTTCTGCTGAGCCCACAGGCTATGGCGGCAGCCTTGAGTGTCTGCACCGAGGCCAGTCCTGAAGGCTTCGACGTGGTGCAATACAACTCGCTGACCACCACCAACGCCTCGGCCGATGTGCTGATGAACCGCCTGGTGGACTTCGACACCGCCAGTGGCAAAGTGGTCGCGGGCCTCGCGGACAGCTGGGAAGTCACCCCTGATGGCTTGACCTATGTCTTCAAGCTGCATCCAAAAGTGAAATTCCACCGGACCGAATACTTCAGCCCGACGCGCGACCTGACCGCCGAAGACGTGAAGTTCAGCTTCGACCGCATGCTCGACCCCGCCAATCCGTGGCACAAAGTGGCCCAGAGCGGCTTCCCCCATGCCCAGTCGATGCAGTTGCCTGCATTGATCAAGAAGATCGACGCGCTGGACCCATTGACCGTGCGCTTCACCCTCGATCATCCGGACTCGACCTTCCTTCCGACCTTGAGCATGGGATTCGCCTCGATCTATTCGGCCGAATACGCCGACAAACTGATGAAGGCAGGCAACCCGGAGAAGCTCAACAGCCAGCCGATCGGCACCGGCCCTTTCATCTTCACGCGCTTCCAGAAAGATGCCTCGATTCGCTATAAGGCGAACCCGGACTACTTCCGTGGCAAGCCCTCAGTGGACCCGCTGATCTTCGCCATCACTCCGGATGCCAACGTGCGCCTGCAGAAATTGCGCCGCAATGAGTGCCAGATCGCCCTGTCGCCCAAGCCTCTGGACGTACAATCGGCGTTGAAGGAACCCACATTGAAAGTGGAAAAGACTGACGCGTTCATGACCGCGTTCGTCGCCATCAACAGCCAGCATCCACCGCTGGACAAGCCTGAAGTGCGCCAGGCGATCAACCTCGCGTTCGACAAGGCCAACTACGTCAAGGCCGTGTTCGAAGACACCGCCGAGCCCGCCAATGGCCCCTACCCGCCGAACACCTGGAGTTACGCCAAAGGTTTGCCGGGCTACCCGCATGACGTCGAAAAAGCGCGGGCATTGATGGCCAAGGCCGGGCTCAAGGACGGTTTCAACACCACTATCTGGACCCGACCTTCGGGCAGCCTGCTCAACCCGAACCCGAGCCTCAGCGCTCAAATGCTGCAATCGGACCTCGCGCAGATCGGTATCCAGGCCGAGATTCGGGTGATCGAATGGGGCGAGTTGATTCGCCGCGCCAAGGCTGGTGAACACGACCTGCTTTTCATGGGCTGGGCCGGCGACAATGGGGACCCGGACAACTTCCTCACGCCACAGTTTTCCTGTGCCGCACTCAAGTCCGGCACCAACTTCGCCCGCTACTGCAACCAGGATCTGGACAAGCAGATCAGCGCCGGCAAAACCACCAGCGAACAAGGTGTGCGCACCAAGCTCTACGAACAGGCCCAGGCGCAGATCCAGCAGCAGGCGCTATGGCTGCCGCTGGCCCACCCGACGGCCTTTGCGCTGACACGCAAGGATGTCGAGGGGTACTCGGTCAGCCCATTTGGTCGCCAGGATTACTCGAAGGTCAGCCTCAAATAATCAGCGTCGCCACAAATCCTGTGGGAGCGGGCTTGCTCGCGAAGGGGGCGTGTCAGTCGACATCAATGTTGCCTGACACACCGCTTTCGCGAGCAAGCCCGCTCCCACAGGGAATTTGTGTTTGTCGGGCTTCCCGCTACAGCCACCCATACTCAGCCATGGACAGCGGCTCGCCATCGCCGATGATGAAATGGTCGAGCACCCGCACATCGATCAGGTCCAGCGCCTCCTGCAGGCGCTTGGTCAGCGTGCGGTCGGCCTGGCTGGGGCTGGTATTGCCCGACGGGTGATTGTGGCAGAGGATCAATGCTGCGGCGTTGTGGGCCAGGGCCCGCTTGACCACCTGCCGGGGATGGACACTCGTGCTGTCGATCGAGCCGCGAAACAACGCCTCGAAGGACAGCACTTGGTGCCTGGAGTCCAGAAACAGACAGCCGAACACCTCATGCGGCTCGTGGCGGAGCATCGACTTCAGGTAGTCACGAACCGCCTGCGGATTTTCCAGTGCCGGTTTCTGGCGCGCACGCTCGGCCAAATGCCGTCGGCCCATTTCCTGTGCTGCTTGCAACTGAGCGAATTTCGCCGGCCCAAGCCCCAACTGCCTGCTGAACGCGGCCTGATCGGCCTCCAGTAGCGAGCGCAGGCTGCCAAACTGAATCAAAAGGTGTCGCGCCAGGTCTACCGCGCTTCTGCCGGCCACGCCGGTTCGTAAAAAAATGGCCAACAGTTCGGCATCCGAAAGACTCGCCGCCCCCAGCTCAAGCAATCTCTCCCGCGGCCGCTCGGCCGCCGGCCAATCACGAATACTCATAACACCTCCCTGGAATATGGGCGCCGCTGTTCCGTAGCGGTCGCTGTGATATCGTAGCCCATCTTTTTTGCGGGCGATTTCATCCCTGGGGAGGGGGTATCGCCATGCAGTCATCAACGAAATGAAAGGCAGACCTATGCAGCGGCTGTATCGGAAACGCATCGTTCTGGGCGTCGGCGGTGGCATTGCTGCCTACAAAAGCGCCGATCTGGTTCGCCGCTTGATCGACCAGGGCGCCGAAGTGCGCGTGGTCATGACCCGCGGCGGCAGTGAGTTCATTACCCCGCTGACCATGCAGGCCCTCTCCGGGCACCCGGTCCACCTCGACCTGCTGGACCCTGCGGCCGAAGCCGCCATGGGCCACATCGAGCTGGCCAAATGGGCCGATCTGGTGCTCATCGCCCCCGCCACCGCGGACCTGATGGCTCGCCTGGCCCAAGGCATTGCCGACGACCTGCTGACCACGCTGGTGCTGGCCACCGACGCCGTGGTTGCCGTCGCCCCGGCAATGAACCAGGCGATGTGGCGCGATCCGGCCACCCAGGCCAACCTGCAAACCCTCGAAGACCGCGATATCAAGGTCTTCGGCCCGGCCTCCGGCAGCCAGGCCTGTGGTGACGTCGGCCTGGGCCGCATGCTCGAAGCCATCGAACTCGCCCAATGCGCGGCGGACTGCTTCCAGCGCCAGGCGCTGACCGGCAAACACGTGCTGATCACCGCCGGCCCGACCCAGGAAAACATCGACCCGGTGCGCTACATCACCAACCACAGCTCGGGGAAAATGGGCTTTGCCCTGGCCGAAGCCGCGGTAGAAGCCGGCGCCCGTGTGACGCTGATCACCGGCCCGGTACAACTGCCGACGCCGGATCGCGTCACCCGCATCGACGTGGTCAGCGCTCGCGACATGCTCGCCGCGTGTGAAGCCGCGATCCCCTGCGACCTGTTCATCGCCTCGGCAGCAGTCGCAGACTACCGTCCGGAAGTCGTTGCCCCTCAGAAACTCAAGAAAGATCCTACGAACGGCGACGGCTTGTTACTACAGATGGTGCGTAACCCGGACATCCTGGCCACCATTGCCACTCGCCCTGACCGTCCGTTCAGCGTCGGTTTCGCCGCCGAAACCGAACACCTGCTCGACTACGCTGCCCGCAAGTTGAAGGACAAGAATCTCGATTTGATCGTCGCCAACGACGTCGCCAACCCGAGCATCGGCTTCAACAGCGAAGAAAACGCCTGCAGCGTGATCGACCGCGAGCTACATGCCACACTTTTCGCCCAGACCAGCAAGAGCAAGATTGCCCGCCAGCTGATCACTTTTATCGCCGAACGTCTGAACCAGGTTTAATTTACATGCACGCTTTGCAAGCCAAGATCCTCGACCCCCGCATCGGTACCGAATTCCCGCTGCCGCAGTACGCCACGCCCGGCTCCGCCGGCCTCGACCTGCGCGCCATGCTGGAAAAAGACACCGTCATCAAGCCGGGCGAAACCCTGCTGATCCCTACCGGCCTGTCGGTGTACATCGGCGACCCGGGCCTGGCAGCGTTGATTCTGCCGCGCTCCGGCCTGGGTCATAAACACGGCATCGTGCTGGGTAATCTGGTCGGTCTGATCGACTCCGATTACCAAGGCCCGCTGATGGTGTCGTGCTGGAATCGTGGTCAATCCGATTTCAACATCGTGGTCGGCGAACGCCTGGCCCAGCTGGTGTTGGTCCCGGTGGTTCAAGCGCACTTCGAGATGGTCGAAGAGTTCGTCGAAACCCAGCGCGGCACCGGTGGTTTCGGGCATTCCGGCAGCCACTGAAATCACCCAGGTCTGTTGTGGCGAGAGACCTTGTTCCCTCGCCACAGGTACGGCACCCGGTGAAATTTGCACAAAGTTCATCTGGAAGGTTTACGGCTCAAAATCAAGGCATTGGCCGGTGATTCCCTCGCAATTGCAGGTGGCATGGCCTTTACACACCACGAACTCTCTGCCGAAAACACCGTCATACCCTTCAGTTTGAGCCAGCCGGCGAGTTTTTCACCGGCAGGTCCAGCCACTTTCAAGATGGAGCATTCCCAGTAATGAGCACCCCGGCAAACGTCGCACCCAAGTTCCCCGACAGCATCTTCCGCGCCTACGATATTCGCGGCACCGTCCCGGAATTCTTGAACGCTGAAACCGCTTATTGGCTTGGTCGCGCCATCGGCTCCCAGAGCCTGGCCCAGGACGAACCCAACGTTTCGGTTGGCCGCGACGGACGCCTGTCCGGCCCGGAACTGGTAGAACAACTGATCAAAGGCCTGGCCGACAGCGGCTGCCACGTCAGCGACGTCGGCCTGGTGCCAACCCCTGCGCTGTACTACGCCGCCAACGTACTGGCCGGCAAATCCGGCGTCATGCTGACCGGCAGCCACAATCCGTCGAATTACAACGGCTTCAAGATCGTCATCGCTGGCGATACCTTGGCCAACGAACAGATCCAGGCCCTGCACGATCGCCTCAAGACCAACAACCTGAGCAGCGGCCAGGGCACCATCACCCAGGTCGAGATCCTCGATCGCTACAACACTGAAATCGTCCAGGACATCAAACTCGCCCGCCGCTTGAAGGTGGTTGTCGACTGTGGCAACGGCGCGGCCGGCGTGATCGCCCCGCAGCTGATCGAAGCCCTGAACTGCGAAGTCATCCCGCTGTTCTGCGAGGTGGACGGCAACTTCCCGAACCACCATCCGGATCCGGGCAAGCCTGAAAACCTGGTGGACCTGATCGCCAAGGTCAAGGAAACCAACGCCGACCTGGGCCTGGCCTTCGATGGCGACGGCGATCGCGTCGGCGTAGTGACCAACACCGGCAGCATCGTTTACCCGGATCGCCTGCTGATGCTGTTCGCCCGCGATGTCGTGGCGCGCAACCCGGACGCGGAAATCATCTTCGACGTCAAATGCACCCGCCGCCTGACCCCGTTGATCAAGGAATACGGCGGTCGTCCGCTCATGTGGAAGACCGGTCACTCGCTGATCAAAAAGAAAATGAAACAAACCGGCGCCCTGTTGGCCGGTGAAATGAGCGGCCACATCTTCTTCAAGGAGCGCTGGTTCGGTTTCGACGACGGCATCTACAGCGCCGCGCGCCTGCTGGAGATCCTCAGCAAGGAAAAATTCACCGCGGAAGAGCTGTTTGCGACCTTCCCGAACGATATTTCTACGCCGGAAATCAATATCCATGTGACCGAAGAGAGCAAATTCAGCATCATTGATGCATTGCACGACGCGAAGTGGGGCGAAGGCGCTGACCTGACCACCATTGACGGCGTGCGAGTCGACTACGCCAAAGGCTGGGGCCTGGTTCGCGCCTCCAACACCACGCCGGTGCTGGTGTTGCGCTTCGAGGCCGATGACGAGGCTGAATTGCAACGCATCAAGGATGTGTTCAAAGTCCAGTTGAAGCGTGTTGCACCTGATCTCCAACTACCGTTTTGATTTATTGAAGCGCCCTTTATCGAAGTGCCGGAGCCCTGAATGACCCTCGAACGCGAAGCCGCCGCCAACACCGCCAAGGTCCTGTCCGAAGCGTTGCCTTACATCCGCCGCTATGTCGGCAAGACGCTGGTGATCAAATACGGCGGCAACGCGATGGAAAGCGAGGAGCTGAAAACCGGCTTCGCCCGCGATATCGTGCTGATGAAAGCCGTGGGCATCAACCCGGTGGTGGTTCACGGTGGCGGCCCGCAAATCGGCGACCTGCTCAAGCGCTTGTCGATCGAGAGCCATTTCATCGATGGCATGCGCGTCACTGACGCGCAAACCATGGACGTGGTGGAAATGGTCCTCGGGGGCCAGGTCAACAAGGACATCGTCAACCTGATCAACCGTCATGGCGGCAGCGCCATCGGCCTGACCGGTAAAGACGCCGAACTGATTCGCGCGAAAAAACTCACCGTGACCCGTCAGACGCCAGAGATGACCCAGCCGGAGATCATCGACATCGGCCAGGTGGGCGAGGTGGTCGGAATCAACACCGACCTGCTGAACCTGCTGGTCAAAGGCGACTTCATCCCGGTGATCGCGCCAATCGGTGTCGGCGCCAACGGCGAGTCCTACAACATCAACGCCGACCTGGTGGCGGGTAAAGTGGCGGAAGCGCTGAAGGCTGAAAAGCTGATGCTGCTGACCAACATCGCCGGCCTGATGGACAAGTCGGGCACGGTCCTGACCGGCCTGACCACCCAGCAAGTCGACGAACTGATCGCCGACGGCACCATCTACGGTGGCATGCTGCCGAAGATCCGGTGCGCGCTGGAAGCGGTGCAAGGCGGCGTGGGCAGTTCGCTGATCATCGATGGCCGGGTACCGAATGCAATTCTGCTGGAGATCTTCACCGATACTGGTGTGGGTACTTTGATCAGCAATCGCAAGCGTCACTAAGCGATAGCGCCTACAAAAAGACCCCGCGCAGCCTGGCTGAGCGGGGTCTTTTTTTGCCTACGCAATCCCTGTGGGAGCGAGCTTGCTCGCGATGAGGCCTTCACATTCAGCATAGATGTGACTGAAAAACCGCCATCGCGAGCAAGCTCGCTCCCACAAGGGATTGTGGTCAGACGCCAAACTGGGCGCGGTACGCTTCTACGGCAGGCAGGTGTTGCTTGAGCTGCGGATCATCCGCGAGGAATTCGAGCACCTGATTCAGCGAAACAATGCTGATCACCGGAATGCCGAAGTCGCGCTCCACCTCCTGGATCGCCGACAACTCGCCGTTGCCACGCTCTTGGCGATTCAGCGCGATCAGCACACCCGCCGCCTTGGCGCCGTCCTGGGAAGCGATGATCTGCATCACCTCACGGATCGCGGTACCCGCAGTGATCACGTCGTCGATGATCAGCACGTCGCCGGTCAATGGCGCGCCGACCAGGCTGCCGCCTTCGCCGTGGGCCTTGGCCTCCTTGCGGTTGAAGCACCATGGCAAATCACGCTCATGGTGTTCGGCCAGAGCCACTGCAGTGGTCGCTGCCAGGGGGATGCCTTTGTAGGCCGGACCGAACAGTACGTCGAAGGGAATGCCGCTCTCGACGATGGCTGCGGCATAGAAGCGACCCAGCTGCGCCAGGGCCTTTCCTGAGTTGAACAGGCCGGCGTTGAAGAAGTAAGGACTGGTGCGTCCGGACTTCAGGGTGAACTCGCCGAAGCGCAAAACGCCGCGATCGATGGCAAAACGAATGAAATCGCGCTGATACGCTTGCATGAAAAAAACCCCAAATACCACGGATTTAGCTAATTAGGTTGACGCCGTGTATCATACACGCACGCGATTTTTGGGGCCATTTATGCGGATCATCAGTGTGAACGTCAATGGTATTCAGGCTGCAGTGGAGCGAGGGTTGCTCAGTTGGCTGCAAGCACAGAATGCCGACGTCATCTGCCTGCAGGACACCCGCGCCTCCGCCTTTGAACTGGACGATCCAGCCTTCCAACTGGATGGCTACTTCCTTTATGCCTGCGAAGCCGAAGTTCCCGCCCAGGGTGGCGTGGCTTTGTATTCGCGGTTGCAACCGAAGGCAGTCATCAGCGGTCTCGGCTTCGAGACGGCCGACCGCTACGGGCGCTACCTGCAAGCCGATTTCGACAAGGTCAGCATCGCGACCTTGCTGCTCCCTTCGGGGCAGAACGGCGATGAAGACTTGAACCAGAAGTTCAAGCTAATGGACGATTTCGCCCGTTATCTGGATAAACAGCGACGCAAGCGGCGCGAGTACATTTATTGTGGCTCGCTGTACGTGGCGCAACAGAAGCTGGATATCAAGAACTGGCGCGACAGCCAGCAATCCCCGGGCTTCCTGGCACCTGAACGTGCCTGGATGGACGAGATTGTCGGCAATATGGGGTATGTCGACGCCCTGCGTGAAGTCAGCCGTGAAGGTGACCAGTACAGCTGGTGGCCGGACAACGAACAGGCGGAAATGCTCAACCTCGGTTGGCGTTTCGACTACCAGTTGCTGACCCCGGGCTTGCGCCGATTTGTACGCAGCGCACGCTTGCCACGCCAGCCGCGATTCTCGCAGCACGCACCGCTGATCGTGGACTATGACTGGACGCTGACCATCTAGTTTTTCGCTGGCGCACCAGCCAACGCGAGAAAACGGTGTGAACCGGGCCATCTGCTGGCCGATGACAGGAAACGCCCGTATCGCGAGATACGGGCATTTTTCTTATGCAGCGGCGAAGAATGGCAGTGCCAGGTACAACTTGATCACAATGACATTAACGATATCGATGAAAAAAGCCCCCACCATTGGCACCACAAGGAACGCTATCTGTGAAGGTCCGTAGCGCTGTGTCACCGCTTGCATGTTAGCGATGGCCGTTGGCGTGGCACCCAGTCCAAAACCGCAATGCCCTGCTGCCAGTACGGCGGCGTCATAGTTACTCCCCATGACCCTGAACGTCACGAAAATCGCAAACAGCGCCATGACCAACGTCTGCGCAGCCAGAATGATGAAGATCGGCAAAGCCAGCGACGCCAGATCCCACAGTTTGAGTGACATCAACGCGATCGCCAGAAACAGCGACAAGCTGACATTCCCCAGCACCGAAACTTCACGCTCGAACACCTGATACAAACCCAGTGCTGAAAGTCCGTTGCGTAAAACAACACCCACGAACAAGACGCAAACAAAGGTAGGCAACTCAAATGCGCTTCCGTGGAGCAGTCCATTCAGAAGAGAACCTGCCAGCAGGCTGACCGCGATCAACGCAAGTGTCTCGATAAACGAAAATGGCGTGATCGAGCGCTCTTTATTCGGCTGCTCAAAACCTTTTGGCACCCTTGGCTTTTCTTGCTCAATGCAGCCAGGTACTTGTGTACGCTTGATCAGCAGGCGAGCGACCGGCCCACCAATCAAACCACCCAGCACCAATCCAAACGTCGCGGAGGCCATTGCAAGCTCAGAGGCGGACGCCAGACCGTACTTCTCACTGAATGTTGCGCCCCACGCTGCGCCCGTGCCGTGGCCGCCCGCCAAGGTAATCGAGCCGGTCAGCAGGCCCATCAGAGGATCGAGCCCCAGCGCCGTTGCGAGACCGATACCCATGGCATTCTGCACCACTAGTAGGCCGATGACCGCCAGCAGAAAAACCCCCACTACCCGTCCGCCTTTTTTCAGGCTGGCGAAATCTGCGCTCAAGCCAATGGTGGCGAAAAACGCCAACATCAACGGCGTTTGCAACGAAGTATCAAATCGGACTTCTACATCGAAGCTTCGCAAAGCCAAGAGAGCCAAGGCCACCACCAGGCCACCTGCTACAGGTTCGGGGATGTTATAGGCGCGTAAAAAACCAATACGTGTAACCAGTCCGCGCCCCAGCAAAAGCACTAAAGAGGCGGCTACCAGTGTTCCATAAAAATCGAGTTGAACCATTGGGATTATTCTTGGATATATATTCAGGGGCGAACTTTTTACCTGGACACGCCTCTTGAACAGGTTGACTGTTCTCAACACTGATTAATTTTAGATTCAAGGACCTTCAATGGTTTGAATATGTCGAAATATTTCATGAAATATTTCGTGAGGGCAACTTTATCAACCACCAAGTCTTATTGCCAAGCATATAGACAGCACTGTCACTGTGCAGTTGTGACTAAAAGTGTAAGATCCAGCGGTGCTCTTCGCGACAAGTAGCTTGCGACACTAATTGTCGTAGATGGCAAGTGACATACATAACCAGAAACATTTATCCAACTTCAGAATAGCAAATCTCCCCAATTTACTTTAAATGGCAAACCGGGCTGACGGCCTGTTAAAGGCACTGGCTTTTAGTGGGTGAGGGTTTGCCCCCCTGAGACGTTGAATATTATTTGATCAGGCGCCACGTGAACGGGTACCGATACGGAAACCCTTCATTAGCTTTCACCCCGGCAATAATCGTCAGCACCACCGCACCAATCGCCACCAGCCCGATCAGGAAGAACCCGACGACCACCACCATCAGCAAGAAGGAAATGCCGGTGGCGATCGCGACGGTGATCTGGAAGTTCAGCGCCTCCTTGCCCTGCGCGTCGATAAACGGGTCCATCTCGCGCTTCATCTGCCACAGAATCAGCGGGCCGATCAGCGTACCGAACGGAATCCAGATCCCCAGCAAGGCGGACAGGTGACAAAACATCGCCCATTGCCGAACCTCTTTGCCCGGCGTGGGAAGCAGCTGTTGCTCGTCACTCATAACGTCCTCCTTGCCTGGATCGGGTTCGATCAGTCGGCCAGCGCCGCCTTCTGCAGCTCGAAGATTTCGCTCATGCCTTTCTTCGCCAGTTCCAGCATGGCGTTCAGCTCTTCAGGCTGGAACGGCGCACCTTCGGCAGTGCCCTGGACTTCGATGAAGCCGCCGGTGCTGGTCATCACCACGTTCAGGTCGGTCTCGGCAGCCGAGTCTTCCAGGTAGTCGAGATCGAGCACTGGCTCGCCTTGATACATGCCGACCGAAACCGCAGCGATCATCTGCTTGAGCGGGTCGCCGCCTTTCAGGCCGCCGCGCTTCTTGATCACTTTCAAGGCGTCGACCAGTGCAACCATGGCACCGGTGATGGACGCCGTGCGGGTGCCGCCATCAGCCTGGATCACGTCGCAGTCGACGTACAGGGTGACGTCGCCCAGCTTGGACATGTCCAGCGAGGCGCGCAGGGAGCGACCGATCAGACGCTGGATCTCCAGGGTGCGACCGCCTTGCTTGCCACGGCTCGCTTCACGCTGGTTACGCTCGCCGGTGGCGCGCGGCAGCATGCCGTACTCGGCGGTCAGCCAGCCCTGGCCCTGGCCCTTGAGGAAGCGCGGCACGCCGTTTTCGACGCTGACGGTGCAGATGACCTTGGTATCACCGAACTCGACCAGTACAGATCCCTCGGCGTGTTTGGTGTAGTTGCGGGTAATGCGGATCGAGCGGAGCTGATCGGCAGCGCGACCACTTGGACGTTTCATAGGGAATACCTGTACGGGGGACGGAAAACTGCCGAGCATTATAGAGCCGTGGGCCGCGCCTGGGCACTTCTAAAAAATACAGCCGACGACTGAAGGCCCGCAATAGAGCATAGCCGACGGCCTGCAGGTCTTTGTCACACGGTGTGTTTGGGCGCATCCGCCCCACTGCGCTACAATCCTGCGCCTTTGCTGCCTCTGGGCTTAAATTCATTAGATCGGGTCTGCGAAACCTTTGGTAACGCACGAACCTGAATTGCGAGGTACCTCCATGGTGCACAGCATGACCGCCTTCGCCCGCGTCGAGAAAGCCGGTGCCCAAGGCACCCTGAGCTGGGAACTGCGCTCGGTCAACAGCCGCTACCTGGAGCCGCACTTGCGCCTGCCGGAATCGTTTCGCGACCTCGAAGGCGCGGTTCGCGAAGCGCTGCGCCAGGGAATCTCCCGCGGCAAGCTCGAGTGCACTTTGCGCTTCACCGAAGAAAACACCGAAAAAACCTTGCAAGTGAATTGTGAGCGCGCCGCGCAATTGGTCGCGGCTGCCGAGACCATCGCCGGCCTGATCAAGAATCCGGCCGCACTGAATCCGCTGGAAGTCCTGGCCTGGCCCGGCGTACTGGTGGGCGACGCCACCGACCCGCAAGCCATGAGCGCCGAAGCACTGACGCTGTTCAACGAAGGCTTGAAAGAGCTCAAGGCCGGCCGCGAGCGCGAAGGCGCGGAGCTGGCGCGGTTGATCAACGATCGCCTGACCTCCATCGAGGAAGATGTGGTGACCCTGCGTGTACTGGTCCCGCAGATGCTCGCCACCCAGCGCCAGAAAGTCCTCGACCGCTTTGCCGACATGAAGGCCGAGATGGATCCGCAGCGACTGGAACAGGAAATGGTCATGCTCGCTCAGAAGAGCGACGTCGCCGAAGAACTGGATCGCCTGAGCACCCACATCATCGAAGTTCGCCGGGTGCTCAAGTCCGGTGGCGCTGCCGGTCGGCGCCTGGACTTCCTGATGCAGGAGCTCAACCGCGAAGCCAATACATTGGGCTCCAAGGCCTTCGACCCGCGCAGCACCCAGGCGGCGGTCAACCTCAAGGTGTTGATCGAGCAGATGCGCGAACAAGTACAGAATATTGAGTAAGGCAAACCCGACATGACCCACAGCACCGGCACCCTGTACATCATTTCCGCCCCCTCGGGCGCGGGCAAGAGCAGCCTGGTCAAAGCCCTGACCGACGCTGACCAGGAGATCCGCGTCTCCGTTTCCCACACCACCCGCGCCATGCGCCCCGGTGAAGTGAACGGCGTGAACTATCACTTCGTCGAACGCGGCGAGTTCGTGAAGATGATCGAGCACGGGGATTTCCTCGAGCGCGCCGAAGTGTTCGGCAACCTCTACGGGACCTCGCAAAGCCACCTGCAGCAGACGCTGGACGAAGGCCACGACCTGATCCTGGAAATCGACTGGCAGGGCGCGGAACAAGTGCGCAAGTTGATGCCCCAGGCCCGCTCGATCTTCATTCTGCCGCCGTCTCTGCAGGCCTTGCATCAGCGCTTGACCAATCGCGGTCAGGACAGCGACGAAATCATCGCCGGGCGGATGCGCGAAGCCGTCAGCGAAATGAGCCACTACGTTGATTACGACTACCTGATCATCAACGACGATTTCGCCCATGCACTGCGTGATTTGCAAGCGATTTTCCGTGCCAATCAGCTGCATCAGAAGCGTCAGCAGCAGCGCAACGGAAAACTTTTGGCCGAATTGCTTGGCTGAACAGCTCTTCCCAAAACTGCTTCAACGGCTTTACATTGGCACTTATAGCGCGTTGAAGAGGCTGGTCAAAAAATCAGCGCTTCCCTAAACGCTGGTGATTTTTTAAACTGTCGAGTCCGCTCGCCCAACCGGGCAGCGCGCATATTGCATTCGCTCCGAGGAATACCATGGCCCGCGTAACTGTTGAAGACTGCCTGAACCACGTGGAAAACCGTTTTGAGCTGGTCATGCTGTCCACCAAACGTGCCCGTCAACTGGCCACCGGCGGCAAAGAGCCACTGGTTCAGTGGGAAAACGACAAGCCTACCGTGGTAGCGCTGCGTGAAATCGCTGAAGGCCTGATGAGCTACGAGTTCATCGCCAACGCTGAAATCGTCGAAGACGAACCGCTGTTCGCAGCGTTCGAGGACGAGTCCAACGAGGCCGTCTAAGCCATGCCTGGTCGACGTAGCACGGCGCGGGGTCACAACGAACGGCAGGAATTATCATGCCGAGCATAGACGCCCTCGCCGCTCGCTTATCGACCTACCTCGGCAAGGACCAGGTCAACCTGGTCCGCCGAGCGTACTTCTACGCCGAACAAGCCCACGACGGCCAGCGCCGCCGTAGCGGTGAGGCGTACGTCACGCATCCTCTTGCGGTGGCGAATATTCTTGCCGACATGCACATGGACCATCAGAGCCTGATGGCGGCCATGCTGCATGACGTGATCGAAGACACCGGGATTGCCAAGGAAGCGCTTCAGGCGCAGTTCGGCGAAACCGTGGCCGAACTGGTCGACGGGGTCAGCAAACTGACCCAGATGAACTTCGAGACCAAAGCCGAAGCCCAGGCGGAAAACTTCCAGAAAATGGCCATGGCCATGGCACGCGACATTCGCGTGATCCTGGTCAAGCTGGCCGACCGCCTGCACAACATGCGCACCCTGGAAGTGCTGTCCGGCGAAAAGCGCCGGCGCATCGCCAAGGAAACCCTGGAAATCTATGCGCCCATCGCCAATCGGCTGGGCATGCACGCCATCCGCATAGAATTCGAAGACCTCGGTTTCAAGGCCATGCACCCGATGCGTTCCGCGCGGATCTACCAGGCGGTCAAGCGCGCCCGGGGCAACCGCAAGGAAATCGTCAACAAGATCGAGGAATCCCTCAGCCACTGCCTGGCCATCGACGGCATTCAGGGCGAGGTCAGCGGTCGCCAGAAACACCTCTACGGCATCTACAAGAAAATGCGCGGCAAGCGTCGGGCTTTCAACGAGATCATGGACGTCTATGCGTTCCGGATCATCGTCGACAAGGTCGATACCTGCTACCGCGTGCTGGGTGCCGTACACAACTTATATAAACCACTGCCCGGGCGCTTCAAGGATTACATTGCGATCCCCAAGGCCAACGGTTACCAGTCGCTGCACACTACGTTGTTCGGCATGCACGGTGTTCCGATCGAGATCCAGATCCGCACCCGTGAAATGGAAGAGATGGCCAACAACGGCATTGCCGCCCACTGGCTGTACAAATCCAGCGGCGACGAGCAGCCCAAAGGCACTCACGCCCGCGCACGCCAGTGGGTCAAGGGCGTGCTGGAGATGCAGCAACGCGCCGGCAACTCGCTGGAATTCATCGAGAGCGTGAAGATCGACCTGTTCCCGGACGAGGTCTACGTGTTCACGCCCAAGGGCCGGATCATGGAGTTGCCCAAAGGCTCCACGGCGGTCGACTTCGCCTACGCGGTGCACACCGACGTGGGCAACAGCTGCATTGCCTGCCGGATCAATCGTCGTCTCGCACCGCTGTCCGAACCGCTGCAAAGCGGCTCCACGGTCGAGATCGTCAGCGCGCCCGGCGCTCGCCCGAATCCGGCATGGCTGAACTTCGTGGTGACTGGCAAGGCGCGGACCCACATCCGCCATGCGCTGAAACTGCAACGCCGCTCCGAGTCCATCAGCCTTGGCGAACGCCTGCTGAACAAAGTCCTCAACGGTTTCGACAGCTCCCTGGACAAAGTCCCGGTCGAGCGCGTCAAGGCGATGCTCACCGAGTACCGCCTGGAATTGATCGAAGACCTGCTCGAAGACATCGGGCTGGGCAATCGCATGGCCTATGTCGTCGCACGTCGCCTGCTCGGTGAAGGCGAACAGCTGCCCAGCCCGGAAGGTCCACTGGCGATTCGCGGCACCGAAGGCCTGGTGCTCAGCTATGCCAAGTGTTGCACGCCGATCCCGGGCGACCCGATTGTCGGTCACCTGTCCGCGGGCAAAGGCATGGTCGTGCACCTGGACAACTGCCGCAACATCAGCGAAATCCGTCACAACCCGGAAAAATGCATCCAGCTCTCGTGGGCCAAGGATGTCACCGGCGAATTCAACGTCGAACTGCGCGTCGAGCTGGAACACCAGCGTGGCCTGATCGCGCTGCTGGCCAGCAGCGTCAACGCGGCCGACGGCAATATCGAAAAAATCAGCATGGACGAACGCGACGGTCGTATCAGCGTGGTCCAACTGGTGGTCAGCGTGCACGACCGCGTACACCTGGCCCGTGTGATCAAGAAACTGCGCGCCCTGACCGGGGTGATCCGCATCACCCGCATGCGCGCGTAGCCCATCCATTACAAGGAGTCATTCATGACCAAGACTGTTATCACCAGCGACAAGGCCCCGGCCGCCATCGGTACTTACTCCCAGGCGATCAAGGCTGGCAACACCGTTTACATGTCGGGCCAGATCCCCCTGGACCCAAAAACCATGGAACTGGTCGAAGGCTTCGAAGCCCAGACCATCCAGGTGTTCGAGAACCTCAAGGCCGTGGCCGAAGCCGCCGGTGGTTCGTTCAAGGACATCGTCAAACTGAACATCTTCCTCACCGACCTGAGCCACTTTGCCAAGGTCAACGAGATCATGGGCAAGTACTTTGACCAGCCTTACCCTGCCCGCGCCGCCATCGGCGTAGCCGCCCTGCCGAAGGGTTCGCAGGTTGAAATGGATGCCATCCTGGTCATCGAGTAAATGCATACGGCGCAGCCCTTGACGGGCTGCGCTGCTGATGCTGAAAAAAAGCGTTCAGAAAGGATTCCACCATGCGCCAAGCGCTTGTTCTCTCGCTGCTTGCCCTGTTCTTGGGCGGATGTGCCAGCAACCCTGCCGACCGCGACATCAGCGGCACCTGGATCAACCAGGTGGCGATCGATGCTGCATCCAGAGGCGGTCCCCTGCGTGAAGCGCTCCAGGCCTATGGCCCGAACCTGGAGTGGGACGTCAACACCAAGGCCGCTCAGGCCCGCTACACCAACGGTTTTGAAAACGTCGACGGCAAGCTGCTGGGCGAAACGTCCGGCGCCTGGAAAGTCGACTTTTATGGCAGTGCCGGTAGTGAACTGAAGCGCGATGGCAAGCAATTGAGCCAGGCCGCCGGCGAGAACGAGCCGGAACAGGTCTTCGATCGTGCACAGGTTCAGGTACCGGACGGCGCGCCACTTGGCGCCAGTTTCGAACGCGCGCTGTATTCCTCTTATATGGGTGGCAGCTGGAAAGTCATCAACGGGCCCGGCGCAGGCAACACCGTGCAATTCCAGGCCGACGGCCAGGTTGCCGGTTTGCCGGGGGCGGATCGTTATGCCCTGTGCCTGGCGGGTGATTGCGCTTCGATGAGCGGCGGAAACGACAACATGTGGCTGCAACTGAACGGCCAGGGCAATACCTGGATCTTTGCGCGCAAGGGCAAGGAACTGGAAATTCTGCAGGCGGTGAACACGGCGCATACGGACGAAATGCCGCAGTTCACGCCGGGCGCGCGCAAGTGGCTGCTGGAGAAGCAGTGACCCGGATCAAAGGTCAACGCAAAACCCAATGTAGGAGCGAGGCTTGCCCGCGAAGGCGATATAACAGCCGACATAGATGCTGGTAGTTATGACGCCTTCGCGGGCAAGCCTCGCTCCTACAGTGTCGTGGGTGTCTGGATTTCAGCAGCGGCCTTCAAGAATCGCGGCATACCCTTCGCGATAGCTTGGATACTTCGGCACCCACCCCAACGCCTTTACCCGGGCATTGCTGCACTGCTTGCTGCCCGTACGACGCACGCTCGCATCCTCAGCCCACTCCGTCACGCCCAGATACTCACGCAGCCAGTCCACCACTTGCGCCAGGGGCGCAGGGGCGTCGTCCACGCCGATATAAACCTCATCCAGCCCCACGCCGCGTCGATCCGCCTCCAGCAGAAACGCCAACAACCCCGCCGCGTCGTCAACATGAATCCGGTTGCCATACAACGGCGGATCGGTCGCCACGCGATACCCTCGACGAACCTGGGTCAGCAACCATTCACGGCCCGGACCGTAGATGCCGGTCAGGCGCACGATGCTGGCGGGGATCCCGCTTTGCAGCGCCACTTGCTCTGCCTCCAGCATCAAACGACCCGAGTAGCCCGCGGAAATGGTCGGTGAAGTCTCATCCACCCACTCCCCTTCCTGCTGACCGTAAACACTGCTGCTGGACACGAACAACACCCGCCTTGGCTGCTGGCCATTCTGCTTCAGCCAACCCAGCACATGCTTTAAACCCTCGACGTAAGCGGCGCGATAGCCTGCTTCATCGTGGTCGGTGGCGGCAGCGCTGTACACCAGATAATCCAGCGGACCGGTGGGCCAGTCAGCCGGGCACTGCTCGCTGAACAAGTCACCGGCAACACCGATGACCCCGGCCGGCAACCGCGACACACTGCGACGCAGACCATAAACCTGCCATCGTTCGCCCAGCAATTGCGTGGCCAGACGACTGCCGACATCACCGCAACCGGCGATCAAAACAGTGGGTGCGGACATCAGAAAACTCCTATCGCAAAGCCACAGACTAGCGCCGGCAATGGACGAGCGGCTAGTAATGCAGGAAAAAAAGATACTCTATTACTTTTGTTAACAAGAATTACTTGCAATAATGCCTGCCACTTTTGTTCTCGGCCTCACGAGGCCTGGAAGAACATTTACCTTTTTCTTTCTCAGGTCCGGCCAGCATGACACGCAATCAATTCCCCGCTTCGCCAACCAAACGACCTCGCGCCTGGAGCGCGGTGGCCGCCCTGCTGCTCAGCCTGATGCTGGCGCCAACCGCCGCTTTCGCTGACGCACAAGCGCCAGCCTCCCCTGCCGCTACAGCTGCGGCACCTGCCGATCAAGCACCCGCTGTCGCGCCTGCCGCGACACCAGCCGCAACTGACCCGGCCCAAGCTGTAGATACCACCGCCGAAGACGCTCCTGAAGTCCTCGAAGCCGACAACACCCTCGGCATGGCCCACGACCTGTCACCATGGGGCATGTACCAGAACGCCGACATCATCGTGAAAATCGTGATGATCGGCCTGGCCATCGCTTCGATCATCACCTGGACCATCTGGATCGCCAAGGGCTTCGAGCTGATGGGCGCCAAGCGTCGTCTGCGCGATGAGATCGTCCGCCTGAAAAAGGCCACCACGCTCAAAGAAGCCAGCGCGACCGCCACCAAGGCTGGCACCCTCGCCAACCTGCTGGTCCACGATGCGCTGGAAGAGATGCGCCTGTCGACCAACAGCCGCGAGAAAGAAGGCATCAAGGAACGCGTCGCCTTCCGCCTCGAGCGCCTGGTTGCCGCCTGCGGTCGCAACATGAGCAGCGGCACCGGCGTGCTCGCCACCATCGGTTCCACCGCGCCGTTCGTCGGCCTGTTCGGTACCGTATGGGGCATCATGAACAGCTTCATCGGCATCGCCAAAACCCAGACCACCAACCTTGCGGTCGTGGCACCCGGCATTGCCGAAGCGTTGTTGGCGACTGCGTTGGGCCTGGTGGCCGCCATTCCAGCGGTGGTGATCTACAACGTGTTCGCCCGCTCCATCGCCGGTTACAAGGCGCAGGTATCTGACGCGTCGGCAGAAGTCTTGCTGCTGGTCAGCCGCGACCTCGACCACCAGCCTGAGCGCAGCTCGCAACCGCACATGGTGAAAGTGGGGTAATCGGCCATGGGCCTGCATTTGAAAGAAGGCGCAGACGACGATCTGGCCGAGAACCACGAAATCAACGTCACGCCCTTCATTGACGTGATGCTGGTGCTGTTGATCATCTTCATGGTGGCCGCGCCGCTGGCCACCGTGGACATCAAGGTCGACCTGCCCGCTTCCACTGCCAAACCGGCGCCACGGCCAGAGAAACCGGTGTTCCTCAGTGTGAAAGCTGACCAACGCCTGTTCCTCGGCGAAGAAGAAGTGAAAGCCGAATCGCTGGGTGCCACGCTGGACGCCCGAACCAAGGGCAAGAAAGACACGACGATCTTCTTCCAGGCCGATAAAGGCGTGGACTACGGCGACCTGATGAGCGTGATGGACAACCTGCGCTCTGCCGGCTACCTGAAGGTCGGCCTGGTCGGTCTCGAGACGGCAGTCAAGAAATGATCACGACGCGCCATAAGCTGACGCGTTACGGCGGGAGCCTGGCCGTGGTGCTGGGCGTCCATGCGCTGGCCATTGCGCTGGCACTGAACTGGACGTCGCGCCCACCGATCGAGCTGCCGCCGCAGGCGATGATGGTCGAGTTGGCGCCAATTCCGGCACCGCCACCACCGGCACCGCCCAAGGTGATAACGCCGCCACAGCCACCCGCACCGGTGGAAGAACTGCCAATCCCGAAACTGACGGAAGCGCCGAAAGCCGAGATTGCCGTGCCGAAGCCGGTCAAACCCAAGCCCAAGCCTCAACCGCCCAAGCCAGTGGAGAAAAAACCGGAACCGCCGAAGGAAAAACCTTCCGAGGAAAAACCGGCCGACACCCAACCGACCCAGGCACCGACGGAGAAATCCGCACAACCGGCACCGGGACCTTCGGCGGCGCAGCAAGCGGCCAAGGCCAGCTGGCAAGGCACCCTGCTCGCCCATCTGGCCAAGTACAAGAAGTACCCGGCCAGTGCACAGGCGCGGAATAAGGAAGGTCTGAACCGCCTGCGCTTTGTGGTGGATGGCGAAGGTAATGTGTTGTCGTTCGAGCTGGTGGGCCGTTCCGGCAACGCCGATCTGGACCGGGCCACCCTGGAAATGATCCGCCGCGCCCAGCCGCTGCCCAAGCCTCCGGTCGACATGTTGACCAATGGCGCCATCGAAATCGTTGCGCCCTTTGTTTACTCGCTGGAAAAGCGCCGGCGCTAATGCGTCACACAAAAACCTGTGGGAGCGGGCTTGCCCGCGATGAGGCAGGAACATCCAGCAACTTTGTTGAATGTTAAACCGCTATCGCGGGCAAGCCCGCTCCCACAAGGTTCTCCTCCAGTCGCAAGACTCGAACCACAAAGGCGCCCGAAAGGTGCCTTTTGCATACCCGCCAGCGGCAAACACGCATCGCCCAGTGTCACGCAACACATTCAGTCTGATAACGTGCGTCTATCGATTGCAGCCGGTATGCTTGGCCCGCAACTTCATGGACGCTAGCTATGACCCTCACAGAATTACGCTACATCGTTACCCTCGCCCAAGAGCAGCACTTCGGCCACGCGGCCGAGCGTTGCCATGTCAGCCAGCCGACGCTGTCGGTGGGTGTGAAAAAGCTCGAGGATGAACTCGGTGTGCTGATTTTCGAGCGCAGCAAGAGCGCCGTGCGCCTGACACCGGTCGGCGAAGGCATTGTGGCCCAGGCGCAAAAAGTCCTGGAACAGGCCCAAGGCATCCGCGAACTGGCCCAGGCCGGCAAGAACCAGCTGACCGCACCGCTGAAAGTCGGCGCCATCTACACGGTCGGCCCGTACCTGTTTCCGCACCTGATTCCACAACTGCACCGGGTCGCCCCGCAGATGCCGTTGTACATCGAAGAAAACTTCACCCACGTGCTGCGCGACAAACTGCGCAACGGCGAGCTCGACGCGATCATCATCGCCCTGCCGTTCAACGAAGCCGACGTGCTGACCTTGCAGCTCTACGACGAGCCGTTCTACGTCCTGATGCCGGCCCAGCACCCGTGGACGCAAAAGCAATCCATCGACGCCGCCCTGCTCAACGACAAGAGCCTGCTGCTGCTTGGCGAAGGCCACTGCTTCCGTGATCAAGTGCTGGAAGCCTGTCCGACCCTGGCCAAGGGCAACGACGGCGCCAAGCACACCACAGTGGAATCCAGCTCGCTGGAAACCATCCGTCACATGGTCGCTTCCGGCCTGGGCATCTCGATCCTGCCGCTTTCCGCGGTCGACAGCCATCACTACGCCCCCGGCGTGATCGAAGTGCGCCCTTTGTCGCCCCCGGTGCCGTTCCGCACTGTGGCCATCGCCTGGCGCGCGAGCTTCCCGCGGCCCAAAGCCATCGAGATCCTCGCCGACTCCATTCGCCTGTGCTCGGTGGCCAAGCCGCCAGCGCCGGTAGTTGCCGGTTAAGCCGCAGCCATGACCGAGTTGTCACAAGTGTCGGTGACGGCACTCAAGGGTGTCGGCGAAGCCATGGCCGAGAAATTGGCCAAGGTCGGCCTGGAGAATCTCCAGGATGTGCTGTTTCACCTTCCGCTGCGTTATCAGGACCGTACCCGCGTGGTGCCGATCGGCCATTTGCGGCCCGGACAAGACGCGGTGATCGAAGGCACCGTCAGCGGCGCGGACGTGGTCATGGGCCGACGCCGCAGCCTGGTGGTGCGCTTGCAGGATGGCACCGGCGGGCTCAGCCTGCGCTTCTATCATTTCAGCAACGCCCAGAAAGAAGGCCTCAAGCGTGGCACCCGCATTCGCTGCTACGGCGAAGCACGGCCCGGGGCGTCGGGGCTGGAGATCTACCACCCGGAATACCGCGCCATCACCGGCGACGAGCCGCCGCCGGTGGACGAAACCCTGACCCCGGTCTACCCGCTCACCGAAGGCCTGACGCAGCAGCGCCTGCGCCAACTGTGCATGCAAACCCTGACGATGCTCGGCCCGACCAGCTTGCCCGACTGGCTGCCGACCGAACTGGCGCGGGATTATCAACTGGCGCCGCTGGCCGATGCGATCCGTTACCTGCATCACCCGCCGGCCGATGCCGATGTCGACGAGCTCGCCCTCGGTCATCACTGGGCGCAGCACCGTCTGGCCTTCGAGGAGCTGCTGACGCATCAACTGTCCCAGCAGCGTTTGCGCGAGAGCATGCGCTCCTTGCGTGCACCCGCGATGCCGAAAGCGACGAAGCTGCCGGCCAGGTACCTGGCCAACCTGGGCTTTACCCCGACCGGCGCCCAGCAACGGGTCGGCAACGAGATTGCCTACGACCTCAGTCAGCACGAACCGATGCTGCGCCTGATTCAGGGCGACGTCGGCGCGGGTAAAACCGTGGTCGCCGCCCTCGCCGCCTTGCAGGCGCTGGAAGCGGGCTATCAAGTGGCGCTGATGGCGCCCACCGAAATCCTCGCCGAGCAGCATTTCATCACCTTCAAGCGCTGGCTCGAACCGCTGGGCATCGAAGTGGCCTGGCTGGCGGGCAAACTCAAGGGCAAGAACCGCGTAACTGCCCTGGAACAGATCGCCAGTGGCGTCCCCATGGTGGTCGGCACCCACGCGCTGTTCCAGGAAGAAGTGCAGTTCAAGAATCTCGCGCTGGCGATCATCGACGAACAGCACCGCTTCGGTGTGCAACAACGCCTGGCGTTGCGACAGAAAGGCGTCGGCGGACGGATGTGTCCGCATCAGCTGATCATGACCGCCACCCCGATTCCGCGAACGCTGGCCATGAGCGCCTACGCCGACCTCGACACTTCGATCCTCGACGAATTGCCGCCCGGTCGCACTCCGGTCAACACGGTGCTGGTCACCGATACCCGGCGGGTCGAAGTCATCGAACGGGTGCGCGGCGCCTGTGCCGAAGGGCGGCAGGCCTATTGGGTGTGCACGCTGATCGAAGAGTCGGAAGAACTGACCTGCCAGGCCGCCGAAACCACTTATGAAGACCTCACCGCCGCCCTTGGCGAGCTGAAGGTCGGGCTGATCCACGGCCGCATGAAGCCTGCCGAAAAAGCCGCCGTCATGGCCGAGTTCAAGGCCGCAAACCTGCAACTGCTGGTCGCAACCACTGTGATCGAAGTCGGGGTCGACGTACCCAACGCCAGCCTTATGATCATCGAAAACCCCGAACGCCTTGGCCTCGCGCAGCTGCACCAGTTGCGCGGACGCGTCGGTCGGGGCAGTGCCGCCAGCCATTGCGTATTGCTCTACCATCCACCGCTGTCACAGATCGGTCGTCAGCGGCTGGGCATCATGCGCGAAACCAACGACGGGTTTGTCATCGCCGAAAAAGACCTCGAACTGCGCGGCCCCGGCGAAATGCTCGGGACGCGCCAGACCGGCCTGCTGCAATTCAAGGTCGCTGACCTGATGCGCGACGCCGATCTGTTGCCCGCTGTACGCGATGCTGCGCAGGCACTGCTGGAACGCTGGCCCGATCACGTCAGCCCGCTGCTCGACCGTTGGCTGCGTCACGGGCAGCAATACGGCCAAGTGTGAGCAGCGTCGCAGTTTCCGGACCGGCGTGCTAAAGATGATGGTTATACTCCTGCAACTGTTCGAGAACGGATCTACGCCATGACTGACGCTGCCCTCGCCCCCCAAATCCCGCATACGCCGTCTGCAATTCGGCTGCTGCTGGGCAAGCAGGGCATTGCCTTTGATGAAGTTCTCGACCGCCACGGCTTGAACGCCGCCCGCAAAGTGCAGGCGGTTCTGCTCGACGATACGGTCGGCACGCTCATGGTGCTGTTCCCTCAGAGCCAATTGCTGGACCTCAACCGCCTCACCGAACTTACAGGTCGCCGGCTGACCGCCGTGTCCACCGAACGTCGGGTAAAAATGCTCGGCAAACACAACCTGAGCCTGCTGCCCGGCATGCCGGCGCTGACCAGTTCGCCGTGCCTGTACGAAGAAAGCCTGCTGGGCGAATCGACATTGTTGATCGATGCTGGGGAGCCTGGCGTATGGCTGGAAGTGACCCGCGAAGACTTCAAAACCCTGCTGACCAAGGCCAGCGCCGCAAACTTCGGCGAAACCCTGACCAGCATCCGCCCGAACCTCGACCGGCCCGACGATGACCGCCAGGAAATCACCCGGGCCGTCCAGGCGTTCACCGCGAGGCGCATCCAGCAACGCCTGGAAGAAACCATCGAAATCCCGCCCCTGGCCACGACCGCGCAGAAAATCATCAAGCTGCGGGTCGATCCCAACGCCTCCATCGACGACATTACCGGCGTCGTCGAGACCGATCCGGCCCTGGCCGCACAAGTCATCAGCTGGGCGGCGTCACCCTACTACGCCTCGCCGAGCAAGATCCGCTCAGTGGAAGACGCCATCGTCCGGGTGCTGGGTTTCGACCTGGTGATCAATTTGGCGCTGGGCCTGGCCCTGGGCAAAACCCTGAGCCTGCCCAAGGATCACCCGCAACAGACCACGCCGTACTGGCAGCAGTCGATCTACACCGCTGCCGTCATTGACGGCCTGACTCGCGCCATGCCGCGCGCCCAGCGACCCGAAGCCGGCCTGACCTACCTCGCCGGCCTGCTGCACAACTTCGGCTACCTGCTGCTGGCCCACGTGTTCCCGCCGCACTTCTCGCTGATTTGCCGCCACCTGGAGGTCAATCCGCACCTGACCCACAATTTTGTGGAGCAACACCTGTTGGGCATCAGCCGCGAACAGATCGGTGCGTGGCTGATGCGCTACTGGGACATGCCGGATGAACTGACCACCGCCCTGCGCTTCCAGCACGACCCGAGCTACGACGGCGACTACGCCGAATACCCGAACCTCGTCTGCCTGGCCGTACGTCTGCTGCGCAGCCGCGGCGTCGGCGCAGGCCCGGTCGAAGACATCCCCGACGCCCTGCTGGAACGCCTGAACATCAGCCGCGACAAAGCCGACGAGGTCGTCAGTAAAGTGCTTGAGGCTGAACTGCTGCTGCGCGAACTGGCTTCACAATTCGGCCCGGCCTGAAAAGCTTCGTCGGATCGCCGCCCGGACCAAGCACCGCTCCTACAGGATCGCGTCGTTCAACCCATTTGGTAACGACGCAAAACCTGTGGGAGCGGGCTTGCCCGCGATGAATCCACCTCGGTCTGACTGACCACCTCAAACCTTGGCTTTGGCCTTCGCCTTCCTCGGCTTCAAATACTTGGTCAATCCCTGAAACCAAATCACCAGCGCCGGATTACCCTTGATCTGAATCGACTTGTCCTGAATCCCCGTCATAAACGCCAACTGCTTGTTCTTCGCCTGCATCGTGGCAAAGCCATAGGCGGCGTCTTTAAAGGCAATCGCAAACGCCGGCTCGGCATACACACCGGACTTGCTGGTAATGCGCTGATCCTTCACCCGGAAATGCCGCGCCACCTTCCCATCAAGAGTCTGCAGCTGGAACACCAGATCCTTGTCACCCAACTGCTGCTGGAACGCAGGATTAGTCCGACTGGCCTTACCCATCAACAGACCCAAAACCCACAGAAGAAAACGAAATTTCATACGCACAGCCTCAAAGGAAAATGAACGGCCGGCGCAGTGTAGCGGCTTCAAGACAGAACGCCACCATCGTTTGCGATAGAGGAAGATGCGCTATTTTTTGACGCCGATGACTACCAAGTCACTGACGAAACGCACCGAAGCAGCAACGACTCCGACCTCCCTGCTGAAGCTGCCGCAGGCTGCGATTATTTGATCTTGATCCCCTCAACCTTATAGGAAAATTCCTGCAAAACGCGTCGCCCGCCATGAACTATCCGCGCCTCACCTTCGCCGCTAACCTCTGGCCGTCACCGAAAAATCGGTGACACGGATGTGCAAGTCCGTAAATCGGGAGAACACTTGTTAATCCATGAGGTTCATCACTATGAAAATCCCAAGCTCCCGTCCTGACGAACACAATCCATCCAGACCCAGACTCCGGAACGGCCAACTCTTCACCGTCTCCCCCGACATCCAAACCGAAGCCCTCCTCGCAAACGCCTCAGAAGACCTTTTGTCCATCAGCGCCATCGCCGCAGACCTGGCCGACGACGTAGAAGGCCGAAGCCGCTCTATAGCCCTGGCTATCAGCAGAATGGCCGACGGCGTGTATCTATTGGTGGACCGAGCACTGGATCACATCGACTCACCGAATTCGGCGGAGGCCCCGCACAAGACGTAAAGAGATATCAGGGATATCCACCTGTAGGAGCAAGCTTGCTCGCGATGGACGTAAACGATTACGCGTGCTGCCTATAAAGACGCGCCGCCTACTTGTTCATCGTCGGAACGCCGCCCGGAGCAAGCTCGCTCCCACAGGGTAGTGGTCAATCGCGCCAGAAATGATAGCGCCCCACAACGAAGCGCTACCTCATCATGGCGCAGTTTGAGGCGTGTTCTTGTTAGTCACGGATGCAACATCCCGAAATAAGGGAAGTTTCCGACAACAGCAAAAGAGCCTTCCTACATCTCCCCTTTCAATAACTTGTTAGCGTAATTCGGTAATGGATACCGGGATTATCAACGCACTAACGGGCGAATTGTCAGGGAGACAATTGAATGTTTTTATGGCACATCGTGCCCACATGGCACGAGATTGAAAACCGTATAACTCATCAGATGGGCTATCAAGGAGGAGCCACCTATCGCACGCAATTCAACGAGCGTGCCCCCTCCCTCTCCCTCAACATCCGTCGTATCAACAGTGTCAGGTCCGCGTTCATTCAAGCCGAATGGGAAGCTGGCCGCTTATTGAGACAACGCTTCTCTGACCTCGACATCTCCAGCATCCTCAACGAGTTGATCGAAGTCGTCAGTCAAATGGCAATGATCGTTGCCGGCAGTGTGTTGATCGGAGGAGCCATCGGTGCGGGTACGGGCGCGTTTCTCGGAGGGGCTGGCGCCATTCCCATGGGAGCCGCCGGTGCCGCGATGGGGTTGCAAGCCAGCACCTGGATATTGGGCATACTCGGCCTGACGTCCATCGCCGAGTTTTTCGTCGAAGGCTTGCCGCGCATTGGCGAGTATTACCTGACTGGCATCAACACCGCATGGAAAGGCCCACGGGGAGAGGAAGGGTTAAACCCGTTCAGCCGGGACGATCCGTTCGCCCAAAGAAGCGCCGCACATGACATCGCGCTGGGGCATGTGGAGGTCGTCGCCCTGCTGCTTGGCGCCATCGTTGCTTACATCACCCGTGGACGAGGCAATGCCCACGTCCTTGCCCAGGAAATGCAAGCGAGCCCCAAAGGTGCGCGGTTGGGCGAATGGATGCTCAAGCATGAAGACGCACTGAAAAAACGACCCGACCTGCAAACCTCGGCACCGCGCAAAGGTGCACTCGGCCCGCAGGAGCCTGGGCCACCCGCACATCGTCCATCTGGAAAAGAAAAAGACGCCCCACGTGACAAACCGAACGCGATGCCGCTTCATAAAGTCGAATGTTTCAAAGCGGACAAGCTGCCAGCGTCTAAAATCGGAGAGTTCGAGCGGCAGTTGAAGGGGCAAGAGGACGGACTGAATCGGCTGACGGTTGATGAATATTTGGAGAATATTGCTAATCCGGTGAAGCGTAGCCGGGCGGCTGCCAGAAGGGCACGGAAGGATTTAGAGAATACGTTAAGAAAGCGATTCCAAAAGGATTATCGAAACCTAGACACGCTCGAAGCGGCAGACGCTGCAATCAAAAAAGCCAAGGAAACGATGTCAAACCTTGCAGGGCTGCATAATCCTGATCTGAGCGCTGGTGGCAAGGACGTCATTGCGGACTTTGGGGATCGACAAGTGAACTCCAGTATTGGTCCTCAGTGGAGGCCGAAAATCGCACATTTGAAGGTTGCTGCTGAAAACGTACCCCAATCAATGCGAGAGTCAACTTTTCTCAATGTAAAACTACATAAATGCTAATTAGTAAGGAGGCATCACGTGGACAAAGTATTTGCTAGGTTTATAGAGAAGTTTGGCGGGCTCATTGATCGGCAGGAAGTACCGGTGTCTAGTATTGAACGTTATAGAGGTAAGTTGCCAAATCAGCTATTGGAATACTGGGCCGAACACGGTTGGTGCGGTTACGGTGACGGGATTTTTTGGATAGTCAACCCCCAAGAGTACGAGGGGGTGGTGGGATCGTGGATTGAAGGAACAAAACTGGTCGAGCGGGATACCTATCACCTAATCGCCCGTAGCGCATTTGGCGACCTGTACCTTTGGGGTGAAAAAACTGGATTTTCTCTTAAGATAACCAGTGTTCTTTCTCGATGTGTTATCCACAACTTCGACCTTACAAATGAAGAAATGGATCGGGAACTTCAAGATTTTTTACTATCCACGGATATTGAATCCAACGATTATGGCGATCTGTTCAAGCCAGCTATGAAAAAGCTGGGCGCCCTGCGTCACGATGAAATGTACGGTTTTGTTCCAGCACTGATGTTCGGCGGCCCGGACACCCTTGGTCATCTTGAGAAAGTAAAGGCGGTGGAGCATCTGACACTGCTGTCTCAGATCACCGAGCTTCAGCCCTATAGCTTTTCAGACCTTTAAGAGTCATCAGGGGGCAGTTCAGAAGATCTACTATCCATCAGCGCCATCGCCGACGATGCGGACAGTTCACACCGCTCTGTAGCCCTGACGCTCAGTCGTATGGCCGACGGGGTGCATTTTATTGGTGGAGCGAGGCTGGAACATCCGGATGAGCCCGAAATGGCGATGGCGGCGCATCGCTCAATATTGATGTCGCCTGACACTCCGCTTTCGCTGCGGTGCGGCGATCCGACAAGCCAGCTCCTACAAAGACCAGCGTCGTGCCGCATAAAAAATGGGCACCCAACCTCGTTGGCGTGCCCATTTTTTTTCCACTCCCCCGCAACGCGGGTGGGAGGACGTATTACGGATTAACACTATCTTTCAAAAACTTGCCCGGCTTGAACGCAACGGTATTACTGGCCTTGATTTTCACTGGCTCACCGGTTTGCGGGTTCTTGCCCGTACGTGCTCCGCGATGGCGTTGCAGGAAGGTCCCGAAGCCCACCAGCGTGACGCTGTCCTTGCGGTGCAGAGCGGCGGTGATTTCTTCGAGAACGGCGTTGAGAACGCGATTGGCCTGTTCTTTGGTGAGGTCTGCTTTTTCCGCGATGGCGGCGGCGAGATCTGGTTTACGCATTAGTGAAGCCCCTTTGACGGTTTTTTGTTGTTATGTCCGTGCCGTTCTCGTTGGAACAGCGCCCAAGGTGCCGCAGATGCTCTACTCTGCGGCAGACGGGAATGAGGATGGCACGCACGGCAGAGCCGCGCCAGTCTCGGCGCGACCTTTGTAGGGGCAAAAGCGGGGTGATTCCGACAGAACGACCGGTATTTACGCCAGCAGTGGCGGAAGCGCTTTGTTCAGTGCCAGTTTTTCCATCACCGCCGCGCCTGTCAGGGCATAACCGAGCAAATTTCCACTGGCGTCACGGCATAAAACCTTGATGTCGGCGCCCTGCCCTTCGACCGTCCAGACGCCCTCCGTACCCCGTGGCGGCGGCGACACCACCAAGGGGCAGACCGGGGTTTTCACGGTGATCGGCATCGGTCCGTAACTGACCGCGGTGGGATTTCCGGCAAGGGTTTGTGCCAGCGCTCTCGCACAGCTCATCAGGGGCATGACGTACAGCAGATTCAGCCCATCGACCTCGGCGCAATCCCCCAACGCGTAGATATTGGCGTGGGAGGTTTTCAGGTGACGGTCGACCACCACCCCGCGATTGACCTGCACGCCGGCAGCGGCGGCGAGGTCGATGCGCGGGCGCAGACCGATGGCCGACACCACCACATCGCAAGGAATGACCTGGCCATCGGACAGATGCGCTTCGAGCCCGTCGGCAACTCGCTGCAGGCGGTTGAGCACCGGCCCGAGGTGGAAGCGTGCGCCCAGGCTTTCCAGCCCGGCCTGGACCGCCGCGGCGGCTGCCGGGTGCAGCAGGGTCGGCATCACCTGCTCGCAGGGTGCAACCAGTTGCACCTCATAACCGCCCAGGATCAGGTCATTGGCGAATTCACAACCGATCAGGCCGGCGCCGAGCAACAACACCCGACGTTTGCCGGCGGCTGCCGCGCGAAAGCGGGCATAGTCTTCCAGGTCGTTGATCGGGAACACACAATCCGCCGCGTCACCTTCAATGGGCACGCGAACGGTTTCCGCACCCCAAGCCAGCACCAGGTCGCGGTAGATCACCGATTCTTCGCCGATCCACAGGCGCTTGTGGCCCGGATCGATGCCGCTGATACGGGTGTGGGTACGCACTTCGGCCTTCAGCTGTTCGGCCATGGTGCCCGGCTCGGCCATGCTCAGGCCATCGGCGTCCTTGTTCTTGCCGAAGCCGGTGGAGAGCATCGGCTTGGAGTAGGAGCGTCCGTCATCTGCGGTAATCAATAGCAGCGGGGTTTCGCCATCGAGTTTGCGAAACTCCCGGGCCAGGTTGTAGCCCGCCAGCCCGGTGCCGACGATCACGACAGGTGCGTTCATTCCTTACTCCTCTTTTGTCTTAGTTGATTTCGATCATTTCGAAATCCATCTTGCCCACGCCGCAATCCGGGCACAGCCAGTCTTCCGGCACGTCCTGCCACAGGGTGCCCGGCGCGATGCCGTCATCCGGCCAGCCGTCGGCTTCGTTATAGATCAGGCCGCAGACCACACATTGCCACTTTTTCATTCAGGTACATCCTCAGATTCAGGCTTTTGCCGGCGCGAACGGTCGATGGTTGGAACGCTGCCGTCCGGCTCAGGGGCGTTTTGTACTGATCGGGCTCGACAGATGCAAGCCTTCGGCGCAACGAAGGGGCGGATCAATCAAAATCGCCGACTGACATGGTAAGCTCGCCGCCTCATTTGCTACCAATAATGACTCACTGTGCAACACTCAAAATCCCCCTGCGCGACGTCGCTCTGGCTCCCCGAAAGCCAATTGGCGCCCCTTCCCGACACGTCTATCCTCGACTGGCTGTTCGATGAAGGTTCGCTGACCCGGCGACTGACCCGTCTGTCGAATGACGGTTTCAGTGTCACGCCGTTGTTCGAAGGCTGGCAGCCCCTGCGCGCCGACGAATGTGCCGCGCTGGACCTGGCCGAAGGCAGCGAGGGTTGGGTGCGCGAGGTGTATCTGCGCGGGCATGGCGAAGCCTGGGTGTTTGCCCGCAGCGTGGCGTCGCGCAGTGCGTTGCAGGGCGACGGTTTGCACATGGACGAATTGGGCAGCCGTTCGCTGGGTGAATTGCTGTTCTGCGATCAGGCATTCCAGCGCCGCGCCATCGAGGTTTGTCACTATCCTCAGGAGTGGCTGCCGACCGATGCCCGAGCGCCCGGGTTGTGGGGCCGCCGCTCGCGCTTCGACCGTGGCGCCCTGAGCGTGCTGGTGGCCGAGATTTTCCTGCCGACCTTGTGGCGCGCCGCCCGCGCCCATCCGGAGAATTGCTGATGTACCAGAGCCTGCTCAAGTCCTTGAATCGCGTGAACCCTCGGGCCTGGGACTTCATTCAGCTGACGCGCATGGACAAGCCGATCGGCATTTACCTGCTGTTATGGCCGACGCTGTGGGCGCTGTGGATTGCAGGGAAAGGTTCGCCGTCCCTGGCCAATGTGGTGATTTTCGTCCTTGGCGTGGTGCTGACGCGCGCGGGTGGTTGCGTGATCAACGATTGGGCCGATCGCAAGGTTGACGGTCATGTAAAGCGCACCGAACAGCGGCCATTGGTGAGCGGCCGGATCAGCTCGAAGGAAGCGCTGGTGTTCTTCGCTCTGCTGATGGGCGTGAGTTTCCTGCTGGTGCTGTGCACCAATGCGAAGACGGTCTGGTTGTCGTTCGGCGGTCTGGCGCTGGCCTTCACTTACCCGTTCATGAAGCGCTACACCTATTACCCGCAGGTCGTGCTGGGTGCGGCGTTCTCCTGGGGGATGCCGATGGCGTTCACAGCCGAAACCGGGGAACTGCCCGCTGCGGCGTGGTTGCTGTGGATCGCCAACCTGCTGTGGACGGTGGGCTACGACACGTATTACGCGATGACCGATCGCGATGACGATTTGAAGATCGGGGTGAAGTCGACGGCGATTCTGTTTGGCGACGCTGACCGGGCGATCATCCTGACCCTGCAAGGGTTGGCGCTGGGCTGCCTGCTGCTGGCCGGTTCGCAATTCGAGCTAGGTGGCTGGTTCCACCTGGGATTGGTGGCGGCGGCGGGCTGTTTTGCGTGGGAGTTCTGGTACACCCGGGGCAAGGACCGGATGCGTTGCTTCAAGGCGTTTTTGCACAACCACTGGGCCGGGTTGGCGATATTTGTGGGGATTGTGTTGGATTACGGGTTGCGTTGAGGTGGATAGCACCATCATTTGACCGCTTTTTGTAGGAGCAAGCTTGTTCCGGGCGGCGTTCCGACGATGGACGTTAACGATAACGCGTAAGATCTGAATAACCGCGTTGCCCTTACTGGCGATGAAGCCGACCCGTTTATCCAGGCAGCCCGCGTCATCGTTCACGTCCATCGCGAGCAAGCTTGCTCCTACAGGTGCAGGGCGCTTACATCTTCGGCCCTTGGAGGATGTGCCACTTGTCCATTTTCTTGTCGCCTGTCATGTCGCCTGGCTTCTTGTCTTGAACGAAGTAGTACAGCGGCTTGCCATCGAACGCCCACTGCATCGTGCCATCGTCACGCTTGATGATGGACCACTTGCCTTCAGCCTTGTCGGCCTCGGTGGCTTTCAGCGGTGGCCAGTTTTCTGCGCACTTGCCGGTGCAAGCCGACTTGCCGCCCGCGTCGTTGTCGAAGGTGTACAAGGTCATGCCCTTGTGGTCGGTCATCATGCCGCCTTTAACCATGCCCGGGTCGGCGGCGAAGGCCATTGTCGGCAGCGTTAGCGCAGCAGTGACCAGCAATGCCTTCCAGGATTTAGCGATGTGCTTCATGGAAACCTTCCTTTTGTGGTTGTCAGGATTCGGACTTAGAGCTTAGTCCAGGTTCATGACAATCGCCGGGCGACTAAAATACTGTCACACGACTGCAATAATTCCGTTATCTAATGCGGCGCAAGACAGTTAAATGACAAGAGGATTAACGCATGGTTGGCAGGAGCATTCTGATCGTCGACGACGAAGCACCCATTCGCGAGATGATCGCCGTTGCGTTGGAAATGGCCGGCTACGATTGCATGGAGGCGGAGAACTCGCAGCAAGCCCATGCGATCATCGTCGACCGCAAGCCGGATCTGATTCTGCTGGACTGGATGCTGCCGGGCACGTCCGGTATCGAGCTGGCCCGACGCCTCAAGCGCGATGAGCTGACCGGGGACATCCCGATCATCATGCTCACCGCCAAGGGCGAAGAGGACAACAAGATCCAGGGCCTGGAAGTCGGCGCCGACGACTACATCACCAAACCCTTTTCCCCGCGCGAGCTGGTGGCGCGCCTCAAGGCCGTGTTGCGCCGTGCCGGGCCTACCGACGGTGAAGGGCCAATCGAAATCGGCGGCCTGCTGCTGGACCCGATCAGCCACCGCGTGACCATCGACGGCAAACCTGCCGAGATGGGCCCGACCGAATACCGTCTGCTGCAGTTTTTCATGACTCACCAGGAACGTGCCTACACCCGCGGTCAATTGCTGGACCAGGTCTGGGGCGGCAACGTCTACGTCGAAGAGCGCACCGTCGACGTGCACATCCGCCGCCTGCGCAAAGCCCTCGGCGATGCCTACGAAAATCTGGTACAAACCGTGCGCGGCACCGGCTACCGGTTTTCTACCAAAGCCTGATACGGACTGTTCCCGCCCGACAAGCTGACAAGGACGCGCTTTAAGTGAACCAAAACTGGCATGGCACTCTGATCCGCCACATGCTGCTGCTGGTCACCGCCTGCCTGGTGGTCGGCCTGATATCCGGCTATTACGGCTGGAGCCTCGCCGCGGGCCTGGGCCTGTACCTGGCCTGGACCCTCAAGCAACTGCTGCGTCTGCACGAATGGCTGCGCCTGCACAAACCCGACGAAGCGCCTCCCGACGGCTATGGCCTGTGGGGTGAAGTGTTCGACAGCATCTACCACCTGCAACGCCGCGACCAACGGGTTCGCGGTCGCCTGCAAGCGGTGATCGACCGGGTCCAGGAATCCACCGCCGCATTGAAAGACGCGGTGATCATGCTCGACAGCGACGGCAACCTCGAATGGTGGAACCGCGCCGCCGAAACACTGCTCGGCCTCAAGACGCCACAGGACAGCGGTCAGCCGGTGACCAACCTGGTGCGCCATCCACGCTTCAAGGAATACTTCGAGCAGGACAGCTACGCCGAGCCGCTGGAAATCCCTTCACCGATCAACGATCGCCTGCGCATCCAGCTGTACATCACCCGCTACGGCAACAACGAACACCTGATGCTGGTGCGCGACGTCACACGCATTCATCAGCTTGAGCAAATGCGCAAAGACTTCATCGCCAACGTCTCCCACGAGCTGCGCACGCCTCTGACTGTAATCTGCGGTTACCTGGAAACCCTGCTCGACAATGTCGAGGACGTGAACCCGCGCTGGACCCGCGCCTTGCAGCAAATGCAGCAGCAAGGCGGGCGCATGCAGACCTTGCTCAACGACTTGTTGCTGCTGGCCAAGCTGGAAGCCACTGATTACCCGTCGGATAACCAGCCGGTGGCCATCGACGGCTTGCTGCAATCGATCAAAAGCGATGCTCAACAGCTGTCGGGCCAGAAAAACCAGAGCATCACCCTGGAAGCCGACCCGACCATTTTGCTCAAGGGCAGCGAAGCCGAATTGCGCAGCGCGTTTTCCAATCTGGTGTTCAACGCGGTGAAATACACCCCGGCCGAAGGCAATATCCGCATTCGCTGGTGGGGCGATGAGCAAGGCGCGCACCTGAGCGTGCAGGATTCCGGGATGGGCATCGACAGCAAACACCTGCCGCGCCTCACCGAACGTTTCTACCGCGTCGACTCCAGCCGCAACTCCAACACCGGCGGCACCGGGCTCGGGCTGGCCATCGTCAAACACGTGCTGCTGCGTCATCGGGCGCGGATGGAAATCAGCAGCGTGCCGGGCCATGGCAGCACCTTTACTTGCCATTTTGCGCCGGCCCAGGTCAGCAAATCCCTGGTCATCAGCGCCGCCGACTGATACCGGCCAGCACGCGCCACTAGGCAATCGCCCGGTCAGCCGCTACATTGGCTGACTTGTGCCTGCCCTTCAGGCACCGCATTCCCCCCTTTTTTGAATACACGGAACCCGCAAAACTCCATCATGGACCCATCCCCTGGCTTGACCCTCGCGACACTCTTCGCCGATTTCGGCATGATTCTTTTTGCTCTGATCCTGGTTTTGCTCAACGGCTTTTTCGTTGCGGCGGAATTCGCCATGGTCAAACTGCGCTCGACCCGGGTCGAGGCCATCGCTGAAAAGAACGGCTGGCGCGGACACATCCTGCGCACCGTGCACAGTCAGCTCGATGCTTACCTCTCGGCTTGCCAACTGGGTATCACCCTCGCCTCCCTGGGCCTTGGCTGGGTCGGCGAGCCCGCGTTCGCCCACATTCTCGAGCCGGTACTGAGCGCTGTTGGCGTGGAGTCTGCGGAAGTGGTCAAGGGCGTCTCGTTCTTCACCGCGTTCTTCATCATTTCGTACCTGCACATCGTGGTCGGCGAACTGGCGCCGAAATCCTGGGCCATCCGCAAACCCGAACTGCTGTCGCTGTGGACCGCCGTGCCGCTGTACCTGTTCTACTGGGCCATGTACCCGGCGATTTACTTGCTCAACGCCAGCGCCAACACGATCCTGCGGATCGCCGGCCAGGGCGAGCCTGGCCCGCACCATGAGCACCATTACAGCCGCGAAGAACTGAAGCTGATCCTGCACTCCAGCCGTGGCCAGGACCCGAGCGACCAAGGCATGCGCGTCCTGGCGTCGGCAGTGGAAATGGGCGAGCTGGAAGTGGTCGACTGGGCCAACTCCCGGGAAGACCTGGTGACACTGGAGTTCAACGCGCCGCTCAAGGAAATCCTGGCGATGTTCCGTCGCCATAAGTTCAGCCGTTACCCGGTGTACGACAGCGATCGCCAGGAATTCGTCGGCCTGCTGCACATCAAGGATCTGTTGCTGGAACTGGCGGCCCTGGACCACATTCCCGAGTCGTTCAACCTCGCCGAACTCACGCGCCCACTGGAGCGTGTGTCGCGCCACCTGCCGTTGTCGCAGTTGCTGGAACAGTTCCGCAAGGGTGGCTCGCACTTCGCCTTGGTCGAAGAAGCGGATGGCAACATCATCGGCTACCTGACCATGGAAGACGTGCTGGAAGTGCTGGTGGGCGATATTCAGGACGAACATCGCAAGGCGGAGCGCGGGATCCTCGCGTACCAGCCGGGCAAGCTGCTGGTGCGGGGCGATACGCCGCTGTTCAAGGTCGAGCGCCTGCTGGGCATTGACCTGGACCACATCGAAGCCGAAACCCTTGCCGGGTTGGTCTACGAAACCCTGAAACGGGTACCGGAAGAGGAAGAAGTGCTGGAAGTCGAAGGTTTGCGGATCATCATCAAGAAGATGAAAGGGCCGAAGATTGTGTTGGCCAAGGTGTTGATGCTGGATTGATCGACTGATCCGGGTCGGCGTCGCGTTATTGCTTGCCCAACGCAAAGTTGGGCAACGCCCCCACCGGCTGATTGAACTGGTACGGAATCGACACCAGCCCCATCCCGGTATTGCGTTGCACCACAAAATGCAAATGCGGCCCGCTGCTGTTGCCGGTGTTGCCCGACAGCGCCAACCCACTCCCCACCCCGACCCGCTGCCCCTCGCGAACGCTCACCGAGCCTTGCTTGAGGTGCAGGTACACGCCCATGGTCCCGTCGTCGTGCAGCACCCGCACGAAATTGCCCGATGGATCGGTGCCCCGCCCGGTCTGGTTGTTCTCGGTTTTCACCACCACCCCGCCCCGGGCCGCGATGATCGGCGTGCCCTCAGGCATGGCAATGTCCATGGCGTAGCGGCTCTTGGCACCGAAGTGGCTGTACTGACCATTGGCCCCCTGACTCAAGCGAAACGGCCCGCCACGCCAGGGCAACGGATAACGATAGGCCATGGCGGCGTCTGAGGGGTCGCCCAGGGAATACTGGAACCTTGGGGTATACGCCAGAGGCCTCCCGGCCTGAGTGGCCGTAAGCAGCGCCAGGCGAATGCTGCTGCGCGCCGGCATTACCCGGCGGATCGGCCGGCTCGGTGCGCCGCTGACGTTCTTCAACCCGGCGAAGCTCAGCTCGATCTCGACCGGGGCATACAGGTCATTGCGCACGTAAACGCTGTCCATGCCCTTCTGCTTCTTGATATCGAGGTACACCTGGCGCTCGAGGTGCTCGACCATGCGATCGCGAAACACGAACACCTGGGCGCCCTTCGTGGGACGGTCGCTGTAGGAGACCACGCCATTGGCGTCTTTGGACTTGTAGATTGTCATGGCCACAACCGAGGTGGAGGCCAGGAAAAGACCACAGAAAAACAGCAGGCGCGCGAGCATGGGCAAGAATCTATCGAGTAAGGCCTGGGGGATGAGCCTAGCAGCTGCAATGGACCCGGGTAGTGGGCAGATGTTTCAAAATGGGCAGCCCGACGGATGTGTGGTGTATGTGCCGGCCCCTTCGCGAGCAAGCTCGCTCCCACATTTGACCGGGGTCGGTCCATATTAACTGATCGACACATAACCAATGTGGGAGCGAGCTTGCTCGCGAAGGGGCCTGACAGGCGACGACATTACGCGCCTGGTATGAACTGCTTATGCACCGTCCCACGCGCAATCAACCGCGAGATGTAATCCAGCTTCTGCGCATCCTGATCGACAAAGCGAAACGTCAGTTGCAACCATTCACTGTCGGGCTTCTGCTCATGGGCGACGATGGCGTGCAGGTAGCCGTTAAGGCGGGCCGTCTCGGCGTTGTCGCCCTGTTCCAGATCGAGCACGGCACTGTCGAGAATCTGCGGCAGGGTGTCGGTACGCTTGACCACCAGCAATGCTTCCCTGAGGCTCAAGGCCTTGATCACACACTGCGCAATGCCATTGGGTAAACGCAGTTGGCCCTGGCCGCGACTGCTGCCGGCTCCCGAAGACGCTGGCGCCTTGACCGGCGGGCTGTTGAGCAAGCCGCGAGACGCTGCGGTCGGCGCAACCCGCGCCGCTGCGACGGCAGATGGCGCGGCCAGGCCGCCCGTCAATACATTCAGGGAATCATTACCGAAGCCCGTGTTCATTTTGGCCGGCACGCTGTTCATCAGGGTATCGAGCTTGCCGACCTTGTTCAGAGCCTGCTTGACCTTGGTCACCAACTGCTCGTTGGTGAAGGGTTTGCTGACGTAACCGGAAACGCCGGCCTGGATCGCCTGGACGACGTTCTCCTTGTCGCCACGGCTGGTCACCATCACGAATGGCAGGGTCTTGAGGGTGTCCTGCTCGCGGCACCAGGTCAGCAGTTCCAGGCCAGACATTTCCGGCATTTCCCAGTCGCACAACACGAGGTCGAACGCCTCCCGTGACAGCAAGGACTGAGCTTTCCTGCCGTTGACCGCTTCTTCGATGCGGATGCCCGGGAAGTAGTTGCGCAGGCACTTCTTCACCAGGTCACGAATGAACGACGCGTCGTCCACCACCAACACACTGACCTTACTCATCCACCCCCCCCTTTAAAAACCGCAAACAAAAACGCCCGGCCAAAGGGCCGGGCGCTTTTCTCGGGTAATCTTACTTATCGTCAGCTTTGCCCGGAACATTAGCGGTTTCGCCACTGGTACCTTCAACTTCTTCTTTCATGCGCTTGAGGCCAAGGTGACGCACGTCGGTGCCGCGCACCAGGTAAATCACCAGTTCCGAGATGTTGCGCGCATGGTCGCCGATCCGTTCCAGCGAACGCAGCACCCAGATAATGCTCAAGACCCGCGAGATAGAGCGCGGGTCTTCCATCATGTAGGTGGCCAGCTCGCGCAATGCCGTCTTGTATTCGCGGTCGATGATTTTGTCGTACTGCGCCACCGACAACGCCAGGTCGGCGTCGAAACGGGCAAAGGCGTCCAGTGCGTCGCGAACCATGTTGCGCACCTGGTCACCGATGTGGCGCACTTCGACGTAACCGCGGGGTGCTTCGCCTTCTTCGCACAATTGAATGGCGCGACGGGCGATCTTGGTCGCTTCGTCACCGATGCGTTCGAGGTCGATCACCGACTTGGAGATGCTGATGATCAGGCGCAAGTCGGACGCCGCCGGCTGACGACGGGCCAGGATGCGCAGGCATTCTTCATCGATGTTGCGTTCCATCTGGTTGATCTGGTCGTCGATCTCGCGAACTTGCTGGGCCAGGCCGGAGTCGGCCTCGATCAGCGCGGTGACCGCGTCATTAACCTGCTTTTCCACCAGCCCGCCCATGGCCAGGAGATGGCTGCGCACTTCCTCCAGCTCAGCGTTGAACTGCGCAGAGATGTGATGGGTAAGGCCTTCTTTACTAATCATCGGTTTCGCTCCGCGAAAGTTGCAAGCTTCAAGCTTCAAGCTGCAAGCTTCAAGCAGTTATGTATAAGTCCCGGTATCGCACGCGTGTTTCTTGCCGCTTGAAGCCTGATGCTTGCGGCCGCCCTGCTAGCCGTAACGACCGGTGATGTAATCTTCGGTCTGCTTCTTCGCCGGATTGGTGAACAGGGTGTCGGTGTCACCGAATTCCACCAGTTTGCCCATGTACATGAACGCTGTGTAGTCGGAAACCCGCGCGGCTTGCTGCATGTTGTGGGTCACGATGACAATGGTGAACTTCGATTTCAGTTCGTAGATCAGCTCTTCGACTTTCAATGTGGAGATCGGGTCGAGTGCCGAGCACGGTTCGTCGAGCAGCAGCACTTCCGGTTCTACGGCGATGGTGCGCGCGATCACCAGACGTTGCTGCTGACCACCGGACAGGCCCAGCGCCGATTCGTGCAGGCGGTCTTTGACCTCGTCCCAAAGCGCAGCGCCTTTCAACGCCCATTCAACGGCTTCGTCGAGCACGCGTTTCTTGTTGATGCCCTGGATGCGCAGGCCGTACACCACGTTTTCATAGATGGTCTTCGGGAACGGGTTCGGCTTCTGGAACACCATGCCGACGCGACGACGCAGCTCGGCCACGTCTTCGCCCTTGCGGTAGATGTTGTTGCCGTACAGGTTGATGGCGCCTTCCACCCGGCAGCCGTCGACCAGGTCGTTCATGCGGTTGAAGGTGCGCAGCAGCGTGGACTTGCCACAGCCGGACGGGCCGATGAAGGCGGTCACGCGCTGTTTCGGAATGTTCATGCTGACGTCGTATAGCGCTTGTTTATCGCCGTAGAACAGGCTCAGGCCCGGCACTTCGATGGCTACGGTTTCCTGCTCGAGGCTCAGGCTCTGCTTGTCGCGGCCCAGGGCAGACATGTTGATGCCGTGGGTATGTGCTTCGTGCTGCATGGGAGGCTCCCTGTGCTGACAAATTCGGTTTGGTTGGCCGCGGGCCTCACAAAAATGGGCCTGCGGTATCGCCGCCCCTGTAGGAGCCAGGCTTGCCGGCGAAGACGTCCATGAAATCGCTTTCGCCGGCAAGCCTGGCTCCTACAGGGAGCGGCGGCGATCAACTGTCCAGCGCTTTGTATTTCTCGCGCAGGTGGTTACGGATGTAGACGGCCGACAGGTTCAATGTCGCGATCACCAGCACCAGCAACAGCGCTGTGGCGTACACCAGCGGCCGTGCGGCTTCGACGTTCGGGCTCTGGAAGCCGACGTCATAGATATGGAAGCCCAGGTGCATGATCTTCTGGTCAAGGTGCAGGTACGGGTAGTTGCCGTCCAGCGGCAGCGACGGTGCCAGTTTCACCACGCCCACCAGCATCAACGGCGCCACTTCACCGGCGGCGCGCGCCACGGCGAGGATCATGCCGGTCATCATCGCCGGGCTGGCCATCGGCAGCACGATCTTCCACAAGGTTTCAGCCTTGGTCGCGCCGAGGGCCAACGAACCTTCACGCACGGTGCGGGGTATCCGCGCCAGGCCTTCTTCGGTGGCCACGATCACCACGGGCACCGCCAGCAGCGCCAGGGTCAGGGACGCCCAGAGCAGACCCGGCGTGCCGAAGGTCGGGGCCGGCAATGCTTCAGGGAAGAACAGCCGGTCGACCGAGCCGCCCAGCACATAGACGAAGAAGCCCAGGCCGAACACGCCGTAAACAATGGCTGGAACACCCGCCAGGTTGTTCACCGCGATGCGGATAATCCGGGTCAAGGCGTTCTGCTTGGCATATTCACGCAAGTAGACCGCCGCCAGCACGCCGAACGGCGTCACGATCATCGCCATGATCAGGGTCATCATCACGGTGCCGAAAATCGCCGGGAAGATCCCGCCTTCGGTGTTCGCTTCACGCGGGTCGTCGCTGAGGAATTCCCAGACCTTGCTGAAGTAGAAGCCAATCTTGGTGAAGGTGCCCATGGCGTTTGGCTGGTAGGCATGCACCACCTTGCCGATATCGATGACGATTTCTTTGCCGTTGGCATCGCGGGCCGTCAGGCTGTCGCGGTTGAACTGGGCGTGCAGGTCGGCAAGACGCGCTTCGATGTCCTGATAACGCGCGTTCAGCTCGGCGCGCTCGGACTCCAAGTCCGCTTGTGCGGTGGCGTCGAGTTTACCGGCCAGTTCCAGTTTGCGGCCGTGCAGGCGGATGCGTTCGAGGCCGGCGTTGATCGCGCCGATGTCGGACTTCTCCAGGGTCTTGAGTTGTGCCGCGAGCTCGTTGACGCGAGCGACACGGGCCTGCAACTCCGGCCACGCGGCTTCGCCTTCGGCGATGACCTTGCCGTCCTGTTTGACGTTGACCAGGTAGCCGTAGAAGTTGCCCCACTCGCGACGCTCAACGGCCATCAGCTCCGGCGGCGTTTTCTGGTTGGTCAGCCACTCGCCGACGATCCAGGTGAAGTCGGTGCCATTGAGGTCACGGTTGCCGACCTTGATCAGCTCGCGGGTCATGAACTCCGGGCCCTGATCGGGCACCGGCAGGCCAGCGCTTTTCAGGCGCTCGCGGGGCACTTGTTCTTTCTGCACCACTTCGCCGACGACCAGGTGATTGGCCTGGCCCGGTACGTCGTAGCTGGCGTGGATCAGGTCCGCCGGCCAAAAGTGACCCAGGCCGCGCACGGCAATCACCGCGAGCAGGCCAATGGTCATGATGACCGCGATGGACACCGCGCCACCGCTGATCCAGACGCCAGGGGCGCCGCTCTTGAACCATCCATTCAGGGAGTTCTGTTTCACAGACTTCTACCTTTCTTAAAGCGACGAGTATTTCTTGCGCAGACGCTGACGAATCAGCTCCGCGAGGGTGTTCATGACGAAGGTGAACAGCAGCAGCACCAGCGCCGAGAGGAACAGCACGCGGTAGTGGCTGCCGCCGACTTCCGACTCCGGCATTTCCACCGCGACGTTGGCGGCCAGGGTGCGCAGGCCTTCGAACAGGTTCATTTCCATGACCGGGGTGTTACCGGTGGCCATCAGCACGATCATGGTTTCACCGACCGCACGACCCATGCCGATCATCAGCGCAGAGAAGATGCCCGGGCTGGCGGTGAGGATCACCACGCGAGTCATGGTCTGCCACGGTGTGGCACCGAGGGCCAGGGAACCCAGGGTCAGGCCACGAGGCACGCTGAACACGGCGTCTTCGGCGATGGAGTAGATGTTCGGGATTACTGCGAAGCCCATGGCCAGACCGACCACCAGAGCGTTGCGCTGGTCGTAGGTAATGCCCAGGTCGTGGGAGATCCACATGCGCATGTCACCGCCAAAGAACCAGGTTTCCATGTACGGGCTCATGTACAGCGAGAGCCAGCCGACGAACAGGATCACCGGGATCAAAATCGCGCTTTCCCAGCCGTCCGGCACCCTCAGGCGGATGGATTCAGGCAGGCGGCTGAAGACAAAACCGGCGACCAGGATGCAGATCGGCAGGAGCATCAGCAGGCTGAAGATGCCCGGCAAATGTCCCTCTACATAAGGCGCGAGGAACAGGCCGGCGAAGAAACCGAGGATCACCGTCGGCATCGCTTCCATCAGCTCGATCACCGGCTTGACCTTGCGGCGCATGCCCGGGGCCATGAAGTACGCAGTGTAGATTGCAGCGGCCACAGCCAGTGGCGCGGCCAGCAGCATGGCGTAGAACGCGGCCTTCAACGTACCGAAGGTCAGGGGCGCCAGGCTCAATTTAGGTTCGAAATCGGTGTTTGCGGCGGTCGATTGCCAGACGTATTTCGGCTCGTCGTAGTTCTCGTACCAGACTTTGCTCCACAGCGCGCTCCAGGACACCTCCGGGTGCGGGTTGTCGAGCAGCAGCGGTTGAATCTTGCCGCCCGCTTCCACGATCACGCGGTTGGCCCGCGGCGACAGACCGAAGATCCCTTGGCCTTCTACCACCTGGTCCACCAGCAAGGTGCGGTGGGCGGTGCTGTGGAACACGCCGAGCTTGCCAGAGGCGTCGAGGGCGATGAAGCCTTTGCGACGTTCTTCGGCGGTGATTTCAACGATCGGCGTGGTGCCCATCTGGAAGGTACGGATCTGCTTCAGACGCGATTCGCCATCAGGGTCGCGCGCCATGAACCACTGGGCCAGACCGCCCTTGGAATCGCCGAGGATCAGCGAGATACCGCCTACCAACTGGGTGCTGGCAGTAATCTCGGCGTCGCCGTTTTCGAGCAACTTGTAGCGACCGTTGAGGCTCTTGTCCCGCAGGCTGAACACATCGGCCTGGGCACGACCGTTAATCACGTACAGCCACTGCTGGCGCGGGTCGACGAAAATGTTCTTCACCGGCTCGGTCATCTGCGGCAGATCAATGCGCTTCTGCTCGTTGGTGATTTCCCCGGTCATCATGTTTTCTTCGCTGGTCAGCGACAACACATTGAGTTGCGCACCGGTGGAACCGACCAGCATCAGGGTCGTATCGGTGGCGTTGAGGCTGACGTGCTCCAGCGCACCGCCCGCCTCGTTCAACGTTATCGGGGTTTCGCCATACGGGTACTCGATGGCCGGCGAGATGGTCTTCTTGCCGTCCGGGTAAGTGACTTTATAGGTATGACGGAACACCAGGGCCTGGCCGTTGGAAAAGCCCACGGCTACCAGCGGATGACCTGGCTGGTCTTCACCGATCGAGGTGACGCTGGCACCCGCCGGAACCGGCAGGTCGACGCGCCTGAGTTCGGCGCCATTGTCGATGTCGAAAAACAGTGCCTGCCCCTTGTCGGAAACCCGCAAGGCGACCTGGTTCTGCTCTTCCAGGGAGATCATCAATGGCTTGCCGGCGTCTTGCATCCAGGCAGGCGTGATGCTGTCTTTGGCGGTCAGGTCGGCGCCCTGGAACAGGGGCAGGACGACGTAGCCGAGGAAGAAGAAGATCAGTGTGATCGCGCCCAGGACAGCGAGGCCGCCAATAAGGACGTACCAGCGGGTCAGGCGATCTTTGAGCGCACGAATACGGCGCTTGCGTTGCAGCTCAGGCGTATTGAAGTCAATTCGCTTGGGGGGATTTGTAGTCATGGGGGAATTGGCCAGATCATTCATTCGCACACCCTAGCGATCCTGTATGACAGAAAGATGACAGTGCAGTGACGCAACAAATCCGCCGCCTGTGGAAACTGGCAGCGGAGTGAAGATTCGAGGATGTAGGAGCCGGCTTGCTGGCGAAGGCGGGCGGATCATTCAACATGTGCTGACCCCTTCGCCGGCAAGCCGGGCTCCTACAAAGGTCCGGGGTTTACCCCCGGACCTAGGGTTTTACTTTTTTGCTACGTTGCTACCTTCCTGCAGACCCAGGTCAGCCAGTGCTTTTGCAGCAACCTTGGCCGGCAGCGGGATGTAGCCGTCTTTCACTACAACTTCCTGGCCCTGTTTGGACAGGATCAGCTTCACGAACTCGGCTTCCAGCGGAGCCAGAGGCTTGTTCGGGGCTTTGTTGACGTAGACGTAGAGGAAGCGCGACAGCGGGTACTTGCCGTTCAGGGCGTTCTCTTCAGTGTCTTCAATGAACTCTGTGCTGCCTTTTTTGGCCAGGGCCACTGTCTTCACGCTGGCCGTCTTGTAGCCGATGCCCGAGTAGCCGACACCGTTCAGCGAAGAACTGATCGACTGCACAACCGAAGCCGAGCCAGGCTGTTCGTTGACGTTTGGCTTGAAGTCGCCTTTGCACAGGGCTTCTTCCTTGAAGTAGCCGTAAGTGCCCGATACCGAGTTACGACCGAACAGTTGCACCGGCTTGTTGGCGAGGTCGCCCGTCACACCCAGATCGCCCCAGGTTTTCACGTCGGTTTTAGCGCCGCACAGACGTGTCGAGGAGAAAATCGCGTCGACCTGCTCCATGGTCATGTGCTGGATCGGGTTGTCCTTGTGCACGAACACCGCCAAGGCGTCCACGGCAACCGGAATCGCGGTTGGCTTGTAGCCGTATTTGGTTTCGAAGGCCTGCAGCTCGTTGTCCTTCATCTTGCGGCTCATCGGGCCCAGGTTAGCGGTGCCTTCAGTCAGCGCAGGGGGTGCGGTAGACGAACCGGCGGCCTGAATCTGGATGTTGACGTTCGGGTATTCTTTTTTGTAGTTCTCAGCCCATAGGGTCATGAGGTTGGCCAGGGTATCGGAGCCGACGCTGGACAGGTTGCCCGACACACCAGTGGTCTTGGTGTAGCTCGGGATCGCAGGGTCAACAGCGGCAACCGCGTTGGCAGTCGCAACGCCAGCAGCGACAAAAGTCATTGCCGCCATCAAACGCTTCAGTTTCATGCCTTACTCCTAGCAGATAGGGTGTGTTAAGTCGGGGCCAAGTATCAGCAGGCCGTGTGAACACTCTATGGCTGAAATATGACAATTGGATGAAAGGCCAGCATTCGGCTTTTTACAGGCTGATTCGCGGCGCGTTCATCGCGGGCAAGCCCGCTCCCACAAGGTTCTGTGTTCTCCTCAGAACCCTGTGGGAGCGGGCTTGCCCGCGATGAGGCCAATACAGTCGGTGAAGAAGTCGGCTTAGCGACCTTTATTCCACAGATACCCACCCACCACAATCCCCACACCGCACAGCACCGCCACGTAATAAGCCGGCCCCATCGGGCTTTCCTTGAGCAGCAGGCTGACGATCATCGGGGTCAGGCCGCCAAAGATGGCGTAGGCGACGTTGTAGGAAAACGACAGGCCACTGAAACGCACCACGGGCGGGAAGGCCTTGACCATCACATAGGGCACGGCACCGATGGTGCCGACCAGCAGGCCGGTCAGGGCGTACAGCGGGAACAGCCAGTCGGGATGCGCGGCCAGGCTGTGGTAGAAGGTCCAGGAACTGAGCAACAGTGCCGTACAGCCGAATACGAATACCCGACCTGCGCCGAACCGGTCCGACAGTGCGCCGGCAATGATGCAACCAACGCTCAGAAACACGATCGCCAGACTATTGGCTTGCAGCGCCGTGGTTGGCGAGAAGTGGTAGACCGTCTGCAGTACGGTCGGCGTCATCAGGATCAGCACCACGATGGCGGCGGACAACAGCCAGGTCAGCAGCATGGAAATCAGGATCGCACCGCGATGGTCACGCAACACTGCGCGCAGTGGCACTTCTTCGGCCAGCGCCTTGCGCAGTTGCAGCTCGGCAAACACTGGCGTTTCGTGCAGCCAGCGGCGCAGGTAAACCGAGAACAGGCCGAACACCCCGCCCAGCAGGAACGGAATTCGCCAGGCATAATCCGCGACCTCCACCGGGGTGTATAGGCTGTTGATCGCCGTGGCGACCAATGAGCCCAGCAGAATACCCGCCGTCAAACCGCTGGTCAGCGTGCCGCAAGCGTAACCGATGTGCCGCTGGGGAACGTGTTCGGAAACGAAGACCCAGGCGCCCGGCACTTCACCGCCAATGGCCGCGCCCTGAATCACCCGCATCAACAGCAACAGCATCGGCGCCCACATGCCGATCTGCGCATAAGTCGGCAGCAAACCCATGATCAGGGTCGGCACCGCCATCATGAAAATGCTCAGGGTGAACATCTTCTTGCGGCCCAGCAGGTCGCCGAAATGCGCCATGACGATGCCGCCCAGTGGCCGCGCCAGGTAGCCGGCGGCAAAAATGCCGAAGGTCTGCATCAGGCGCAGCCATTCGGGCATGTCGGCCGGAAAAAACAGCTTGCCCACCACCGTGGCGAAGAACACGAAGATGATGAAGTCGTAGAACTCCAGCGCGCCGCCCAGGGCCGACAGCGATAACGTCTTGTAGTCGCTGCGGGTCAACGGACGTGCGGATTGTGTGGGCTGCGCGATGTTCGACGGCGCTGTGGTCATGGCAAGGGCTTCTCTTATAGTCGGATCTGCAACCCCCACAACGCTGGCGGAGGCTTGGGCAGGTCCGGCACGATAGCAAATAGTTCGAAAAAGCACATAGATGAGCGTATTTGACAGTCAAAATGAGAACCAGACGGTCGTCTCGGAGTCTACCGATCGATATACTCGCAATCTTGCGACAAGTTGCAAGGGTTGCTGTGCGAAAACGCCTGCCGGGGTTCATAGGCGATTTCGCAGAGTTTCCCTTTAGGCGCCTTACGAAAAACGTGACGAACGTAGTATGTTCGGGGCTGAATCGTTTTTCCTTGAGACGGCTATTCACCTTGAAGTACCAATGAGAGTTACGGGTCAGAGGCACCCCCGGCATGATAGAGCTCGAACAAGAAGATCCAATCCCGCAAGGCGACCTGGCCCTGCAAATCACCGCACTCCCCCGCGAAACCAACGGCTTTGGCGATATTTTCGGCGGCTGGCTGGTGGCGCAGATGGATTTGGCCGGTACCGCCATGGCCAGTAAGGTCGCAGGTGGTCGCGTTGCTACCGTCGCGATCGACCGCATGGCGTTTCTGGTGCCGGTAGCGGTGGGTGCCCAGCTCTCCTTCTATACCCAAGCGCTGGAAATCGGCCGCAGCTCGATCCAGATGATGGTCGAGGTCTGGAGCGACGATCCGTTGTCCAGCGAATGGCGTAAAGTGACTGAAGCGGTATTCGTGTTCGTCGCCATCGATGGCAGCGGCCGCACGCGCTCGGTTCCGCCCAGAGCTCGTTAAACAAGCAGCTGGTAAAACAGGAACCGTTAAACGCGGCGACCGTTTTGCGGTCCATAGCAGTCATTGTTCCTGATCGAGAGCCGTTCCATGACAACGCCCAACGTTGAAGCCGTGAAACTGGATGAACTGAACTGCTGGCGCATTCGCCACGGGCAGGCCGAATTGCTGGTGGCCCAGCAAGGTGCGCACATCCTCAGTTACCAGGTGGCCGGCGAGCCGCCGCTGATCTGGCTCAACGACGAGGCCGTCTTCAAGACCGGCAAGAGTATCCGCGCTGGCGTGCCGGTGTGCTGGCCGTGGTTCGGTAATCTTTCGCGCAACCCGCAGAGTGTCCAGGCGATGCGCTTCAGTAGCGAACCGGCGACCGCCCACGGGCTGGTCCGGACGATGGACTGGGAACTGGGGCGCATCGAAGCTGAAGGCGAAAGCCTGAACGTGGAATTTCTCCTGCCCTGCCCCGAAGGCGGTTTTCCAGGCTGGCCGCATCAGGTGGATTTGAAGCTGGGCATTCGTCTGGATGAGCAGCTGCACATCAGCTTGACCAGCCATAACCAGGGCTTCGGCCACGTCAGCATCAGCCAGGCGCTGCACAGCTATTTCGCGGTCAGCGATGTACGTAACGTGCATGTCGAAGGCCTGGATGGGTTGAGTTACATCGAGACGCTGGACGACTGGAAAACCGTGAGTCAGACCGGCGATTTGCATTTTGCTGGCGAGACCGACCGCATCTATCTGAATACTCCAGCGAAGCTGAGCATTGTCGATCCAGCCTGGGAACGACGGATCGAGCTGACCAGCAGCGGGTCGCGTTCGGCGGTGATCTGGAACCCGTGGATCGATCGTGCCGCGGCGTTCAGCGACATGGCCGACGATGGCTGGCAGCGCATGCTGTGCATTGAAACGGCAAATGTGATGGATGATGTGGTGACGTTGGCGCCGGGTGCGAGTCATACCCTGGGCGTAAGCATCGCCAGCAAATCCCTGTAGCACCGCAACACCAAAATGTGGGAGCGGGCTTGCTCGCGAAGAGGCCATAACATTCAACATCATCGTTGACTGTTACACCGCTTTCGCGAGCAAGCCCGCCCCCACATTTTTGGTTTGTGCCTGGCCAGAATGGCCGTTACAAGTCTGATTCCTCCACTACCCGCACCTTCGCCGCATCCAGCGCATACGCCGCGTCAGCCAGGTCGTTGTTGACCTTTTCGATCTTCAGCGTGCCCGTCACCCACAGCGGCGTGTAGATATCATCCAGCTTCAACCCTTTGGGATAACGCACCAGCACCAACTGGTTAGGCGGTGGTGGCGGCACGTGGATGCAAGCGCCCGGATACGGCACCAGGAAGAACAGCGTGCTATGCCCCTTGGCATCGGACTCCAGCGGCACCGGATAACCGCCGAGGCGGATGTTCTTGTCGTTCATCGAGGGCACGGTTTTGGTTGAGTACATCACCGCTGCCAAGCCTTTGCTCTGCTTCATGCCACCCTTTTCGGTGAAGGTGCCATTGGCTTCGGGGGAGTCGTGGTCGATTTCGGGCATGGCCTCGAGGGCTTTCTGGTCCGACTTGGGCATCAGGTCGAGCCAGTCGGTTTCCGGCAGTTCGCCGGCATGGGCAAGGCCCGCACCCAGTAACAGGAAAGTCAGTAAAAGACGGCGCATGAATGTGCTCGGCAATGGAGAGGACGGTGCAACGCCGAGCATTCTAGCCCTCCCCGCGCGTTTGGCAGAGAGGGCTTTGTCGCTTCAATCAGTTCTTTTTGATCATGCCGTAGATCACCAGCAATATCACGGCACCGACCAGCGCCCCAAGGAAACCTGCGCCTTCGCCGGCATGGTATAAGCCCAGGGCCTGGCCGCCATAAGTGGCCGCCAGCGAACCGCCGATACCGAGCAGGATGGTCATGATCCAGCCCATGCTGTCATCGCCCGGTTTCAGGAACCGCGCCAGCAGGCCGACAATCAAGCCGATAAAGATGGTTCCGATAATTCCCATGGCATTTCCCTCTGAGTCTAATGGCTGTGTCCTAGCGAAAGCCTAGTCAGACTTTGGCATCCTGCCATGAGAGAACGGCGGCCCCTGAATGGTTCCGCCGCTGCCACATGAAACTATTCGGCGATGAGCGCTTCGACCTTGAGGATCTGGGCAGCCAGGGTTTCGCGATCCGCGCAACGCAGGTTGGCGTGGCCGACCTTGCGACCGACCTTGAACGCCTTGCCATAGTGATGCAGATGGCAATCGGCGATGGCCAGGACTTTCTCGGTGTCTGGAACCTTACCGATGAAGTTCACCATCGCGCTCTCACCCACTTTGGCAGTCGAACCCAGCGGTAGACCGGCGACGGCCCGCAGATGGTTTTCGAACTGACTGCATTGCGCGCCTTCGGTGGTCCAGTGCCCGGAGTTGTGCACACGCGGGGCGATTTCGTTGGCCTTGAGGCCACCGTCGACTTCAAAGAACTCGAACGCCATCACGCCGACGTAATTCAGTTGCTTGAGCACACGGCTGGAATAGTCTTCCGCCAGGGCTTGCAGCGGGTGGTCCGTGCTGGCCACGGACAGCTTGAGAATGCCGCTGTCGTGGGTGTTGTGAACCAGCGGGTAGAACCTGGTTTCGCCATCGCGAGCGCGCACGGCGATCAACGAAACTTCACCGGTGAACGGCACGAAACCTTCCAGCAGGCAGGCCACGCTGCCCAGTTCGGCGAAAGTGCCGACGACATCTTCCGGTTTGCGCAAGACTTTCTGGCCCTTGCCGTCGTAACCCAGGGTGCGGGTCTTCAGCACGGCCGGCAGACCGATGGCAGCCACGGCAGCGTCCAGGTCGGCTTGGGATTGAATGTCGGCGAACGCCGGGGTTGGAATCCCCAGGTCCTTGAACATGCTCTTCTCGAACCAGCGATCGCGGGCGATGCGCAGCGCTTCGGCGCTCGGGTAGACCGGAATGAATTGCGACAGGAACGCCACGGTTTCGGCCGGGACGCTTTCAAATTCGAAGGTCACCAGATCGACTTCATCGGCCAGCTGACGCAGATGGTCCTGATCGCCGTAATCGGCCCGCAGGTGTTCGCCCAACGCGGCTGCGCAAGCATCCGGCGCCGGGTCCAGGAAAGCGAAGTTCATGCCCAGCGGAGTACCCGCCAGCGCCAACATGCGACCCAACTGGCCGCCACCGATTACACCGATCTTCATCGTCAACAACCTCAGGCGATGCGTGGGTCTGGATTTTCCAGGACGCTGTCTGTCTGTTCAGCACGGAAAGTTTTCAGCACCGCGTGAAACTGCGGATGCTTGGCGCCCAGGATGCTCGCCGAGAGCAGGGCTGCGTTGATCGCGCCGGCCTTGCCGATGGCCAGGGTCGCAACCGGAATGCCCGCAGGCATCTGCACGATAGACAGCAGCGAGTCGACGCCCGACAGCATCGACGACTGCACCGGCACGCCCAGCACCGGCAGGTGGGTCTTGGCCGCACACATGCCTGGCAAGTGAGCCGCGCCACCGGCACCGGCGATAATCACCTCGATGCCCCGCGCCTCGGCCTCTTCGGCGTACTGAAACAGCAGGTCCGGGGTGCGGTGGGCAGAGACCACTTTCACCTCGTAGGGGATGCCGAGCTTTTCCAGCATATCGGCGGTGTGGCTAAGGGTGGACCAATCGGACTTGGAGCCCATGATCACGCCAACCAGTGCGCTCATCGTCGTGCCTCTTCTCTCTGGGCGCCCGCAGGCGCGTCAAAAAACAACAAGCCACGCGGGAGATCCGGCGTGGCTTGAGTGTACGAATTAGGGCCGGGCGAACCGGCCGAAGGCCGCGCAGTATACCGTAATGAGGCAGATAAACAGCCCCCGGTGCGACCATCTGTCATTGTGTCGTAATCCGGGGATTTATTGACTCAAGGGTCAGCCAACGTGGGCCATCCAGGGAAAGCCATTCAGATACCGAATACAGGTTCATCCACACTTCTAAAAGCCTGGAAAGGCTACATGCGAACGGTTTTCCTACGTGACGCAACAGCATGAAATACACGTTCACTCGCCAAACCGAAACGTACTAGTTAATTTAAATTTTGTCGTTTGCCAATATTATTACTTTGCGACTACAACCGACATCCTCTCTTGAACTTTGCTGGATATAAATCATCAATTAGGAAGGTTTCAAAAATGACTTTGAGTAATAAACAGAATAAAAAGGCGCCTATTAATATCATTGCCGTTATCCATAGCGACGTGCCAGAGACGACGAGAAAGACGATTTACGCTGATCATTTCTATCCTCTCGTCAGCGAACTGGAAAGCTTCACCGAGCGAAAAGTCAATGTCATCTTCGCTGGCGGCGAGCCCTATGTTAGCTTTGACTACAAAGGCAACGATACACTGAATACGTTGCAAAGATGGCAGCCCTTGAGCTTTAAGCTCCTTGAAGTGATGAAGAACGAGGGTTTAAATATAAAGGTTAATAGTGATCTAACCAAAGTCATTTTGGTCACCCGCGATATGTTAAATAATGAAGTCGCAGGCGTTGCACTTGTTTGGCCGCCAACAAAACCTGGAAAAGTTGCAATTGCATCAGTAACAGGCTATCACGTCGTCGGCCATGAGATTGGTCACTTACTGGGCGCCAGACATGAGGACTCGGAAGTTCAATTCAATGGCTGGTTCGCCGACACCTACATGGCGCCGAAGCGAGAAATCATCAAATCCCATTCGTACACCTTCAGCCCCGCCAACCGGCAAAACATCAAAAACTATCTGGCCGACAAAGACTGACGTTTAAACCTGGTTATCGACAGAGGCGCAATATATACGCCTCTGCCAGTATCTGTTAAAGGTTGGCGCTAGCCGCGCCGCCTTCCAGTTTGCGCCACAACAACCGCACATTCGCCTTGCGCACCAACGCGCAACGATACAAACGAATCTCCAGCGGCACATGCCACTGCGGGCCGCCACAGACCACCAGCTCCCCGCGCGCCAGTTCGGCGCGCACGCTAAGCTGCGGCACCCAGGCGATGCCCAGCCCCTCCAGTGCCATGCTTTTCAGGCTATCGGCCATGGCCGTCTCGTAGATGGTGGTGAAACGCAACGCACGCTGACGCAGCAGCAAGTTCACCGAACGCCCCAGAAAGGCACCGGCGCTGTAGGCGAGCAGCGGCACACTGCCTTCGCCTTCCAGATCAAACAGCGGTTTACCCTCGGCATCGGCCGCGCAAACCGGCAACATTTCGGTATTACCCAAATGCAGCGATGGAAAAATTTCCGGATCCATCTGCATTGCGGCGTCCGGATCGTAGAACGCCAACATCAGGTCGCAGCCTCCTTCACGCAGGGCGTGCACCGCGTCACCCACGTTGGTCGCCACCAGCCGCGTCGCGATGTTCAGGCCTTCATTACGCAATTGCGCGATCCAGCGCGGGAAGAATCCCAGCGCCAGGGAGTGAGCGGCCGCAACCTGCATCACCTCGCCCTGTCCGCCTTCCAGATGATGCAAGTGGCGCAGCACTTCGCCGAGCTGTTCGACCACCGTCCGCGCGGTAACCAGAAATAATTGCCCCGCCGCTGTCAGCTCGACCGGTGTGCGCGAGCGGTTGACCAACGTCAATCCCAGCGCGGCTTCAAGGCTGCGGATTCGCCGACTGAAAGCGGGCTGGGTCACGAAGCGCCGTTCGGCAGCCTGGGAGAAGCTGCGGGTGGCGGCCAGGGCACTGAAGTCCTCCAGCCATTTACTTTCCAGATTCATCACGCCCTCCCGGACACGCACCAAAATAGATCACACGCTCGCCGCACACACGGCGTCACAACGACATTATGCCGAATATGCATAGGCCAGTGTTTAACAGCATTGGCCCAAAATTGTTCACAAGCCTAGCATTTGCAGTGTTCCGGCACAGACCGGGTCCTTATCGAGATGATTTCTATCATGTCCTCCGCTGCATCTTTCCGCACAGAAAAAGACCTGCTTGGCGTACTCGAAGTACCTGCTCAAGCGTACTACGGCATCCAGACCCTGCGAGCGGTGAACAACTTCCGTCTCTCCGGCGTTCCGATTTCGCATTACCCGAAGCTGGTTGTCGGCCTGGCAATGGTCAAACAGGCCGCCGCTGACGCCAACCGCGAGCTGGGTCACCTGAGCGAAGCCAAGCACGCTGCCATCAGCGAAGCCTGTGCCCGTTTGATCCGCGGCGACTTCCACGAAGAGTTCGTGGTGGACATGATTCAAGGCGGCGCTGGCACTTCGACCAACATGAATGCCAACGAAGTGATCGCCAACATCGCACTGGAGGCCATGGGTCACCAGAAAGGCGAATACCAGTACCTGCACCCGAACAACGACGTGAACATGGCGCAGTCGACCAACGACGCCTACCCGACGGCAATCCGTCTGGGTCTTCTGTTGGGCCACGACGCGCTGCTGGCCAGCCTCGACAGCCTGATCCAGGCGTTCGCCGCCAAGGGCCAGGAATTCAGACACGTCCTGAAGATGGGCCGTACCCAGCTGCAAGACGCCGTGCCTATGACCCTGGGTCAGGAATTCCGCGCCTTCGCCACCACGTTGAGCGAAGACCTGGCGCGCCTGAAGACTCTGGCACCGGAACTGCTGACCGAAGTCAACCTCGGTGGCACCGCGATTGGCACCGGCATCAACGCCGACCCGCGTTACCAGCTCCTGGCCGTTCAGCGTCTGGCACTGATCAGCGGTCAACCGCTGGTGCCGGCTGCCGACCTGATTGAAGCCACTTCCGACATGGGGGCGTTTGTTCTGTTCTCCGGCATGCTCAAGCGGACTGCGGTCAAGCTGTCGAAAATCTGCAACGACCTGCGCCTGCTGTCCAGCGGCCCACGCACCGGCATCAATGAAATCAACCTGCCAGCGCGCCAGCCAGGCAGCTCGATCATGCCAGGCAAGGTCAACCCGGTTATCCCGGAAGCCGTCAACCAAGTGGCGTTCCAGATCATCGGCAACGACCTTGCGCTGACTATCGCGGCCGAAGGCGGCCAGCTGCAACTGAACGTGATGGAGCCGCTGATCGCGTTCAAGATCTTCGACTCGATCCGTCTGCTGCAACGCGCCATGGACATGCTGCGCGAGCACTGCATCGTCGGCATTACCGCCAACGAAGAGCGTTGCCGCGAACTGGTCGAACATTCGATCGGCCTGGTGACCGCACTGAACCCGTACATCGGCTATGAAAACGCCACCCGCATTGCCCGCATCGCCCTCGAAAGCGGCCGCGGCGTGCTGGAACTGGTGCGCGAAGAAGGCTTGCTCGACGACGCAATGCTCGCCGACATCCTGCGCCCGGAAAACATGATCGCTCCGCGTCTGGTGCCTCTGAAGGCATAACCGAACGCCCGGCTCTTCTTATCAAGAGCCACACTCACCAGGTCGAGGGACTAGACACCTCTCACCTTTTGAGGGCTTGGGGATTTACTCCCCCAAGCCCTTTTTTTTAACTTCTGAATGGACAACCCTCTTCTGTAGGAGTGAGCCTGCTCGCGATGAACGATAACGCCGCGTCACTGAAATACGGCGCTGAATCGCGAGCAGGCTCACTCCCACAAAAGCCTGGCTAAAAATGTCAGGTGATTCAAAGGCTTGGTTTCAACGCTTGCACCACAACCGTGCAGACGGACGGCACACTGATAGGTATAGTGCCGCCCCTCTTCGCGTGAGCGGTCGTTGGTAACGAGGCCCAAAAACCATGCGAAACCCGAACTAATAACAAACCCGCAAAATGAAATCGGGACGAAACCTCGCCTCGCCTGTTTCGCCGAGCGCAAACCGGTGTAACGCGATGTTTCTGCCCCCAAGCATTTGCCTACACAAAAAACAGCGAGGAATAATCCATGCTCGAAGTCATTAACGACTTCCTCTCAGGGAAAGTACTGATCGTGCTCATCGTCGGGCTCGGTAGCTACTTCACGATCCGCTCGCGTTTCGTTCAGTTCCGCCATTTCTTTCACATGTTCGCGGTGTTCCGTGACAGCCTCAAAAGCAGCGCTGGCCAGCTCAGCTCGTTCCAGGCCTTGATGCTCAGCCTCGCCGGCCGCGTCGGTGCGGGCAACATCGCGGGTGTCGGCATCGCCGTGACCCTTGGTGGGCCCGGTGCAGTATTCTGGATGTGGGTGACCGCGCTGGTCGGCATGTCCAGCAGCTTCTTCGAATGCTCCCTCGGCCAGCTCTACAAACGCTGCGACTCCGAAGGCCAGTTCCGTGGCGGCCCGTCCTTTTACATTCAGCACGGCCTGCAGAAACGCTGGTTGGGGATGATCATGGCGTTCCTGCTGCTGATCACCTTTGGCTTTGCCTTCAACGGGCTGCAAGCCCACGCCGTCACCCATTCGCTGAACAATGCCTTCGGTCTTGACACCACGTACACCGGGCTTGGCCTGGCGGTATTGCTGGGCCTGGTGTTCATCGGCGGTATCAAGCGGATCGCCAAGGTCGCTGACCTGCTGGTACCGGTGAAAACCCTGGTGTACATCGGCGTGACCATCTACGTGATCGTACTGCAGTTCGACCACGTTCCGGGCATGCTGATGACCATCGTAAAAAGCGCCTTCGGTCTGGACGAGGTGTTCGGCGGCCTGATCGGCAGCGCCATTATCATGGGCGTGAAGCGCGGCGTGTTCGCCAACGAAGCAGGCCTGGGCAGTGCGCCGAACGTGGCAGCTGTAGCCTCGGTCGAGCACCCGGTCTCGCAAGGTGTGGTTCAGGCGTTCAGCGTATTCCTCGACACCTTCGTGATCTGCACTTGCACCGCATTGCTGATCCTGCTGTCGGGCTTCTACACCCCGGGCTTCGAAGGCGACGGCATTGCCCTGACCCAGAATTCCCTGGCTGCCGTTGTCGGTGACTGGGGCCGGATGTTCATCTCCGTGGCGCTGGCGCTGTTCGTGTTCACCTCGATTCTCTACAACTACTACCTGGGCGAGAGCAACCTGCGCTTCCTGATCGGCGAGAACCGCAAGGCGCTGATCGGTTATCGCGCGCTGGTACTGGTGTTGATCTTCTGGGGTGCCATCGAAAACCTCGACACCGTGTTCGCCTTCGCCGACATCACCATGACCATGCTGGCATTCGTGAACCTGATTGCGTTGTTCCTGCTGTTCAAGGTCGGCATGCGTATCCTGCGTGACTACGATGACCAGCGGGCTGCAGGCATCAAGACGCCGGTGTTCGATTCGAGCAAGTTTGCGGACCTGGACCTGGACCTGAAAGCCTGGCCAGCCAACCCGCCAGCGGCTGCCATCAAGGCCGAAGCCGAGCCGCAAGGCGTGACCGCAGCGCAACGCTGATCGGTAAAAACCGGGCGCATCCTCTGCGCCCGGCGTGACACCGCAGACGCCCGGCGTCATGCTCGGTTGTACGCTGTGGCAGCTTGATGAGGCTGCCATTTTTGGCTAGAGCTCAAGACCGCATCGCTGCTTCGGCCGGCAAGCCGGTCTCGCTCCCACAGTTTTCGGAGAACCTCCATGAATTCCTCGACTTATCCCGCAGCCCAGCACGTCATGGTGCTCTACACCGGTGGCACCATCGGTATGCAAGCCAGCGCCCACGGCCTGGCCCCGGCGTCCGGTTTCGAAGCGCGTATGCGCGAGTACCTGGCCAGCCAGCCTGAGCTGGTGGTGCCGCAATGGCGCTTTCGCGAAATGTCGCCGCTGATCGACAGCGCCAACATGAGCCCGGCGTACTGGCAGCAACTGCGTGAAGCAGTGGTCGACGCTGTCGATGTACAAGGCTGCGACAGCGTACTGATCCTGCATGGCACCGACACGCTGGCCTACAGCGCTGCGGCCATGAGTTTTCAGTTGCTCGGACTGCACGCCCGCGTCGTCTTCACCGGCTCGATGCTGCCGGCCGGCGTGACCGACAGCGATGCCTGGGAAAACCTCAGCGGGGCCCTGGTCGCTTTGGGCCAGGGCCTGGCACCGGGTGTCCATCTGTACTTCCACGGCGAACAACTGGACCCGACCCGTTGCGCGAAGGTTCGCAGTTTCGGTCGTCATCCCTTCAAGCGACTTGAGCGTCAGGGCGGTGGAATGAAGGCCACTTCGCTGCCAACGGAACTGACTTACCGCCAGAACAAGCAACTGGCAAAAGTCGGCGTGCTGCCATTGGTTCCCGGTATCGGCGCCGAGCAACTGGATGGTGTTCTGAACAGCGGCATTCAAGGCCTGGTACTGGAGTGTTACGGCAGCGGCACGGGGCCGAGCGACAACCCGGAGTTTCTCGCCGCCCTTTCTCGAGCACGAGACAACGGTGTGGTGGTGGTTGCAATTACGCAGTGTCATGAAGGTGGCGTTGAGCTGGATGTTTATGAGGCGGGTAGCCGCTTGCGTGGTGCTGGTGTGCTTTCGGGCGGCGGCATGACCCGTGAAGCCGCGTACGGCAAATTGCACGGATTGCTCGGCACCGGACTCGACACCGCCGAAGTACGGCGCCTGGTCGAGCTCGACCTCTGTGGCGAACTCAGCTGACGCCACACAAACCCTTGTAGGAGCGAGCTTGCTCCGGGCGGCGTTCCGACGAAGCACCTGAAGGCGGCGCGTTCATCCAGGCAGCACGCGTTATCGTTAGCGTCCATCGCGAGCAATCGAGCGTCGACCGGCTGCTCCTACAGGTTCTCACCCGGCATATAACTTGCTGCGTTTCAGCCATCCCAAGGCTGGAAGCCACCCATGCTTCACTCCCACCTCACCACTCTCAACGCCGTCTCCCTGGTACTAAACGCCTTTAAGGCCGACGGATTGTCCAGCGAGGCGCTACTGGCGGGCAGTGGCATCAGCGCCGCTGACCTGAACCGCGCAGACACGCGCATCACCACCAACCAGGAAATGCAGGTCTGCGCCAACGCCGTCGCGCTCAAGCGTGACATCGGCCTGGAACTGGGCCGGCGGATGCACGTTTCCTCCTACGGCATGCTCGGATATGCCCTGCTCACAAGTGCCACCTTCGGTGACGCGTTACGCCTGGCGATGCGTTATCCGGCGCTGCTGGGAACACTTTTCGAGCTCGGTCTTGAGGACGACGGCGAGCGAATATGGTTCGTAGCCGCCGATTACCGCGAAAATCCGGCGCTGGCCGTATTCAACGCCGAGTTCTGCCTGGTGTCGTTGAAAACCATCTGCGACGACCTGCTCGGCCATTCGTTGCCATTGTTGGCTGCGCGCTTCGAACATGCCGCGCCCGACTATGAAGCCACCTATGCAGAACACTTCAATTGCCCGCTGCACTTCAAGGCCCGTGACAATGCCTTCGCTTTCGACAAAAGCTGGCTTGACCAACCCTTGCCGCTTGCCGATGTCATCACCCATCAGGCCATGGCCGAACGCTGCCGCAAACAGAACTCCGAATTCACTGGGCGTCAGGCCTGGCTGGGACGGATTCGCCAGTTACTCCGCGCGCAATTGAATGCGGCGCCGGGGCTGGAGGGGTTGGCCGAGCAGATGAATTGTTCGGCGCGCACGTTGCGTCGGCATCTGAAGGACCTTGGGTGCAGTTATCAGGAATTGCTCGACGAATTGCGCTTCGAACAGGCCAAGCTCCTGCTGCGTGAGGACCAGATGCCGATCTATCAGATTGCCGAGGCGCTGGGCTTCAGCGAGACGGCGAGCTTTCGTCATGCGTTTGTACGCTGGAGCGGCGTGGCGCCGAGTCAGTTCAGGCCGCATCGATAACCTGTGGGAGCGAGCTTGCTCCGGGCGGCGTTCCGACGATGGTCGCAAACGATAACGCGTATTTACTGATTAAACGCGCGGTGCTTTTGAGTCCATCGCGGGCAAGCCCGCTCCCACAGGGTCGGCACTCCAGGCCTCACGGGGGCATTCCTGCGCCAATAATAAGGGGCGAATTTCGGTCAACTATTTTGGCCATATCGATCCCCTTTTGGCCTTTTCTGCCGTTCTCTGAAACGCCCCGCACCGCAAGACTGTGTTCAACCGAATCAGCCTGCGGAGAACAAGAAATGCTGACGATCTACTCGGATGATCACCACCTGCACCACGGCCGTTGTGAATTGATCGACGGACAACTCAAGCCCTGCTTTGAAATGCCCTCGCGCGCAGACCATGTGCTGGCACGGGTGCAAAAGCAGAACCTTGGCGCCGTAGAAGCACCCAAGGATTTTGGCCTCGACCCAATCGCACGCATCCACAGCCGCGACTATCTCGAATTCTTCAAAGGTGCCTGGGCGCGCTGGACCGAGTTCAATACCGATGGCGACCTGCTGCCCTATACCTGGCCAGCCCGCACCCTGCGCCCGATCATCCCCACCAGCCTGCACGGCCAGCTCGGCTATTACAGCTTCGACGGCGGCGCGCCGATCACGGCCGGTACCTGGCAAGCGGCGTACAGCGCAGCGCAAGTGGCCCTCACTGCCCAGGCTGAAATCCAGCGCGGCGCCCGCAGTGCCTTCGCCCTGTGCCGTCCACCTGGTCATCACGCTGCCAGTGATCTGATGGGTGGTTATTGCTACCTCAACAACGCCGCCATCGCCGCTCAGGCCTTCCTCGACCAAGGCCACAAAAAGGTCGCGATCCTCGATGTCGACTACCATCACGGCAACGGCACCCAATCGATTTTCTACGCGCGCAGCGACGTGCTCTTCACGTCGATCCACGGACATCCGGAAGCCGAGTTTCCGTTCTTCCTCGGCTATGAAGATGAGCTGGGTGAAGGCGCGGGCGAAGGCTTCAACTTCAACTACCCTTTGCCCGCGGGCAGCGGCTGGGACAGCTGGAACTCCGCTCTGGAGCAGGCCTGCAAGGAGATCGAACAGTACTGTGCGGACATCGTTGTCGTTTCCCTGGGCGTCGACACCTTCAAGGACGACCCTATTTCCCAATTCAAGCTCGACAGCCCGGATTACCTGGCGATGGGCGAGCGCATCGCACGCCTCGGCAAGCCGACGTTGTTCGTGATGGAAGGCGGTTATGCGGTAGAGGAAATCGGCATCAATGCCGTGAACGTTCTCGAAGGTTTTGAAAGCGCTCAATGAGGAAGTGGACCAATGCATCAGCTCAAGCGTTATATCGCTCCCGCACTCTTCCCTGCAGTGCTGGGCGCCACAGTGCTCTGTGGTGCCGTTCAGGCTGAAGAACGAACCTTGCGCGTCTACAACTGGTTCGACTACATCACGCCCAAGGCGCTGGAAGATTTCAAGACCCAGAACACCCAGACCAAGTTGGTCTACGACATCTTCGACACCAACGAAGCACTGGAAGCCAAATTGCTGACCGGCAACTCCGGCTACGATGTGGTGGTGCCGTCCAACGTGTTCCTCGCCAAACAGATTGAAGCCGGCGTGTTCCAGCCCCTGGATCGCAGCAAGCTGCCAAACTGGAACCACCTCGATCCCAAGCTGATGAAGCTGATCGAAACCAACGACCCCGGCAATAAATTCGCCGTGCCCTACATGTACGGCACTATCCTGATCGGCTTCAACCCGGACAAGGTCAAGGCCGCCTTGGGCGACAACGCCCCGGTGGACAGTTGGGACCTGATCTTCAACGAAGAGAACATCAGCAAACTCAAGCAGTGCGGCGTCGCCCTGCTCGACTCGCCGTCGGAGATCCTGCCGCTGGCCCTGCAACACCTCGGCCTGGACCCCAACAGCAAGAAGCCGGCGGACTACGCGAAGGCGGAAGCCTTGTTGATGAAGATTCGTCCGTACGTCACTTACTTTCACTCATCCAAATACATGGCCGACATCGCCAACGGCGACATTTGCGTCGCGGTCGGTTACTCCGGCAGCTTTTCCCAGGCCGCCAACCGCGCCAAGGAAGCCAAAAATGGCGTGATCGTCGACATGCGCCTGCCAAAAGAAGGCGCACCGATCTGGTTCGACATGCTTGCCATTCCCAAAGGCGCAAAGAACACGGAAGACGCCTACACCTTCATCAACTATTTGCTGCAACCCCAGGTGATCGCGCCGGTGAGCGACTTCGTCGGCTATCCGAACCCGAACAAGGACGCCACGGAGAGCGTGGATCCTGCGATCCGTAATAATCCCAACCTGTACCCGACCGAAACGGCGATGGGGACGCTCTACACCCTGCAACCGCTGCCCCGCGATGCCGAGCGTGCGCGAACCCGGGCCTGGACCAAGATCAAATCAGGAACCTGAGTTCCTGACTCATGAGCTGGTTCGCCACGGGCTCTACGGAACGACCTGAGCCTGCCGTTGAAAACCGACACGCAATCCTGGCGTGGTGCAAGACTCATGTGCGCCAGGCTCTGTCCAAACGCCGAAGTGCTTCGATGATGGCGACTTCCGGCACCGCCGCAAAACCCAGGACCAGCCCGGCGCGCTGGTCCTGCGGTTGTTGCGTGTCCGGTAACCAGTAGCTGCTCAGGGCATTGATCTCGACATCGACGCTGGCCGCTTTTTCGATCAGCGCCTGCTCTCGGGCCTGAGACGCGACCGCAACCGTCAGGTGCAGCCCTGCCGCGACAACCGGCAGGCTGCCGACACCCGGGATACCCTGGGGCCAGCCGGACAGCAATGCGTTACGCCGGCTCAGCGCGGCTCGCCGCATGCGCCGGATGTGTCGCTGGAAATGCCCGGCAGCCATGAACTCGGCCATTACCGCCTGAGTGCTGACCTCCGAATGCCGCACGTCCACTGCGCGACGCTGGGAGAACGCGTCCACCAATGCCGGCGGCAACACCAGATAACCCAGGCGCAATGCCGGGAAGGCGACCTTGCCGAAGGTCCCGACGTACAGCACCCGCCCCTGCCGATCGAGTGCCGCCAAGGGTGCCAATGGCGCGCCGCTGTAACGGTACTCGCCATCGTAGTCATCCTCCACGATCCAGCCTTGGGTGCATTCAGCCCAGGCCAGCAGCTCCAGGCGGCGTGCCAGACTCATGACCACCCCGGTCGGGTACTGATGCGACGGCGTGACATAAGCCAGACGACAATCACCGAGCCCCGCCAATTCGGTGCAATCGATACCCTCATTGTCTACCGCTATCCCGTGCAATCGCGCCCCGGCCACAGCGAATGCATGCCCCGCCGCGCGATACCCCGGATTCTCGATCGCTACCCCGTCGCCCGGCTCCACCAGCAGCTGTGCACAAAGGCTGATCCCCTGCTGCGCGCCACTGGTGATCACTATTTGCTCAGCCGTGCACTGCATGCCCCGCGAACTGCGCAGGTACGCCGCAATCAGGCCGCGCAAGCGCCCATCGCCTGCCGGGTCGCCGTAACAGAGTTGCTGTAAGTCCGGTTTACGCCAGAAAGCCGCGCTCAGCTTGGCCCACACCTCGAACGGAAACAGATCAAAGGCCGGAACGCCGACCCGAAAAGCCCGTGGCGGTCCACTTGGCGGCGTTGGCAAATGATTCCTTTCTACTCGATCCAGGGCCCCACTGTGGATAACTTTACTGGATGAAACCACAGGTAAATCCAGCCAATTTGTGGATAAGGCTGTGGGTAACCCTGTTGACAACCCTGTGGATACTTTTGTGGATAATTTTTTTGCCGGCAACACCGCTTGAGGCAGTTGTGCGACATAGGTGCCGTCGCCAACACGCCCTTCGATAAAGCCCTCGGCGTAGAGCTGATCGTAGGCCCGGACCACGCTGTTACGGGAAATCGCCAACGCAGCCGCCAAATCGCGACTGGCCGGTAATCGCGTGCCGCTGGCCAGTCTGCCGTCGAGCACACGTAACCGTAACGCCTGGTACAACTGACGGCTCAAACCCTGACGGCGATCAAGTTCTATGCCCGCAGGATTGAACGACAAGGACAGTGAATCACCGGTCATGGCAATGGACCTATGAAATTGGTCATTAATGGCTCTTACAACAGACCAATAGCCTGCCTAGGATGAGCACATTCGCCAAGGAAAATCTCCATGTACACGCCAAGCAACTTTGCCATCAACGATTTGCATGACTTGCAACAGCAGATCCTCGACACCCGCCTTGCCATGCTGGTGACCCATGGGGAGCAGGGCCTGCAGGCCAGTCATCTGCCATTGCTGCTTCGCCCCGACCAAGGCCCGAACGGCACACTCTACGGTCACTTCGCCCGGGCCAATCCGCAATGGAAAGCACTGCAGGACGGCGCTCAAGCGCTGGTGATTTTCGCCGGTGCCGAGGCTTACGTCAGCCCGGGGTTTTACCCGAGCAAAGCCGAACACGGCAAAGTGGTGCCGACCTGGAACTATGTCGCTGTGCACGCTTACGGCACGGCCGAGGTTTTCACCGACGCTGATCGCCTGCGCGACCTGGTCAGTGCGCTGACGGATCGTCATGAAGCAGGCCGCAACAATCCGTGGAAGGTCGCGGATGCGCCCGCGGAGTACATTGACGCAATGCTCAAGGCCATCGTCGGTTTCGCCTTGCCGATCGAGCGCCTGGAAGGTAAGCGCAAACTCAGCCAGAACCGCAGCCCCGCAGACATTGCCGGCGTACGCGAGGGGCTCGCCGCCAGCCCCGATGTGCATGACCAGGCTCTCGCCCATTTGATGCGTTAAGGAATGAACATGAGTCAGATCGAGATTCGCCCGGTCATCGCCGATGACCATGCTGCCTGGTTGCCGTTGTGGCAGGCCTATCTGCGTTTCTATAACACCGAATTGCCCGAGGCCGTCACTCAAAGCACCTGGCAGCGCATGCTCGACCCTGGCGAACCGACCCACTCGGCGCTGGCCTGGGCCGGTGGCCAAGCGGTAGGCATGGTGAACTTCATTTACCATCGTTCGAATTGGAGCATCGAAAACTCCTGCTACCTGCAGGACTTGCTGGTAACGCCGCAAACCCGCGGCACCGGCGTCGGCCGCAAGCTGATTGAGTACGTGTACGCCACAGCCAGGGAGGACGGTTGCTGCAAGGTCCACTGGCTGACCCACGAAACCAACGCCACCGCGATCCAGCTTTACGAGCGCATCGCCGAACGGCCTGGTTTCATCCAGTTTCGCAAAGCCATTCAAGGTTCAAGGAGCACAGCATGACGACTTCACTCGCGGACTGGAAAGGCGTCCCGGCACCAACGGTTCAAACGATCGAAGGGCGCTTCATCCGCCTGGAAAAACTTGACCCGGCACGCCACGGCGACGGTTTGTGGAATGCTTTGGAAGGCCCGGGCGCCGATCCGAAGCTTTGGGACTATTTACCTTACGGACCATTCCCGGAGCGCGGTGCTTTCAATGATTGGCTGAATAATCATGCGGCCAACAGCGACCCATACTTCTTCAGCGTGATCGACCGCGCCAGCGGCGAGGTGCAAGGCATCCTCAGCCTGATGTCGATCGTCCCTTCCCAGGGTCGCATCGAGATCGGCCACGTAACGTTCGGTGCGCCGATGCAGCGTTCGCCGAAAAGTACCGAGGCGGTTTACTTGCTGGCCAAGGCATCCTTTGAGCTGGGTTACCGGCGCCTGGAGTGGAAATGCAACAACGGCAATGCCCGCTCCAAGTACGCGGCTGAGCGGTTGGGATTCAGTTTTGAAGGGGTGTTCCGCCAGCACATGGTGGTCAAGGGGCAGAACCGGGACACGGCGTGGTATTCGATTCTGGACTCGGAATGGCCGGCAATTGCTGCGGGGTTTGAACAGTGGCTGTCCGATGAGAACCAGACGGAATCGGGGCAGGTGAAAACACTGGTTGAGTGCCGCCAGTAATCTTTGGCGTCTGACAGGACGCCTTCGCGGGCAAGTCGGGTCGCCGCACCGCTCGCTCCTACAAGGTTTTGCGTTGATTTATGGTCAACCGAAAAACCTGTAGGAGCGAGCGGTGCGGCGATCCAACTTGCCCGCGAATGGCATCACGCTAATTTCTGGGCCAACACCGCAATATGTTCCGGCCCGATTCCGCAGCAACCGCCCAAATGGCTGGCCCCGCGCTTTTGCCAATCGGCTGCCCACCGCAGATAACCCGGAGGGTCGAGATCGTCGCGCAACGGGTCCAGCCCGTCATTGGCCGTGGCCTCTTTCGGCTGCGGCGGGAAGGCATTTGCGTACGCGCCGATGTGAATCTTCACACCCAAGCGTTCGAAGGTTTCCCGCGCCGCATCGATCGCAGCACCAATCACTTCCGGCTGACTGCAATTGAACAGCAAGGTCTCGACGCCCAACCCAGCCGCCACTGCAGCGGCCTCAGCCACCGGTTCACCCGAGCGCAAACGTGGCACTTCGTCAATGTCTTCATCCTTCAAGGTAAACGACAACCAGAACGGCTTCCCATCCTTCGGCAGACCGGCATGGATTGCTCGAGCCTCAACGATCGAGCTCTGGGTTTCGGCCAGCCACAGGTCGACATGAGGCGCCAGGCCATTGACCAGAGGCGTCAGCAGCTCAGTCACCCGGGCAGCATCGAACAGGTCCGGGCGATAGGAGCCGAACAACGGTGGCAATGAACCGGCCACGCGCACCGGTTTGCCCGCCGCATCGACTGCACGACGGGCCAACTCACCGGCCAACCCTGCAAGCGCCTGGCCTTCAGCGGCGAAACGCGCTTCGCCGATATGGAACGGCACCACTGCGTAACTGTTGCTGGTGATCACGTTCGCACCACTTTCGATATAAGCTGCGTGCACCGCTTCCACAGCTTGCGGCGCTTCGCTTAACGCTAGCGCGGACCACTCAGGCTGCCTGAACGGCGCACCTTGACGTTGCAACTCACGACCCATGCCGCCATCCAGTATTACCGTGTTTGCGCCCATATGCTTTTCACTCATAAGCTTATGAAAATAACTCACTATCAGAGTCGTTCTTATAACTATTTAATATGCACCACCCGGTTAATAACAACCTCTTTTTTTTCAGGGATCAACTGTGAAATTTCAACCACTGCTGGCCCTGGGCCTGACGATTTTGGCTGTCTCTGCCCAAGCCTTTGCGGGCGCTACTCTGGATCGCATCGAGAAAAAGAAAGAGCTGGTGGGCGTATTGATGGAAAGCTATCCGCCCTTCTCATTCCTCAACGATCAAAACCAGCTCGACGGTTTCGATGTCGATGTGGCCAAGGCCGTGGCAGACAAACTGGGCGTCAAACTGCGTCTCGAAACGCCGTCCTGGGATGTGATCGCCGCCGGTCGCTGGAGCGGGCGTTATGACATCTGCATCTGCTCCATGACCCCGAGCAAAGCCCGCGCTGAAGTCTTCGACTTCCCGGTCGAGTACTACGCCTCCCCTGCGGTGATTGTGGTCAATGCCAAGAACGACAGCATTCACAGCGCCAAGGACCTGAGCGGCAAAAAAGTCGGCCTCACGAGCGCCTCCAGTTATGAAAGCTACCTGAACAAAAATCTGGTGATCGAAGGCGCCGAAGACACCCAATTACAGTACCCGTTCGAGAATGTGCAGATCGCCCCGTATGACACCGACAACGTCGCGTTCCAGGATTTGGGCCTGGGCGCTGGCGTGCGTCTGGATGCGATTCTCACCAACCTGGTGACCGCGCAACCACGCCTGAATGAAGATCAGCGCTTCAAGCTCGCCGGTGAGCCGCTGTACTCAGAACCAAACTCGGTGGCCATCGAAAAAGGCGACGCCCAGTGGGACGCCAAAGTACGTGATGTGTTTGCCCAGCTGAAACAGGACGGTACCTTGAGCAAGCTGTCGCAAAAATGGATCGGCGCCGACATCAGCAAATGACTTCTTTCCCCAAACCACCTCAGCCGCCGCAACCGGTGGCTGAGTCATTACTGCAACGGATTTTCGGATTCCGTACCCGGCTGTATCTGACTTGGGCGGCGATGCTCGGTTTGTTCGCGAGTTTCTTCCTGAGCTTCGACCTGAAGTACTCGATCATCCTCGACAAACTACCGAACCTGATCGGCCTGCAACTGGCACCCAACGGCTTTCTGCAAGGCGCAGCGCTGACGTTATTCTTGTGCCTGTGCTCGATCGTGGCGTCGTCGCTGTTGGGTTTCATCACCGCTTTGGCGCGGCTGTCGAAAAGCGCGGTGGCGTTCGGTATCGCGAGCTTCTATGCCTCGTTCTTTCGGGGCACACCGCTGCTGATTCAGATTTTGCTGATTTACCTCGGCCTTCCACAACTCGGTATCGTGCCCGGCGCCATTGCCGCCGGCATCATTGCCCTGTCGCTGAACTACGGCGCCTACCTGAGCGAAATCTTCCGCGCCGGCATCCTCGGCGTCCCCCATGGCCAACGCGAAGCGTCGCTGGCTCTGGGCATGGGCAAAACCGTGATCTTCTGGCGCGTCACCCTGCCCCAGGCCATGCGCACCATAATCCCGCCCACCACCAACCAGTTCATCTCCATGCTCAAAGACTCATCACTGATTTCAGTGATGGGCGTTTGGGAGGTGATGTTCCTGGCGCAATCGTATGGGCGCTCGAGCTATCGCTATATCGAGATGCTCACGACGGCGGCGATTATTTATTGGTTGATGTCGATCGGGCTGGAGCTGATTCAGGCGCGGATGGAGCGGCATTATGGGAAGGCGTATTTGAGCCGCAGCTAGGTTAAAAGCCAAACGGCTGCTCCTGCAGGGGCTGTGTCGAATCCATAAAAAAAGGGGAGCACATGCCCCCCCGAGGTTTAAAGCGTTGAATCGAGGTTGTTAACTCAGCCTTCGATCTCGATCAGGATTTCGCCCGGGTTCACCCGGTCGCCCTTGGCCACGTGGATGGCGGTGACTTTACCGGCGATGGCTGCCTGGACTTCGGTTTCCATCTTCATCGCTTCGGTGATCAGTACGGACTGGCCGGCTTTGACCATGTCGCCTTCCTTGACCAGCACGTCGACGATATTGCCTGGCATGGTGGTGCTGACGTGGCCCGGTGCAGTGGCTTGCTTGCGCTTGCTGCTGCCGCCGCCGACGAATTCGTTCAGCGGTTCAAACACCACTTCTTCCGGCATGCCGTCGATGGACAGGTAGAAGTGACGCTTGCCTTCCGCCTTGACGCCGACACCGGTGATGTCGACGCGATAGGTTTCGCCGTGGACGTCGATGACGAACTCGGTCGGCACGCCTTCGCCACCGGCCGAGGTCACGCCGCCCGCTTCCGGAATTGGCAACAGCACTTCAGGCGTCAGGGTGCCGGCTGCACGTTCTTCGAGAAACTTGCGCCCGATGTCCGGGAACATGGCATAGGTCAGCACGTCTTCTTCAGACTTGGCCACGGCGCCGATTTCGGCACGCAGTTTGGTCATTTCCGGCTTGAGCAAGTCAGCTGGACGGACGTCGATCACTTCTTCGCTGCCGATCGCCTGGCGACGCAGTTGTTCGTTCACGGTACCCGGTGCCTTGCCGTAGCCACCTTGCAGGTAAAGCTTCACTTCGTTGGTGATGGTCTTGTAGCGCTCGCCGGCCAGCACGTTGAAGAACGCCTGGGTGCCGACGATCTGCGAAGTCGGGGTCACCAGCGGCGGGAAGCCGAGGTCTTCACGAACACGCGGGATTTCGGCAAGCACTTCGCCCATGCGGTTCAGAGCGCCCTGCTCTTTCAACTGGTTGGCCAGGTTGGAAATCATCCCCCCCGGTACCTGGTTGACTTGAACGCGGGTGTCGACGGCGGTGAACTCGCTTTCGAACTGGTGGTACTTCTTGCGCACGGCGTAGAAGTACAGACCGATCTCTTGCAGCAGCTCCAGGTTCAGGCCGGTGTCGAATTCGGTGCCTTTAAGGGCAGCGACCATCGATTCGGTGCCTGGGTGGCTGGTGCCGGATGCGAAGCTGGAGATCGCGGTGTCGATGTGGTCGGCACCGTTTTCGATGGCCTTGAGTTGGCACATGGTGGCCATGCCAGCGGTGTCGTGCGAGTGAATGAACACTGGCAGCGACTGCTCGGATTTCAATGCCTTGACCAGTTCGCCAGTGGCGTACGGAGTCAGCAGGCCGGCCATGTCCTTGATTGCCACCGAGTCGCAACCCATGGCTTCCATTTGCCGGGCCTGGGCCACGAACGCGTCGATGGTGTGCACCGGGCTGGTGGTGTAGGCGATGGTGCCCTGGGCGTGTTTGCCCGCCGCTTTTACCGCTTCGATGGCCGTACGCAGGTTACGCACGTCGTTCATGGCGTCGAAGATGCGGAACACGTCGATGCCGTTGACCGCAGCCTTGGCGACGAAGGCTTTGACCACGTCGTCGCTGTAGTGGCGGTAGCCCAGCAGGTTCTGGCCGCGTAGAAGCATTTGCAGGCGAGTGTTAGGCAACGCCGCACGCAACTGGCGCAGGCGCTCCCACGGATCTTCTTTCAGAAAGCGTACGCAGGCGTCGAACGTCGCGCCGCCCCAGCACTCAAGCGACCAGTAGCCGACTTTGTCGAGCTTGTCGCAGATCGGCAGCATGTCTTCGGTGCGCATGCGGGTGGCGAGCAGCGATTGGTGGGCGTCGCGCAGGATTGTGTCGGTAACGTGGATTTTCTTAGTCATTGGAATATTCCTCACAGGCCTGCGTGGGCGGCGATGGCGGCGGCGATGGCCAGGGCCAGCTCTTCGGGTTTGCGCTTGATCGAGTAGTTGGTCAGTTCAGGGTGGCTTTCAACGAAGCTGGTGTTGAACTGGCCGCTACGGAATTCCGGATTGCGCAGGATTTCCTGGTAGTACGCGGCGGTGGTCTTGACCCCTTGCAGACGCATGTCGTCCAGGGCTCGCAAGCCACGATCCATCGCCTCTTCCCAGGTCAGCGCCCAGACCACCAGTTTCAGGCACATGGAGTCGTAGAACGGTGGAATGGTGTAGCCGGTGTAGATCGCCGTGTCGGTACGCACGCCGGGACCGCCGGGCGCGTAGTAACGGGTGATCTTGCCAAAGCTCGGCAGGAAGTTGTTTTTCGGGTCTTCGGCGTTGATCCGGAATTGCAGCGCGAAACCGCGATGCTGGATGTCTTCCTGTTTCACCGAAAGCGGCAGGCCGGACGCGATGCGAATCTGCTCGCGGACGATGTCGATACCGGTGATTTCTTCGGTGATGGTGTGTTCCACCTGCACCCGGGTGTTCATTTCCATGAAGTACACCTCGCCTTCGGCGAGCAGGAACTCCACGGTGCCGGCGTTCTCGTAACCCACGGCCTTGGCCGCACGCACCGACAGGTCGCCGATGTAGGCACGCTGTTCCGGGGTCAGTTGCGGGCTCGGGGCGATTTCGATGAGCTTCTGGTTGCGGCGCTGGATCGAGCAGTCACGCTCGAACAGGTGCACCACGTTACCAAAGCTGTCACCGAGGATCTGCGCTTCGATGTGTTTCGGATTGACGATGCATTTTTCCAGGAACACTTCCGCGGAACCGAAGGCCTTGGTGGCTTCGGAGATCACGCGGGGGAACGCTTGTTCGAGTTCTTCGCGGCTGTTGCAACGGCGAATGCCGCGGCCGCCACCACCGGAAGTGGCCTTGAGCATCACCGGGTAACCGATGCGCTCGCCTTCGGCCAGGGCTTCTTCGATGCCCGCGACGTTGCCTTCGGTGCCAGGCGTAACCGGCACGCCGGCCTTGATCATGCTGCGGCGAGCTTCGGTCTTGTCGCCCATGCGGCGAATCACTTCAGCCGATGGACCAATGAATTTGATGCCGCGTTCGGCGCAGATGTCTGCCAGCTCGGCGTTTTCCGAAAGGAAGCCGTAGCCTGGGTGCAGGGCATCGCAGCCGGTTTCCACAGCCAGGTTCACCAGCTTGCGCGGGTTCAGGTAGCCGGCCAGCGGATCGGCACCGATGCTGTGGGCTTCGTCCGCACGCTTCACATGCAACGCGTGACGATCAGCGTCGGAATAGACCGCGACCGAGCGAATGCCCATCTCGGCGCAGGCACGCACGATTCGTACGGCAATCTCACCACGGTTGGCGATCAGGATCTTTTTTATCACTTGGAGGTTCCCTTGAGCCGGTGGTACCCACGACCTGCAATGCCAGGTCGACGCGTGACCAAATGTTTCAATTTAGTCGCAGCCCCACACTAGCCCCCACAAGGGATTAACAAAAATGATTAATTATTGGGTCAGGCATAAGTAAAGACTTATAGTTGATTTACCAGCCTGCGGACAGAGAGCCAGAATTATGCGTAAGTCCTTGATGCGTATGACATTGCGTCAATTGCAGATCTTCAATGAGGTCTGTGACCTGAGGTCTTACAGCCGCGCAGCCGATGAAATGTCGCTCACACAACCTGCCGTCAGCCTGCAGATTCGTCAACTCGAGGAGCTGATCGGCCAACCTTTGTTCGATTACGTCGGCAAAAAACTCTACATGACCGAAGCCGCTGAAGCGCTTCAGCGGGCCAGCCGGGACATTTTCGGCCGCCTGGAAAACCTCGATATGCAACTCTCGGACATGCAGGGTTCGCTGCAGGGCCAGCTGAAACTGGCGGTGGAATCCAGCGCCAAGTATTTCGTGCCGCATCTGTTTGCTGCGTTCAAACGCCAGCATCCCGAGGTGAACCTGCAACTGACGGTGGTCAACCGTGGGCAGGTGATTCGACGTCTTTCCGATAATCGCGATGACCTGGTGATCATGTCCATGGTCCCGCAGGATATGGGACTGGAATTCCTGCCGTTCCTCAACAACCCGATCGTCGCCGTGGCGCCACCGGATCATCCGCTGTGTCACATGGGCCCTTTACGCCTGCAGGATCTCGAGCCTTACACATTATTGCTGCGCGAGAATGGCTCCGGGACGCGGCTGGCCTGCGAAGAGTATTTCAAGGAGAAACGTGTGCACTTCAACCAGACCCAGGAAGTCTCGTCAGCCGAAGCACAACGGGAATGTGTGTTGGCGGGTCTGGGCGTGGCGCTGTTGACGCGCCACGCCCTGAACCTTGAGTTGGCGACCGGCGGCCTGATCGAATTGCCGGTCGAAGAGCTGCCGCTGTATCGCAGTTGGTGCCTGGTACAGGCCAAGGCCAAACGGCTGTCGCCGGTGGCGCACGCATTCCTTGCGTTTATCCGCAGCGAGCGGCTGCAGATCAGCGCCCTGGTTGAGCGTTTCGACGGGAAGCTACGGGCGCTGCCTGCCAGAAGTTGAGTTGCAGATCATCAGGAAAATCGCCGATCTCTGCGAGAAGCTGGCGGCGTTCGCAGCGATCTTCGATGGCGCGGCGAAATTCCATGCGGCGCTGGTCTTCCTGTTGGCGACGGGTTCTGACGGCGCTGTTGCGTTCTTCGTAGGGCTGGGCCATTTCGAGTCTCCCAAGGCGATGACGGGAGTTACAGGATGGGCGCGGGGGATGACGGTTTGGCGGCGAGTCGGTTACAGGCAGATGAACGTTGTCGTTCTCGAGGACGCCTTCGCGGGCAAGCCCGCTCCCACAGAGATCGACTGTGTTGCACAAATTGTGTGTACACCACAGAACCTGTGTGCGAGCTTGCTCGCGATTAAGGTCGGAACGACCTTACGACGACGTCAGTCGTCCAGGGCTTTCACCGACTTGGGCGACAGTCGCAAGCTGCGCAGGCTGCGCTTGACGCTCTTGAGATGGTTGACCAGGCTCGGCCCACGCGCCATGGCCACACCCATCGCCAATACGTCGATCACCACCAGGTGGGCAATCCGCGACGTCAGCGGCGTATAGATTTCGGTGTCTTCGTGCACATCGATCGCCAGATTGACAGTCGACAGCTCAGCCAAGGGTGTCTGGCTCGGGCACAGGGTGATCAGCGAGGCGCCGCTTTCGCGCACCAGGTTGGCGGTGATCAACAGGTCCTTGGAGCGCCCGGACTGGGAAATGCAGATCGCCACATCGGTCGGCTTCAGGGTCACCGCCGACATCGCCTGCATGTGCGGGTCGGAGTACGCCGCAGCGGTCAGCAGCAAGCGAAAGAATTTGTGCTGGGCATCCGCCGCCACTGCACCCGACGCTCCAAAGCCGTAGAACTCCACACGCTGGGCCTGGGACATGAGCGACACGGCCCGCTGCAATTCCACCGGATCGAGTCGCTCGCGAACTTCCATCAGGGTGTGCAGGGTGGTGTCGAAGATTTTCAGGCTGTAGTCTGCGACCGAATCGTCTTCATGGATCGCGAACTGCCCGAAGCTCGCACCCGCCGCCAGACTCTGCGCCAGCTTCAGCTTCAAATCCTGGAAACCGGAACACCCGATGGCGCGGCAGAACCGCACGATGGTCGGCTCACTGATGCCCACGCTATGGGCCAGGTCGGCCATGGAACTGTGCATCACCGCCGCCGGGTCAAGCAGGACGTGGTCGGCGACCTTGAGCTCCGACTTGCGTAACAGGTGGCGTGACTGGGCAATATGTTGCAGCAGATTCAAAAGGTTCGACTCTTTGTTATCGGCAGATGCCGGTGATGTAGCAAGCTTGTAGTTATACTACAAGAATCGGCTTTTTGCCTGCTCAATGCGTAACTCGATGTCCCCATTTCACGCCCTGCGCGCTCCATGTAGCCCTTACAAGGGCATCGCGTCCGCACGCAGCAGTTGCAACAGGCCATCGGCCTCGACTGGCCGACTGACCAGATAGCCCTGCACTTCATCACAGCGCTCAGCCTTCAGAAACTCAAGCTGTTCCGGCCGCTCCACCCCTTCAGCCACGACCTTCAACGACAGGCCATGAGCCATGGCAATGATTGCCCGGGTGATCGCCGCATCCACTGTGCTCTCCCCCAGGCCACGGATAAATGCTTGATCGATCTTCACGTAATCCACCGGGATGCGTTTGAGGTAGCTCAGGGACGAATACCCGGTACCAAAATCGTCGATCGCCAGCTTTACCCCAAGATTTCGCAGCTGCTGGAAGGTGGCGATGATGTGCTCGACGCTGTCCAGCAAATGACTTTCGGTGAGCTCCAGCTCCAGGTTATGCGGCGCCAGGCCGGTTTCTTCCAGCACCTGACGCACCAGGCTGACCACTTTGCCCTGACGCAGTTGGTGTACCGACAGATTGACCGACACTCGAATCGGCGCAAGCCCCTGACGTTGCCACTCGCAGGCTTGCCAGCAGGCCTGTCGCAACACGAATTCGCCAATAGGGCCAATCAGTCCCGCCTCTTCGGCCAGGCCAATGAAATCCCCCGGCGGAACGTTGCCCAAGGTCGGATGATCCCAGCGCACCAGCGCCTCGGCAGCGTTCAACCGGCCTGTGGCGAGGCACAGTTTGGGTTGGTAAAACACTTTCAATTGCTTTTCTTCGATGGCCTTGCGCAGCTGATTTTCCAGCTGCCAGCGCTCCAGGGTGCTGGCCTGCAGACTGTCGGTGTAGAACTGGAAATTATTGCCGCCCAAGTGTTTGGCATGCTGCATGGCGATGTTCGACTGACTGACCAACGCGGAAATGTCCCTGGCGGTGTCCGGCAACATACTGATGCCTATTGAAGCGCTCACCACCAACTCGTGCCCCTCGACGGTCACCGGCAAACGCAGCTTGGACGACAAGCGCGTTGCCACCCGCGCCAGGCTCGACAGGTTGCCATAGGCATTGAACAACACGGCGAACTCATCGCCGGACAATCGCGCAATGGTGTCTGCCTCAGGCAACGCATTGACCAGGCGCCGAGCCATTTTTTGCAACAACTGATCGGCGATTTCATGACCAAGGCTGTCATTGAGCAGTTTGAAACGATCCAGGTTGATGTGCAGCAGCGCCAGACTGCGATAGCCGCCCTGTCGCACCCGCTGGTGAGCTTCGCCTAGCCGCTCGCGAAATAGCGAGCGGTTGGCCAGGCCGGTGAGTTCGTCGTAATGGGTCAGGTAGCGCATGCGCTCTTCAGATTCACGGCGCGCTGATAAATCGGCGAAGAAGCCCACAATATGGCTCACGCTTCCCCGAGTATCGCGTACGGTATTCAATTGCAGCCATTGCGGATACAGCTCGCCATTCTTGCGGGTTTCCACCAGCTCGCCTTGCCAGGTCCCGTGTTGCTCCAGCGCTTGATGGATCGTCGCATAATGCCGACGGGCATCACGACTGCAGGGCAAGTCGACCACATTGCGCCCGAGCATGTCCTCGATGGCATAGCCGGTGACTCGACTGAACGCCTGATTGACCGCGATCAGCGCATAGTTCGGGTCGAAAATCACGATGCCTTCGCTGGCCGCTTCGAATACGGTCGCTGCCAGTTGCCGCTGCACTTCCAGGCTTTTACTGACACTGATGTCGCGGCGGGTGCCGACCATACGGATGACCCGACCGTTGTCACTGCGCTCGACCGCTCGGCCACGGTCCTCGATCCACACCCAATGACCGTCGCCATGGCGCACGCGGTACTCAACCTGATAATCCTCGCTGCGGCCTTTCAAATGCTCGACCAGTGCGCGCTTGAGCGACGGCAAGTCATCGGGGTGCAGGCGCGGTTTGAGGTGGCGCAGCATCGCGGTGACAAACTCCGGCTCCAGGCCGAACAACTCCTGGAGGTGGGTGTGGTGCACTTCATCGGTTTGCAGGTTCCAGTCCCACAGGCCCAGCTCGCTGGCCTTCAATGCCAGCGCCAGACGCGCTTCACTCTTGCTCAAGGCCTGGTTGGCGGCGTCCAGCTCCAGGCTGCGATGGGCGATGCGGCTTTCCAGCCCGGTTTGAATCGCACGCAGTTCGTCTTCGGCACGACGGCGCTGGTCGATTTCCTTGGCCAGCTTGTAATTGAGCCGGTCGCTGTCGCTTTGAGCCTGCTGCAAGTGCTCGATCAGTGCCTGATTCTGGAAACGCCGCAACAGCCCGCTATCGATCAGCCGATTGACCTGCCAGGCGACCACGCTCAACGCGCCCAGCAGAATCAGCCCGAACCAGCCCCATCCCTGCCCCTGCTCATCGCCGCCCCAGAACAGATAGCCAATGGCCGGCAACAGGCAGGGCAAGGTAAAGGACAGGAAGGCGGGCAGGCTCACCGCATAGGCAACGCTGGCCGAAAGCGCAGCTGCACCGATCAGGCCGAACACCCAGGCTTGCTGCATGAAGTTGTCGGCGGGGACCAGCGCAATGCCGGCACCGGCCAGGGTCAGGCCGGTCAGGGCCGAACCCAGCATAAACATGCGCCGCCAGATCGGATGGGCCTGGCGGTGGGGAATCGCTGAATCGAAGGCCGCGACCTGAATCACCCGCAACGCCACCAACGACAACAACCACACCAGCCAGACGCTGACCAGGACATAGCGCGGCGGGCTCCAGAGCAACCAGGCGCAGACCAGGCCATTGATCAACATGAATAGCGTGGGCAGCAATGAGCCTTGATACAGCAGGCGCGTGCGCTCGACCGCCATTTCCATGGCGTACTGTTTGCGGATAACCCGAGGCTCCACCGCGGGGCCCGACAGGTCGGAGCTGAGGGTCATAGGCAAAGTTCTTGTTCTTATAATGATGAGCATGAGCCCGAATCGTGCACGGAGCATACACAAGCAACTGCCCGGACCAAACTGCCCCGGGTCAGAAAACAGGGGAAAATATCTGCGGTTTTGCCCGCCGTAAAAGCGTCCAGGCACGTCTCGCCATCGCCTGCAGCCGATGACCGACCGGTCGTCCTGCCCATGACTTTCATCGCCTAAAGCAAAGCGGGGTTTGCCCGGGGTGGCGCCGCCCCCTAGAATGCCCCAATGCGCGATGATCTCTCCCTTCTGCTGAACTCCCTCAACGATGCCCAACGCCAGGCCGTAGCTGCCTCCGTGGGTCGTCAGTTGGTCCTGGCCGGTGCTGGTTCCGGTAAAACCCGAGTGTTGGTGCACCGTATCGCCTGGTTGATCCAGGTCGAAAACGCCTCGCCCCACTCGATCCTGTCGGTGACCTTCACCAACAAGGCCGCTGCCGAGATGCGCCATCGCATCGAGCAGCTGATGGGTATCAACCCGGCCGGCATGTGGGTCGGCACTTTCCACGGCCTGGCGCACCGCTTGTTGCGGGCGCATTGGCAAGAAGCCGGGCTGAGCCAGACTTTCCAGATTCTCGACAGCGACGACCAGCAGCGACTGGTCAAGCGGGTGATCCGCGAACTGGGCCTGGACGAGCAACGTTGGCCGGCCCGTCAAGCCCAATGGTTCATCAACGGGCAGAAAGACGAAGGTCTGCGCCCGCAACACATCCAGGCCAGCGGCGACTTGTTCCTGGCCACCATGCGCAGCATCTACGAAGCCTACGAGGCCGCGTGCCTGCGCGCTGGCGTCATCGACTTCTCCGAACTGTTGCTGCGTGCCCTCGACCTGTGGCGCGATCATCCGGGCTTGCTTGCGCATTATCAAAAGCGCTTCCGCCACATTCTGGTGGACGAGTTCCAGGACACCAACGCCGTGCAGTACGCCTGGCTACGTCTGCTGGCCAAGGGCGGCGACAGCCTGATGGTGGTCGGCGATGACGATCAGTCCATCTACGGCTGGCGCGGTGCGAAAATCGAAAACATTTATCAGTATTCGGACGATTTTCCGGACGCCGAGACCATTCGGCTGGAGCAGAACTACCGCTCCACCGCCGGAATTCTCAAGGCTGCCAACGCCCTGATCGCCAACAATGCCGGACGCATGGGTAAAGAGCTGTGGACCGACGGCGGTGAAGGCGAAGCGATCAATCTATACGCAGCCTTCAATGAACACGATGAAGCACGCTACGTGGTGGAAACCATTGAAAGCGCGCTGAAAACCGGCCTGGCGCGCAGTGATATTGCGATTTTGTACCGTTCCAACGCCCAATCGCGCGTTTTGGAAGAAGCCTTATTGCGCGAGCGCATTCCCTATCGCATCTATGGCGGCCAGCGCTTTTTCGAGCGGGCTGAAATCAAGAACGCCATGGCCTACCTGCGTTTGCTGGAAGGTCGTGGCAACGATGCGGCGCTGGAACGGGTGATCAACGTTCCGGCCCGTGGTATCGGCGAAAAAACCGTCGAAGCGATACGCGACCATGCCCGTCACAGCGATGTATCGATGTGGGAAGCCATGCGACTGCTGGTCGCCAATAAAGGCCTGACCGGGCGCGCTGCAGGCGCCCTGGGGGCCTTTATCGAGCTGATCGAGAATCTGGCCGCCAAATGCATGGAAATGCCCCTGCACCTGATGACCCAGACGGTCATCGAGCAGTCGGGGCTGATTGCTTACCACGAAGCGGAAAAAGGCGAGAAAGGCCAGGCCCGGGTAGAAAACCTTGAGGAACTGGTCAGCGCGGCGCGCAACTTCGAAAACGCTGAAGAAGATGAAGACTTGTCGCCATTGGCAGCGTTCCTCGGTCATGCATCGCTGGAGGCGGGCGATACCCAGGCCGACGAGCACGAAGACAGCATTCAGTTGATGACCCTGCACAGTGCCAAAGGCCTGGAATTCCCTTATGTATTCCTGGTGGGCATGGAAGAAGGCCTCTTCCCGCACAAGATGAGCCTGGAAGAACCCGGCCGTCTCGAGGAAGAGCGCCGCCTGGCCTATGTCGGCATCACCCGGGCGATGCAGAACCTGGTGATGACTTATGCTGAAACCCGACGCCTGTACGGCAGCGAGACCTACAACAAGGTGTCGCGTTTCGTACGGGAAATACCGAAAGGCTTGATTCAGGAAGTGCGCCTGTCCAACAGCGTCAGCCGTCCGTTCGGCGGTGGTCAGCAGCAGAGCTCCAGCAGTCTGTTTGGTGGCAGCGAGATCCCGGACACCGGGTTCAGCCTGGGCCAGACCGTTCGGCATTCGGTGTTTGGCGACGGCGTGATCCTGAACTTCGAAGGTGCCGGGGCTCAGGCCCGGGTCCAGGTGAACTTCAACGAAGGCAGCAAGTGGCTGATGCTCGGCTACGCCAAGCTGGAAGCGATCTGACGCCAGCGATCGGCTTACTGTAGGAGCGAGCTTGCTCGCGAAAAACGTCAGGACAACGCATTCATTCAGAATGAAAGCGTCACCGTTGACGACCTTCGCGAGCAAGCTCGCTCCTACAGGGTTCATTCCTACCGAACTAAATCACAACTCCTACAGACCAAAGTACACAGGCCTTATTGCGCTGATTGAAGCTGAACAAAACCTGTCAGGCAAAAGCCCGAAACAATCTGCCGCTAGCCAGTAACACTTCACCTGTGCAACATGGCGCGCGTGCCTTCCACAAATGGGAATTCCCTTTATGAAACGTTTTCTTAGCATCGCCATGGCGTTGTGCATCGGCCTGACGATGAGCCTCGACGCCAACGCCAAGCGCTTTGGTGGCGGCAAGAGCTCCGGCGCTGCGCCGACTCACCAGACCAGCCAAATGGCTCCTTCTTCTGCCGCGGGCGGTGCTGCCGCCACTGCGGGTGCCGCCGGTGCCGCTGGCGCTGCCGCCAAGGCCGGCGGTGCTTCGCGCTGGCTCGGCCCTCTGGCCGGCATCGCTGCCGGTGGCCTGCTGGCCTCCATGTTCATGGGTGGCGGTTTCGAAGGCATGCAGATCTTCGACATCCTGATCATGGCGGTCATCGCCTTCCTGGTCTTCCGTTTCATCGCCGCCCGTCGCCGCAAGCAGCAGGAGCACCTGGCTCCGGCCGGCGCGCCGATGCAGCGTGAAGCGTTCGAACAGAAGCCAGCCGCCATGGGCTCGATCTTCGGCGGCTCGGCAGCACCTGTCGCCGCTCGTCCGGTGATCAATGCGCCAGCCTGGTTCAATGAAAAGAACTTCATTGAAGCGGCCCGCAACCACTTCCAGTCCCTGCAACAGCACTGGGACGCCAACGAAATGGACAAGATCTCCGAGTTCGTGACCCCGCAACTGCTCGAGTTCCTCAAGCGCGAACGTGCGGAACTGGGCGAAGGTTTCCAGTCCACCTACATTGATAACCTCAATGTACAGCTGGATGGCGTGGATGATCGCGCCGACAAGACCATCGCCACCCTGACCTTCAGCGGTGTGTCGAAGAACTCGCGCTTCGACCAGGGCGAAGTGTTCAGCGAAAGCTGGAACATGGAACGTCCGCAGGGCGAAAACCAGCCTTGGTTGGTCGCAGGTATCCGCCAGAACGGCTGAACCGACTTGCGTTAAACATGTCGCATAAAAAAACCCCGGCCTTGGCCGGGGTTTTCTATTTCGCGGTTGCATCTATAGCGAGCTACTGTATAAACCGCCCCATATGAACCGCGCCATCAGCAAGAGGATCCCGGACGTGGAAGAAATCATCGAACAACTGCGTGAAGCCAACGAACCGGTACCGGTCCCCTTGGAATTACCCGACGAAGACCAGATCGTGGAAATCGAGGAACAACTGTTCATCGACATCCCGTTTGTCTTCAGAGAATTTCTGCTGACCGTCAGCGACGTGGTCTACGGCAGCCTGGAGCCGGTGACCGTCACCGACCCGCAATCCCACACCTACCTGCCGGACGTTGCTGCCAACGCCTGGGATGCCGGCGTCGATCGCAGCATGATCCCTATCTGCCAGGACGGCGACAACTACTACCTGGTCGAAGAAGACGGCACCGTGGTGCTGTGGCTGGCCGAGGAAGAGCTGGTTGCCGAAGAAACCTGGGAATCGGTATGGCACTGGGCGCGGGACGTCTGGCTGGAAAGCTGAGCCGTCTGACGCGCCTCCGGTGGTCAATGCCCCGGCGAATCCTTGTGGTTGTCCAGGGTTTCCAGCAAGGCCACCTGCATGCGCGTGTGCACGCGGATGAACCAGCGCCAGAGTAGCGCCGCCACGGCGGCCGCAACGACGACTATCAGTACCAGCAACTTGTTGGTCGGCAGAATACTGGCCGACAAGGCTGCCAACAGCAGGAAGATCACCAGCAGCGAGAGAATCGGGATCACTTCGGCGATCACCCGACGCACTCGCTCTGTGTGCCGCCCGGCCATTTCCGGCTTCACCCCCATCTCCGCCAATAGCATCGACAGCGCCTTGAGCTTGCGATAGGCGGCGATCAGAAACGGCAGCGACAACAGCAGCGCCCCACCCCAGATCAACGCTTTCTGCCAGCTCGGGTCACTGATCCAGTCTTGCAGGTAAGCGGACATGCGCTCAGCGAAGTACGCGCCCGAGAAGAAGATCGCAATCACCAGCGCCAGATTGACCCCCACCTGCAACAGGATCCGCCGGATCATCGACGCCAGCAGCGCGCCCTCGCCCTGAGGCTGAATGCTACGCAACCATTCGCCGTACATGCCCAACACCCGGCTCAGGCGTTGTGGCATCACCGCCGCCAGCTTGATCGACAAGGGGTCGGCGGCACGAATCAGGTACGGCGTCATCAGCGTGGTGAGGACCGAAACCGCCACAGCCACCGGATAGAGAAAGTTACTGGTGACCTGCAAGGTCATGCCCAGCGACGCGATGATGAAGGAGAATTCGCCAATCTGCGAAAGCCCCATCCCCACCCGCAGTGAGGTACGTCCGTCGTTACCAGCGATAAAAGCGCCAAGGCCGCAGGACAGCATCTTGCCCAGCACCACGGCCACGGTGATTACCGCGATGGGCCAGGCGTATTGCAGCAGGATCATCGGGTCCAGCATCAAGCCGATCGCGACAAAGAAGATGGCGCTGAACAGGTCGCGAACCGGCTCGATCAAGCGTTCGATCTTCAGCAATTGCCGGGATTCAGCCATGATCGCGCCAATCAGGAATGCCCCGAGCACCATGCTGTATTCGAGTTTGACCACCAGCAGGCAGAAGCCGAAACACAGGCCCAGCACGGTGATCAGCAGCATCTCGTCGCTTTCGAATTTGGCCACGTAGGCCAGCAGTCGCGGGACCAGCAGGATGCCGATGACCAGTGCGACGATCATGAACAGCGACAGCTTGCCAACCGTGGAAAAGACTTCGCCGGAGCTGACCGTGCCGCTGACCGCGATGCTCGACAACAAGGCGATGATGCCGATGCCCAGGATGTCTTCGACGATCAACACGCCGAAGATCAGTTGGGCAAAGCGCTCGTTTTTCATCTTCAGGTCATTCAGGGCCTTGACGATGATGGTGGTCGAGGAAATCGCCAGGATCGCCCCGAGGAACAGCGAGTCCATGGTGTTCCAGTCGAACCAGCGACCAATCTCGTAGCCGATCCAGATCATCAGCACGATTTCCAGGAACGCTGCGATGAACGCCGTGGCCCCCACCTTGAACAGCTTGCGCAGGCTGAACTCCAGGCCCAGGCAGAACATCAGGAAGATCACCCCCAGCTCGGCAAGGGTCTTGATGGTTTCTTCGTCGTGGATCAGGCTGAAAGGCGGCGTGTGCGGGCCGATAATGAAGCCGGCGACTATGTAGCCAAGAACCACGGGCTGTTTGAAGCGATGGAACAGTACGGTCACCACACCCGCGACCAACATGATCACTGCCAAGTCCTGGATAAAACTGATGGCGTGCATGGTGTGGGCTCCTTGAGTAACGATTGCTCAAACACCAGCCCGGAAAGGTCTGATTGAGCAGAGGAAAAATCCGATTTAGATGTAGGAATTGCCTTCAGGGTGGGCATTTGAAGGGTAACACCGCGACTTCCGGCAGAAAGGCGGTGCAATATATGGAAACAGATCGTTGGGGCGTGACGGCGATCCTCCGCCCGGCGTCCCGATAACTGTGGTTTGAAAAAACCGATCACGCACCCGCAGAGGTGCGCCCTTCCGAAACCTGCCTTGATCCGTGAGAACGCTATGGAACCCGGAAACGCCCAGCTGTCGATGACGGTATTGATGACCCCCGACATGGCCAATTTTTCTGGCAATGTTCACGGCGGTACCTTGCTCAAGTACCTCGACGAAGTGGCCTACGCCTGCGCCAGCCGATATGCCGGCCGCTATGTGGTGACTTTGTCGGTGGACCAGGTGATTTTTCGCGAGCCGATTCATGTCGGCGAACTGGTGACCTTCCTCGCTTCGGTCAATTACACCGGCAACACCTCGATGGAGGTGGGCATCAAGGTGGTGACCGAGAACATCCGCGAGCGCTCCGTGCGCCACACCAATAGTTGTTTCTTCACCATGGTCGCAGTGGATGACCTGCGCAAACCGGCCCAGGTCCCGCCGCTGCAACCGCAGAACAGCGAAGACAAGCGTCGCTTCATGCAGGCCCAGCAGCGTCGGCAGATCCGGCAGGAACTGGAAAAGCGTTATCAGGAGATCAAGGACGACGCCTGAAGTTTGTTATCAGCTCAGAGACTGATCGCCATCGCCTCAAACCGCACCCGCGGATGAGCAATGCGGTCTTGCGCCCGCACCAGCTCCAGCTCGTAGCTGGCGCAGGCCTGGGTTTCCAGCAGCACTTCATGCACGGCAGACGCAGCGAATTCGAACGCCGCCACCAGGCTGTCGCCCAACAGGACGCGAGCCAGAAACAGCCCGGAGGTCAGGTCGCCAACACCCACCGGCTGACGGGGAAACGCCAGCATCGGACGACGCAGGTGCCAGCTACCCTCTCCCGTCACCAATAGCATCTCGAAAACGTCCGCCGGCTTGCCGGGATAGGCCAGGTGTTTGACCAGCACCGCCTTCGGACCCCGCGCCAGCAGCGCTCGCGCCATGGCCAGGCAATCGAACAGGGACTGCGGCCTGCGCCCCGAAAAGCTGTCCAGTTCCAACTGGTTCGGGCACATGAAATCCGCCACGGCGGCCGCTTCTTCCAGCAGGAAATCGCTCACTTCCGCCGGTACACTGCACCCCTTCTCCGGATGACCCATCACCGGATCACACAGATACAGCGCCTTGGGATTCATCGACTTGATTCGCGCCACCCCTGTCAGGATGGCCCGACCTTGGGCCGCACTGCCGAGGTAACCGGACAATACAGCATCGCAGTTGCCCAATTCGCCAATCGCGGCGATCCCTTCCACCAACTCGGGAATCTGATGCGGGGCCAGTACGTCGCCGGTCCATTGGCCATATTGGGTGTGGTTGGAGAACTGCACGGTATTGAGCGGCCAGACATTCACCCCGACCCGCTGCATCGGGAACACAGCGGCGCTGTTGCCAGCGTGGCCGAACACCACGTGGGACTGGATGGCGAGCAGATGGGGCGTACGTTTCATGCGGTCAGTTCCGTAAAACGATTGAATTCGAGCCGCGCAGTATGCGACGAAACACGGCCTGTACGACAGACCGGCGACCCAGTTAAGCTGACACTATCTTGTTGGAGCACCCTTTGATGCTGACCCTCGGAAATATCTTCGTGCTGATGTTGCTCGCCACCGGTGGCGCGTGGCTATGGCACAACCATGGCTTGCGCGAGCGGGCGCTGGAGCGGGTGATGCAGCATTGCAGCAAGCTCGGAATCGAGTTGCTGGACGGCAACGTGGCGTTGAAAAAAATCGCCTTCATCAAAGACGCCAACGATCGCCGGCGCCTGGCCCGTGTGTATAACTTCGAATTCACCGTGACCGGCGAAACCCGTCACAACGGTACCATCACTCAATTTGGCGCCCACAGCGCACAGATCGAACTGGCACCCTACCCCATGCCCTTCGACGATGCGCCTGAAGTGGTCGATGTGGTGAAGCCTCGTGCCGAGGTCATTGAGTTGAGCCAGTGGCGGCAGGAACATACCAAGTGGCGCCCATAAATCAAAAGATCGCAGGCTCCTGCCTTGAAATGCATTCCCCCGCAGGCTGCGATCCTTAGAATCTCAAGATCTCAAACGGCACTCCGCCAAAGCCCTTTGCAGCGAATCAACATCCTGCGGCTCACTGAAAATCAATTCGATCCGCGAATCCCGACGCCACTCACTGGGCCGCCACTCCAGCACGGAGTTATCCAGCGCATTCGCTGAGACCCAACCCTCGACACTGTGGATAACCAGCTTCGCCCGCCGCCAGGCAAGGCTTTCAAGCCATCGGCCAACAAGCGCCGCCTCGAATGCCTGACTCGGATGCCAACGCCAGCCAATACTCCAACCGCCCTCCTGTTCCTGACTCAGGCAAATAGGTAACGCAGGATCCTTCCAGACCGCCGGCATCTGCGCCAGTCCCTTAGGCACGCTGAAGTTATCCACACCCTCAACAGCCTGGGTTTCAAGCCCGGGTAATTCGCTCAACGGCAACTCGGCTTGCTGCGTCCAGTACAACCGACGTGCCGGCAGCTGCGCGGCGATACGCTGCCGATCAGCGGTATCGAGACCTTCCGACTTGTTCAACAGCAACAGGCCGGCGCTATTTAGCGTCTCCTGTTGAGTCGCCGGCAGCGGCTTGCCGACAGCAAGCGCCTGGGCATCCAGTACCAGTACACAAGGCTGAACGGCCAGCACCCCTTGCCACGGCGCTTCACCTAACTGCCTGAGCAACTGCGCCGGATGGCCCAGCCCCGAAGGTTCGATGAACAGCCGATCCGGCCGCGCCTTACGCAACAAGCGCCCGAGCCCGATCTGAAACGGCGCGCCATTCACGCAACACAAACAGCCCCCGGCCACTTCACCCAGTGCTATACCTTCGATGTCCCGGGTCAGCAGTGCAGCATCGAGGCCGATCTGGCCAAATTCGTTGATCAGCACCGCCCAACGTTCGTTCGGCGGTCGTTGCGCCAGCAGGTGCCTGATCAGGCTGGTCTTGCCGGCGCCCAACGGGCCGGCGATGACGTGGGTCGGGATGTTCTGCAACATGGTCGGTATTTTTCTGAGGTGGTAAAGAATGCGGTTGATGGGATTGGCGTTGCTGTTGGCACTCGGTTCAGGCGAAGTGTTGGCCCAAGCATGTGTGGTACATAGTACGGCTGAACGACTCGACGTCAGAGTCTGCCAGCAGAACCGCACCATCCCGCAGAAGCTATTCGCCGACGGATTCTGTCAACCAAACCTGCCCGGGCAGAAAGTCGAGGTGCAGTACGTGGACCAATGTCCAACCGGTGCCTTCGGTGTGTGCAGCAACGCTCAAGTAGCCAATATGCCTTACCGCCAGGACATTCACTATTACGGCGTGGCCACCGATGCGGCGTATTTGCAACCGTTTTGCGAAGCCAAGAGCCAGGGCACCTGGCTCAAGCCGTGAGCCGCTAGGCCAGCCAGTCGAGGGTGAGGATCAAGCGACGCTCACCCGCCGCGGGCAGTGGTGAGCGATGGATCAGGCCGAAGCCTTCGTTGCCGTGCCACTTCTCGCCCTTGAGCAGCGCCACGTCGCCGCTGTCGATCTGCTGAATCTGCGAGTCGACGTCAGGCTCGGCTTCAGCCTGGCCCAGTTTGCGGCGATCCATCACTCCTTCCTTCAGCCACTGGCTGCCGATACCCGCATAGGTAGTGATCAGCCGCACCGGCACATGATCAACGTGGAAGCGGGGGCACATGGCCTTGTCCAGGGCCCTGAGGCGCAGACCAATACGCTTGGCGCCCAACAGGCAGGCAAAGGCGCTGACCAGCCACGAGACGTCGGCAATGAAGCCTTCGTAGCTTTCAAGATCACTGAAGCCCGAAGCCAACCCTTGAAGGCTGGGTTGCGCGTCATCGTCAGCCAGTTCAAACGAAAGCGATTGCGCCAGCGGTTCGTTCAGGGACAACAGCAAGTTGCCAAAATCAGCGATGTGCGCCGGGAGTTGGCGATTCCAGACGGCGAGGTTTACATCGTCTTCAAGGATTCTGATCAAGGTCTCCGGCATGGCACCCTGATGCTGATGCAGGGTTCGACTGGAAGTCTTCGCCAGCAAGCTCGTCCCCATAGGGTTCAGCGCCAACATCACGCAGCCTCCTCTTCATGCCAAGGACCGAACGGATCGGCCAGCAGCCTCCAGCCCTCGACGCCCAACGCCATTTCATCGTCGTTCAGCAAACAGTCATCAAGGTCGGCGTTGAGCTGCGCGAAGTCGATGTGCTGGCCGATAAACACCAGCTCCTGCCGGCAATCGCCAACGGCGGCGGTCCAGTTTTTCATGATCCCGGCTGTGCTTTCTGCGTCTTGCGGCCACTGGGTTTTCGGCACGAAACGCCACCAGCGTCCGGCGAAGCCGTGGCGCATCAACCCGCCTGCCTGAGACCAGCTGCCGGCATCCATGTGTTTGCTGGCCAGCCAGAAGAAGCCCTTGGAGCGCAGCAGTTTGCCATTCACCCATGGCCGGTCGATAAAGCTGAAGAAACGCTGTGGATGAAAGGGCCTACGAGCTCGATAGGCGCTGGAGGCGATGCCGTACTCCTGGGTTTCAGGCACGTGTTCGCCGCGCAATTCCTGGAGCCAACCAGGCGCCTGGGCGGCCTTTTCAAAGTCGAAGCGACCCGTATCGAGAATCTTCTCCAAAGGGATTTCCCCCATCACCATCGGGATGATTTCCGCCTGGGCGTTGAGCCGCTCGAGGATTGCGACCAACTCCTGACGCTCACGACTGCTGATCAGGTCGATCTTGCTGATCAGGATCACGTCGGCGAACTCGATCTGCTCGATCAACAGATCTGTGATCGAGCGTTCATCCTCATCGCCCAATGTCTCGCCACGGGAAGCGAGACTGTCGGCGGCCTGGTAGTCGAGCAGGAAATTCATCCCATCGACCACCGTGACCATGGTGTCGAGCCGGGCGATATCAGCCAGGCTCTGCCCGTCTTCGTCGCGAAACGTGAAGGTCTCCGCCACCGGCAATGGCTCGGAAATACCGGTCGATTCGATCAGCAAGTAATCAAACCGACCCTCCTTCGCGAGTTTGCTCACTTCTTCCAGCAAGTCCTCACGCAGCGTGCAGCAGATGCAGCCGTTGCTCATTTCCACGAGCTTCTCTTCAGCGCGATTGAGGCTGACGTGGCGCTGGACTTCGCTGCCATCTATGTTGATTTCACTCATGTCGTTGACGATCACGGCGACCCGCAGGTTGTCGCGGTTACGTAGCACGTAGTTGAGCAATGTACTTTTGCCGGCACCGAGAAAGCCGGACAGGACGGTTACAGGAAGGCGGTTGGGCATCATGAATTCCTCACAGGGCCTACCCGATCAAATCGTCGGGCTTGAAAAAGGCGTGGTCGCAGTTAATGTAATAACATAACATACGAAACCGACTTCCACGATGGACCTGCTCATGAACGCGCTGACTCTGCCGGATATTGCCGCGCAAGCCTCACGCCAAGCCCTGCCACTGGAGTGGGTGGGCATGTGTGGCATTGCTCTTCCTGTTTCCTTCGATGGCCAACGCCTTGGCGCAAAGGCCGATGCCGGCGTGAGCCTCGATGAGGGTGAGGCGCGTGGCATTCATATGTCGCGGCTGTACCTGGCCCTGGAAATGCTCGACCAGGAAAACCTCACGCCCGAATTGCTGCGGAAAGTTTTGCAGCGCTTTCTGGAAAGTCATGAAGGGCTGTCCACCAGCGCTTATCTGCGCATTCACACCGATTTGCTGCTGAAAAGATCGGCGTTGGTCAGCCCCATTGTCGGGCTGGAAAAACTACCCGGTCACCATCGAAGCGCATCTTAAAAACGCGATGTTCCACGTGGAACTAAAAATTGACGTGCCCTACTCTTCGACCTGCCCGTGCTCAGCGGCCCTGTCCCGGCAGTTGATCCAACAGCAATTCGTTGATGACTTTGCCAACAAGGCACTGCAACATGCCGATGTCTTGGCATGGCTCGGTTCCACGAAAGGCATCATTGCGACGCCCCATAGCCAGCGCAGCGTTGCGAAATTGCGCCTTCGTCTGGATGACCATCTGGACGATCTACCGCTGATCGCAACCATCAATGACGTGGAAGCGGCGCTCGGCACCGCCGTACAAACCGCCGTGAAACGGGCCGACGAACAAGCCTTCGCTTTGGCCAACGGTCAGAACCTGATGTTCTGTGAAGATGCCGCCCGACGCTTGAATGTGGCATTGAAACGCTCGCCTGGCATTAACGCGTTTCACGTTCAGGTCATCCACGCCGAAAGCCTGCACGCCCATGATGCCGTCGCCGAAAGCCGTTGGAACTGGCACGCCGAATGATCCGGAAGAAACCTTTTTGCTCTACCGCTAATCGCGAAATCTGCCTACGTTGAAAAACCGCTGTTATTTTTGGCAAAGCAGTTATCAGCAAAAACGTACGCCCCTCCCAGGACAAGCAAATCGCCGGGCACGACCAACGTCTTAATGACAGCTACCAGGTTTTTCCCTAGCGTTTATGCGCTAGCGCATGTGATCGAAACCTTCGAGACACTGACCATGATCCAGATCACTTTGACTGATGGTTCAATGCGTGAATACGACCAGCCCCTGTCCGTCTATGAGGTTGCCGCGAGCATTGGCGGCGGGTTGGCCAAGGCCGCTGTCGCGGGTCGGGTAGACGGTGTGCTGGTGGACTGTGCCTTCATGATCGAGGCGGACGCGCGAGTCGGTATTGTCACACCTCAGGAACCCGATGGCCTGGAGATTCTGCGCCGCTCCTGCGCGCTGATGTTGTCCATGGCGATCAAACAGCTTTACCCGTGTGCGCAATTGCAAACCGGATCGGCGCTGGGTGACGGGTTCTTTTATGAGTTTGTTTACGAACGTCCTTTAACTCTGGTCGACCTTGCCAGTATCGAAGCGCGCATGAAGACGCTGGCATTGACTAATCATCCGATCCGCCGGCGCGATCCGTCATTGCAGTCAACACCTGTCGAAACACTGTCGCCGTACCTGCTCGGGGATTTCGAATGTGTGACTGTGGGCCCGCATGTTCCCGCAACCAAGGTGTTACAGGCGTTCGCCCTGGATCATATCAGCGGTACTTCGCCACAACGGATTTACGGCACCTGCTGGTCTTGCCAACAGGAACTGGAACATTGGCGCACACCGCCCCATGTGATTGTCGTCAGCATGGACGATCGCCAATTGGATTATGCCCAGTCAGTGACCGAGGCATTGCGCCGAAGTGGCGTGCGGGCCAGTGCAGATCTACGCAACGAGAAGGTTCGCCACAAGATTCGCGAGCACAGTCAGCACGTGCCGTATCTGGTGGTGATCGGCGAGAAAGAAAAGCAAGGCGGGTTTGTCAGTGTGCGCAGCCGCACCGGGGAAGATTTCGGCAGAATGGCGGTTGAAGCGGTATGTGAATGGTTGAGATCAACAGGTCTCGGGAGAGCCTGAGCGAACTACCACGAGCGGCCCACCCACACGATCCCTGTGTGAGCGAGACCGGCTTGCCGGCGAAGTTTTCAGGCTCTGGGTTTAACCGTTCCGCAATCCTGCCCCAACCACACGGCGCGAGTATCGAGACTACCCTTTTGCTGGATGCCGGTGGCGTTGAACGTGCCGTTGACCTTGGTGGTGAACTCGCGATCGCTGAGGAATGTAGCAACGCCCGCACCTTGCGCTTTCGGACAGCTGAAGCGGAATTTCCACTGGTTGCCCGTACGTTCGGTAATTTCCTGTTTGCAGCCCGATTGCGGATCCGTCAGCGGAATATTATCGGTCTTTACCTGCTCTGGCGTCAGGCAAGACCGAATCCCTTTTCCACCCATGGTGATGCCTTGCTTCTCCAGCTGTGCACGCTGTTCAGGGGTCATCTGGCTCTGAATCTGCCCAAGGATCAATTGCAGATCGGGCAGGTCCTGGTTATCGACTTTCATGTTGCTCGAGGTCAACTCCCACAATCCCGGCTGCAGCATCTGAGCCTGAGCGGCCACAGGAAGAGCCAAACCAAACACCACGGCCAAACCCAGCAGAGGAACGTTCATCGAGTAACTCCTGATCAGTAGTGGCCGTTAGACGTCAGCCAAGGGCTTCGGTTCATGGGCCAATTAATTAGCGACATTCTGCACGGAACATGGTCTGTTAAACATTGAATCTTCAGGAGCAAGGTTGCCCCATATGGATTATTTCGGACCGCACATTTTCGGTTACCTGATCGCCCTTCTGCACTCGTTAGGCATGATAGCGGCGATCCATGCCGTATTGACCGTTCGCACCGCCCAAGGCTCGATCGCCTGGGCCCTGTCATTGGTGTTCATTCCCTACCTGACGCTCATTCCCTATCTGGTCTTCGGCCGCAGTACCTTCGATGGTTACATCAAGGCCCGACGTCAGGCCAACGAGGAAATGCGCAAAGCCATCGCCGAGATGAACTGGCGACCCTGGGTCGAAGAGGCACTGACCGCACGCGCCTCCGAAGCCTATTCGTCACTCAGGGCGATGCCGAAACTGGGGCGCATGCCATGCCTGGCCAACAATGAGGTGCGCTTGCTGATCAACGGCCAAGCCACCTTCGATGCCATCTTTCAAGCGATCAGCCACGCCAGGCAAGCAGTGCTGATCCAGTTCTTCATCATTCACGACGATCGCCTCGGCCAACGTCTGCACAGCTTGCTGCTGAAAAAAGCCGCTGAAGGTGTGAAGGTCTATCTGCTTTACGATCGAATAGGCAGCCACTCCTTGCCCCACAGTTACGTGCAACCGTTGCGCGATGCCGGGGTAGAGGTCAAAGCGTTTGCAACTCGCAGTGGCTGGCTCAACCGCTTCCAGGTCAACTTCCGCAACCACCGCAAGATCGTGGTCGTAGACGGCATTCTGGGCTTCGTCGGCGGGCATAACGTCGGTGATGAATACATGGGAGAAAAACCGCCTCTGGCACCGTGGCGCGATACCCATGTGCAAGTGCGGGGCCCCGTCGTTGCCTGCATGCAGGAATCCTTCGCCGAAGACTGGTTCTGGGCGGCCCGCTCTCTGCCACCGCTGATCTTGCCCGACGCTTATCCTGACGACGGCGTGCTCTGCCAGTTGCTCGCCAGCGGCCCGGCTGATGCCTACGAGACCTGTTCGTTATTCTTCGTCGAAGCTATCCACGCGGCCACGGAACGAGTCTGGATCACCAGTCCTTATTTCATCCCTGACGAGGCGGTATTCGCCGCATTGCGTCTAGCGGTGCTGCGTGGCGTGGATGTACGCATCCTGCTCCCGTCGCGACCGGATCACCGTATCGTCTACGCCGCCTCCAGCCTTTATGCCTTCGAAGCGGTGCGTGCCGGAGTGCGGGTGTTCCGGTACCAGCCTGGCTTCCTGCATCAGAAAGTGGTGTTGGTCGACAGCGAAATCAGCGCCGTCGGCAGTGCGAATATGGATAACCGTTCCTTCCGGCTGAACTTCGAAGTGATGCTACTGACAGTGGACAGCACTTTTGCCCTGGAAGTGGAACAAATGCTTAACGATGACTTTGCCCAGGCCCATGAAATCGCCAAAGAAGAAAGCCGGGAGACCCGCCGCCTGCAACAGGTCGGCATGCGGATCGCCCGGCTGATTTCACCCATACTCTAGGGGTTGTAGATGTCGTCGCGGGTCCATGGCAGTTCATGGCTGCCATCTGCATGGGCTTTCACCGCCAGTATCTGGTGCAAATTGATCCAGCCCCTGGCGAAGGCATAGGCGCATCCCGCCAGGTACAGGCGCCAGATTCGCAGTGCCTGCTCAGGTACCAATTTGCCCGCGGCTTCCAGATTGTCTTCGAGCCGTTCGCTCCAATGGTCAAGAGTGCGCGCGTAATGCAGGCGCAGGCTCTCGACATCGACGATCTCCAGCCCGGCTTCGCTGATCTCGGCAGAAATCATCGACAAGTGCGGCAACTCTCCGTTGGGGAATACGTACTTCCCAATGAAATCACCGGCACCGCGCCCCACCGGACGGCCATCGGTGTACTTGGCGGTGATCCCGTGGTTCATCACCAGGCCGCCCTCCTTCACCGCGCCGAACAAGGTTTTGCAGTATTGGGGCAGGTTGGCGTGACCGACATGCTCAAACATACCCACGCTGACCACTTTGTCGAAGCGCCCGTCCTGGGGCAAATCGCGGTAGTCCAGCAGCTGCAATTCGACCAGATCGTCCAGGCCCTCGGCGCTCACCCGCTCCCGGGCCAGGGCCAACTGCTCTTTGCTGAGCGTAATGCCGAATACCTTCGCGCCGAATTCCCGGGCCGCATACCGCGCCAACCCGCCCCATCCGCAACCGACATCCAGCAGATACTCGCCGGGCTGCAGGCGCAACTTGCGACACAGATGACGGAATTTGGCTTGCTGGGCCTGCTCAAGGGTCTCGCTACCGGTCTCGAAATAGCCGCAGGAATACGCCATGTCACTGTCGAGCCACAGCTGATAAAACGCGTTGGAAAGATCGTAGTGATAGGAAATCGCCTTGGCATCGGTTTCCTTGTCATGGACGGCACGAACCGGCTGATTGCTTTCGTCCTCGTCCAACAACGCCTGACTCCATTCATCGCAGATCCGGATCACGTCACTGATGGATCCTTCGAGCTCCAGCTTGCCTTCAACAAACGCCGCTCCGAGCGCGTCGAGACTGGGGTGGGTGAACTGGGTAACCATTTGTGGGTCCTTGACCACAATCGTGACGCTGGGCGTCGGTCCCAGGTTGAATTCATGGCCGTCCCAGAGTCGCAAGCGTAAGGGTAGTTGCAGATTCTGTAAGGCCGGCGGAAGTTGCGCGAGCATGGAGAGCCCCCCTTGTTTCAGACGTCTGATGTGAGGGTAGACCATCCTGGAAAAATAGCTGGCTATCGAATTAATAGCCGTTTTCTATAACTCACGGCGCTACAACCAGCCGCCGAGAGTACATAAAGTGCTATGCCCTCAACCAGATGACTGCAAATTCCACGCACAGTTCATAGCGCCGTGATAACCCGGTTTAGAGCCGTGCCAGCCGCTTCATTCAAACCTCGTCCTTGAGCTTGAGCAAAGGCTCTTGAAAACGCAGCAGCCGACCCGCATTGCCCAACACCAATAAGGTGCTCAGGTTGTGCAACAGCGCTGCAATCATCGCCCCCGCCGCCCCCAGCCAGCCGAATGCAGCGAACACGACGATCGCCAGCGTCCAGCCCAGACCAATAATCACATTGACCTGCAGGGTCCGCCGGCATTGGCGACTCAAGCGCACACAGGTGCCGAGCCGCCGCAGGTCGCTGCCGATCAGTACGATGTCGGCCGATGCCAGGGCGATGTCCGCTCCTCCCGCCCCCATGGCCACCCCGACGACGCCTGCCTTGAGCGCCAGGGAATCGTTGATACCGTCCCCGACCACCATCGGCCGGAAGCCACTGCCGATTTCTTTCAGCACGCGATTGAGCTTGTCCTCGGGCAGGGCCTGCGCTTCGACATCACTGATACCGACATCACGCGCCAGCGTGTGTGCGACGCTGTGTCGATCACCTGTGAGCAACAACTGCCGACCCAATCCGAGCTCACGCAACTCGCTCAAGGCAAAGCGCGCTTCGGGTTTGACGCTGTCAGCCAACAACAGCCAGGCGAGAAATTCACCATTGAGTGCCAGCCCGGCAATCGGGCCGTCGTGGTCGGGAACCGCTGATGTGTCGATGCCCAACTGAGCGAACAACTCCGGCCGACCTAATGCCGCTTCGCCCTGCCCGGTCATTGCCACAACACCCAAACCCTGACGCTCGCGGATATCCGAGAGCAACAGAAAATGTTCTTGAGTCACCAGGCCGGCGAGCGCGCGGCTGACGGGATGACTACTGGCAGAACCGAGGCTGGCAGCCAATTGCAGGACGTGGGTGCGATCCTCCAGCGGGCTGTCGATGGACTGCAAACGCAAGGTGCCAAAGGTCAGGGTTCCGGTCTTGTCGACCACCAGCGAAGTCAGGTCTGCCAACTCTTCGAGAAACGCCGAACTGCGGATCAAAATCCCGTGACGAGCCGCCACGGCGACACCGGCAATCGCCGTGGCCGGTGCCGATAGCACCAGTGCACAGGGACAGGCTGCCACCAACACGGCGAGCATCGCCTGAGCATCGTTGGTCACGAACCAGGTCACGGCCGCCAGCAGCAATACCAGAACCATGTAGCTGCCGGCATAGCGCTCCAGCAACCGCGTGATCGGCGGCTTGGATCGCTCGGCGTTTTGCATGAGCGCGATGACTTTGCCCAGGGTCGATTCATTGCCGGTGCGGGTTACTTCAATGCGCAACAAGCCATCAAGGTTGATCGCGCCACCGAATACTTGCATGCCGACAGCCGCTTCCAGCGGCACCGACTCACCGGTAATGGACGCAGTATCGAGACTCGCCTGGCCAGCTATAACCCGTCCGTCCGCTGGCACCCGATCACCCGCTCGTACCTCGACCACGTCACCACTCTTGAGCGTGCCGTTGTCGACTTCGACGATTGAACCGTCCGCCTGTACCCTGCGCGCATGGCTGCGTGTCAGCTTGCCGAGTGCACGAATCGCCTCCTGTGAACCGATCACACTGCGTTCTTCCAGGACATGGCCAAAGATCATGATGATCGGCAGTAGTGCAGCGGTCAGCAGATCGCCGGTGGCCCAGGCGCCGAGCATGGCCAGGGCGATCAACTGATCGGTGATGCCGTGCAAACTCGGGTAACGCAGGCTGTACCACGCGGAGCGCATCACCGGCACGGCCACCAGTAACGAAGCAACCCCCAACAGTAACTGACTGATGCCCGTTTGCTGCGGCAATAACCAGCGCCAGATCAGTCCTAGTATGAGCAAGCCGAGGGCAAGCATCGCCAAGGTCAATTGGCGAGCGGCGCTGCGTTGTTCAGCCGAGGACAACAGGTTCGATGCGGCGGCAGTCGAGGCGGTCATTGGGCAGCTCCCTGGATGATCAGGCGGGAATCGTCTTGCGGATTGACCGTAGTCACCGACCCGGCCTGACCGAGGATTTTCGGCATTCGCTCACGGTAGATACGCAGCAGCATTTGCGGGTCGCGGCCCTGCTGTTGCGCTGAAGCCAGGCTCAATACGGTGGCGGTGTCGGCAGAGGCTTTCGCCAGCCGTTCGCTGGCTTGGGCGTGGGCGACCTGTAACGTTCGGTCGGCTTGCTGGTTGGCGGTCTGGGTCAATTTCTCAGCTTCGGTACGCGCATTGGCCACCGCTTTATCGGCCTGCTGGCTTGCCGTCAGGACCGCATTGAACGCATTGACCGCTGGTCCCGGCAGACTGGATTGCACGTCGACGCGTGCCACTTCGATACCCAGCCCCTGCCCTGTCGCCGTCAATTGCGCCAAGCGCTGATTGATCCCCTGTACCAGATCGCCACGCAGACGCTCGCGTCTTTCCGCCGCCTTGTTATCCGCACCGATCAGCTCCGGTCGCGCCACCAGAATGGTGTCCAGGTCTCTGGCCGCAGTGAGTGCGACGGCGCTACGCGTGACCAATCTGTCCAGGGCCGGTAGCACATGTTCGCCTTGCAGGACGAAGGCATAGGGCTCGTTGACCTTATAGAACACCCGCACATCCAGCTGCACCACACCCGCGTCACCGGTCAAAAGATAACCGGAGCCGGCCAGCGCGTCACTGAGAGGTGTGGCGAACGTAGCGACCCGATCGGCCTGCATGGCAGTATCGCTGCGCAATAGATTTTCAATTCGACGCTCGATAACCCGGTCTGCCGCCGGCAACAGAATGACCTGCTCAAACGGTCGCGGCCACGCCAACAACAACCCGGCATTCTGCACGCGATCGAGGGCGCCGAAATGCATGACAACCGCACGATTTTGCGGATCGATCTGCCGCACGTTGGAAAATGCCCAAGCCAGTGCGGCGAGAATAGTCACCGCATACAGGGCAAGGAAAGCTAATCGCCCTGCCTGAATCCAAGGGCTATTCAACTCGTTTGTTCCACGTGGAACCAAACTCATGGCTGCGACCCGGTCTTGTTTTCGACGGTCGGCGGGCCGTCAACCAGCACTCTGAAGGGCGCGGCGTCGGTGCGTAAAATCAGTTTGGTACCGGGCGTGACGATGGTGCCCAGCGTGTCCAACGAGCGCAGCAGATTGTACAGCTGCGGCGACCCGGCATACGCACGACCGTAAATCTGTGCGGCTTCGACCCGGGATTGGGCTTCGATCTCGGCCGCCTTGACCGTGGCATCGGCCTGGACGATTCGCGCATCCCGTTCCGCCGCGGAACGAATTTGAGCCGCTTCGCGTTTGCCTATGGCCGTGCGTTCGGTGGCAATTGTTTCACGCTCGGCGCGCATGCGATCGACTGTGGCGGTGAGGGTTACCGACGGCAAGGTCAGGCGTTCGATGCCGACTTGCACAACCCGCACGCCATAGGTCGTCAGTAATTGTTGATCGATTTGCTGACGCAACTGCGTTTCGAAATCGGCAATGCGCACCTGATTCGCGTCGGTGTTCACCAGGTTGGCCAGGTCAAAACTGCTGGCCGTGGTTTCCAGCGCCGAACCGACGAAGGTGCGTATTTGCCGCGCGGCTTCGTCCGGCTGATTCTGCACAGCGCGCATGAAGCGCTGAACATTGTCCGGGTCACCTTGCACCTGCCACGCCACGTAAGCCTGAACAATGATGCGCAAACCGTCCCGTGTGCCCACATCCTGCAAACCGCTGGAGGTGGTGCGCAATCGCAGGTCGACCGGAATTGCCGCTTCGAACGGCGCCGGCCAACGCCAGCCAAGACCAGGTTCGAGCAACACGCGCGATGGATTGCCAAAGCGCGTGATCACCGTAGCCTCCCCGGACCGTACTTGCACCAGGCTCGCTGCCGCGACGGCGAACGCCACCAGCAGCGCAGCCCAGCCCATGCGTCGCCACGGAAACGGGCTAGCTTGTTGTGGGTCACCGTGGTGGTGATGGTGATGTCCATGGTGATGCCCGCCATGGCCATGATCATGATCATGATCGCTGTGGTCAGCGTGTGCGTGCGACTGGCTCAATGGGCAGCTCCTGGTTGAGCGGATTGGCTCGGCGGCACAGGGTCAGCCGGCAGGGTGAAGGTACGCAGGTCGATGGTCGGCGCATGGTTGCTGCCGCCTAAACGATGATCGAGCACCAGTAGTTGTGCAGTGGCCAGGCCTCGGGACAGTTGGCTGAAGTACTGCTCCAGCACAAAGGCTTGGCCAGCACTGGCGTAAGCCTTTTGTTCGGCGCTGAACTTCAGGTCCGCCGCTTGGGCGGTGGCGTTGATTTCACGCGCGCTGGCTGTCGCCTGGTCGCGGGCGATGCTGGCCTGCAATTGCGCCTGATGGGTGGCCTCCGCTGCCGCACCGCGTTCGCGCGCGATCAATGCCTGAGCACCAATCTGTGCCGCTTGCACCCCGTGATAGGCGTTAGCTGCCCCCGCCGGCGGATGAATCGCCTCGACCACGGTGGCGAGAATTTCCACCCCGCTGTCGAGTTTCTGCAGATCGGCTTGTACCGCCCGGCCGATTTCTTCGGCGAGCCCTACCCGGTCGTCACCCAGTAAACCGTCGAGGGTGCGTGATGCGAAGTCGAGAACCAGGATCCGGCTGGCGGTGCTGCGGATCAGGGTCGGTACATCGGCAGTGTTGTAAGTCGCCGCTAGAGCAGCCTGATCACTCAGGCCGATGCGGTAGACGAAACGCACATCCATGTTGACGATCTGGAAGCTCTGCTTGTCGGCTCGGCTACTGGCGATAACCTGGGATTTGTCATTCACGTGGCTCGCGTCCCACAAACGATTGGCAATCGCCGGCGCCGGGCCTTCGGCGGGTTCGGCAACAACCGCGGATGCCGTTTCGCCAACACTGGTGGCCAACTCGTGGACCACGCCGTTTTCAACGTACAGCACTCGGCCGAGCGGCCAAGGCAACCCCCCGTGTAAACCAGGACCGAAGACCTCCACCGGTTTGCCGAAGCGCTCGTAGATGCCTCGCCCGTGCATGGGGATTTCGTGAATGCCGGTGAGCGACCAACCCACGACCGAAACCACTGCCAGCACTGGCAAAAAGGCCCGGCGCATGTAGGTGAAGGCCCAGATCTGCCGCAGATCTATGCCGAAACGGTTGTGCAGTTCATGCTGCAGCGCCAGCAAGGGTTGTGGTGGCCAGCGCAGCATATCGGCAATGAAGCTTCGCGCCAGCATTGCCGGTTCGAGTCGTTCCTGCCTGGGGCTGAACAATGACAACACGGCGCGCAACAGCATTTCGACGGCAACAAGCCCCGGTAACAGGCCGATCAGGACGGCCAGCCGTACCGGCCAGACGGAGGTCTCATTGGCGAATAGCAGGCAGAGAGCGCTCAACAACAGGCAGCTGATTGCTACACGCGTCAGCTGCGCCAACGGCCCTGCTTCGGGCCATTGGCCTGGGTTTTCCTGGGTCAGTTGACGTTCCAGCACCAGCAAACCGAAAGCCAGCAATAACGACAGTGCAGCACCGACACTGGCTGAGACGCCGAGAGCGGCTGGCGGCAACTCAAGGTTCCAGGCCTGTTCAATGCTCAACAGCGTCAACAGCGCCCACCCGCCCAGCCACAACGTCGGCGCGCCAATCTGCATCAGCATTCTCAGCCAGTGCTGATGAAGTCGATCCAGCAGCCGTTCGTACCATCCGTTTGGGCTAATCGCTTGTTCAATAACCGCCGCCGGTATAGACGGACTCATCGCTTGGGCGCGCCACTGCGTCACCCACCAGGCCGACTGAAGCCCGGCAACCAGCACCAGCAAACCGGCGCTTTGATGGGTCAGCACTGCCGCCCAAAGTGACTGAGGTGCGAACAGCCCGACAAAAAATGCCAGTACCAGCCCTGTCGCCGCCAGCGCTCCCAAGCCAATGGCGAACTGTCGCAAGCGCCGGCTTTGAAAAACTGCCTGCTGAAAGCGCGGCAGCCCGGCTACCTGAGCTCCATCATCATCCAGATCGACTTGCATACCACCCCAGTGTTCAGCGTTTCACATCAGTTCGTTACGATATAACGAAATGGGTGAAATTTTTGTATTGTTTCGACATACCGGGATTACGCCGGAGCTGGGGCAGCGGGCAATTTTTAACGATTCAGGCGGGCAAATGGCCCAACGGCAACGCACCCGGGGTCTTCACCGTGTGAATCGCAAAGTTGCTGCGGATGTCACTCACCCCTGGCAGCTTCAACAGGCGCCCAGTGAGAAAACGGTCATAGGCACGCAAATCCGGCACCACCACCTGCAGCAGAAAATCCGATTCCCCCGATACCAGGAATGCCGAAATTACCTCCGGCAATGCCGTCACGGCCAAACGAAAGGATTCCGCCTGTTCATCGTTGTGGCGCTCGACCTTGACCCCGACAAACACCGTCAGCCCCAGCCCGACTTCATCGCGATCAAGAGTGGCTTGATAGCCGCGAATCACCCCGGCTTCTTCGAGCATCCGCACCCTGCGCAAACAAGGCGATGCGGACAGCCCGATCTCGTCGGCGAGTTGCACATTGCTCAGGCGACCGTCCCGTTGCAGCGCTGCGAGTATCTTGCGGTCATAGGAATCGAGTTTCATGGTTTGGCAGATCCTGATGGTGTATCGCGTATACAGTGAAAGATTATGCCAATACCAGAGGGTTTGTAAGCAAACTACGCAAGCACCTGCCCTGCCCCTCAGCCCTAGACTGAGCGTACCGAATCGACAACGAATGGGGTGCAAGGTGGCAGGATACTGGCTGTTTTTCATAGCGTTGGCGGTGGTTTATCTGCTCCCTGGACCGGACATGATCCTGCTGTTGCAGACCGGCGCCCGTCAGGGCAAAGGCGCCGCGTTGGCGACGGCGGTAGGCTTGGGCATTGCCCGGGGTTGCCATGTGGCATTGGCGGCGCTGGGCCTGGCGACACTGTTCAAAGTTGCGCCCTGGACCTTCGACGTAGTCCGTCTGGTCGGGGCTGCATATTTACTGTGGATCGGCATTCAGTGTCTGCGAACCACACTGCTGCCGAATTTGAATGGTGCACAAGCCTCCTCCGGGAAATCCCATTGGCGCGCAGCAATCCAGCGCGGTTTGCTCACCAACCTGCTTAACCCCAAAGCGCTGCTGTTCTGCTCGGTTCTGTTGCCGCAATTCATCAATCCTGAGGCGGGCCCGGTACTCGCACAGTTTGCGACCTTGGGTGTGATACTGGTCGGCGTCGGCTTATTGTTCGACAGCGCCTACGCCCTGGCCGGCGCCGCGCTCGGCCGCTGGCTGCAACGCAGTCCATCGGCCCAGCGTTTACAGCAATGGCTGTTCGGTAGCCTGCTGATCGGTTTCGCGGTGCGATTGACGTTCGTGCAACAGGCCTGATTACGTCAGCGCTTTGCGCTTGCGGCGATTGATCAGCACCAGGGCGATCGCTGTAAAGATCACCACACCACCCACTTGCAGCCCTCTTTTATAGGGCCGTAGAGCAGAACGAACGGGAGCCAAAGCCTGGGTCACGTAGCGTCTGTCTGCGTTCTGAAAATCCGGATAAGGGCAGCGCTCGCCAAAAAATATGGCCCAGGGTACATACGGGCCTTCCTTGACGTAGCGTTGATAGAAGGCAGATTTTTCTTCGGCACCGGTATTCCAGCCCGCCGCCGCGCACAGCACCGCGGCAAATGCCTGGCTGGTATGGGGCAAGTTGTCGGCGGCGCGACTGGCAAATTCATTGGCGACATACCGGTAGTGATAACGCTGGTCGGGTTGGGCAGCGCTGGCCTGCTGGCGTCTGACTTCGTCTTCAGCGACTAAAGGACCGACCTTGAGCTCGCTGCTTTCGAGACTGTAGTTGCCACCAAAGGTCGCGTAATCCGGAGACATCTCGTAGCCCAGCAGTGCCATGCCCTCGAAGCGGGCCAAGGTTGCGGCATGGTAGTACGCGAATGCCCGTTTGGTAGGCCACCATTTCGATTCGGCGTCGTTGCGCAATTCCCCGTACCACTTTGCCTTGGCCTGCAACTCGCTGTTATCAAAGTACCCTGGCGCTTCGTCGTAGCGCTCTTCACGCAGCAACCGTCGCCCCAACAAATTGCGCAGTTTGGCCGCCACCGGCAACGGCACGTAATTATCGCGCTCCTGCCGGGTCAGCGCCGGAGGCGCCGGCACCTGGGTGTCGACGTATTGCTTGAGCTCATCGAGGGTCAGCACCCGCTCGGCAACCGTTGCCGCGTCGAACCAATAAATATCTTTGCTGCGATAGAGTTGATCGAATGCCTGCAGGTAATCCCCGCGTTGCAGCGCCAGGATCGCGCTTTCGCCCTCGACCCGGCATTTGGGTTGCAAGGTTTCGTAGTCCCAATCCGGGGTGCGTCGTTCGCCCCAGGATTCATTCTGCGGGAAAGCTTGGGCAGCCTTGGCATACGCTGCGGCGGCAGCGGTCTTATCGCCATCGCGCATCGCCAGTTTCGCCCGCAGCCACCAGGCCAGACCGCCATCGCCCGCGTGTTCAAGGAATGCCTTGGCACTGGTGTAGTCACCCTGCTGATAATTGACGGCCGCCAGACGATCAGCGTTCTCCAGGCTACCCCGAGTGCTGTTTTGCAACAGCTTGATCAGCTTCAATTCGTTCGGCGGCTGATCACCGAATGACCAGCCCATCCGGCTGATCAACGACGCCGTGACCAGTTGCTGCACCGTTTTGCCCTTGAGCAAAGGAGCCAGCTGATCTTCAGGCATCGCCGCCAGATCGTTCATCAACAGTTTCAGCGAGGTGTAGCCCACCGCCGATCCATGGAGGTTTTGCGTGGCGTAGAGCTCTATGGCGTGGTTCCAGTCACCGGCACTGCGCACGACGCGGGCTTCTTCGCCAAGACTGGCGACGCCCAGCTCCAGTGGATCGCTGAAGCCGTCGATGCTCAGCTGACGAGCTTGCTCGAAGGCCTTTCGCGACTGTTCCAACAACTCGGGACCAGCGTCCGCTTCGGCGCTCATGGCAAACAACGCTCGACCTGATGAATAAGCCGCCCAAGTGCTGCGCAACCTTCTCTCGTCAGCCGGCAATGCCAGCACCTTCTGGAAATATTCGACCGCCAGCCCATGGTCACCCGCATTGAACGCCACGGCACCTGCCAGATAGAGTTTGAGCTCGGCCGACAAGTCCGCGCCTTGAATCTCGACCTGACGGGCATCGGTCAGGTTGCGCAGCTGTTTCACCCGGGCTTGCTGCCCGGCCGTCAAACCGGCCTGCTCGGCAGTGTCCCGCTGTTCGGCATGATCGGGCATATCGCCGTAACCCACATTCGGATTGAGAGTGGCGGCCGTGACGTTCTTGAGCCCGGTAATCGCATGCCCAAGGCGATTGATCTCGAAGATGAAGTTGCCTTCCGGCAGCTCCGCCAGCGACTGGCCACGGTTGTCGAGCAGGCGCATCGGGAAATCCGGCCCACAGGCCTGCGCCGTACCCAGCGGCAAGCCGAGACTCAGGCACAGCAGGTGACGAGGCCAGTTACGGGTGAACATTCGAAGCTCCTTGATCAATATTTGCGCAGCGCGCCCAACCAATGGCACGCTGTCCGCCGGCCGCTATTCGACCGTCACGCAGGCGCGTGAAGGTAAGCAGATCCGGGTTCTGTTGCAATGCGTAGCCGGCCAGGGCATCGGCGCCTTCACACCCCTGCACCGCCAGCGTCACGCGTTCGGGCCAGGCGGTGTCGAGGTTGCCCTGATTACCGAGACTGATGTCGTAAAGCCCCTCTTTTGCCGAGAGCTCCAGCGTCAGGCGACTGTCGAGCGCATCGCCGCGCGCCACGGCGCGCAAGGTGGTCAGGCTCCATGCCCTGCGGTCGTTGGCCAGCGGCAGACGAAACCAGATCAGGCCCGCCAGATGAGCCGGAGGATCTTGGCGTAATTGCCTGCCGAGCTGGCTCAGTTGCCGCGGATCGGCCAGCAATTCCCGCCGCGTCCCGCCCCGCTCGAGGCTCACTTCGCTTTCCACCAGCGGGGCGCCGTTGTCCCCCGGCAACAACGCCACGCCATAGGCCGGCAGCGCCAGATAAAAAGGTTTCGATGTGATGCGGCTCCAGGCCTTGACCCACTTCCTGGCCTGACTCGGGTCAAACAAGCCACTGCGTGGATCGCTGACCGCGTGCACCTGCAACACGCTGCTGTCGACTGTGGATAAGAGCGCCGGCAACTCGGGGCTGTCGAGCCAGGAAGGTAAGGCAGTGATGCTCAATGGCAGTGACGCTGGCAGAACCGAGCGTAAATGCACAAGAAACGCCCGATAGGCCGGTAATCGGGCATTGCCTGCATCGTGGTCGATTTCAACGCCGGAGAGGTTCAGCCCCTTCCCTTGCCAATCGTCGAGCACTCGCTGGATCTGCGCGGTAACTTCGTGCTGATCCAGCGACTTGAGCTGACCATCAAGACGAACCACCGCTATCACCGGCCGACCATCACCTTTGAGCAGCGCCGGATCAATGCGCGCCCGGCTCCAGCCAGCCTGCGGGAACGCTTGCAAGGCCAGCACCCGCAGGGTCGAAAAGTCCGCGCGGCTGTCCTGGAGGGCCGCTTCATGGGCCGGGGTCCATTGTCGTTGCCAGACGTAGAGTTGCTGATCCAGTGGCGGAGCGTCCTGTCGTTCGCAACCGTTGAGCAATCCAGTCGCCGCCAGCAACACAATCAATCGAGTCAAAAAAACCATTAACAGCCTTATCTCTGAAAGGCGAAAAGGGCCATGCATGGCCCCTTGTCGTTCTAGTCCGCCACCCTACTGAGGACCCGGCTGATGGGCAAATGCTCACTGAGATGGGCTGATCAGATATCTAACACCAAAGGTTGCGAACCTTGGGCGGGAATTGCGCAACAAATCAGTACCTCCCCCTTATCCGGCACCTCTGCCGGTGGGTGTGGATAATTGACCTGACCGCTGATCAAACGAGTCCTGCAGGTTCCGCAGGAGCCGCCGCGGCAACTGAATTCCGGGCGCAGCCCACGGCTTTCCGCCAACTCCAGCAAACTGCCGCCTTCGGGATGCCAGCGGGCCTCTTTGGCCGAGCGCTGGAACACCACCGGCACCGACGTGGTGGCGGCTGGTGGCTGATCGATGACCACCGCGTCAGGATCCGGCTTGCGACGCAAAGTCGAGGGGCCAAAGGTTTCGGCGTGAATCCTGGCATCACGGATGTCCAGTTCCCGCAGGCTGTCGTACAGCCCTTGGGTAAAACTGCCCGGACCGCAGAGAACGAAATCCAGCTGATCGTAGTCTTCCACTTCGAGGATAGTCTTGAGCAACGCGGTGTCGATTCGTCCGCTCAGATCAAAGTCCTCGCCCTCACGTGCCTCGGGTTCCGGCTGACTGAGCAGGCGCAAAATCCTCACTGCGTCACCTGCACCGTCACCGTCGAGCAAGTGATCCAGCTCCGCCCGGAACGGTTGATCGGCCAAGGTTCGAGAACTCTGGAAAAACCAGGTCGGCCGGATGTGGCGGGTGCGCAGGCCTTGATAAACCACCTCCCGCAGCATCGACAGCAGCGGCGTAATGCCCACCCCCGCCGCCAGCAACACCAGCGGCCGGCGCTCATGGGGCGCCACGGTGAAATGCCCTTGTGGCGCGCGAGCCTCCAGCAGATCACCCACGCGGACCTGTTCATGCAAATACGAAGAAACCAGGCCTTCGCGCTTTACACTGATGCGGAAAAAATCATCAGAGGGCGCACTCGACAGACTGTAGGTGCGGATATGCACCTCGCCGGCAATATTGAATCGCAGCGGCAAATGCTGTCCGGCCCGAAATATCGGGAATCCGGCGTCATCGGCGGGCTGCAGATAGATCGAGCGGATGTTGTGGCTTTCCGCTTCGATCCGCACCACTTGCAGCGGTCGCCATTGATCGCCCAGAGCCTGGGCTTGCAGACGAGCCCTGGCCTGCTCCCAGGTACCGGTCAGCAGACTGGTGGGTGAAACGCCATCGAAACGCCAACGCAAAGCCAATGCTGCCGGGCGCCGGACGACGCTTTCCACCTCGAATGTCCAGAGCCGCTCGGCCCCTTGAAAGGCTTCGACTTGCGGGCCTTCAAGGATGATTTCGGTGCGCCCGCTGAGCTGCAGCAGATCGCCAGAATTGAAATCGATAAACAGCAAGCCGGCGCGAGGGTTAAGCAGCAGGTTGCCCAAGGTGTTGAAGAACAGATTGCCGGCAAAATCCGGAATGGTCAGGCGATTACCCTCCACCTGGACGAAGCCGGACTGACCGCCACGGTGCGAAACATCCACCGAGCGCTGGCCATCGACATCCACGTAACTGGCGACGAAAAAGGTATCGGCACCGGCGATCATGGATCGGGCCGCGTCATCCAGCCCGTCGAGCTGCTGGGCGATGCGGGTCGCAGGATCTGCCAGTGGCACCGAGCGAAACTGCCGCAATTGAATGTATTGCGGGCAATTGCCGAAGGACTGTTCCACGCTCACACCGAAGCCGCCGGCGGTCATTGAGTGAATGCGACCGTTGATGCGGTTGCGCCGTCGGGTGTGCAATTCGATGCCCAGCAGGCCGATCGCCGCGCCATTACTCAATTGTGCAGGATCGTCGGCGCTTGGCAGGCTGCCAAATTGCAGCGTACCGGCCTCGGGCGAGTGAGCGAAACCCGGCTCGCCCTCAATAATGCTGGCCCACGGTTTACCATCGGCATCCACCGCGCCATACAGCATGAACGGTAATTGCTGATAAAACGTGCGGTGCTGGTCCGGCATCCCGGTGCGAATCACCCTACGACCGAACGCCTCCATTCGCTCGGCAACACCCACGTGAGCCTGCAACTGTTTCTCGCCGGCATGCCAAGGCGAACGGTCCATAACGGCATCTCCCCTGCGCCATCGACGCAGCATGAAAGGCCCGTGAATAGCGGGCCACAGGCATCAGGCGGTTTTTTGCAGCCCGGCGACGGTGCGCGGCATGCCGACAAATCCAGGCAGGGCTTCGATGCGCGCCAGCCAGGCCCGCACGTTGCCGTAGTCCTCGAGGGACACGTTGCCTTCAGGTGCATGGGCGATGTAGCTATACGCCGCGACGTCGGCAATGGTCGGCTCGCTGCCGGCCAGATAAGTCGAATTGGCCAGTTCCTGATCGAGGACCTTGAGCCAGGTGTGCGAGTAAGCGATCACCTCATCAGCGTTGTAAGATGCACCGAACACTGTAATCAGCCTGGCCCTGGCAGGACCGAAAGCGAGAGGCCCGGCGGCGAACGACAACCAGCGCTGAACCCTGGCGGCACCGACTGGGTCGGCTGGCAGCCAGCGACCGTTACCGTATTTTTGCGCCAGATAAACCAGAATCGCGTTGGAGTCCGCCAGTACCACGCCCTGATCATCAATGACCGGAACCTGACCGAAAGCATTGAGCGCCAGGAACTCCGGCTGCTTGTGTGCACCCTTGGCCAGATCGACAAAAATCAGCTCGGTCGGCAGTTGCAGCAGGGACAGCATCAACTCCACACGGTGGGCATGGCCGGAACGGGGAAAGTTGTAGAGTTTGATCGCTTGCATGGTTGACTCCGCAGGGCAGTGGCGCTGTTCAGGACCGATCAGTGCCGATGTCCGCTATCTTCCACCCGCAACCAAAACAACAGAATAACCAGCAAACGCAATCCATTATTTCAACCAGAGCAATAATGAATCAGTGCTGCAAGGCTGGATGCTCCCTCAGGGCGTTTACTGCAAAATCCACGAAACTGCGAATCCGCGCCGGGGCGTTGCGTCCACCCTGGTACACCACATGGATCGGTAATGGCGGCAATTCGAAATCGGCCAACACGATGTCCAGTTCCCCCGCCGCGACTTTGCTCGCCACCTGATAAGAAAGGACCCGGGTGAAACCCAGGCCCAGACACGCCGCGGTAATGGCCGCCTGATTCGCCGTCACCACCAGCCGCGGTTCCGGACGAACACTCAGGGGTTCGCCTGCGTCAAGAAAAGGCCAGTTTCTAAGCTGCCCGATAGCGGACGTTGCTATTACCGGCGCCTGAGCCAGATCCTGAGGATGTCGAGGTCGACCCTGGGCCATCAGGAACGCTGGCGATCCGCAAATCACCCGCCGCACTTCACCCACGCGAATCGCGTGCTGGTTACTGTCGGGCAACTCACCGATGCGCACGGCGACATCAATACCCTCCTCGACCATGCTCACCACGCGGTCGACCAGCACGCCGTTGATGCTGACCTCGGGAAACCGGGTCAGGTAATCCACCATCAAGGGCGTGACGAACAATTCACCGAACAACACCGGCGCGGTAATCGTCAATTGCCCACGGGGTTGAGTGTGACTGCCCGCTGCTGAATCCTCGGCTTCCTGCACCTCGGCGAGAATCCTGCGGCAGTCTTCGAGATAACGCTGGCCGGCCTCGCTCAAATGCACGCTACGCGTCGTGCGGGTGAGCAACAGCGTGCCAATGCGTTTCTCCAGCGCCGCCACCGCCCGGGTGACGCTGGCGGCCGACATGCCCAAACGCCGCGCCGCCACCGAGAAGCCCTGGTCTTGGGCGACGGCGGCGAAGACCTGCATTTCCTGGAATCGATCCATAGGGGCATGTCCTTATCCAAAATCAAAAAAAATCGCAGCCTTCGACAGATCCTACAGGGGTACTTCCTGTTGGTGCTGTGAAGGGTGCGATCTTTTTGCTTCAGCGTGACCTGTGGATAACTTATTCCACCGTCACCGACTTCGCCAGGTTACGCGGCTGGTCGACGTCCGTACCTTTCAACACCGCCACGTAGTACGAGAGCAACTGCAGCGGAATGGTGTAGAGGATCGGCGACAGGATGTCGTGGATGTGCGGCATCTGCACCACGTGAGTGCCTTCGCCGTTGGTCATGCCTGCCTGCTCGTCCGCGAAGACGATCAGCTCGCCGCCACGGGCGCGAACTTCCTGGAGGTTGGACTTGAGCTTCTCCAGCAGTTCGTTGTTTGGCGCAACGGTCACCACCGGCATGTCGTTATCCACCAGCGCCAGCGGGCCGTGTTTCAGTTCGCCAGCAGGATAGGCTTCGGCGTGGATGTAGGAGATTTCCTTGAGCTTGAGGGCACCTTCCATCGCGACCGGGAATTGCGCGCCACGACCGAGGAACAGCGTGTGGTTCTTCTCGGCAAACAGTTCGGCGATTTTTTCCACGGTGCTGTCCATCGCCAGGGCTTCACCCAGGCGGCTCGGCAGGCGACGCAGTTCTTCGACCAGGGTGGCTTCAACGCCGTTGGCCAGAGTGCCGCGAACCTGGCCCAGGGACAGCGTCAGCAACAGCAGGCCTACCAACTGAGTGGTGAAGGCTTTGGTCGAGGCCACGCCGATTTCGCGACCGGCCTGGGTCAACAGTGTCAGATCGGACTCACGTACCAGCGAGCTGATACCGACGTTGCAGATCGCCAGGCTCGCCAGATAACCCAGCTCTTTGGCGTTACGCAAAGCGGCCAGGGTGTCGGCGGTTTCACCGGACTGGGAAATGGTCACGAACAGGGTGTCGGCCTGCACCACTACCTTGCGATAGCGGAATTCGCTGGCGACTTCGACCTGGCAAGGGATACCCGCCAACTCTTCGAGCCAGTAACGGGCGACCATGCCGGCGTGGTAGCTGGTACCGCACGCGACGATCTGCACGTTACGCACTTTGGCAAACAGTTCGGCAGCTTGCGGGCCAAACGCCTGGACCAACACCTGGTTCTGACTCAGGCGACCTTCCAGGGTGCGCTGCACCACGGCCGGTTGCTCATGGATTTCCTTGAGCATGTAATGGCGGAATTCGCCCTTGTCGGCGGCTTCGGCGCCGTCACGATATTGCACGGATTCACGCTCGACGACTTGACCGTTAACGTCCCAGATCTGCACGCTTTCGCGGCGGATTTCTGCGATATCACCTTCTTCAAGGTACATGAAACGATCAGTGACCTGACGCAGCGCCAATTGGTCGGAGGCCAGGAAGTTTTCCCCCATGCCCAGACCGATCACCAACGGGCTGCCACTGCGGGCTGCGACCAGTCGATCCGGTTGTTGAGCACTGATCACCGCCAGGCCATAAGCGCCGTGCAGTTCTTTGACAGTCGCCTTCAGGGCCACGGTCAGATCGCCCAGATCCTTGAGTTTGTGCTCCAGCAGGTGGGCGATGACTTCGGTGTCGGTGTCCGAGGTAAAGACGTAACCCAAGTCCTTGAGTTGTTCGCGCAGGGCTTCGTGGTTCTCGATGATGCCGTTGTGCACAACGGCCAGATCACCGGCGAAATGCGGGTGGGCATTGCGTTCGCAAGGCGCGCCGTGAGTCGCCCAGCGGGTGTGGGCGATGCCCAGCCGACCGGCCAGAGGTTCGTTTTCCAGGGCCTGTTCCAACTCACTGACCTTACCCGGACGACGCGTGCGCTCAAGCGTTTGGTTGTTAGTGAAGATCGCTACACCTGCGCTGTCATAACCGCGGTATTCCAGGCGTTTGAGGCCTTCGAGCAAGATGGCAGTAATGTTACGTTCTGCGACTGCGCCGACAATTCCACACATGCTATTTCTCCTGACTGACAGGCGCGCATATCAAATTGATGCCGCGGGCCTGAATCTGATCCCTTGCCTCAAGCGGCAGGCGATCATCGGTAATAAGGGTATGAACGCTGCTCCACGGCAGCTCCAGGTTGTGAATCTTGCGGCCTATCTTGTCGGCCTCCACCATCACCACCACTTCGCGGGAGACCTCGGCCATGACCCGGCTCAGTCCCAGCAATTCATTGAAGGTAGTCGTGCCGCGTACCAGGTCAATGCCATCGGCTCCGATGAACAACTGGTCGAAATCGTAAGAGCGTAGTACCTGCTCGGCAACCTGCCCCTGAAAGGATTCGGAGTGCGGGTCCCAGGTACCACCGGTCATTAACAGCACCGGCTCGTGTTCGAGTTCGCTCAGGGCATTGGCGACATGCAGCGAATTAGTCATCACCACCAGGCCCGGTTGTTGGCCGAGTTCCGGGATCATCGCCGCCGTCGTGCTGCCGCTGTCGATGATGATTCGCGCATGCTCGCGTATCCGCATAACGGCTGCGCGAGCGATTGCCTGCTTATAGCTGGAGATGGGTTGACCGAGATCGGCCACCAGTTCCTGAGGCATGGTGACAGCACCGCCGTAACGGCGCAGAAGCAAGCCATTGCTTTCAAGCGCTGCCAGATCCTTGCGAATCGTAACTTCCGAGGTTTCGAAGCGCTTGGCCAGCTCATCCACACTGACTTCGCCCTGCTCGTTGAGCAAGGCGAGGATGTTGTGACGGCGTTGAGGTGTATTGCGTTTCGACATAAGCGGAGAAGTTTCGATTCGAAAGATATCGGAAGCGAATCAAAACCTATTGTCGAAACTTCGTCAAGAGGAAGGCGATAAAAGACCTGTGGATAACGTTCTATGTATAAAGTGTTGTGGATAGAATTTCTGTGGATAAAAGCTTCGCAGTTAATCCTCGCTCCTATGCCATGAATCATTCACACTCTGTGGATAACAGCACTGTGGATAACTAAAGTCCTGTAGGAGCGAGGCTTGCCCGCGAAAGCACCTTCATGAGCTGTGTATAACTCAGCTCTTCTTGAGCTTCTCCGGCCGCTTCCAGCCGTCGATATTTTTCTGGCGCGCTCTACCCACAGCCAGTTGCGCGTTATCCACATCCTGCGTAATGGTCGAACCGGCAGCCGTGGTTGCACCCGCAGAGATATCCACAGGCGCTACCAACGAGGTATTGGAGCCGATGAACACATCCTCACCCAGCACGGTCTTCCACTTATTGGCGCCGTCATAATTGCAGGTAATGGTGCCCGCGCCGATATTGGTGCGCGCCCCGACCTCGGCATCACCCAGGTAAGTCAAATGACCTGCCTTGGCGCCTTCACCCAAATGCGCATTTTTCAACTCAACAAAGTTACCCACATGTGCCCGGGCCTCCAGTACCGTACCAGGACGGATACGGGCGAACGGACCGGCATCGCTGCCTTCTCCGAGTACCGCGCCTTCGATATGGCTATTGGCCTTGATCACCACGCCTTTGCGCAGGGTACTGTCCTTGATCACGCAGTTCGGACCGATCACGACGTCGTCTTCGATGACGACCTTGCCTTCAAGGATCACGTTGATATCAATCAGCACGTCCCGACCGACGGTCACTTCACCGCGCACATCAAAACGTGCCGGGTCTCGCAGCGTCACACCCTGGGCCATCAAACGGCGACCCGCGCGCAATTGATAATGACGCTCCAGCTCGGAGAGTTGCTTGCGATCGTTGGCACCCTGCACTTCCATTGCATCGTGAGGCTGTTCGGTCGCCACCACGAGACCATCGCTGACCGCCATGGCGATCACGTCGGTCAGGTAATACTCGCCCTGGGCATTGTTGTTGGAGAGACGGCTCATCCACTCCCCCAGTTTTGCGAAAGGCAGGGCCAGGATGCCGGTGTTGCCTTCGGTGATCGCTCGTTCGGCTTCGTTGGCGTCTTTTTGCTCGACGATGGCCGTCACCTTGCCAGCGGTGTCGCGCACGATACGGCCGTAGCCGGTAGGATCGTCCAGTTCAACGGTGAGCAAGCCAAGCTGTTGAGGCGCGACTTTCGTGAGCAGGCGCTGGAGTGTTTCGACCTCGATGAGCGGGACGTCACCGTAGAGAATCAGTACAGTGTCGGATTTGATGAACGGTACGGCTTGGGCCACGGCATGGCCGGTGCCGAGCTGTTGGTCCTGAAGGACAAAATTCAAATCATCGGCGGCCAGGCGTTCACGCACTGCTTCAGCGCCATGGCCGATCACGACGTGAATGCGCTGGGGATCAAGTTGCCGGGCGCTGTGGATAACATGTCCGAGCATCGAGTTGCCGGCAATTGGATGCAGGACTTTTGGTAATGCCGAACGCATGCGAGTGCCTTGACCGGCAGCGAGGATAACGATTTCTAGGGACATGACTGGCTACCAATCCTGGGTGGTCAGCGGATGCGACCAATTGATGAATGTCGGAAATGAAAAAAGGGTAGCCGAGGCTACCCTTTTTAATCAATCGCGCAACAAGCGATGGCCTTTTAGTGGCCGAACTTCTTGCGGATCTGCTGGACGGTGCGCAGCTGAGCTGCAGCCTCGGCCAGACGTGCGGCAGCAGAACCGTAATCGAATTCCGCGCCCCGCTCATGCAAGGCCTTCTCGGCAGCCTTAACGGCTTCCTGAGCGGAGGCTTCGTCCAGGTCGGCAGCACGTTGCACGGTGTCGGCAAGAACCTTGACCATGTTCGGCTGAACCTCGAGGAAACCACCAGAGATGTAATACACCTCCTCTTCCCCGCCCTGCTTGATCAGGCGGATCGGGCCCGGCTTGAGATTAGTGATCAGCGGCGCGTGACCCAGGGCGATACCAAGATCACCCAGTGCACCGTGCGCAACCACCATCTCGACCAGGCCGGAGAAGATTTCCCCTTCCGCGCTGACGATATCGCAATGGACTGTCATAGCCATCTGATTGCCTCAACCTAAATTAGCGCCCGTTGCCGGGCGCCGGGATTACAGTTTCTTGGCTTTCTCGATCGCTTCTTCGATGCCGCCGACCATGTAGAACGCTTGTTCTGGCAGGTGGTCGTAGTCACCGTTGAGGATGCCTTTGAAGCCAGCAATGGTGTCTTTCAGGGAAACGTATTTACCCGAGGCACCGGTGAAGACTTCAGCCACGAAGAACGGCTGCGACAAGAAACGCTGGATCTTACGAGCACGGTTTACCAACTGCTTGTCGGCTTCCGACAGCTCGTCCATACCCAGGATCGCAATGATGTCCTTCAGTTCTTTGTAACGCTGCAGAACATACTGTACACCGCGAGCGGTATCGTAGTGGTCCTGGCCGATCACGTTCGGGTCCAGCTGGCGCGAAGTCGAGTCGAGTGGATCGACCGCCGGGTAGATACCCAGGGAGGCGATGTCACGGGACAGAACGACGGTGGCGTCCAAGTGGGCGAAGGTGGTCGCTGGCGACGGGTCAGTCAAGTCATCCGCTGGTACGTATACCGCCTGGATCGAGGTGATCGAACCGTTTTTGGTCGAAGTGATACGCTCTTGCAGAGTACCCATCTCTTCGGCCAGGGTCGGCTGGTAACCTACTGCGGAAGGCATACGGCCCAGCAGTGCGGATACTTCAGTACCGGCCAGGGTGTAACGATAGATGTTGTCGACGAACAGCAGAACGTCGTTACCTTCGTCACGGAACTTCTCGGCCATGGTCAGGCCGGTCAGTGCTACGCGCAGACGGTTACCCGGCGGCTCGTTCATCTGACCGTAAACCAGTGCCACTTTGTCCAGAACGTTGGAATCCTTCATCTCGTGGTAGAAGTCGTTACCCTCACGAGTACGCTCACCCACACCGGCGAACACGGAATAACCGCTGTGCTCGATGGCGATGTTACGGATCAGTTCCATCATGTTTACGGTTTTGCCTACACCGGCACCACCGAACAGACCGACTTTACCACCCTTGGCGAACGGGCAAACCAGGTCGATAACCTTGATGCCGGTTTCCAGCAGGTCGTTGCCGCCCGCTTGCTCAGCGAAGGTTGGCGCAGGACGGTGAATGCCCCAGCGCTCTTCGGTGGCGATCGGGCCAGCTTCGTCGATCGGGTTACCCAGAACGTCCATGATCCGGCCCAGGGTCGCTTTACCGACCGGTACGGAGATGGCTGCGCCGGAGTCTTTGACTTCCAGACCGCGCTTCAAGCCTTCGGTGGAACCCATCGCAATGGTACGAACCACGCCGTCGCCCAGCTGTTGCTGGACTTCCAGGGTGGTCCCTGCCGCGCTTTGTACCAACAGCGCGTTATAGATGCTCGGTACGCTGTCGCGTGGAAATTCCACGTCGATAACGGCGCCGATGATTTGAACGATACGTCCGCTACTCATAGCTGGATCCTCTGAATATTTGAACCGTTAAACCGCGGCAGCGCCGCCGACGATTTCCGAGATCTCTTGGGTGATCGCAGCCTGACGCGCCTTGTTGTAGACCAGCTGCAAATCGCTGATCAAATCACCGGCGTTGTCGGTAGCGTTCTTCATCGCGATCATCCGCGCAGCTTGTTCAGCCGCGTTGTTCTCGACCACCGCCTGGTAGACCTGCGACTCCACGTAACGGACCATCAAGCCGTCAAGCAGCTCTTTGGCGTCCGGTTCGTACAGATAATCCCAGTGGTGCTTGAGTTCCTTTTCCGGGGTCGCCACCAGTGGAATCAATTGCTCCACCGTAGGCAGCTGCGTCATGGTGTTGACGAACTTGTTGGACACCACGGACAGGCGATCAATACGGCCGTCCAGGTAGGCATCCAGCATCACCTTGACGCTGCCGATCAAGTCATTGATCGACGGCTCTTCACCCAGGTGGCTGATAGCTGCAACGACGTTACCGCCGAAGTTGCGGAAGAAAGCCGCACCCTTGCTACCCACGACACACAGATCGATCTCGACGCCGTTTTCGCGGTTTACCGCCATGTCCTTGACCAGGGCCTTGAACAGGTTGGTGTTCAAGCCACCACACAGACCACGGTCACTGCTCACCACGACATAACCGACACGCTTTACTTCGCGGTCGAGCATGAACGGGTGGCGATATTCCGGGTTGGCGTTGGCCAGATGGCCAATAACCTGGCGGATGCGCTCCGCATAAGGACGGCTAGCAGCCATGCGCATTTGTGCCTTGCGCATTTTACTGACCGCCACTTTTTCCATGGCGCTGGTAATCTTTTGCGTGCTTTTGATGCTCGCAATCTTACTGCGAATCTCTTTTGCGCCTGCCATGTAACACCTATCAGGTTAGCAAGCGGGAGCCTTGCGGCTCCCGCTGCGGCTTACCAGGTTTGGGTGGCCTTGAACTTCTCGATACCGGCTTTCATGCCAGCGTCGATTTCGTCATTGAAGTCACCCTTCACGTTGATCTTCGCCATCAAATCGGCGTGATCGCGGTTGAAGTATCCAATCAGCGCTTGTTCGAAGCTGCCGATCTTGGCGATTTCAACGTCAGTCAGGAACCCACGCTCAGCGGCATACAGCGACAGCGCCATGTCAGCGATCGACATTGGTGCGTATTGCTTCTGCTTCATCAGCTCGGTAACGCGCTGACCATGCTCAAGTTGCTTACGGGTCGCTTCGTCCAGGTCAGAAGCGAACTGAGCGAATGCCGCCAGTTCACGGTACTGAGCCAGAGCGGTACGGATACCACCGGAGAGCTTCTTGATGATCTTGGTCTGAGCGGCACCACCCACACGGGATACCGAAACACCGGCGTTCACAGCAGGACGGATCCCGGAGTTGAACATGGCCGATTCCAGGAAGATCTGACCGTCGGTGATGGAAATCACGTTGGTCGGAACGAAAGCGGAAACGTCGCCAGCCTGGGTTTCGATGATCGGCAGTGCGGTCAGGGAACCGGTTTTGCCGGTCACTGCGCCGTTGGTGAACTTCTCTACGTATTCTTCCGAAACGCGGGATGCGCGCTCCAGCAGACGGGAGTGGAGATAGAACACGTCGCCTGGGTAAGCTTCACGGCCTGGCGGACGGCGCAGCAGCAGGGAGATCTGGCGGTAAGCCACTGCTTGCTTGGACAGATCGTCATAAACGATCAGCGCGTCTTCACCGCGGTCGCGGAAGAATTCACCCATGGTGCAACCGGAGTACGGAGCCAGGAACTGCAGTGCTGCAGATTCCGAAGCGCTCGCTGCGACGACGATGGTGTTAGCCAGGGCGCCGTTCTCTTCCAGCTTGCGAACCACGTTGGCGATGGTCGATTGTTTCTGACCGATTGCCACGTAGACGCAGAAAATGCCGCTGTTCTTCTGGTTGATGATCGCGTCGATCGCCAGAGCGGTTTTACCGATCTGACGGTCACCGATGATCAGCTCACGCTGGCCACGGCCGACAGGAATCATGGCATCGACAGCCTTGTAGCCAGTCTGTACAGGCTGGTCTACCGACTTACGCCAGATCACGCCTGGAGCAACTTTCTCGACCGCATCGGTCTCGGTGTTGTTCAGTGGACCTTTGCCGTCAACCGGGTTACCCAGTGCGTCGACAACGCGACCCAGCAGTTCCTTACCAACAGGAACTTCGAGGATGCGGCCGGTGCACTTGGCGCTCATGCCTTCAGCCAGAGACTGGTAGGAGCCCAATACAACGGCACCTACGGAGTCTTGCTCCAGGTTGAGGGCCATACCGAAGACGCCGCCCGGAAACTCGATCATCTCGCCGTACATGACGTCGGCCAGACCGTGAATCCGCACGATACCGTCAGATACGCTGACGACAGTGCCTTCGTTACGGGCTTGGGAGGTCACATCGAGCTTGTCGATGCGGCCCTTGATAATTTCACTTATTTCGGAAGGATTGAGTTGCTGCATTGCTCTGCTGCCCCTTCAAACTCAAGATTTCAATGCTTCGGCAAGGCTCGCGAGTTTGCCGCGAACCGAGCCATCGATTACCAGGTCGCCGGCGCGGATGACAATGCCCCCAATAAGGGATTTGTCTTCCTCGACTTGCAGGCGCACTTCCCGGTTGAGTCGTGCACTGAGAACCTTGGCGAGTTTGTCTTGCTGTTCTTGGTTCAATGCAAAAGCACTGGTCACTTCAACGTCTACCGATTTCTCTTGTTCGGCCTTGTACAGGTCGAACAGAGCGGAAATCTCCGGCAAAAGCGGGAGACGGTCGTTTTCGGCAACGACGTTGATGAAGTTCTGTGCCTTTGCATCAAACTTGTCGCCGCACACGTCAATAAACGTGGCGGCCTTGTTTGCGCTCGTCAGTCGCGGGGCCTTGAGCACGCGCTGCATGGTGTCGTCTTGCGACACTGCTGCAGCCAGGCCGAGCATGGCTGACCAAGAGGCCAGTTGCTGGTGGGCCTGGGCGTGCTCGAAGGCTGCCTTAGCGTAAGGTCGGGCCAACGTGGTCAATTCTGCCATGATCGCCCTCGCTTAAATTTCAGCAGCCAGTTTGTTTACCAGCTCCGCGTGCGCGTTTTGATCGATTGTGGCACCCAGGATCTTCTCGGCGCCGCCAACGGCCAGAGCACCCAATTGGGCACGCAGCGCGTCTTTGACACTGTTCAGTTCCTGTTCGATCTCGGCCTGAGCCTGAACCTTCACGCGTTCAGCGTCGATACGGGCTTTTTCAACAGCCTCTTCGACGATCTGGTTACCGCGCTTCTTGGCTTGCTCAATGATTTCAGCTGCCTGAGCTTTTGCTTCGCGCAGTTGATGACCCGCTTTCTCTTGGGCCAACTCCAGGTCGCGAGCTGCTCGGCTGGCAGCATCCAGTCCATCCGCGATCTTCTTCTGACGTTCGTGCAAAGCCGCGATGACCGGAGGCCACACGAACTTCATGCAAAACAGTACAAAAATGAAGAACGCAACGGACTGGCCAATCAGGGTTGCATTAATGTTCACGCCAACACCTCGCTCGTTCGTTGCACATCACACCAATTACTCGAAGGTGAGTAATTAGCCAGCGAGTTGACCAACGAATGGGTTCGCGAAGGTGAAGAACAGAGCGATACCAACACCGATCATGGTTACGGCGTCGAGCAGACCGGCAACGATGAACATTTTGACTTGCAGCATTGGAACCATTTCTGGCTGACGCGCGGCGCCTTCCAGGAACTTGCCGCCCAACAGGCCGAAACCAATTGCGGTACCCAGTGCGCCCAGGCCGATCAACAGTGCAACAGCGATAGCGGTTAGACCAACTACAGTTTCCATCTTTCCTCCCGACTTTTACGTCGTATGGTTTAGGTTTTTTAGATTTTAAAGCGGTAAAACAAATCGTTTCATAGCCCTGTTCGGGCACCCACTCGTTTGACCGAGTGGGACATCAGACCAGCCGAGACTGGTCTTAATGGTTCTCTTCGTGCGCCATCGACAGGTAGACGATGGTCAGCATCATGAAGATAAACGCCTGCAGGGTGATGATCAGGATGTGGAACACTGCCCACGCCCACTGCAGAACTACGCCCAGGCCGCTAAGCCAGAGCAGACCGCTGCCGAACATCACAGCAATCAGAATGAAGACCAGCTCGCCGGCGTACATGTTGCCGAACAGACGCAGTGCCAACGAGATTGGCTTGGCGATCAGCGTCACGAACTCCAGCAGGAAGTTCACCGGAATCAGCAGCGCCTGAAGAAAGATATTCTTGCTGCCGAAAGGGTGCAGGGTCAGTTCGCCGATGAAGCCGCCGATGCCCTTGACCTTGATGCTGTAGAAAATGATCAACGCGAACACCGACAGGGCCATGCCCAGGGTAGCGTTCGGGTCAGTGGTCGATACGGCACGGAATGGAATGTGTGCATCGCCAGTGATCAGGATGGCCAGCTGAGGAATCCAGTCGACCGGGATCAGGTCGACGGCGTTCATCAGGAAGACCCAGACGAAGATGGTCAGTGCCAGCGGTGCAATCACCGGGCTACGGCCATGGAAGCTGTCTTTCACGCTGCCATCGACGAATTCGACCAATACTTCAACGAAGTTCTGCAAAGCACCCGGTTGCCCCGACGTCGCCTTCTTTGCCGCCATGCGGAAAATCAGAACGAAGATCAGACCCAACGCGACCGACCAGCCGAGGGTATCGACGTGGAAAGCCCAAAAGCCCATTTCCTTGGCTTCTGCTGCGGTGTGGGCAAAACCCCAGCCGCCGTTAGGTAGCTGCCCGAAGGTCAGGTTCTGCAAGTGGTGCTGGATATAGCCCGAAGCGGTTGTCTCTGCCATGGTTGCCTCAAACGCCCTAAGGTCTCGAAAGTCTTGTTCTCATCAGCAGGGGCGCGAACCAGCTGACCAGTTGGGTCAACACGAAGACGCCGAATACAGCCAGCGGCGCCAATGGCTTCACACCTGCGAACGTCAATGCAAAGAGCACTGCCGTCAAAATCAGTTTGCCCGCCTCGCCGGCATAAAAAGACCGGACGATGGCTTGAGCTGCCCGGGCGCCGGAAAACCGAAATGCCCTGTGAGCGAAATAAACATTGGGCAGCAAGGCTATCAGGCCTCCGCAGAGTCCCGAATACCCGGCTACGACTCCATGCCAGTACCAAAGCGCCAAAGCGGCCAGTACCAAAACGACAAATTGAGCCAGCAAGACCGGAAAAACTGCCAGGCGATGGAACGGCAAGCGGTTTGGCGTGCGGCTCTCCATCGTTTTTGCTCTCCAATGATCGGCTGCCAGAATTCAATAACTTGGCATAATTTGTGCCGACAAAATGCGCGCAGAGTATAGGGGCGGTTCTGCCCCTATTCAACTGTCAGGTAGTGATTTTACCTGCACGCTACATAAGGAATTGTTTCAGCGAATGTGTGCAAGCACACCTTGAAGCTCATCGAGGGAGTTGTAACCGATCACCAACTGCCCTTTCCCTTTTTTCCCGTGGCGGATCTGCACCGCAGAGCCTAAACGCTCGGCCAGACGCTGTTCGAGCCGGGCGATATCCGGGTCCGGCTTTACCGGTTCAGCAGGCTCCGGTTTGCCACTCAACCACTGGCGAACCAGTGCTTCGGTCTGGCGCACCGTCAGCCCTCGTGCGACAACGTGTCGCGCCCCTTCAACCTGTTGATTCTCCGGTAAACCGAGCAAAGCACGGGCATGACCCATTTCCAGGTCACCGTGGGACAGCATGGTTTTGATGACTTCCGGCAACGCGATCAAGCGTAGCAGGTTGGCCACGGTTACGCGGGATTTGCCCACCGCTTCGGCCACTTGTTGCTGAGTCAGCTGGAATTCCTGCTGCAAACGCTGCAAGGCCACCGCTTCTTCGATCGGGTTGAGGTCCTCGCGCTGGATGTTCTCGATCAGCGCCATGGCGATCGCGGTTTCATCCGGTACGTCGCGGACCATCGCCGGTATGGTCTCCTGGCCGGCTTGCTGGCTGGCACGCCAGCGACGTTCGCCGGCAATGATTTCGTAGCGGCCGCTGCCTATCGGACGAACCACGATCGGCTGCATCACGCCCTGGGCCTTGATCGACTGCGCCAGCTCCTCCAGCGCCTGGGGATCCATGTCCCGCCGTGGCTGGTACTTGCCACGCTGGATCAGGTCCAGGGGCAGGTGCTGCAGCTCACGTTGATCTGCCTGCACCGCCTGTTCTTCCAGGGAGCTGACAGTCGGACCACTCAGCAGTGCATCCAGTCCACGTCCGAGACCTCGTTTCTTGACGGCCATGTGGATTCCTTAAGTTGCCTGAGCAGCGGCGATGCGAGAATTTTTGCGTTGACGGCGAACCATCTCGCCAGCCAATGCCAGATAGGCAATCGCGCCTCGCGAAGTTTTGTCGTACACCAGCGCCGGCATGCCATAGCTTGGCGCTTCGGCCAGGCGGATGTTGCGCGGAATGACCGTGTCGTAGAGCTGCTCGCCGAAGTGTTCCTTGAGCTGCGCCGACACATCGTTCATCAGGCTCAGGCGCGGGTCGTACATGGTCCGCAACAGGCCTTCGACTTTCAGGTTCGGGTTCAGCAGCTCAGCGATGCGCTTGATGTTATCCACAAGGTCGCTCAAGCCTTCGAGGGCGAAGTACTCGCACTGCATGGGGATAATCACCCCGTCCGCAGCGACCAGTGCGTTAAGCGTGAGCATCGACAGCGACGGCGGGCAGTCGATCAGAATGTAATCGTAGTTTTCACGGATCGGCGCCAACGCACTGCGCAGGCGACTCTCCTTCATCTGCATTTCCAGCAGAACCACTTCCGCGGCGGTCAGGTCGCGGTTGGCCGGCAACAGTTGGTAACCACCGTGCTCGGAGTAGTGCATGGCCTGCGCCAGGTCACATTCGCCGATCAACAGGTCGTAGACCGAGTTTTCCAGGCCGTGTTTATCCACACCGCTACCCATGGTGGCGTTGCCCTGTGGATCGAGATCGATCAACAGCACCCGGCGCTTGGTAGCGACCAGGGAAGCTGCGAGGTTGATACAGGTGGTGGTTTTACCCACACCACCCTTTTGGTTCGCAATCGCGAATACCTTAGCCATTCTTGCTTGTGTTCCCAATCATGCCGTGCGGCGCAGTATCAGCAGATGGCGTTGGCCTTGGCAACCAGGTACGGCCAGGGCGTGTTCGCTATCGAGGTGGAAGTCTGCCGGCAATGCTACCAGCTCATCGGCCGGATGAACGCCCTTCATTGCCAGCCAACGTGTATCGGTGTCGCCGAGGTGGCGAGTCCAGTTGCTGAAGTTCTCCATACTGCTGAACGCCCGGGAGATGATCCCGTTGAAGGCTTGAGCAGGCTGAAATTCTTCGACGCGACTGTGGATAACTTGCAGGTTATCCAGTTTGAGTTCGAGTTTGACCTGGGTCAGGAAGCGGGTTTTCTTGCCATTGCTGTCCAGGCACGTCACCTGGGACTCCGGAAACAGGATGGCCAGCGGAATACCCGGCATGCCGCCGCCGCTGCCAACATCCAGCCAGCGACCGTTTTCGACGAACGACATCACGCTCAAACTGTCGAGCAGGTGACGGGACACCATTTCGTCCGGATCGCGAACGGCGGTCAGGTTGTAAGCCTTGTTCCATTTTATCAACAGGGCCAGATACTCCAGCAGCTGGGCATGCTGGGTGTCTGACAGTGTGACACCAAGCTGGCGAGCACCTGTGGATAACTCTTCTGCGTGTTGCGCGGTGACCGACGAACTCAAGCGCTTTGCTCCAACTGACGGCCAGCGCCGCGTTTTTTCAAATGAATCATCAACAGTGAAATCGCTGCCGGCGTGACACCTGGAATGCGAGATGCCTGGCCCAGAGTCTCTGGACGGGTCGCACCGAGCTTGCTCTGGATCTCTTTGGAGAGACCGGAAATGTTCGTGTAATCGATATCCACAGGCAGTTTCGTATTTTCGCTGGCCCGCAGGCGTGCGATTTCATCTTGCTGGCGGTCGATGTAACCGGCGTATTTGGTCTTGATTTCAACCTGCTCGGCCACTTGTGGATCTTCTGCGCCACCACCGGTCACGGCGATCAGACCAGCGTAGTCGATTTCCGGACGGCTCAGCAGGTTGAGCAAGTTGTATTCGTGGGTCAGCGGTGTGCCGAACTTTTCGGAAATCGCATCGCCTTGCTCGGTGCCCGGGCGAACCCAAGTACTTTTCAGGCGTTGCTCTTCCAGCGTGATGCTTTCGCGTTTGGTACAGAACGCAGCCCAACGCGCGTCGTCCACCAGACCGAGTTCGCGACCTTTTTCGGTCAAGCGCAGGTCGGCGTTGTCTTCGCGCAGGATCAGGCGGTATTCGGCGCGGGAAGTGAACATCCGGTACGGTTCCTGGGTACCCAGGGTAATCAGGTCATCGACCAATACCCCGATGTACGCCTCGTCCCGACGCGGGCACCAGGCGTCTTTGCCCTGTGCACGCAGTGCGGCGTTGGCTCCGGCCAGCAAACCCTGGGCGCCGGCTTCTTCGTAACCGGTGGTGCCGTTGATTTGCCCGGCGAAAAACAGACCGCCGATGACTTTGGTTTCCAGGCTGTACTTCAGGTCACGCGGGTCGAAGTAATCGTACTCGATGGCGTAGCCCGGCCGCACGATGTGCGCGTGTTCCATGCCGCGGATCGATTGCACGATCTGCAACTGCACGTCGAACGGCAAGGATGTGGATATCCCGTTCGGGTACAGCTCGTTGGTTGTCAGGCCTTCGGGTTCGATGAAGACCTGATGGCTTTCCTTGTCGGCAAACCGATGGATCTTGTCTTCGATCGATGGGCAGTACCGCGGGCCGATCCCTTCGATCAACCCGGCATCGGAATACATCGGCGAACGATCGAGGTTGGCGGCGATGATCTCGTGGGTGCGGGCGTTGGTGTGGGTAATCCAGCAGCTGACCTGTTTCGGGTGCTGCTCTTTGGAGCCCATGAACGACATCACCGGAATCGGCGTATCGCCCGCTTGCTCGGTCATCACCGAGAAATCCACGGAACGACCGTCGATACGCGGCGGTGTACCGGTTTTCAGGCGACCGACGCGCAATGGCAATTCACGCAAACGGTGAGCCAGGGCAATCGATGGCGGATCACCGGCGCGACCGCCGGAAAAATTCTGCATCCCGATGTGGATAAGTCCACCGAGGAAGGTGCCAGTGGTCAACACCACGGAATCGGCGAGGAAACGCAGACCCATTTGGGTGACTACACCACGCACTTGTTCCTGTTCGACGATCAGGTCATCGGCGGCTTGTTGAAATATCCACAGGTTCGGCTGGTTTTCCAGGGCTTCGCGGACAGCGGCCTTGTACAGAACCCGGTCGGCCTGAGCGCGAGTCGCTCGTACGGCCGGGCCTTTGCGGCTGTTCAACACGCGAAACTGAATACCGCCTTTATCGGTGGCCATGGCCATCGCGCCGCCCAGGGCATCGATTTCCTTGACCAGGTGGCTTTTGCCAATCCCGCCAATCGCTGGGTTGCAACTCATGGCACCGAGGGTTTCCACGTTATGCGTCAGCAATAGGGTTTTTGCCCCCATGCGTGCTGACGCCAGTGCTGCCTCGGTACCGGCATGACCGCCGCCGATGACGATCACTTCAAAACGGGAAGGGAAATCCACCACGCACCTCGTGCCTGCTTCAGTCAGGTAATCAGAAATAGTTTGAGCACAGGTTTTTGGACCTGGTCGGCAAGTATAGGGACTTCGCCCTTCCTAAAGAACCCTTTGCACAAAATTTAACCAGCTGTGGAAAAGTCGGCTTAACAGAAATTAAAAAGAAAGAAATTTATTAAATCTTTGTTTTTATGTTTATTTCTACTGAGGCACCTTTCTGTGGATAGATCTATACAGCCCTCTAAATTCAATATGTACAGAGGTTTAAAACCCTGTGGTCATGTGCCAATGAGGCCCTTGGATAACCGGTGTAAGCCTGTGGATGAAAGGGGTGGTTATCCACAGGTGAGGTTATCTGCAGTTTTCAGGCCCTGTTATCAACTGCCCTTAGTGGCAGTTATTCACAGGGCTTAATCCACAGAAATTCGCTGAATCAGCAAATCTCGGACACGGAAAATCGGTTCATGCAGAAGAAAATCTGCTCGTCATTGGAGGAGACACCGGGAAAAGGAGGTAACAGACAGGTAAGAATGGCCTGTCTGTGGGCAACGGAGGGACTATTTGCCAATGCAGAAACTGGAAAAAATCCGCCCCAACAGGTCATCGGAGCTGAAAGCACCGGTGAACTCACTCAAAAAGTGCTCGGCTTGGCGCAAATTTTCGGTCAGCAGTTCACCGGCACCTGCCAGTGTCAGCTGCACAGCCCATGCTCGAGGGAAGCACTGGCATGGTGCAGTGCTTCAAGATGACGCCTGCGAGCAGCTGAAGCTGCTCTCGGAGGTATGCTCATGGCCCATGTAGACCTTTAGATGGTCTCGCAGCAGTTCCAGGACTAGCGCTGAAGCTGACGTGGCCATCCTCGCTGACTTCCAGGGCATCTCACTGATCAATCTATCCTTGAGATAGAGATCATCCTGTCAGCAAGGCTCACCTCACCTTGCATGCCTCAAGCTCTTCCTGAGTCTGCAGCCAAGTTTCTATGCCTAAACGATATTTGCAGTAGGTTCTGATTATGGCTATTTCTTCCATAATCAAATCAGTCAAAGGCCTATCATCTGAATCACTAGCAAAAATATTTTCAAATTTAACTTGAAAGGTTGGTTCTTTTTTGATGAATAAAACGATTTTGTTGTCTTCTGCCCATCGTGTTTCATAATAACCGACATAAAGATGACTAATCGAGATTAGTACGAGAATGATCAGTGTTTTTTTCATGAAATCGGTGGGGCTAATAATAGAGTTTTGCTGCGAATGTTTTTCACCAGCTTCATGCCAATATTACCTGGACATATTTTTCCTTCAGCCGCTTGGTTAGGAAACTCCCTGTGGCCTCCGAAGTGCTTGATGACAAAAACACTCTTTAATGCGGTGATAAGGTTGATCGCTGCGTCCAACTGCGGAGTAGGTATTTTATTAGTCGTGTTAATTCCGAATGTTTCCAGTGTTTCGCGCCAGAAGCCGATTAGGTCGTTACCTTCTTTAGCCGTGGTCAGGTTGTTCAGCAGCACTACACCGATGACGCCGGTGTTGTATAGATGAACACTCGACCCCTTGAATCGGATGTCCCGGCCTTCGTAGACCGTCCCTGAACAGTCGATCCCGAAGTGATAGCCGATGTCATCAAATTTATCAGACTGTTGATTCTTCTGAGTTTCCAGCATTTGCTCTATTCCGCTGCCACATACGTAGCTCCTGCCTGCGTGATGTAGAGCGATCATTGAGTAGTCCCAATCATCACTCAGCGGACCTTTGGATTTATGCGCTCCCCACTGAGAGCGCTCGACAAACTGATGCCCAAGTAAACGCACCTTACGGATGATTGCCTCGCGTGTTGCCGCTCGGTCGTTGACGGTGATCGCAACCGGCACGAGCGGTTGGCCAGGCGTCACCTCCTGTGCCTTGGCCGCGGTCCTGAAGGTGGTATCCGTCATTGGGCTTTCTCCGATAGTTCGGTGAGTGTGCGCACTGGGGATTTGAACATGACGTGCAACGAAATAACCGAGTCTTCCGACGGCGCCCGTATATGGACCAGGCCGTCGACATCGGTTACTCTGATCGTTTCACGTCCATCCACCACAGCAACGAACTTCCTGTTGGCCAGTGGCAGGCCGCTTTCGCTGTCGGTGATAGCGAAGGCTTGGGCAAACGTCTTCTCCAAACGAAATGGGGTGGGAGGTGTGATGGGCGCGGGGGTGTTATCAACACCAGTGGAGCGGCTCGAACTAGAGCCCGTACTTTTCCGTTTCTCGATAGGCGCGATTAAACGGTTGCTGCCCGGAGGGCAGCCGCAGCGGACTTCCGCACCGTCCAATACAGTCGGAACACCATGCCATTTCATGGCCGGTAGACTATCTATGATGACGCCGGTTTTACCGCATTTCTTACAAGGAGTTGTTGTATCCCCGAGGCGCAAGACCCCTCGTCCGCCTTGTGCCGCATTATGCAAGCTGCTGATGCATACCGCTCCGGTGGTCGTCAGGTCATCGTGCAAACCTTGTCCTATTCCATTGACAGATCCACGTCCCATCGTTCAGTCCTCGGTAAGCGGCAGGAAATCCTCTGCCATTAGGGAGCGGCCAAGTACACAAAATATACCTTCATTGAACTCTATAGGTTGCTGTTCCGTGAAGGGCGAATCGTCCAGAGTGCGGAGAAACTCAGGGGATACTTCATCTATATATCGATGGGACAAGGCTGTATTCATTTCCGTGATCCTGATCCTTGGGTTACTTTTTATTGTCACCTCGGCGAAGCGTTCTGCCGGTGCATATCTGGACGATGACAACGAGTAAGAGCTCTTGAGTCAGCAGGCTGTACCCTGAAGCTATGATCATCGCAAGTAAATAGGAAATTTCCGAAAAGCATGTAGTCCCAAAGAATTTGTCAGGTAAAAATCGTCAATGCGCAAGGGTCGAAAATGCTGGAGTATTGTCAGGGTTTACCTTGGCTGTTATTCCCTTTGCCCTCCTAAGTTGTAACTAATATTATCTCATTAAAATAGGTTAGTTAGCATGGATGAATACGAAATCAGTCGCAATTAATCTGAGTTGAAAAGTGAGTTGTATAATAGGAATGGGCGTTTTGATTGTAAGCCGTTACACGCTGTAAGTTCTGGTCATCATCACAACGTCTGACTTTTCTACCTACAGTAATGGCATGCTTCAATGCTCTCAATACGCCCCCCCGCACCTTCACGCAGGTAATCCTTGTAGGAGACCGCTTGTCGGTGACGGCGATCTTGAGATCGCTATCGCAAGCAAGCTTGGCTCCTACAGGTTTTTCACTCCGTAATGAGATGAAGTTGGTTATTTACCGATGCAGAAGCTGGAAAAGATCCGTCCAAGCAGATCATCGGAGCTGAACGCACCGGTGATTTCACCCAGCGAGTGCTGGGCCTGGCGCAAATCTTCGGCCAGCAGTTCACCGGCACCTGCCAACGTCAGCTGCGCACGGCCGTGCTCGAGGGAAGCACTGGCATGGCGCAAGGCTTCGAGGTGACGCCTGCGGGCGCTGAAGCTGCTCTCGGAGGTCTGTTCGTAGCCCATGCAGGCCTTGAGATGATCGCGCAGCAGTTCCAGGCCATCGCCGGCAGACTTGGCGCTGAGGCTGATGGTGACGTGGCCGTCGTCGCTGACTTCCAGGGCAATGGCTTCGCCGGTGAGGTCTGCCTTGTTACGGATCAACGTGACTTTCGCCGGGTCCGGGCGGGTCTCAAGGAACTCAGGCCACAACGCGAACGGATCGAGTGCTTCGGGTGCGGTGGCGTCGACCACCAGCAGTACGCGATCTGCTTCGCCAATGGCTTTCAAAGCCCGTTCAACGCCGATTTTCTCCACTTGGTCATCGGTATCCCGCAGACCCGCGGTATCGACCACATGCAGCGGCATGCCATCGATGTGGATATGTTCGCGGAGAATGTCACGAGTCGTGCCGGCCACCTCGGTGACGATCGCCGCTTCACGACCGGCCAAAGCGTTCAGCAGGCTGGATTTACCCGCATTCGGTCGACCAGCGATCACCACCGTCATACCGTCGCGCAGCAATGCACCCTGCCCGGCTTCGCGCACTACGGTGGATAACTCATCACGTACCTTGTCGAGCATGCTCAACACATGGCCATCGGCAAGGAAGTCGATCTCCTCTTCGGGGAAGTCGATGGCCGCTTCGACGTAGATCCGCAGGCCAATCAATTGCTCGGTGAGGTTATGCACACGCTCGGAAAATGCGCCCTGCAACGAACGCAGTGCATTACGTGCCGCCTGGGCCGAGCTTGCCTCGATCAAGTCAGCGATGGCTTCGGCCTGGGCCAGGTCAAGTTTGTCGTTGAGGAAGGCGCGTTCGCTGAATTCACCGGGCCGAGCCAGGCGGCAGCCCAGTTCCAGGCAACGTTTGAGCAGCATATCCAGAACAATCGGACCGCCATGGCCCTGGAGTTCGAGCACATCTTCGCCAGTGAACGAGTTCGGTCCCGGGAAATACAAGGCAATGCCTTGGTCCAGGACCTCATCGTTTCCATTGAAAAATGGCCCGTAGTGGGCGAATCGCGGCTTGAGTTCACGACCGCTGAAGGCCTTGGCAGCGACACTCGCCAGAGGCCCGGAAATACGGACGATGCCGACACCGCCACGACCTTGGGCGGTGGCGACGGCAGCGATGGTTTCACCAGGAACGCTCATAAACCGGTATCCAGACAAAAGTGACAGATAGCAAAACGCCCCACTAGGGGGCGTTTTGAGTGGTTAACCACAGAGCAAGTTACGCCTCGGCTTTTTTCACAGCCGCTTCGATCTTACGCGTGATGTACCACTGTTGGGCGATCGACAACACGTTGTTCACAACCCAGTACAGAACCAGACCAGCCGGGAACCACAGGAAGAAGAAGGTGAAGATGATAGGCATCAGCTTCATCACCTTGGCCTGCATCGGATCCGGAGGTGTCGGGTTCAACTGCTGCTGGATAAACATGGTGACACCCATGATGATCGGCAGAATGAAGAACGGATCCTTGATCGACAAGTCCGTAATCCACAGCATGAATGGCGCCTGGCGCATTTCAACGCTTTCCAGCAGAACCCAGTACAGCGAAAGGAATACCGGCATCTGCACGAGGATTGGCAAGCAACCACCCAGCGGATTGATCTTCTCTTTCTTGTACAGCTCCATCATGGCTTGCGACATTTTCTGCCGGTCATCGCCATGTTGCTCTTTCAGCGCAGCCAGTTTCGGTGCCACTGCACGCATGCGCGCCATGGATTTGTAGCTGGCAGCCGACAGAGGGAAGAAAATCCCCTTGATCAGCATGGTCAGGAAGATGATCGACCAGCCCCAGTTACCGACGATTGCGTGGATGTGTCCCAGCAACCAGAAGATTGGCTGGGCGATGAACCACAGAATGCCGTAGTCGACGGTCAGTTCCAGACCTGGGGACAACTCTTTGAGCACTGCCTGGCTTTTCGGGCCCGCGTACAGAACTGCACTGGTCTCGGCTTTTGCACCTGGCGCGACGCTCATTGCCGGGCCGGTATAACCGATGATGTAGTTGCCCTTGCTGTCTTTACGGGTCTGGACGACGTTGTTTTCGCCCTTCGCCGGAATCCAGGCGGTAACGAAGTAGTGTTGCAACCAGGCAACCCAACCACCAGTGACCGTTTCCTTCAACTGCGCCTTGTCCATGTCCTTCATGGACACTTTCTTGTACGGCTCGTTACTTGTCCACAGGGCAGCGCCCAGGTAAGTCGCGGTACCGGTGGCGGTGGTTGAGGAAGGATCGCCGCTGGCGTCACGCTTCAGTTGCGCAAACATCGCACCGGACCAGGGCTGCGCGCTCTGGTTATCGATCAGGTAGGACACGGTGACGTCATACAGGCCACGTTTCAGGGTGAAACGCTTGATGTAATTGACGCCATCCTTGCTGAACTTCAGGTCCACGACCAATTGGTCCTGACCGTCAGCCAGTTGATAAGTCTTCTTCTCCGAGGAGTAGACCGGGCGACCGGCCGGGCTTGCATCCGGGCCGTTGGTACCGATCAGGCCGCTTTGCGCCAGGTAAGTCAGTTCACCGCCGTTATCGAACAGCTGGAACGGAATTTCCGGATGGTCCTGACGGCGTGGATACAACGGCAATTTCAGCTGGGCAACATCGCCACCTTGTGGATCGACAGCCAGGTCGAGCACATCCGTTTTGATCTGGATGAGGTCTTTGCTTGCCGCTACTGGTGTTTCAGCAGGTGCAGTTGCACTGGTATCGCTTGCGGCGCGGGGGATGTCGTCACTGACGGAAGCATTTTTGCCAGTCGCCGTATCCGGTAGACCCGGTGCGGTAGTACTGGAAGCAACATTCTGAGTCGGCAGGGCAGCCTGGCCATAGTCCTGGTTCCATTTAAGAACCATAACGTAGGACACGATTGCCAGGGCGACGATCAGGATCGTGCGTTTGATATCCATGATTACTCGGCCATCGAAGAAGAACGGGAGGTAGGGATAGATGGAACCGGGTCATAACCACCGGGATTCCACGGATGACAGCGACCTAAACGACGAAAGGCCAGCCAGCCACCGCGCAGAAGGCCATGATTTTCTATGGCTTCATACGCGTAGCAGGAACAACTGGGGTAGAAACGACAGTGACTGGCCATCAGGGGACTAATGGCATAGCGATAAAACTGGATCGGAACGAGTGCCAGTTTACGCATCGGGACTGTCTACCCCTACAGTTTCGGTTTTGACTGCTGGTACCGGCGAGCTGCGTGCCAGACGCTTCCAGAGTTTGCCGAAATGCTGAATCAATTCGGGGTTTTCTACGTCGCCCAAACCTTTGCGCGCGACGATTACGATGTCCCAGCCGACCAGTGAGTCCTGGTTCAGACGGAACGATTCGCGCATCAGACGTTTGAGGCGATTGCGCTCGACGGAGAGCTTTACGCTCTTTTTCCCGATAACCAACCCGAGACGGGGGTGATCAAGATCGTTGTTGCGCGCAAGGAGCAGGAGATTTTTCCCCGGAACCTTGCCGGTAGGGGAGTCAAAGACTGCCTTGAAATGCCGGGGGGTAAGCAGGCGCTTTTCCCGACTGAAGTCCTGACTCACCTCCAGTGCCGGATTATCAAACTGCCAGACGCGCACGACCTTTGGCGCGACGACGCGACAGGACGGCACGACCGTTCTTGGTAGCCATGCGAGCACGGAAACCGTGGGTACGAGCGCGTTTGATGGTGCTTGGTTGGAAAGTACGTTTCATTGTCGTGTTACCTGATTCGTCCACAACGGGCCGGAATGGCCCCCGTTTTAAGAGACCGGGGATTCTAGAGAAAGCAAGCCTCTAGGTCAATTTCCAACCAGCGTTTCCTTATAAATAGATCTCGAGGGGTTTTTGCGGTGCCGGCCCTTCGCTAGATATAGAAATAAAGAAGGAAAGTATTTAAAGCTTTTCTGTAAAGCTTATAAAAGCTAGGGGCGGCATCATCTGTGGATAACTGCCTTTAGGCCGTCTAACCCGTGATGTACAGAGGATGACAACTACCGTGGAAAACGGTGGTCAGCCTGTGCTGCGCTGTCGGATAAGCTGTGTGTGAAAGGGCTACTTATCCACAGCCTGGTTATCCACCGAGTTTCGCCCCCACTTGTGCAACGACCTTACGGGCGGTTATCCACAGAGCTTATGCACAGACCATTGGTCGTCTTTTTTAGCGGTAAAATCGTGATTCTTCTTCGGAGGTGAACACGCTACGTGTGGATAAGTAGGCGGCTGGTCGCTACAATGGCCGCTTGTTTTTGCCTCACCGGCTTTCAACTTAGGGGATATCCGTGTCAGTGGAACTATGGCAGCAGTGCGTGGAGCTTTTGCGCGATGAGCTGCCTGCCCAACAATTCAACACTTGGATCCGTCCGCTACAGGTCGAAGCCGAAGGCGACGAGTTGCGTGTCTACGCACCGAATCGTTTTGTTCTCGACTGGGTAAACGAAAAGTACCTGGGTCGCGTCCTCGAACTGCTGGATGAGCATGGCAATGGCATGACGCCTGCGCTCTCCTTATTAATAGGCAGCAAACGCAGTTCGGCGCCACGCGCCGCTCCCAATGCGCCGCTGGCTGCTGCCGCGTCCCAGGCACAGGCGGCTCAAGCGCCTGTCAGCGCTCAGGCGCCCGCACCAGCCTCCATGCCGACCAAGCGATCGACGCAAAAAGTTGCCGACGTCAGTGAGGAGCCATCCCGCGACAGTTTCGACCCGATGGCGGGTGCGAGTTCTCAACAGGCCCCGGTCCGCTCTGAACAGCGCACCGTCCAGGTCGAAGGTGCGCTCAAGCACACCAGTTACCTGAACCGCACTTTTACCTTTGAGAACTTCGTCGAAGGCAAGTCCAACCAACTGGCCCGGGCCGCGGCCTGGCAGGTAGCGGACAACCCCAAGCACGGTTACAACCCGCTCTTCCTTTATGGTGGCGTTGGCTTGGGTAAGACCCACTTGATGCACGCTGTGGGTAACCACCTGTTAAAGAAGAATCCGAATGCCAAGGTCGTGTACCTGCATTCCGAGCGTTTCGTGGCCGACATGGTCAAGGCGCTGCAACTGAACGCGATCAACGAATTCAAGCGCTTCTACCGTTCGGTGGATGCGCTGTTGATCGATGACATTCAGTTCTTTGCCCGCAAGGAACGTTCCCAGGAAGAGTTTTTCCACACCTTCAATGCCCTGCTTGAAGGTGGGCAGCAGGTCATTCTTACCAGTGACCGCTATCCTAAAGAAATCGAAGGCCTTGAAGAGCGCCTCAAGTCCCGCTTCGGTTGGGGGCTGACGGTTGCCGTCGAGCCGCCGGAACTGGAAACCCGCGTGGCGATCCTGATGAAAAAGGCCGACCAGGCCAAAGTCGATCTGCCACACGACGCGGCGTTCTTCATTGCCCAGCGCATTCGCTCCAACGTTCGTGAACTGGAAGGCGCGCTTAAACGCGTGATCGCCCACTCGCACTTCATGGGGCGCGACATCACCATCGAGTTGATTCGCGAATCCCTGAAAGACCTGTTGGCGCTGCAAGACAAACTGGTCTCTGTGGATAACATTCAGCGAACCGTCGCCGAGTACTACAAGATCAAGATCTCCGACCTGCTGTCCAAGCGTCGTTCACGCTCGGTCGCTCGTCCGCGTCAGGTTGCCATGGCGTTGTCCAAAGAGTTGACTAACCACAGCCTGCCGGAAATCGGCGACGTGTTTGGTGGTCGCGATCACACGACTGTTTTGCACGCCTGCCGCAAGATCAACGAACTCAAGGAATCCGACGCGGACATCCGCGAGGACTACAAGAACCTGCTGCGTACACTGACCACTTGATGAACACCAGCGCAGCTTATTAAGGCAAGGGACTAGACCATGCATTTCACCATTCAACGCGAAGCCCTGTTGAAACCACTGCAACTGGTCGCAGGCGTCGTCGAGCGCCGACAGACCTTGCCGGTGCTCTCCAACGTGCTGCTGGTTGTCGAAGGCCAGCAACTGTCGCTGACCGGTACCGACCTGGAAGTCGAGCTGGTCGGTCGTGTCCAACTCGAAGAGCCTGCCGATCCGGGTTCCATCACGGTACCTGCGCGCAAGCTGATGGACATCTGCAAAAGCTTGCCGAACGACGCACTGATCGACATCAAGGTCGACGAGCAGAAGCTTGTGGTGAAGGCCGGCCGTAGCCGCTTTACCTTGTCGACGCTGCCGGCTAATGATTTCCCGACAGTGGAAGAAGGCCCTGGCTCGCTGACCTGCAGCCTGGAGCAAAGCAAATTGCGTCGTCTGATCGAGCGCACCAGCTTTGCCATGGCGCAGCAGGACGTGCGTTACTACCTGAACGGCATGCTGCTGGAAGTCTCTGCCGGCATCATCCGCGCCGTGGCAACAGACGGTCACCGCCTGGCCATGTGCTCGATGCAGGCCGATATCGGGCAGCCGGATCGCCACCAGGTCATCGTGCCGCGCAAGGGTATCCTTGAGCTGGCGCGCTTGCTGACCGAACCGGACGGCATCGTCAGCATCGTCCTGGGTCAACACCACATCCGCGCCACCACCGGTGAGTTCACCTTCACCTCGAAACTGGTCGACGGCAAATTCCCTGACTATGAGCGCGTTCTGCCCAAAGGCGGCGACAAGCTGGTGTTGGGTGATCGTCAGGCGCTGCGTGAAGCTTTCAGCCGTACCGCGATTTTGTCCAACGAGAAGTACCGTGGTATTCGCCTGCAACTGGCCAATGGCCAGCTCAAGATCCAGGCCAATAACCCGGAGCAGGAAGAAGCGGAAGAAGAAGTGGGTGTCGAGTACAACGGCGGCCCGCTGGAAATCGGCTTCAACGTGAGCTATCTGCTCGACGTGCTAGGCGTGATGACTACTGAGCAAGTTCGACTGATCCTGTCCGACTCCAACAGCAGCGCACTGGTGCAAGAGTCCGACAATGACGACTCGGCCTACGTTGTCATGCCGATGCGTCTGTAATCATGTTCAGCAGAAGCTAGATGTCCTTAAGTCGCGTCTCGGTCACCGCGGTGCGCAATCTGCACCCGGTGACCTTCTCCCCCTCCCCCCGAATCAACATTCTTTACGGCGCCAACGGCAGCGGCAAAACCAGTGTTCTGGAAGCCATCCACCTGCTGGGGCTTGCCCGTTCGTTTCGTAGCACCCGCTTATTGCCGGTCATCCAATATGAGCAGCTCGCCTGCACGGTATTTGGGCAGGTGGAGTTGGCCGAGGGCGGGCACAGTGCCCTTGGCATCTCACGGGACCGACAAGGTGAGTTCCAGATCCGTATCGATGGACAGAACGCCCGCAGCGCGGCGCAACTGGCGGAGATCCTGCCGTTGCAGCTGATCAACCCCGACAGCTTCCGGCTGTTGGAGGGGGCGCCGAAGATTCGGAGACAGTTTCTTGACTGGGGTGTGTTCCACGTGGAACCGCGCTTCATGTCCACCTGGCAGCGCTTGCAGAAGGCCTTGCGCCAGAGAAACTCTTGGCTGCGGCATGGTACACTTGACGCCGTTTCGCAAGCGGTTTGGGACAGGGAACTGTGCCAGGCCAGCGCTGAAATTGATGAATACCGCCGCGCTTACATCAAAGCCTTGAAACCAGTCTTTGAACAGACCTTGAGCGATCTGGTTGAGCTCGAGGGCTTAACACTTAGCTATTACCGAGGTTGGGATAAAGACCGCGAGCTGAGTGCCGTGCTCGCCGGTTCCCTACAGCGGGATCAGCAAATGGGTCATACCCAGGCCGGACCACAACGCGCTGATTTGCGCCTTCGATTGGGCGCCCATAATGCCGCGGACATCTTGTCCCGCGGTCAGCAGAAGTTGGTGGTTTGTGCATTGCGGATTGCCCAGGGGCACTTGGTCAGTCAGGCCCGACGCGGTCAGTGTATTTATCTGGTGGATGACCTGCCGTCCGAACTGGACGAGCACCACCGTCGCGCGCTTTGCCGCTTGTTGGAAGACTTACGCTGCCAGGTCTTTATCACCTGTGTAGATCATGAATTATTGAGGGAAGGCTGGCAGACGGAAACGCCAGTCGCTTTGTTCCACGTGGAACAGGGCCGTATCACCCAGACCCACGACCATCGGGAGTGAAGGCATTGAGCGAAGAAAATACGTACGACTCAACGAGCATTAAAGTGCTGAAAGGCCTGGATGCCGTACGCAAACGTCCCGGTATGTACATTGGTGACACCGACGATGGCAGCGGTCTGCACCACATGGTGTTCGAAGTGGTCGATAACTCGATCGACGAAGCTCTCGCCGGCCACTGCGACGACATCAGCATCATTATTCACCCGGACGAATCCATCACCGTTCGCGACAACGGACGTGGCATCCCGGTAGACGTGCACAAAGAAGAAGGCGTTTCGGCAGCCGAGGTCATCATGACCGTGCTGCACGCCGGCGGTAAGTTCGATGACAACTCCTATAAAGTATCCGGCGGTCTGCACGGCGTAGGTGTGTCGGTTGTGAACGCCCTGTCCGAAGAGTTGGTTCTGACCGTTCGCCGTAGCGGCAAGATCTGGGAACAGACCTACATCCACGGTGTTCCGAAGGAGCCGATGAAAATCGTCGGCGAAAGCGAAACCACCGGTACCCAGATTCACTTCAAGCCATCCGACCTGACCTTCAAAAACATCCACTTCAGCTGGGACATCCTGGCCAAGCGGATTCGTGAACTGTCCTTCCTCAACTCCGGTGTCGGCATCGTCCTCAAGGATGAGCGTAGCGGGAAGGAAGAGTTGTTCAAGTACGAAGGCGGCCTGCGTGCGTTCGTTGAATACTTGAACACCAACAAGACGCCGGTCAACCAGGTGTTCCACTTCAACATCCAGCGTGAAGACGGCATCGGCGTAGAAATCGCCCTGCAGTGGAACGACAGCTTCAATGAGAACCTGTTGTGCTTCACCAACAACATTCCGCAGCGCGACGGCGGTACTCACCTGGTGGGGTTCCGTTCGGCCCTGACGCGTAACCTGAACACCTACATCGAAGCGGAAGGTCTGGCGAAGAAGCATAAAGTCGCGACCACCGGCGACGATGCCCGTGAAGGCCTGACCGCGATCATTTCGGTGAAAGTGCCGGATCCGAAGTTCAGCTCCCAGACCAAAGACAAGCTGGTTTCTTCCGAAGTGAAGACCGCGGTCGAACAGGAAATGGGTAAGTACTTCTCCGACTTCCTGCTGGAAAACCCGAACGAAGCCAAGCTGGTCGTCGGCAAGATGATCGACGCGGCACGGGCTCGCGAAGCGGCGCGTAAAGCCCGTGAGATGACCCGTCGCAAAGGCGCGCTGGATATCGCCGGCCTGCCGGGCAAACTGGCTGACTGCCAGGAAAAAGACCCTGCCCTTTCCGAACTGTACCTCGTGGAAGGTGACTCTGCTGGCGGCTCCGCCAAGCAGGGACGCAACCGTAGGACCCAGGCCATCCTGCCGTTGAAGGGCAAGATCCTGAACGTCGAGAAGGCACGCTTCGACAAGATGATCTCTTCCCAGGAAGTGGGCACCTTAATCACCGCCCTGGGCTGCGGCATCGGCCGTGACGAGTACAACATCGACAAGCTGCGTTATCACAACATCATCATCATGACCGATGCTGACGTCGACGGTTCGCACATCCGTACCCTGCTGCTGACCTTCTTCTTCCGTCAGTTGCCGGAGCTGATCGAGCGCGGCTATATCTACATCGCGCAACCACCGCTGTACAAGGTCAAGAAAGGCAAGCAAGAGCAGTACATCAAAGACGACGACGCCATGGAAGAGTACATGACGCAGTCGGCCCTGGAAGATGCGAGCCTGCACCTGAACGAGGAAGCACCGGGTATCTCCGGTGAAGCACTCGAGCGTCTGGTGAATGACTTCCGCCTGGTGATGAAGACTCTCAAGCGTCTGTCGCGCCTGTACCCACAGGAGCTGACCGAGCACTTCATCTACCTGCCGGCGGTGAGCATGGAGCAGCTTTCCGATCACGCTGCCATGCAGGATTGGTTGGCCCAGTACGAGGTTCGCCTGCGCACTGTCGAGAAGTCCGGCCTGGTCTACAAAGCCAGCCTGCGTGAAGACCGTGAACGTAACGTCTGGCTGCCGGAGGTTGAACTGATCTCCCACGGCCTGTCGAACTACGTCACGTTCAACCGCGACTTCTTCGGCAGCAACGATTACAAGACGGTTGTTTCGCTGGGTGCTCAACTGAGCACTCTGCTGGACGACGGCGCGTACATCCAGCGTGGCGAGCGCAAGAAGCCGGTCACCGAGTTCAAGGAAGCCCTTGAATGGCTGATGGCTGAAAGCACCAAGCGTCACACCATCCAGCGATACAAAGGTCTGGGCGAAATGAACCCGGATCAGCTGTGGGAAACCACCATGGACCCAAGCCAGCGCCGGATGCTTAAAGTCACCATCGAAGACGCCATTGGCGCGGACCAGATCTTCAATACCCTGATGGGTGATGCGGTCGAACCCCGTCGTGACTTCATCGAAAGCAATGCCCTGGCGGTATCCAACCTGGATTTCTGATCCAGCGTACATGCCAAAAAAAGGCCAACGCTCACGCGTTGGCCTTTTTATTTACCCGTCGAAATGTTTGTCCGATTAAAGATCGTCCGAACGAGGCCCGAGCCTTCAGACGATCTTTTGATCTTCATTCGACTGCCACCCCCACACTTTCCAACCGATACCCATACCCGTAAATCGTCAGCAGTTGCCAACCGCGATCAGCCGTCAGCCCCAGCTTGTTGCGCAGGCGATAAATGTGGGTATCCAGCGGCCGGGAAGACACCATCTCTTCATGGGTCCAGAACCGCTCATACAGGTACTCTCGGGACAGCGGCCGTCCCAGGTTACTGAACAGGCAACGCGCCAGTCGGTATTCGCGCTCAGTCATCCCTATCGGTTTGCCGGCGCGTTTTACCGTCAACTCGGCATCATCGAATACCAGGTCATTGAAACTCAGCACCTCGGTAGCTGCCGCACGTTGCTGGCTATGCCGGCGCAACACAGCCGCCACTCGGGCTTTCAGTTCATTGGGTCGAAACGGCTTGCTGACGTAATCGTCGGCACCTGCATTCAACGCCTGGACGATATCGCTTTCGCCATCGCGACTGGTCAGCATGATCGCGGCAGGCGGTGCGTCCATGTGCTCGCGGGTCCAGCGTAACAGCGACAGGCCGCTGAAGCCTGGCAATTGCCAATCGAGGATAAGCAAGTCGAAGGTTTCCCGCCGCAATTGGCGTAACAGGTCTTCTCCCTGCTCGAAGCTGTGCAATGACCAGGCAGGTTCACCCGGTTCGGCCATCTGCCGCAAAGTCTGTTCAACCCTGCGCAGTTCTGCCGGTTCGTCATCCAGTATCGCGACACGCATGTACGTTATTCCTTTGGCGGCCAGCATGTTATCTGACAATACACGTTCGGCTCGAGAGTGAAAGTAAGCAGCTTTCCGTTGGTCGTGTCCGCTATGATTCTTCACGCGCCCTCCTCCGGGAACTGTGACCCATGAACGAAATTCCCTACAACCATTACGACAGTATTGCCTATGAATAATGAACGCCGCCGGGAAAGTCGCGAGCCGACTCAAGTCCAAAGGTTGTTCCGGCAATTGGTCCGCGAATGGCTGTGGATAAGCTTGCTTTTACTACCCCTGACTGGCCTTCTTTCATTCAATGCCGAGACCAGTCACCGAAATGGGTCGGGTGCGTGGGGCGCGTTGTTGTCTGTTTGTCTGGTCGCCTGTGTCCTGGGTTTGTTGTTGCTACGCCCAAGGCTGGCACTCTGGCTGACCCTGGCAGGCATGAGCTGTGCGCTGCTGGTAAGCGTAGGGTTAGCGAAACTGGGTTGGTGGTGGTCCCCCACCGCGAGTCTGTTGGGGATGCTGTTTGGTTACCTGATCTGGAACTGGCGGCGCTTGAGTGTGGTATTGACCTATTTTGGCTGGGAGCTGGCGCGGCTGGACAGCGAGCCAAAGGTCTTTCCGGAGCGCCGTCGTGTGCAATTTCCGACTGGCGATCATTTGCTAAGCCAGATCATGGCGCTGGAACAAGCGATGGGTCGAACCCGTGACACCCGTCGCTTTATCGCCGATGGCCTGGAGTATTTGCCTGTCGCCACTTTAATCAGTGATCCGCACGGCCGGATTTTGCTGGGCAACCGAAATGCCAGGGATCTGTTCGGCACCGATCTGGTGGGCGATGACGTTCTGGAGCAATTGGCGAAACTGGGCTACCCGGAACTGGTCGAAGGCCCTCGGCCGCTCTTGTCGTCGTTACCGCTGGTGGAATTCAGGGATGTCAGAGAACGCAGTCTGCGTCTGGAGCGCGCTGCTTTGTTGCCGGTGGACGGAGAAACGCCTATCGGCTGGTTGTTGAGCCTGACCGATCTCAGCGTCGAGCGTGACGCCGAGGAGCAACGCGGCGTGTTGTTGCGCTTTTTGTCCCATGACCTGCGGGCGCCTCATTCGGCGATTCTCGCCCTGCTCGACGTGCACCGACATCAATCCGTCGGGGACACCCAGCTGTTCGATCAGATCGAGTGCCAGGTGCGTCGAGCCCTGGATTTGACTGACGGTTTCGTACAACTGGCCAAGGCCGAGTCAGAGGCTTATCAGTTTCAGCCGAGCCTGTTTGCAATGATGGTGCTGGATGTCTTCGACCAGACATTGACGATTGCGCAGTTGAAGCAGATTGAAATGGTCCATCACCTGGATGATGTCGCGCAGGAAAGCTTGATCATGGCCGATCAGGCGTTGCTGACCCGAGCCTTGTTCAATCTGCTGGAGAATGCCGTCAAATACAGCGGCCCCGGTACTCGAATCGTTGTGCAGGTCAACTGCGCCGATGGCTGGCTGACGTGCGAGATCATTGATCAAGGTAAAGGCATTGCTGCAGAGGAGCTGCCCGAACTGTTCAGCCAGTATCGGCGACTGTCTTCAGCCCATGGCATCGATGGCGTGGGTTTGGGGCTGTCGATGGTCAAGGCAGTGATGGATCGACATGGCGCGAGGATCGAGTGTCAAAGTGTGGTGGGTCAAGGCACGCGTTTCAGGCTGCATTTCCCTTTGTTCAAGGATTGAATCGCTGTCATTTCGCCATAAAAAAACCGGCTATATCAGCCGGTTTTTTTGCGCCCTGAAAAAACTTATGCACCTTTTTCGGCGTTTTATGTGTTTATGAAATATGTATGTAAATCAAAAAGATACAAACGAAATACGGCAGTTGTAAGCAAAACGATACACAGGTTATCCACAGAAATTCAGACGGCCATTTGATCACTGGCAGCCGGAGCTTGCGGAGCAGGTGGAAGCGAGCCCATTTCCCGTTGCATCAGCTCGTTCCAGGCCTGCACCCGATCGTTCAATTCGGCAATGGCGCGCGGCCCGCTGCCGTTGGCGTACATGGGTTCACCGATGATGACGGTGATGACGCCCTGCTTTTTCGCCCAACCGGATTTCGGCCAGAATTTGCCTGCATTGTGCGCAATCGGCAGTACCGGGAGCGAAGCATTGACCGCCAAAGCGGTACCACCGCGAGAGAATTTTCCGATGGTGCCGTAAGGAACCCGCGTACCTTCCGGAAAGATCAGTACCCACACGCCATCTTTGAGTAGTTCATCGCCCTTCTTTGCCACGTGTTTAAGCGCGGCTTTAGGATTGTCGCGGTCGATGGCAATCGGTCGCAGCATGGCCATCGCCCAACCGAAGAACGGAACGTAGAGAAGTTCACGCTTGAGCACTTGGCTCAATGGCTCGAAGTAGGCGGAGAGAAAGAAGGTCTCCCAGGTGCTCTGGTGATTGGATTGAATTACGCAGGGCTGGTCAGGCACGTTCTCTGCCCCTTTGATCTCATAACTGATGCCCAGAAAGACCTTGCTCAGCCACAAGGCGCAGCGGCACCAGTACACATTGATAAAGCGATAGCGCGCCTTGAACGGCAGAAAGGGCGCGATCAAAAAGCTCAGGCTGCACCAGAGCAAAGAGCTGGTGCCCAGCAGCAGGTAAAAGAGGAAGGTTCTGATGGCCTGCAGTATCGACATGGCGACGTTTACCGTGCGGGCATTGCCCGTCTATATAAGCGCACCCCCGATCAATCCTTGGCCAGGAATATCAGAAGCGCTCAATTGTGGATAAGTTCTGCGGCAATCGCCGCCAGATCGTCAAAAATCAAGGTGCCCACCGGCAGGGTCTTGCCCAGCGTCTTTTCGCCTTTGCCGGTCTTTACCAAAACTGGCTGAGAATCGACGGTTCTGGCGGCTTCCAGGTCACCAAGGGTATCGCCAACGAACCAAAGGCCCGTCAGCGATACGTTGTAATGCGCGGCGATGGTTTTCAACATCCCGGCTTTTGGTTTGCGGCAATCGCAGCCATCGTCCGGCCCATGCGGGCAGTAGACGATCAGCCCGACCTCGCCACCCTGCTCTGCCACCAGCGAGCGCAAGCGCTCGTGCATGGCATCCAGGGTGGCGATGTCGTAATAGCCGCGAGCGATGCCCGACTGGTTGGTCGCCACGGCCACCGTCCAGCCGGCTTTGCTCAACTGCGCGATGGCTTCGATTGAGCCGGGGAGCGGAATCCACTCTTCTACCGACTTTATGTAAGCGTCGGAGTCGTAGTTGATCACCCCGTCCCGATCGAGAATCAGCAGTTTCAACAGCTATCCCTCAGCCCAGCAGCGAAATGTCGGCGACACCGAGGAACAGTCCACGCAGACGCGCCAGCAATGCATAGCGGTTGGCGCGCACCTTGGCATCGTCGGCATTGACCATCACGGCTTCGAAGAACGCATCCACGGGTTCGCGCAAGGCCGCCAGGCGTGCCAGGGATTCGCTGTACTGGCGTGCAGCAGCCATTGGCTGAACAGCCTGATCAGCCTGCTGGATAGCCGAATACAGGGAGAACTCGTTGGCGTTGTCGAAGTACTTGGCTTCCACGACCGCAGGAATCGAGCCTTCTACCTTGCTCAGCAAGTTCGAAACGCGCTTGTTCACCGCGGCCAGGGCAGCGGCTTGCGGCAATTTGCGGAACGCCTCTACCGCTTGGACGCGCTGATCGAAGTCCAGCGCCGAGCCCGGTTTCAGGGCGCGCACCGACAGGTAAGACCCGACATCGACACCCTCGTCTTCGTAACGGGCACGCAGACGGTCGAAGATGAATTCCAGCACCGAGTCATTGAGACCGACAGCCTTGACCTTGGTACCGAAGGCATTCACAGCGAAGGCCACGGCATCGTTCAAATCGAGCTCGAGCTTCTTGTCGATCAGGATGCGCAATACACCCAGGGCTGCACGACGCAAGGCGTACGGGTCTTTGCTACCGGTCGGCAGCATGCCGATGCCGAAAATGCCCACCAGGGTGTCGAGCTTGTCAGCGATGGCCACGGCCGCACCGGTCAGGGTCGTCGGCAATTCAGCACCGGCACCGCGCGGCATGTACTGCTCGTTCAGCGCCAGGGCGACTTCTTCAGGCTCGCCGTCGTTGAGGGCGTAGTAATAACCGGCGACACCTTGCATCTCCGGGAACTCACCGACCATCTCGGTTGCCAGGTCGCACTTGGACAACAGGCCGGCACGGGAGGCCCATGCGGCGTTACCACCAATGCGTTGAGCAATGAACGCAGCGAGTTTGGAAACGCGCTCGGCCTTGTCGTAGACGCTGCCGAGTTTTTCCTGGAACACCACGTTCTGCAGGCGCAGGTTGAAGTCTTCGAGTTTCTGCTTCTTGTCTTGCTTGAAGAAGAACTCGGCGTCGGTCAGGCGTGGGCGAACCACTTTCTCGTTACCGGCGATGATCTGCTGGGGGTCTTTGCTTTCGATGTTGGCCACGGTAATGAAACGTGGCAGCAACTTGCCGTCGGCATCCAGCAGGCAGAAATACTTCTGGTTGTCCTGCATGGTGGTGATCAGCGCTTCTTGCGGTACGTCGAGGAAACGTTCCTCGAACGAGCACACCAGCGGCACCGGCCATTCCACCAGCGCGGTCACTTCGTCGAGCAAGGCGGGTGGAACGATTGCAGTACCTTCCTGCCGGGTCGCCAATTCTTCGGTACGCTTGCTGATCAGCTCGCGACGCTCGTTGGAGTCGGCCAGCACATAAGCGGCACGCAGGTCGCTCAAGTAGTTGGCTGGCGAGGTGATGCGCACACTTTGCGGGTGATGGAAGCGATGACCACGGGAGTCGCGGCCGGCTTTCTGGGCAAGAATGGTGCAATCGATGACCTGGTCACCGAGCAACATCACCAGCCACTGGGTCGGACGCACGAACTCTTCCTTGCGGGCGCCCCAGCGCATGCGCTTTGGAATCGGCAGGTCGTTCAGGGAATCTTCGACGATGGTCGGCAGCAGGCTCAGGGTCGGCTTGCCGGCGATGCTTTGGCTGTAGCGCAGTTTCGGGCCGCTCTGATCGATTTCGCTCAGGTCGACGCCGCACTTCTTGGCGAAACCCAATGCCGCCTGAGTCGGATTGCCTTCAGCATCGAACGCGGCCTGGCGTGGCGGGCCGTCGAGGTTGATGCTGCGATCCGGCTGCTGGGTCGCCAGCGAGGTGATCAACACTGCCAGACGACGCGGTGCGGCGTAGACGGTTTTGGCCTCGTAGCTCAGACCAGCGGCCTGCAGGCCCTTGTCGATACCGGCCAGGAACGCGTCGGCCAAGGTGTTAAGGGCTTTGGGTGGCAGTTCTTCGGTGCCCAGTTCAACCAGAAAATCTTGAGCACTCATTGTGCAGCCTCCAGCTTGGCCAGTACTTCGTCACGCAGGTCCGGGGTCGCCATCGGGAAGCCCAGCTTGGCGCGAGCCAGCAGGTAGGCTTGTGCAACGGAACGCGCCAGGGTGCGTACACGCAGAATGTATTGCTGACGCGCGGTCACCGAGATCGCCCGGCGCGCATCCAGTAGGTTGAAAGTATGGGACGCCTTCAACACCATTTCGTAACTCGGCAACGGCAGCGGCTGCTCGAGTTCGATCAGGCGCTTGGCTTCGCTTTCGTAGAAATCGAACAACTCGAACAGCTTCTCGACGTTGGCGTGTTCGAAGTTGTAGGTCGACTGCTCCACTTCGTTCTGGTGGAACACGTCGCCGTAGGTCACTTTGCCCATCGGGCCGTCGGCCCAGACCAGGTCGTAGACCGAGTCGACGCCTTGCAGGTACATGGCCAGACGCTCGAGACCATAGGTGATCTCGCCGGTCACCGGGTAGCACTCGATGCCGCCCGCTTGCTGGAAGTACGTGAACTGAGTCACTTCCATGCCGTTGAGCCAGACTTCCCAGCCCAGACCCCAGGCGCCCAGGGTCGGCGATTCCCAGTTGTCTTCAACGAAGCGGATGTCGTGGACCAGTGGGTCCAGGCCGACGTGCTTGAGGGAACCCAGGTACAGTTCCTGAAAGTTGTCCGGGTTCGGCTTCAACACGACCTGGAACTGGTAGTAGTGCTGCAGACGGTTCGGGTTTTCGCCGTAGCGGCCGTCAGTCGGGCGACGACTGGGCTGCACATAAGCGGCGTTCCAGGTTTCCGGGCCAATGGCGCGCAGAAACGTGGCCGTGTGGAAAGTCCCGGCGCCTACTTCCATATCGTAGGGCTGAAGTACCACGCAACCTTGCTCGGCCCAGTATTGCTGGAGGGCGAGGATCAAGTCTTGGAAGGTACGCACGGCTGGCGTAGGCTGGCTCACGAAATTCACCTGTTTCTTGGGCTGCGATTTAAAGAGCGGGAGTATACCCGATTCGGTCCTGCGCACGCCCCCTGGAGCCTTATGCCACGCTGCTTTTGGTGTTCCGAAGATCCGCTGTACATGGCTTATCACGATCAGGAGTGGGGTACGCCGCTACGCGATGCGCAGGGATTATTCGAGTTGCTTTTGCTCGAAGGGTTCCAGGCGGGCCTGTCCTGGATCACGGTGTTGCGTAAACGCGAGCGTTATCGCGAGGTATTGTTCGGCTTCGATGTCCAGCGCGTAGCGCAGATGAGCGACGCGGAAATCGATGAGTTGATGCTCGATCCGGGGATCATCCGCAATCGCCTCAAACTCAATGCGGCCCGGCGCAATGCCCAGGCCTGGCTGGCGCTGGAGGACCCGGTGGCGTTCCTCTGGTCGTTCGTCGGCGGCAAGCCTGTGATCAATCATTTCAAGGATCGAACCGAAGTGCCGGCCGTGACGCCGACCGCCGTGGAGATGAGCAAAGGCCTGAAAAAGGCCGGTTTCACGTTCGTCGGCCCGACCATTTGCTACGCGCTGATGCAGGCTTCGGGCATGGTCATGGACCACACCCGGGATTGCGATCGCTACGCGCCCCTGGCGAACGGCGGTTAGAATGGCCGCCTCGCGCACAGCAAAAGATCAGGAGTGACCTGTGGAAAAGTTTAAAGGCGCCATGCTGGTGGGCGCTCTGCGGCTGTTTGCCCTGCTCCCGTGGCGGGCCGTGCAGGCCGTCGGCTCGGCCATTGGCTGGGTCATGTGGAAAACGCCCAACCGTTCCCGCGACGTGGTGCGGATCAATCTTGCCAAGTGCTTTCCCGACATGGATCCGGCTGAACGGGAGCGCCTGGTCGGCCAGAGCCTGAGAGATATTGGCAAGTCCCTGACCGAAAGCGCCTGCGCCTGGATCTGGCCGGCTCAGCGCTCGATCGATCTGGTGCGTGAAGTCGAGGGTCTCGACATATTGAAGGATGCCCTCGCCTCCGGCAAAGGCGTCGTCGGCATCACCAGCCATCTGGGCAATTGGGAGGTGTTGAACCACTTCTATTGCAATCAGTGCAAACCGATCATTTTCTATCGTCCGCCCAAGCTGAAGGCGGTGGATGATTTGCTGCGCAAGCAGCGGGTGCAGTTGGGCAATCGTGTTGCCGCCTCCACCAAGGAAGGCATTCTCAGCGTGATCAAGGAAGTGCGCAAAGGGGGGGCCGTAGGGATTCCCGCCGACCCGGAACCCGCCGAATCCGCCGGGATCTTCGTGCCGTTTTTCGCGACGCAGGCACTGACCAGCAAATTCGTACCGAACATGCTTGCCGGTGGCAAAGCGGTCGGCGTGTTCCTGCATGCCCTGCGGCTGCCGGACGGTTCGGGTTACAAGGTGATCCTCGAAGCCGCGCCAGAAGCCATGTACAGCACCGATACCGAGACATCCTGTGCGGCCATGAGTCAGGTGGTTGAGCGCTATGTCCGGGCTTATCCAAGCCAGTACATGTGGAGCATGAAGCGCTTCAAGAAGCGTCCACCGGGTGAGGAGCGCTGGTATTGACCTTTGATCAGTGCGCCTGACGTTCGAGCTTTTTCAGGAACACTGTCATTTCCTTTTCCGCCTGCTTGTCGCCATGGCCGCGGGCGGCTTCCAGGCCTTGTTCCCAGGCCTGGCGCGCAGCCGGATAATCCGCCAGCGCCAGATGGGCCTTGCCCAACAGTTTCCAGGCCGCCGAATACTTTGGATCGAACTCGACGCAGCGCTGGAAATGCTCGGCGGCCTTGGCGTTCTCCCCCAGATCCAGGTAACCCTTGCCGAGGCCGAAGCGTAGCAATGAGTTATCCACACCCTTGGCGAGCATTTTTTCCAGGGATTCGAGCATGGTGGATTCCTTATTAAGGTGTGTCAGGGGGATATCTGATGCAGTGAGACCGCTATCGCGGGCAAGCCCGCTCCCACAGTGTTTTGCATTGAACACATATCTTGTGTTCGGCCGAAATCCCTGTGGGAGCGGCGGTGCGACGATTCGACTTGCCCGCGAAGAGGCCCGTCCAGCCACTGCAACTACAGGATCAGAAGAAGCTGAGTCCCACATGAAACAGCTTTTCCACATCCCGAATATGCTTCTTATCCACAAGAAACAGAATCACATGATCGCCCGCCGCGATCACGGTGTTGTCGTGGGCGATGATCACCTCTTCGTCGCGAATGATCGCGCCGATGGTGGTCCCTGGCGGCAGGCCGATGTTCTCGATGGATTTACCGATGACTTTGCTCGACTTCTCATCGCCGTGGGCAATGGCCTCGATGGCCTCCGCCGCGCCGCGCCGCAATGAGTGCACGCTGACAATATCGCCGCGCCGCACATGGGCCAGCAACGTACCGATAGTCGCCAGTTGCGGGCTGATGGCGATGTCGATGTCGCCGCCCTGGATCAGGTCGACATACGCCGGGTTGTTGATGATCGTCATCACCTTCTTCGCGCCCAGGCGCTTGGCCAGCAAGGACGACATGATGTTGGCTTCGTCGTCGTTGGTCAGAGCGAGAAACAGATCGGCGTCGGCGATGTTCTCTTCCAGCAGCAGATCCCGATCCGAAGCGCTGCCCTGCAGCACCACGGTGCTGTCGAGGGTGTCCGAAAGATGACGGCAGCGCGTCGGGTTCATCTCGATGATCTTCACCTGGTAACGGCTTTCGATGGCCTCCGCCAGGCGTTCACCGATCTGCCCGCCGCCAGCGATGACAATGCGCTTGTAGCTCTCATCGAGGCGGCGCATTTCACTCATCACTGCGCGAATATTCGCCTTGGCCGCGATGAAAAATACTTCGTCGTCTGCCTCGATCACCGTATCGCCCTGGGGCAGGATGGGTCGGTCACGGCGGAAAATTGCCGCGACCCGGGTTTCTACATTCGGCATGTGCTCGCGCAATTGCCGCAGTTGCTGGCCCACCAGCGGACCACCGTAGTAAGCCTTGACGGCCACTAGCTGGGCTTTGCCCTCGGCGAAATCGATCACCTGCAATGCGCCTGGATGCTGGATCAGGCGCTTGATGTAGTTGGTGACCACTTGCTCCGGACTGATCAGCACGTCCACCGGAATCGCTTCGTTGTCGAACAGATCATTGCGCGTCAGGTAAGCCGCTTCGCGGACCCGGGCAATCTTGGTCGGCGTGTGGAACAGGGTGTGGGCGACCTGACAGGCCACCATGTTGGTTTCATCGCTGTTGGTCACGGCCACCAACATGTCGGCGTCGTCTGCGCCAGCCTGGCGCAGAACGGTCGGGAGCGAGCCGCGCCCCTGCACCGTGCGGATGTCCAGCCGGTCGCCGAGGTCGCGCAGTCGATCGCCGTCGGTGTCGACGACCGTGATGTCATTGGCCTCGCTGGCCAAGTGTTCCGCCAGCGAACCGCCGACCTGCCCTGCACCTAGGATGATGATTTTCATCCAGTCACTCCCTTAAAACCCGGTTAACCGCGCGCGGCGGCGATCTTGATCAGCTTGGCGTAGTAGAACCCGTCGTGGCCGCCTTCCTGGGCCAGCAACTGGCGACCATGGGGCTGCTTGATGCCGGCCGTGGTGGCGAGGTCCAGCTCACGGGCGCCCGGCGTGCGGGCGAGGAAGGCCTCGATGACTTCGGTATTCTCGGTCGGCAACGTGGAACAGGTGGCGTAAAGCAGGATCCCGCCGACCTCCAGAGTTATCCACATGGCATCAAGCAATTCACCTTGCAACAATGCAAGTGCGGCGATGTCATCCGGCTGGCGGGTCAGCTTGATGTCCGGGTGACGGCGGATCACACCGGTGGCCGAGCACGGCGCATCCAGCAGAATACGCTGGAACGGTTTGCCGTCCCACCAGGTCGCGGTGTCGCGGCCGTCGGCGGCGATCAGTTCGGCGCTCAGGCCCAGGCGTGCAAGGTTTTCGCGCACCCGCACCAGGCGCTTGGCTTCCAGGTCCACGGCGACGACGCCGGCCAATGCCGGTTCGGCTTCAAGGATGTGGCAGGTCTTGCCACCCGGTGCGCAGCAGGCGTCCAGCACCCGTTGACCCGGCGCCAGGTCGAGCAGATCGGCTGCCAGCTGTGCCGCTTCGTCCTGCACGCTGATCCAGCCTTCGGCAAAACCCGGCAGGCTGCGCACGTCGGCTGCGGCGTCGAGGATGATGCCATCCTGACTATAGATGCACGGCGTGGCAGCGATGCCGGCTTCGCCCAGCAACCCCAGGTAGGCGTCGCGTGCGTGATGGCGACGGTTGACCCGCAGAATCATCGGCGGGTGCGCATTGTTTGCCGCACAGATGGCTTCCCATTGCTCAGGCCAGAAAGCCTTCAGGGATTTTTGCAGCCAGCGCGGGTGAGCGGTACGCACCACCGGATCGTGTTCCAGTTCGGCAAGCAACGCTTCGCTTTCCCGTTGGGCGCGGCGTAAAACAGCATTCAGCAGCGCCTTGGCCCAGGGCTTTTTCAGCTTGTCGGCGCAACCGACAGTTTCGCCAATGGCGGCGTGGGCCGGCACCCGGGTATAGAGCAGCTGGTAGAGGCCGACCAGCAGCAATGCTTCGACATCGGCGTCCGCTGCCTTGAACGGTTTTTGCAACAACTTCGCCGCCAGCGCCGACAAACGCGGCTGCCAGCGGGCGGTGCCGAACGCCAGGTCCTGGGTGAAGCCGCGATCACGGTCTTCGACCTTGTCCATTTGTGTCGGCAGAGAACTGTTGAGAGAGGCTTTTCCGTTAAGAACAGCAGCCAGTGCCTTGGCGGCGGCCAGACGCGGATTCATTGAACGTCCGCCGTTTGACCGAGGACGGTGCCGACGGCGAACTTCTCCCGACGGCTGTTGAACAGGTCGCTGAAGTTCAGCGCTTTGCCGCCGGGCAATTGCAGACGGGTCAGACACAAAGCCTGTGCGCCGCAAGCGACGATCAAGCCGTCTTTGCTGGCGCCGAGGATTTCTCCGGGAGCGCCCTGCCCTTCAGTCAGGCTCGCCGCCAGGACTTTCAGTGCCTCGCCATTGAGCGTGCTGTGGCAGATCGGCCACGGATTGAAGGCGCGGACCAGGCGTTCCAGCTCAACCGCCGGGCGACTCCAGTCGATGCGCGCTTCGTCCTTGTTCAGTTTGTGCGCGTAGGTGGCGAGGCTGTCGTCCTGAACTTCGCCGTCCAGCGTGCCTGCAGCGAGCGCCGCAATCGCCTGGACCACAGCGGGCGGGCCCATTTCTGCCAGACGGTCATGAAGGCTTCCGCCGGTGTCTTCACCGGTGATCGGCGTAGTGACTTTGAGCAGCATTGGCCCGGTATCGAGGCCGGCTTCCATGCGCATCACGGTCACGCCGCTTTCGCTGTCACCGGCTTCGACGGCGCGCTGGATCGGTGCCGCACCGCGCCAGCGTGGCAGCAGGGAGGCGTGGCTGTTGATGCAACCCAGGCGCGGGATATCCAGTACCACCTGTGGCAGGATCAGGCCGTAGGCGACCACCACCAGCAAGTCCGGCTTCAACGCAGCCAGTTCGGCCTGGGCGTCTTCGTTGCGCAGGGTCGGCGGCTGCAGCACCGGGAGATGGTGTTCCAGAGCCAGCTGTTTGACCGGGCTTGGCATCAGCTTTTGCCCACGGCCCGCCGGACGGTCCGGCTGGGTGTAGACCGCAACGATCTCGTAAGGGCTGTCGAGCAGGGCCTTGAGGTGTTCGGCGGCGAATTCCGGGGTGCCGGCAAAGACAATGCGCAGTGGCTCAGTCATGGGAGCGATCTCTGAAAAGAAAAAGGCTTGCCGCAGCAAGCCTTTGGAAGAAGGGCATCAAGCGTTCTGGCGATGGAGCTTTTCCAGTTTCTTCTTGATTCGGTCGCGTTTGAGCGTGGACAGGTAGTCGACGAACAATTTACCGTTGAGGTGGTCGCATTCATGCTGGATGCACACGGCGAGCAGGCCTTCGGCGATCAGTTCGTAAGGCTGGCCGTCGCGGTCCAGGGCCTTGACCTTGACCTTCTGCGGGCGATCGACGTTTTCGTAGAAGCCCGGCACCGAGAGGCAACCTTCCTGATATTGTTCCATCTCGTCGGTCAGGGTTTCGAACTCGGGGTTGATGAACACCCGCGGTTCGCTGCGGTCTTCGGAGAGGTCCATGACGACGATACGTTTATGCACGTTGACCTGGGTCGCGGCGAGGCCGATGCCTGGCGCTTCATACATTGTTTCAAACATATCGTCGACCAACTGACGCACTTCGTCGTCCACTACGGCCACTGGTTTGGCGATAGTGCGCAGGCGCGAATCGGGAAATTCGAGGATGTCTAAAATGGCCATAAGCTCAATTGCTGCACGTGTGAGGTAAAGTCGGGTCGATGGCCTGGCGGGTCCGAAGATGCCGGCTACCGTTGTAAAACGTAGCTCCCTTGCATAAGCAAGCCGGGAGCGAGCCACGAGGGCTCTGGCGTTTCACGCGAACGCACATAATAAAGGGATTCACCGCATGAGGAAATCACTACTCGCCTTGCTCCTTCTGGCCTCGGCCGGTTTTGCGCATGGGCAAGTGCAACTCAGGGAAGGTTTTCCACAGCAATACACGGTTGTCACGGGGGACACACTCTGGGACATATCGGGAAAATACCTGCGTGAGCCGTGGAAATGGCCCGAGCTCTGGCAGGCCAATCCGCAGATCGAGAACCCCAATCTGATCTATCCCGGCGACACGCTGTCGCTGGTCTACGTCAACGGTCAGCCGCGCCTGACCCTCAATCGCGGTGCTTCCCGGGGCACTATCAAGCTCTCTCCCCGCATCCGCAGAAGTCCGGTGGCCGACGCCATCCCGAGCATTCCACTGCAAGCGATCAACAGCTTTCTGCTGAGCAACCGCATCGTCGACAAGGTCGAGGACTTCGACAAGGCGCCGTATATCGTCGCAGGCGATGCCGAGCGGGTGCTCAGTGGCACCGGTGACCGCATCTTCGCCCGCGGGCACTTCGACCCGGATCAGCCGGTCTACGGCATTTTCCGTCAGGGCAAGGTCTATACCGACCCCCAGAGCCAGGAGTTCCTGGGAATCAATGCCGACGATATCGGCAGTGGCGAGATTGTGGCCACCGAAGATGACGTCGCCACCCTGGCGCTGCAACGCACTACACAGGAAGTACGGCTCGGCGATCGCTTGTTCAGCAGCGAAGAGCGATCCATCAACTCGACCTTCATGCCCGGTTCGCCTGAAACCGAAATCAACGGCTTGATCATCGACGTGCCGCGCGGGGTTACCCAGATTGGTGCAATGGATGTAGTCACGCTGAATAAGGGCCAACGCGATGGGCTCGCCGAAGGCAATGTGCTGGTGGTGATGAAAACCGGCGAAACGGTACGGGACCGGATCACCGGTCAACCGGTGAAGATTCCCGATGAGCGTGCGGGTCTGCTGATGGTGTTCCGTACTTATGACAAGCTCAGCTACGGGCTGGTACTCAATGCTTCGCGCTCGCTGGCGGTGATGGACAAGGTACGAAATCCGTAAGCAGGCTCCACAAGTTACCAACAGAGTTATCCACAGCTTGTTCCCGGTTGAACGGGGCTTATAACGATCAAGGATGATCCATGTCGCTACCTGGAATTTCACCGGTTTCCCCTGCGGAACTGGAAGCTCGATTACGCCTGCACCGTTTGCCGGAACTCGGCCCTGCGCGTTTCAAGAAATTGCTCGAGGCGTTCGGTTCGGCGTCTAAAGCCATCAGCGCGCCAGCGAGTGCCTGGCGTGCGCTGGGCCTGCCCCTTGCATGCTCGGAGGCCAGGCGCGCCAGTGAAATTCGCGACGGTGCCAGCCACGCATTGGCCTGGCTAGAGCGTCCGGGCCAGCATTTGCTGATGTGGGACCAGCCCGACTACCCGGCGTTGCTCGCTGAAATCAGCGATGCGCCGCCGCTGTTATTCGTCGCAGGCGATCCGGATATTCTGGAAAAGCCGCAGCTGGCGATGGTCGGCAGCCGTCGCGCTTCCCGGCCCGGCATGGACACCGCCGCCGCGTTTTCCCGGAGCCTGGCGAGTGCCGGTTTTGTCATCACCAGCGGCCTGGCTCTCGGAATTGACGCCGCTGCGCATCAGGCGGCAATGGACGTGGGCGGGCGAACGGTCGGGGTACTTGGCACGGGACTTGAAAAGTTTTATCCACAGCGCAATCGAAGGCTGGCCGAGGCCATGATTGCATCGGGGAGCGCAGTGCTTTCGGAGTTCCCGCTGGACGCCGGACCTACCGCCAGCAACTTCCCTCGGCGCAACCGCATCATCAGTGGTTTGTCACTCGGGGTACTGGTGGTCGAGGCGAGTGTTGCCAGCGGTTCGTTGATCACCGCGAGGCTGGCGGCGGAGCAAGGTCGAGAGGTTTATGCGATTCCCGGGTCGATTCATCATCCCGGCGCGCGGGGTTGTCATCAATTGATCCGCGACGGGGCGGTGTTGGTGGAAACCATCGAGCATATCCTCGAAGCCTTGCGCGGCTGGCAACGGTTACCGTTATCCACCGAGACGCCCTCGACTTCTGCAGTGCATCCGCTGCTTATGCTGCTCCACGCGGCACCCCACACCAGTGAGGCGCTGGCAGACGCCAGCGGCTGGGCGTTGCCGAAAGTGCTGGTGGCGCTGACGGAACTGGAGATGGAGGGGTGTGCGGTTTGCGAAAGCGGGCGCTGGTTTGCGCGGGTGAGCTAGGTTTTATAATGAAGAAAGGTAAACTGCGCAGAGCCTTATTCCGGAGAGTTTTTCATGGTCAACAGTTGGCGTGTGCAACAAGCCGCACGAGCCATTCGCGCAGGCGCGGTGATTGCCTATCCAACCGAAGCGGTCTGGGGCCTGGGGTGCGACCCGTGGGATGAAGAAGCGGTGGACCGTCTGCTGCTGATCAAGGGACGGTCTGTGGGGAAGGGCTTGATCCTGGTCGCCGATAACATCCGCCAGTTCGACTTCCTTTTCGAAGATTTCCCTGAGTTGTGGATGGACCGCATGGCCAGCACCTGGCCAGGGCCGAATACCTGGCTGGTGCCGCATCAGAATCAGTTGCCGCAGTGGATCACGGGTGTGCACGAGACGGTGGCGCTGCGAGTGAGCGATCACCCGCAGGTGCGGGATTTGTGCGCGTTGGTGGGGCCGCTGGTGTCGACGTCGGCCAACCCACAGGGGCGACCGGCGGCGCGGACGCGGATTCGTATCGAGCAGTATTTCCGGGGGCAGCTTGATCTGATTCTGGGTGGGAACCTTGGAGGGCGCAAGAATCCGAGTGTTATTCGAGACGTGGCGACTGGCAACGTAATTCGCCCGGATTAAAACCGCGTTATCGTTCTTCGCGGGCAAGCCTCGCTCCTACAGGGTCTAGACCCTGTAGGAGCGAGGCTTGCCCGCGAAGAGGCCCTCAAGGCAACAGAATAGTCGAACCAGTCGTACGCCGAGCCGACAACTCCGCCTGGGCCTTGGCCGCCTCAGCCAATGGATACTTCTGACTGATATCCACCTTCAGCTTCCCGCTGATGATCATCTCGAACAGCTCATCAGCCATGCGCTGCAGGTTTTCCGCAGTGTTGGCGTAGGTCGCCAAGGTCGGCCGGGTCACATACAGCGAACCCTTCGCCGACAAAATCCCCAAGTTCACCCCGTCCACCGCGCCTGACGCATTGCCAAAACTCACCACCAGGCCACGTGGAGCAACGCTGTCGAGCGAAGTCAGCCAAGTGTCTTTGCCGACGCCGTCGTACACCACCGGGACTTTTTTGCCGTCAGTCAATTCCAGCACGCGTTGTGCGACGTTTTCATGGCTGTAGTCGATGGTGGCCCAGGCGCCGTTGGCCTTGGCCAGTGCGGCTTTCTGCGGTGAACTCACCGTGCCGATCAACTTCACGCCCAAGGCCTTGGCCCATTGGCACGCCAGGGAGCCGACACCGCCGGCCGCAGCGTGGAACAAAATGGTTTCGCCGCCCTTGAGTTCGTAGGTCTGGCGCAGCAGGTACTGCACGGTCAGGCCCTTGAGCATCACGCCTGCGGCCTGTTCAAAACTGATCGCGTCTGGCAGAAGCACCAGATTGGCTTGGGGCAATACATGAACGTCGCTGTAGGCACCTAGCGGGCCGCTGCCGTAAGCCACGCGATCACCGACCTTGAACCGGGTCACTTCGCTGCCCACCGCCTCGACTACGCCCGCGCCTTCGGAGCCCAGGCCCGATGGCAGGGACGGCGGCGGATAAAGACCGCTGCGATAATAAGTGTCGATGAAGTTCAGGCCGATGGCCTTGTTGCTCACGCGAACCTGCTGCGGGCCGGGCTCGGCGGGTTGGTAATCGACATACTCGAGCACTTCGGGGCCGCCATGGGCGCGGAACTGGATACGTTTTGCCATCAGAACTCTCCTTGGGTCTTGGCTTCTTGGATTGTTGCGTCAAGCGCCCTATCGAACGCTCAAGCTTGATCTTCGTCAACTGCGAAGGGTGCACCTGCGATGTTATGCTACGCGCCCATTTGCGCCGGCCCCCGCTCCGATGGAGCGCCGCGTCGCTTTGCCCGATTCAAGGTGATGACATGACGACCCGCACCGAGGCCGTAAAAGCCTACCTGCTCGACCTGCAAGACCGCATTTGCGCAGCTCTGGAAGCTGAAGATGGCGCTGCGCATTTCGTCGAAGATGCCTGGACCCGGCCTGCCGGCGGCGGCGGTCGCACCCGGGTGATCGAAAACGGCGCGGTCATCGAAAAAGGCGGCGTCAACTTTTCCCACGTCTTCGGCAGTGGTCTCCCACCATCCGCCAGCGCCCATCGACCAGAACTGGCAGGCCGTGGCTTCGAAGCCCTGGGTGTGTCGTTGGTGATTCACCCGCACAATCCCCATGTGCCGACTTCCCACGCCAACGTGCGCTTTTTCATCGCGGAAAAAGAAGGTGAAGAACCAGTCTGGTGGTTCGGTGGCGGCTTCGACCTGACGCCTTATTACGGCAATGAAGAAGACTGCGTGCATTGGCACCGCGTCGCCGAGCAGGCTTGCGCGCCGTTCGGTCCGGACGTTTATTCACGCTACAAGGCCTGGTGTGACAGCTACTTCCATATCAAGCATCGCCACGAGCCTCGAGGTATCGGTGGTCTGTTCTTCGATGACCTGAACGAGTGGGACTTCGACACCAGCTTCGCCTTCATGCGCGCCATTGGTGATGCCTTCATCGATGCGTACCTGCCGATCATGCAGCGCCGCAAAAATGATGCATTCAGCGCGAAACAGCGCGAATTCCAGGAATTCCGGCGTGGCCGTTACGTCGAATTCAACCTGGTCTACGACCGCGGTACGCTTTTCGGCCTGCAATCGGGCGGGCGCACCGAGTCGATCCTGATGTCCCTGCCGCCGAAGGTTCGCTGGGCGTATGACTGGAAAGCCGAGCCGGGCAGCGAAGAAGCGCGCCTGACCGAATACTTCCTGCAAGACCGCGATTGGTTAGCCAACGCCTGAACGAGGAATCCTGATGGATCGCTACGTCGTATTCGGTAACCCGATTGGCCACAGCAAGTCGCCGCTGATCCACCGTTTGTTTGCCGAGCAGACCGCGCAACAGCTCGACTACAGCACCTTGCTGGCGCCACTCGACGACTTTTCTGGTTGCGCCCAGGCATTTTTCCGCGAAGGTCGCGGAGCGAATGTGACGGTGCCGTTCAAGGAAGACGCCTATCGCCTGGCGAACAGTCTGACGGAGCGGGCGCAACGGGCCGGCGCGGTGAACACCCTGAGCAAATTGGCCGATGGCAGTCTGTTGGGTGACAACACCGATGGCGCCGGACTGGTACGAGACCTGACGGTCAATGCCGGGTTCAGCCTGAAGGGCAAACGCATCCTGCTGCTGGGTGCCGGTGGCGCGGTGCGTGGGGCGCTGGAGCCGTTGCTGGCCGAACAGCCCGCGTCGGTGATCATCGCCAACCGCACGGTGGAAAAAGCCGAGTTGCTGGCGGAACTGTTCGCTGACCTGGGGCCGGTGTCGGCCAGTGGTTTCGATTGGTTGCAGGAGCCGGTGGACTTGATCATCAACGCAACGTCCGCGAGCCTTACCGGCGATGTACCGCCGATTGCCAGCAGTTTGATCGAGCCGGGCAAGACGGTCTGCTATGACATGATGTACGGCAAGGACCCGACTTCGTTTTGTCGTTGGGCCAGTGAGCATGGCGCGGCGGTGGCGATGGATGGCTTGGGGATGCTCGCCGAACAGGCGGCTGAGGCGTTCTTCCTGTGGCGCGGTGTGCGGCCGGATACGGCTCCAGTACTGGCCGAACTGCGCCGCCAGCTTGCGCTGTAATTACCTGTAGGAGCGAGGCTTGCCCGCGAATGGGACGCCGCGATGCATCAGGTACACCGCATTATCGTTCTTCGCGGGCAAGCCTCGCTCCTACAGGGGCGGGGTGTTCAGTCTTCAAACCGGATCGGGCATTTCTCCGCGCCTTCCAGTTTTCTCAACTCCTCCACCACCGGTGGTCGCGCCCCGCGCAGGGTCAGGCTGCGATTCTGTTGCAACAGCCGCCGCGCTTCCTGATGCAGCATTTCCACGCCTGAATAGTCGATGAAGTTGATCTGCTGCGCCTCGATCACTACGCGCACGCCGTGCATCCGCTGCAGGCGTACCTGCAGGTAATGGCTGGCGCCGAAAAAGATCGAGCCGCCGACTCGCAGAATGTCTTCATCGCCATCGCGCCAATGCTGCACCCGTGGTTGCGACGTGCGTTTGAGGTAGAAAAACAGCGAAGCCAAAACACCGGCATAGATCGCCGTCTGCAGTTCCAGCAGCAGCGTGGCGATACAGGTCAGCGCCATGACCAGAAACTCGGCGCGGCTGACCCGCCACAGCGCACGGATCCCGCGATGGTCAACCAGTCCCCAGGCGATCAACAGAATGCTGCCGGCCATGGCCGGGATGGGGATATGCGCGATCAAGTTCGCGCCAAAGATGGCAAACAGCGCTACCCATAATGCTGAAAAGACCCCAGCCAGCGGCGAGCAGGCGCCGGCCTCGTAGCTCAGGCCTGAGCGGGTGAAGGAACCGGCTGACAGCGAGCCGGAAAAAAACGCACCTACCATGTTCGATAAACCCTGGGCGCGGACTTCCTGATTGGCGTCGAGCAGTTGCTGCGAACGGGCCGACAAGGAACGGGCAATCGACAGGCTTGTCACCAGCCCGAGCATCCCGACCGCTACGGCGCTGGGCAGCAGGCGCAGGATCAGGTCCAGGTCCAGCGGCAATGGGCTGAAGGGTGGCAGCCGTCCGACAAACGCGCTGACCAGCTTCACATGACCGAACATGGCTGGCCATAGCCAGACCAGCAGGCCGCTCAGGATCAGGGTGATCAATAAGGTCGGCCAGCGTCGCAGCAGCAATTTCAAAATCACGCCCACCACTACCGTTGCCAGCCCCAGCGCCAGCGAGGGTTTATCCACTTCGCCCAAGTGCTTGAACACCATCAGGAGGCTGTCCAGCGCGGTCGCCTGGTTGGGCACGTCCAGGCCCAGCAGGTTCGGCAGTTGACCGATGGCAATCACCACTGCCGCGCCGAGGGTGAAGCCCAGCACCACCGAGTGCGAAACGAAATTCACCAAAGCGCCAAAACGTAGCAATCCCAGCAGCCACTGGAAAACGCCGGCAAGCAGCGTCAGTAATAGGATCAGGGTGACGTAATCCTCTGACGCAGGAACGGCTAGGGGACTGACGCTGGCGTACAGGACGATCGAGATGGCCGCCGTAGGACCGCAGATCAGATGCCAGGACGAACCCCACAGGCAGGCAATCAGCACCGGGATGATCGCGGCGTACAAGCCATACTCCGGTGGGAGGCCGGCAATCAGGGCGTAGGCAATGGATTGCGGCAAGGCAAGAATTGCACCGCTGAGGCCGACGAGCAGGTCACGGCCAACGCTGGCGCGGGTCTGCCGCGGCAGCCAGGTCAGGAAGGGGAAGAGTGAATGGCGGCTGGGGAAGGCCATGGATCCTCTCGGTGATGACTGCAGAAGGTGTCAGGGTGGTGTTTCAGTTGCCACGGCGCAAGGGCGAAAATCGATTCGTCGGAACGACGCCCGGAGCCGGCTCGCTCCCACAGGGAAATGCGCGGTCCTGTGAGCGCGCGCTTGCTGCTGCGGCGTTCCGGCTTGCTCGCGAATGCGGGGTATCAGGCGACATGAATGCCGGGTCTGATGGCCCTTTCGCGAGCAACCTCGCTCCCACAGAAATTCAGAAATGGTTACAACTTGGCTTTCACGGCCGGCAACGCATCCTTCCCATCCACGGTCTTCACCCCGTCCAGCCATTTATCCAGCACCGCCGGATTGGCCTTGATCCAGGCCTTGGCCGCAGCGGCATTGCTGATTTTCTTGTTCACCACCTCAGCCATGATGCTGTTCTCCATCTCCTGGGTGAAATTCAGGTTGGTGAGCATTTTGCCAACGTTCGGGCAGGCCTGTGCATAACCTTTGCGAGTCAGGGTGTAGACGCTGCCGGTATCGCCGAAATACTTCTCGCCGCCCTTCAGGTAATGCATTTTCAGCTGTACGTTCATCGGGTGCGGGGTCCAGCCGAGAAAGGTCACGAACTTCTGCTTTTTCACCGCCCGGGACACTTCGGCCAGCATCGCCTGCTCACTGGACTCGACGAGCTTCCACTGGCCCATGTCGAAGTCGTTCTTCTTGATCATTTCCTGCAGGGAGATGTTGGCCGGAGCGCCCGAGCCGATGCCATAGATCTTCTTTTCGAACTTGTCGGCGTGTTTGTTCAGGTCGGCAAAGTCATGCACCCCAGCGTCCCAGACGTAATCCGGGACAGCGAGCGTGAACTCGGTGCCTTCGAGGTTCTTCGCCAGTTGAGTGACATCGCCGGTGGCCACGAACTTATCGTAGAAGCCCTGTTGCGCGGGCATCCAGTTACCCAGAAACACGTCCACCTGGCCATCCTTGAGACCGCCAAAGGTGATCGGCACCGCCAGGGTGTCGACCTTGGCCTTGTAGCCCATGCCGTCCAGCAGAAAACCGGTGATGGCGTTGGTCGCGGCAATGTCGCTCCAGCCAGGGTCGGCCATCTTCACGGTTTCGCAGCCTTGCTCGGCGAACGCCGATGCACTGCCTAGCGCCAGGAACCCTACCGTCAGTACTGTGGATAACTTTTGCATGGACTTCCCCTTAACATTATTGGTTTTGGCAGGGTTGTGGATAACGTGCTTTGCGCTCCAGATCATCAAGGTCGATGTGGTTGCGCATGTATTGCTGACTGGCGTCCACCAGCGGCTGGTGATCCCAGCTCTTCAACTTGCCGATGGTCAGCGCTTGGGCGACAAAACGCCGGCGGCGCTGGCTCGCGAGCACCTGTTGGTGGATCGCCGGGATATTCCATTTGGTGCGTGCTTCAGCGAGGAATGCTTCGAACAGCTGCAAATGTTGGGGCGACTGGCTGAGTTCTTCCTGTTCACGCGGGTCGTTGTGTACGTCGAAGAGTAGGCAAGGGTCGTCTTCGCTGTAGATAAATTTATAGGCGCCGCGACGGATCATCATCAGCGGGCTGATGGTGCCCTCAGCCATGTATTCGCCAAAGACTTCGTCGTGACCGCCCTGCCCTTGCAGGTGCGGAACCAGCGAGCGACCGTCCAGTGGCAAGCCTGGCTCCAGTGAACCGCCGGCCAATTCCACGAAGGTTGGCAGCAGATCCGCAGTTGATACTGCCGCGCTGATCCGGCCGGCGCCAAATTGCCCGGGTGCACTGATCAGCAGCGGTACCCGCGCGGCCATTTCGAACCAGTGCATTTTGTACCAGAGCCCACGTTCGCCGAGCATGTCACCGTGGTCGCCAGAGAATACGATGATGGTGTCGTCGATAAGGCCAGTATCCTCGAGAGTTTGCAGGAGTTTGCCGACGTTGCTGTCGATATAGCTGCATGCGCCGAAGTAGGCACGGCGTGCATCGCGGATTTTATCCACAGGCAACGGTTTGTCCCACAGGTCATATACTTTCAGCAAGCGCTGGGAATGCGGATCAAGTTCGGACTGCGGCGGGGTATCAGGCAATGGAATGTCGGCGTCGTCATACATATCCCAGAACGCTTTGGGGATGGTGTACGGATCGTGCGGGTGAGTCATTGAAACGGTGAGGCAGAATGGCTGATCGCCATCTTCACGGATGTGGTCAAACAGATATTGCTGGGCCTTGAACACGACCTCTTCATCAAAATCCAGCTGATTGGTGCGCACGCACGGTCCGGCTTGCAGCACCGAGGACATGTTGTGGAACCAGGTCGGCCGCACGTCCGGTTCATCCCAGTTCACCGACCAGCCATAGTCGGCGGGATAAATATCGCTGGTCAGGCGTTCTTCATAACCATGCAACTGGTCGGGGCCGCAGAAGTGCATCTTGCCGGACAATGCAGTGCGGTAACCGAGGCGACGCAGGTAGTGGGCATAAGTCGGTACATCGGCGGGGAAATCGGCCGCGTTGTCGTAGGCGCCGATCTTGCTCGGCAACTGTCCGCTGACCAGGGTAAACCGCGACGGCGCGCACAGCGGGCTGTTGCAATACGCGGCGTCGAACACCACGCCTTCGGCGGCGAGGCGACTCAGATTGGGTAGCTTGATGGGCGATGGACCGTAGAACGGCAACATTGGCGCGGCCATCTGATCGGCCATGATGAAAAGAATATTCTTGCGCTTCATGTGATCGCGGCATTCCATAGTGAATATTTATGCGAGAGTGCTGCGATCGAGCATGGAGTCCATGCAGATTGTGGTAAAGCCCATGCGCGGCAATGACTAGGATAAGCACAGCTTATGTATGACGCCCTTGGTGATTTGTCTCTGGATTTGCTGCGCGCGTTCGAGGCCGCAGCCAGGCAGCGTAGCTTCACTGCGGCGGCGGTGGAACTTGGCACTACGCAGCCGGCCATCAGCCAACAGATCAAACGGTTGGAAGACCAGCTTGGGACGCGACTGTTTGATCGGATTTATCGCGGCATTGAATTGACCGAGGCCGGGTCGATTCTTTTTCAGCAAGTTCAGGCAGGTTTGCAGAATATAGACGCTGGATTGAGCGCGATCAGCGCACAGCATCAGCACGAGGTGTTGCAGGTGGCCACCGATTTTGCTTTCGCCGCCTATTGGCTGATGCCGCGATTGCATCGATTTCACGCCGCCAACCCTCAGGTGGATGTCAGCCTGGTTACCAGCGAACGCAGCCTCAACATGCTGCGCACCGATATCGATGTGGCCGTGTTGTTCGGGGATGGCCGCTTCAAACAGGGTGAAAGCCATTGGCTGTTCAGCGAGGAAGTGTTTCCAGTGTGCAGTCCGCTGCTATTGAAGGAACGCCCCTTGCCCTTGCCGGTTCAGACGTTGCTGGAATTCCCTCTGCTGCACCTGCGTGGTGAAAACAGCAGCAATTGGTTCGACTGGAGCGGCGTATTTCGCGAGCTGGGTATCTCGTCGGCGCCAGCACCGGGGCAATTGCGTTTCGACAACTACACCTTGTTGATTCAAGCGGCGATTGGCGGGCAAGGCGTGGCGATCGGGTGGCGGCACCTTGTGGATAACTTGCTGGCGCAAGGGTTATTGTGCCGGCCGATTGCCGAGACGGTGATTTCCAGGTTGGGTTATTACGTGGTTCTGCCCCAGCGCAAACGGCGTGGGCCGCTGATTCAACAATTCGTGGACTGGTTGATGGCCGAGCAGGCCTGCAGTGCACAATCACTTAACGGCTTGCCTCTACCGTCGATTGCCGTGTGATAGCGATCTGTTACGGTTCTGACGTCGCAATGAAATTTACATGCTCACCAATGTGCAAATTCAGGTGCAATTCATCGGCAATCCCGACCGCTACACGGTTCAACCGGGTGAGCGGTTCGGCCAGACCCGGTTCGAGGCTGCTGCTTACCTGGCTGAAATGTTCAATGGTCAGCCCCGGCACCCCACGCGGCGCGTTCACCAGCGTCCAGTGCAACGCACTGCTTTGCAGCGCCTCGCGGATTTCTTCGGCGGCGTGGCGTTCCAGTTGATCCTCGATCTCCGGATCATCCAGCACCTCGAAATCGCCCACCAGAAACAGCCGGGCAATACCGGCAGCCTGCATCCCGGCGATCAATGCATCCACTGCCAGCACTTGTTCGACAGGGCCCGGCACGATGGTTTTTTCTACATGCTCGCTATTGAATGGCAAACCGGGTGCATCCAACAGACAAATGACCGCCGAACTCCCGGCCACGCTTTGCTTCACGCGTTCGGCATCGAACAAATCCCCGGTCTTGGCGCGTAAACCCGGGCGCGGCGCTAGCGCTGTCAGGTCATCGAGAATGGCGATCACTTCATGCTGGCGCCGCAGCATTTCAGCCATCAGCGCACTGCCCAGGCTACTCATGGCACCATAAAGCACCACTTTCACAACGGGGGTCTCGGCATTTTTCATGGCTGCGGTCCTTGTTTCTTACGTATATGGCGTGTGACCTGTAAGAGACGGTGAGGGTTCGAACGGGTTTTCAGAGGGTTCCAGATGCAACAGGTCAAGGGTTACCACGCACATGTCTATTTTAATGCCGGCACTATCGAGCTGGCGCGCACCTTGTGTGAGCAAGCGGCGACGTTATTTCCGGTGAAAATGGGGCGGGTCCACGAACGCCCGGTCGGCCCACACCCGGACTGGAGTTGCCAACTTGCTTTCGAGCCGCAATACATTGGCGACGTGCTGCCCTGGTTGGCACTCAACCGCAAGGGGTTGGTGGTATTTCTGCACCCGGACACCGGTAACGATCTGCTCGACCATACAGAGCACGCAATCTGGATGGGCGCGATTCGTCCGCTGGACCTGTCTGTTTTTTGATCAGAGGGTTTCTTCAGGCTCAGACGGCAAGTGCTCATCCAGATGCAGCCACGGCAGACGGCTGTCAGTCCAGATGTGGCGTTCGGCCGGGGCCTGCTCGGGATGATCGAGCGTGGCGATGGTCACGTCGATACTGTCCGCACTGAGTTGTGTCACCAGCGCCAGCTGCGCGCCACAGTGGCGGCAGAAGTATCGGGCGCAGGTCGGGGAAGAGTCATACTGCGCCGGCTGCCCGGTCAGCCATTGAAAGGCCGATGCCGGCACGGTGATCCAGGTGGTCACAACCGCACCGCTGACCCGTCGGCAGATTGAACAATGACAGTGGGCGATGTCGTGCAACGCTCCGCTGAATTGATAGCGCAGTTGCCCGCAGTGGCAGCCGCCCGTATGAAGTTCGCTCATGACCTTCCCTCCTCCTGCGTATTGCCACGCTTTCGGTCCGACGACCGGTTGCACATCCGGTCAATGCTTTCATCCGCGAAAGCTGGGTGAAAGCTTGCGCGATTAGGATCGCCTCACTGCCGGCAACAGACCGGTTGGCCAATGCCAGTGTTTTATCGCTCGCACAGCCCATTTAACAACAACAATGGTGATCCTGATGTCTTCTGCTACTCGCCGCTTCGCCGCCACTCCACCCGTACCTCTCGTGCTTCCCGTTCTGCGCTGACCCAACCGGTTCGCCCATTCCCTAGCCGCGCTATGCCTGGAGTATTCCCATGCTGACTTTCCTTGGCTTTGCCATGGTCATCACGTTCATGTTCCTGATCATGACCAAGCGCCTGTCCGCGCTGATCGCGTTGATCATCATCCCGATCCTGTTTGCCCTGTTCGGTGGGTTCGCGCCGAAGATCGGCCCGATGATGCTCGAAGGCATCACCAAGCTGGCGCCCACCGGCGTGATGCTGATGTTCGCCATTCTCTACTTTGCCCTCATGATCGATTCCGGCCTGTTCGACCCGGCCGTGCGTAAGATCCTCAAGCTGGTCAAGGGCGATCCGCTGAAAGTGTCGGTCGGTACCGCCGTGCTGGCGCTCGTGGTGTCCCTCGATGGTGACGGCGCCACCACTTACATGATCTGCGTGGCCGCCATGCTGCCGCTCTACAGCCGCATCGGCATGAGCCCGCGGATCATGGCCGGTCTGATCATCCTCGCCGGTGGTGTGATGAACATGACCCCATGGGGCGGCCCGACCGCTCGTGCGGCCAGTGCGCTGCACGTCGATCCGTCCGACATCTTTGTGCCGATGGTGCCCGCGATGCTGGCCGGTGTCGTAGCGATCCTGGCGATTGCCTACTTCTACGGTAAACGTGAACGTGCCCGTCTGGGTGAATTGCACCTGGTGGGCGATGAAATCGACCACAGCGAAATCAGCGTTTCCCAGTTCCCGGATGCCCGGCGTCCGAAGCTGATCTGGTTCAACGGCGCCCTGACGCTGGGCCTGATGTGCACCCTCGTCGCCGGCCTGTTGCCGCTGCCCGTGTTGTTCATGGTGGCCTTCAGTATCGCGATGATCGTCAATTACCCGTGCCTGCAACAGCAAAAGGATCGCGTCGCGGCCCACGCCGGTAGCGTGCTTGCCGTGGTCGGTTTGATCTTTGCCGCGGGCATTTTCACCGGTATCCTCTCGGGCACTGGCATGGTCGACGCGATGTCGAAAAGCCTGTTATCGGTAATTCCGGACTTCCTCGGCCCGTACCTGGCCGTAATCACCGCGTTGGTGAGCATGCCGTTCACGTTCTTCATGTCCAACGACGCGTTTTATTATGGCGTGTTACCGGTGCTTGCCGAGGCCGCGAGTCACTACGGAATTACCGCGGTTGAAATGGCACGTGCCTCGATCGTCGGTCAGCCCGTCCACTTGTTGAGCCCGCTGGTACCGTCGACTTACCTGTTGGTGGCCCTGGCCGGTATCGATTTCGGTGATCATCAACGGTTCACCTTGAAGTGGGCAGTGCTGGTTTGCCTGTGCATACTGGTCGCCGCATTGCTGATGGGGATTTTTCCGCTGTTCAGCACTCTATAAGCCCAAGACTCACCATGACGGGTCCGGCTTCGTGGTTTTGAAGTCCGGGCCCGGCCTGGTTTAACAATCGCTCAAAGGAATACACATGGAATGGCTGACCAACCCTGAAATCTGGGTTGCCTTCTTTACCCTGACCGCCCTGGAAATCGTCCTGGGTATCGATAACATCATCATGATTTCGATCCTGGTCAGCCGCATGCCCAAACACATGCAGCAGCGCACCCGGATTTTCGGCCTGGCCCTGGCCATGGTCACGCGGATTCTGTTGTTGCTGTCGATCACCTGGGTCATGCGCCTCACCGCCGACCTGTTAGAAGTGTTCGGCCAGGGTATCTCCGGGCGCGACCTGATCCTGTTCTTCGGTGGTCTGTTCCTGCTGTGGAAGAGCTCCCAGGAGATGTACCACGCGCTGGAAGGCGAAGATGAAAGCGGCGACGAGCCTTCGGGCAAGGGCGGCAACTTCCTCTACACCATCATCCAGATCGCGATCATCGACATCGTGTTCTCGCTGGACTCGGTGATCACCGCGGTGGGCATGGTTTCCCACGTACCGGTCATGGTTGCAGCGATCATCGTTGCGGTGCTGGTGATGATGGTTGCCTCGCGCACCATCAGCGAGTTCATCGACAAGCACCCTTCGCTGAAAATGCTGGCGCTGTCGTTCCTGTTGCTGGTCGGTACCGTGTTGATTGCCGAGTCTCTGGATGTGCACCTGCCAAAAGGCTACGTCTACTTCGCCATGGCGTTCTCGCTGGCGGTGGAGACGATCAACATCAAGCTGCGTACCGCGATGGCGAAAAAGCGCAAACAGACGGACCCAGTGAAACTGCGCAAGGATATTCCGGGCCAGTAACTCCGGGCTTTCCTGAACACGCAAAACCTGTGGGAGCGGGCTTGCTCGCGAAGGCGGAGTATCAGTCGACATCAATGTTGCCTGATACTCCGCCTTCGCGAGCAAGCCCGCTCCCACATTTGTTTTGCGTGATGGCAGCAAACTGTTTTCATGACAGTTTTGTTTCAATCACTTCTTTAGCTATGCGATGCTGGCGCCCAGACCGTTAGCCAACTACAGCTTAAATACAGAACGTAGAAAAAAGCGCGGCACCGTCAACTTTGCCCCATTGGGGCGCTACCACCACAGGGGGCCTGCATGCTCACCCTGCTCAATTTGTTATCAGCCGTAGCCTTGTTGATCTGGGGCACGCACATCGTCCGAACCGGCATCCTGCGGGTCTACGGCTCCAACTTGCGCCACGTCATCGGTCAGAACATGTCCAGGCGCTCGCTGGCATTCATCTCGGGAATCGTGGTGACGGCCATGGTCCAGAGCAGCAATGCCACGGCCATGCTCGTCACCTCCTTTGTCGGTCAGGGCCTGATGGCACTGACCCCTGCCCTGGCGACCATGCTCGGGGCCGACGTGGGGACCGCGCTAATGGCGCGCGTGTTAACCCTGGATTTGTCGTGGCTGTCGCCGCTGCTGATTTTCCTCGGGGTGATTTTCTTCCTGTCCCGCAAACAGACCCGACTGGGGCAAATGGGCCGCGTCAGTATCGGTCTGGGGCTGATCATCCTGGCGCTGCAACTGATCGTCGAATCCGCCGCGCCGATCACCCAGGCCCAGGGGGTGAAAGTGATCTTCGCCTCGCTGACCGGCGACATCCTGCTCGATGCCCTGGTCGGCGCGCTGTTTGCCATGATTTCCTATTCCAGCCTGGCCGCCGTCCTGCTGACGGCGACCCTGGCCGGTGCCGGGGTGATCAGTCTGCCCGTGGCCATCGGCTTGGTGATCGGCGCCAACATTGGCAGCGGCATCCTCGCCTTCCTCAGCACCAGCATGCAGAACGCGGCTGGCCGTCAGGTGGCGTTGGGCAGCCTGCTGTACAAGCTGATCGGCCTGCTGCTGATCATTCCGGTGCTCGATCCCTTGGCGCACTGGATGGATGGCCTGGACTTCAGCCCCCAGGAAATGGTCATCGGCTTCCACCTGCTCTACAACACAGCCCGCTGCCTGATCCTGCTGCCCAGTGTCGGGCCGATGGCCAGGTTCTGTGCATGGGTGCTGCCGGAGCGTCCGCAAATCAACGGCACCGCCAAACCACGACATCTTGACCCGACCGCGTTGGTCACCCCCAGCCTGGCGCTGGCCAACGCCGCCCGGGAAACCCTGCGCATCGGCGACCTGATCGACAACATGCTTGAAGCCATGCTCGACGTGCTGCGCGGCAAGCAAACCGCCGTCACCCAGGAAATGCGTCGCCTGACCGATGATGTGGAGGCGCTCTACGGCGCCATCAAGCTCTATCTGGCGCAAATGCCCCGGGAGGACCTCAGCGACCAGGACAGTCGGCGCTGGGCGGAAATCATCGAGCTGGCGATCAATCTCAAACTCGCCAGCGACCTGATCGAGCGCATGTTGCGCAAGGTCCAGCAGCAGAAAACCTCGCAGCGGCGGTCTTTTTCCGAGGTCGGGCTGGAAGAATTGGCCGGGCTCCACAGCCAGTTGATTTCCAACTTGCGACTCGGGTTGTCGGTGTTCCTCAGCGCCGATAAGGAAAGTGCCCGCCAGTTGCTGCGTGAGAAACGTCGCTTTCGCGCCCAGGAGCGCCGTCTGGCCCATGCTCACGTCAGTCGATTGCAACGCAAGGTCGTGCAGAGTATCGAGACCAGTTCGCTGCATCTGGAGTTGATTGCGGACATGAAGCGGCTGAACTCGCTGTTCTGCAGTAGCGCTTATGTGGTGCTGGAGACCTCGGACACCGGCGCGCTGGCTGTCGACGATTTGGCAGACATCACGCATTCGCCTTGAACGTCTGGCACAGTGGTCAGTCAGTAACATGTATTCAGCCTTTAGACCGCCATCGCGGGCAAGTCGAATCGTCGCACCGCCGCTCCCACAAGGGTCGGCTGTGTTGCACAAAATGAGTGAACACCACCGAACCCTGTGGGAGCGGGCTTGCTCGCGAAGGCGGCCTGAAGGACAACACGGATCTCCGATCGATTGCCTGGAAGCCAGCTATGCGTTGCCTGTTGTTCGCCTGTCTGTTACTCGGTTCATTCCCTTCATTTGCCCTGGACCGCTTCCAGGTTGAAGGCTATACCCTGCCCAACGGCCTGCAATTGCTGCTCAAGCCCGGCACTGAACGCGGGCATGTGGCGATTCGCCTGGTGGTCGGCGTCGGAATCGATGATTTCAGTTGTGCAGACAAGGGGCTGCCGCACCTGCTCGAGCACTTGCTGTTCAGCGGCATCGATGCCACTGGCGAAGGCGGCCTGGAGGAACGCATGCAGGCCCTGGGCGGCGAGTGGAACGCGTTCACCAGCAATGCCGACACGACATTCGTCATCGAGGCCCCGGCGAAAAACCAGCGCAAGGTCCTCGATCTGCTGTTGGCGCTGCTGACCCAGACCCGAATCGACGACAACTCGATCAATGCCGCCAAACAAGTGGTCGAGCGCGAAGAAGGTGGCCACTACACTCACCTGCAACGCTGGCTGGACCGCCAGGACCTGGGCCATACGGCGAGTAATCAGCTGGCCGTGGAGCTGGGCCTCAAATGCCCTGAGCGGCCAGAGGTCGATTACCTGACTCGCGAACAACTGGAGGCGGTGCGCAAGACTTGGTACGCACCCAACAACATGACCCTGATCGTGGTCGGCGACCTCGACCGCTTGCTGCCGGCTTATCTGGAGCGGACCTATGGTGCGCTTGAGGCGGTCGAGCCTAGCGACCACCCGCCCCTGCCGGACATCAAGACCAGCGCCGCCCATGAGCGCACGCTGAATCATGGTTTCGTCGGCGGTGCCGCCAAGTTGCACTGGCTGGTGCCCGAGCCGGTGCAGGACGATCGGCACGATCAGACCTTCGACCTGCTCAAGGACTATCTGGACTGGGCGCTCTATCGTCAATTGCGCCTGACCCATGGTTTGTCCTACGGCCCCTCCGCCGAACGCGAGGTGTTTGGCGGCGTGGGCTTCATGAGCCTGAACGCGGACCTCGACCGCGATGACGTGCCTGAAGCCAAACAGGTGCTGGATGAGTTGAAGGCCCGCTTGCTCAAGGACGGGCTGGATGCCGATACCTTCAACCGTCTCAAGCAGGCCGCCATCGCCCGCCAGGCCTGGGCAGTGCAAGGCAACAGCGCACTGGCCGATTATTACTGGAGTGCCCTTGCGAGCTATGGGGACGGCCGTTTCGCTGACCCGGCCAAGGAACTGCGAGGGGTGACGCTGGCAGAGGTGAACAAGGCCATGCGTGAATTGCTGCTGCAACCGGGCTATCTGCGGATCGAAAAACCGTTGATGAGCGATGACCAGTTCATGTGGTCGATTGCCGGGGTGATGGGGTTGATGGTCTTGGGCTTGCTGGGCTGGCGAATCCATCGCAGACGCTAATTGTTCCCCCTCGCCACACCGCCTGCCGGACGGTACTCTGTCGAGGATTTTCCCACGACTAATGCGAACCGCCGAATGCCTACCCTGACCCTTTTCGTACAGCGCATCCTGGCATTGATGAAGCGCTACCCGGGTGTCATTGCGCTTGGCGGTTTCATTTCGGGGGTCGGCAGCTTCATGCTGGTGGATCGCCAGCAAGGCCTGGCGACGTGGATCACCATCATCATGCTGATCAGCTGGATCTGGCTGATGCTGGAAAACAGCCTGACCAAGCTGTTCGCCAGGATATTCAACCGCGAAATCCCCCGGCCTCTGCTGCGTTACGCCACGCAGATGATCCACCAGGAAAGCCTGTTTTTCGTCCTGCCCTTCTTTTTCATCACCACCACCTGGAACAGCGGCCAGTTATTCTTTACCGGGATGCTGTGCATTGCCGCACTGATTTCCATCATCGACCCGCTCTACTACAAATGGCTGGCACCACGACGCTGGGCATTCCTGGCGCTGCATACCCTGACGTTGTTCGCGGCACTGCTGACCGCCCTGCCCGTCATCCTGCACCTGACCACCTCCCAAAGTTTCAAACTGGCCCTGGGCACTGCGGTCGTGCTGTCGTTCCCGAGCCTGGCGTCGATCTTCCCGATCAGAACCTTGCGCAATGCGTTGGCCATCCTGAGTATCACCGTGGGTATCGGTGGCGTGGGTTGGGTACTGCGCTCGTGGGTGCCGCCGGCAACGCTGTGGATGACCGATGTGGCCATCAGCACGCAAATGCAGGACCGCACCCCCGGCGCCAGCCTCGATGAAGTCAGCGCCGAGCAGATTCGCGGCGGCGGTCTGTACGCCTACACCGCGATCAATGCGCCGCGCGGTCTGGACGAGCGGATTTATCACGTCTGGCAGTTCAACGGCAAAGAGGTCGACCGCATCGCCCTGGATATTCACGGCGGGCGCAAGGAAGGCTACCGGGCCTGGACCCACAAACAGAATTTCCCCGGCAACCCTGCGGGCAAGTGGCAGGTTCGGGTGTTGACCGAAGACGGCCAGTTGATCGGGGTGTTGCGTTTCAAGATCACCGACAGCACACCGGTCAAAGAAAAGTAAGGCCGTTCATGCTATTAACGTAGGTCTGCGTAACAGCCGAACAAGCATGGAGCTTATGAGCAGCAGCACAATGGCCGGCAATGCCCGACTGGACACCTCTGACACCCCTGCTCAATTGCAGATTACGGGTGACTGGACGCTCGCCCATTACGCCGATCTCAAGCGCCAGAGCGAACAGCTGCACGGCCGCTACGACGACAGCACCCACATTGACCTTAACGGCCTCGGCGCGCTCGATACCGCCGGTGCATCGTTACTGGTGGAGCTGCTGGGGTCCGAACGTCTTGGCAAGTCTGCCGAGCATCCCGATTGCACCCTGTCCTCTGCCGACCGCGCCCTGTTGCAAACCGTCTATTGCTCGCTGACCGACTTCTGCGTTCCGGTCAAGGAGCCGCAAACCAGCGTCGGCATTCAACTGCTGACCCGCATCGGCCGCGCGGTGGCAACGGTCTGGCAGGACACCCTGCAACTGCTGGGCTTCGTCGGCCTAATCCTGGAAACCATGGCCCGCGGCCTGTTTCGCCCCAAGCGCTGGCGCCTGACGCCGATGGTGGCGCACATCGAACAGACCGGCCTGGATGCTGCGCCCATCGTCGCCCTGTTGACCTTTCTGGTGGGTGCCGTGGTGGCATTTCTCGGGGCGACGGTGCTGGCGAGTTTCGGCGCGAGTATTTTTACCGTGGACCTGGTGGCGTTCTCTTTCCTGCGCGAATTCGGTGTGTTGCTGACCGCGATCCTGATGGCCGGGCGCACCGCCAGTGCATTCACTGCGCAAATTGGCTCGATGAAGGCCAACGAAGAAATCGACGCCATCCGGACCCTGGGTCTGGACCCGATGGAACTGCTGGTGGTGCCGCGCGTCCTGGCGCTGCTGGTGGCGCTGCCGATGTTGACGTTCCTGGCGATGCTGTCGGGGATTATCGGTGGCGGCGTGGTCTGCGCGGTGTCGCTGGATATTTCACCGGCGATGTTCCTGTCGCTGCTGCAAACCGATATCGGCGTTCAGCATTTTCTGGTGGGGATCGTCAAAGCGCCAATCTTCGCGTTTCTCATCGCCGCGATTGGTTGCCTTGAGGGCTTCAAGGTCAGCGGCAGCGCCGAATCTGTCGGCGCCCACACCACGTCGAGTGTGGTCCAGTCGATTTTCGTGGTCATCGTGCTCGACGCCGTTGCCGCACTGTTTTTCATGGAGATGGGCTGGTGAGTCGAATACCCCGAGCGCCCACCGAGGCGGTGATCGAAGTCCGTGGGCTGTGCAATCGTTTTGGCAGCCAGAGTGTGCACGAGGGCCTGGACCTGGACTTGTACAAGGGCGAGATCCTCGCCGTGGTGGGCGGTTCCGGTAGCGGTAAATCGGTGCTGCTGCGCAGTATTGTCGGTTTGCGTCAGCCCAGTGAAGGCGAGGTAAAAGTCTTCGGCAAGAACCTGCCGACGCTGGCCGAACATGAGCGCTCGCTGGTCGAACGGCGCTTTGGCGTGCTGTTTCAGAAAGGCGCCCTGTTCTCTTCGCTGACCGTGACCGAGAACGTGGCCTTGCCCCTGATCGAGCATGCTGGACTGAGCCGCGACGACGCCGAGCATCTGGCGGCGGTGAAGCTTGCCCTGTCGGGGCTGCCGCTGTCGGCGGCGGACAAATACCCTGCTTCGCTGTCCGGCGGCATGATCAAGCGTGCGGCGCTGGCCCGGGCGTTGGCGCTGGACCCGGACATCCTGTTTCTCGACGAACCCACCGCCGGCCTCGATCCGATCGGTGCGGCGGCGTTCGATCAATTGATCCTGACCCTGCGCGATGCCCTGGGCTTGAGCGTGTTTCTGGTGACCCACGACCTCGACACCCTCTACACCATCACCGACCGGGTCGCCGTGCTGGCGCAGAAGAAAGTGCTGGTGGCCGATGCCATCGATGTCGTTTCGGAAACAGACGATGCGTGGATTCACGAATACTTCCATGGCCCTCGCGGCCGCGCGGCGCTGACCGCCGCTAACCAGCTAAACGAGGCCTGACATGGAAACCCGAGCCCATCATGTATTGATCGGCCTGTTCACCGTGATTGTGGTGGCAGGCGCCCTGCTCTTCGGGCTGTGGCTGGCCAAGTCCAGCGTCGACACCGAGTTCAAGGACTACGAAATCGTCTTCAATGAGGCGGTCAGCGGCTTGTCCAAGGGCAGCGCCGTGCAGTACAGCGGGATCAAGGTCGGCGACGTGGTGACGTTGCGCCTGGACCCGAAAGACCCGCGCCGGGTGCTGGCGCGCATCCGCCTGGGCGGTGATACGCCGATCAAGGAAGACACCGAGGCCAAACTGGCGCTGACCGGGATTACCGGGACCTCGATCATCCAACTCAGCGGTGGCACGCCACAGAGCCCGACGCTCAGGGGCAAGGCCGGGGATTTACCGACGATCGTTGCATCGCCCTCGCCTATCGCCCAACTGCTCAACGACAGCACCGACCTGATGGCCGGTGTGAACGCGCTGATGCACAACGCCAATCAGATGTTTTCTTCGGAGAATGTCGAGCGCATCAGCAAGACCCTTGAGCATCTGGAGCAAACCACCGGCACCCTCGCCGATCAGCGCGGCGACATCCGCCAGGCCATGCAACAACTGGGTGCCATCGGCAAGCAGGCCACGGCCACGCTGGAGCAGACCGCCGCGTTGATGCGCAATGCCAATGGCTTGATCAGCGATCAGGGCAAACAGATGTTCGGCAGTGCCGAACAGGCCATGAAATCGCTGGAACAGAGCAGCGCCACGATCAACAAGCTGCTCACCAACAATCAGGATTCGCTGAACAGCGGGATGCAGGGCCTCAATGGCCTGGCGCCGGCAGTGCGTGAATTGCGCGATACCCTGACGTCGTTGCGGGCCATTTCCCAGCGGCTGGAAGCCAACCCCAGCGGTTATTTGCTGGGCAACGACAAGAACAAGGAGTTCACGCCATGAAAATGCGCCGCCTCGCCCTCCTCGCCGCATTTGCGTTGACCGCTTCCTGCTCGATCCTGCCCAAGTCCGAGCCGTCCGATGTCTATCGGCTACCGACGTCCCAGAGCAGCGCCTCAGGCAATCCAGCCATGCCGCAACCCTGGTCGCTTCGCCTGACGAAGCCGCAGGCCAGCCAGGCGTTGAACAGCCCGAACATCGCGGTGATCCCGCAGGGTGACTTGATCAGCAGCTACAAGGCGTCACGCTGGAGCGACCCGGCGCCGGTGCTGCTGCGCAATCGTCTGCTCGATGGTTTCCAGCGTGACGGTCGGGTGTCGCTGCTGAGCACCGATGACAGTAATTTCCAGGCGGACCTGGAACTGGGCGGCAATCTGCAGGCGTTCCAGACGGAATACCAGGACCGCACGGCGAGCGTGGTCGTGCGGCTGGATGCGTTGCTGGTGCGCGGTCATGACCAGCGGATCCTCGCCAGCCGGCGCTTTGAAGTGCGTCAGCCGTTGAGCGATGTGAAGGTGCCGGCGGTAGTGGCCGGGTTTGGCCAGGCGAGTGACCGGTTAACGGCACAGGTGGTGGCCTGGGCGGTTGAGCAAGGGCAGAAAGTCGCACCGCCATCAAGACCTTGAGTCCAGCACGGAACCCGGTGGGAGCGGGCTTGCTCGCGAAGGCGTTGTGTCAATCGACATCAATACTGAATGACACACCGCTTTCGCGAGCAAGCCCGCTCCCACAAGGGGTTCACGGTTAGCCGAAGAACCAGTAACAGACCCCGATGGCGCCAAGAACGCCGGCCAGTTCCGCCAGCAACGCACACCCCACCGCATGCCGCGCGCGCTGAATGCCCACTGCGCCGAAGTACACCGCCAACACATAGAACGTCGTTTCAGTACTGCCCTGCACCGTCGCCGCCACCAAAGCCGGGAAGCTGTCTACCCCGGACGTCTGCATGGTTTCGATCAGCATCGCCCGGGCCGCACTGCCCGAAAACGGTTTGACCATGGCGGTCGGCAAGGCATCGACGAAGCGGGTGTCCCAACCGGCCCACTCCACCAGATGCCGAATCCCGTCCAGGCCAAAATCCAGCGCCCCGGACGCTCGCAGCACCCCGACAGCACAGAGCATCGCCACCAGGTACGGCAGCAGATTCTTCGCCACATCGAAGCCTTCCTTGGCGCCTTCGACGAACGCCTCGTAGACCTTCACCTTGCGTAACGCGCCGATCACCAGAAAGAGCATGATCAGCCCGAACAGCGTCAGGTTGCCGAGGATCGATGACAGTCCGGCCAGAGCGGTCGCCGAGAGCGTCGCCAGCAGCGCCATGAAGCCACCCAGTATCAGGGCGCCGGGAATCATGTACGCGAGCACCACCGGGTCCCACAGGCGCAGGCGTTGCATGACCGCCACCGACAACAGCCCTACCAGCGTCGAGCAACTGGTCGCCAACAGGATCGGCAGGAACACCAGCGTCGGATCAGGCGCACCTTGCTGGGCGCGGTACATGAAGATCGTCACCGGCAACAGGGTCAGGGAAGAGGCGTTAAGCACCAGGAACAGGATCTGGGCATTGCTGGCGATGGTGGCGCTGGGATTGAGCTCTTGCAACGCCTTCATGGCCTTGAGGCCGATTGGCGTCGCGGCGTTATCCAGGCCCAGGCCATTGGCGGCGAAGTTGAGCGTGATCAGGCCGATGGCGGGGTGACCGGCCGGCACTTCCGGCATCAGGCGCAGGAACAACGGGCCCAGTGCCTTGGCCAGCCACTCGACGATCCCGGCTTTCTCGGCGATCCGCAGAAAGCCCAGCCAGAGGGTGAGGGTGCCGAACAGCAGGACCATGACCTCGACCGACAGTTTGGCCATGGCGAAAATGCTTTCCACCATCGCCGCGAAGATACCGGCGTTGCCACCGATCAACCACTGCGCCAGCGCCGATACGGCTGCCACGATGAAGAAGCCGAGCCACAGGCCATTGAGCATCAGTCAAATCCCCCAAAGAATGCGGCGAATGATACTGGGGTAGCCAGAAACGACAAACCCCGGATTTCTCCGGGGTTTGTTTTGAGTCTGCGCGGTCAACTCCGTACTGTAGGAGCGAGCGGTGCGGCGATCCGACTTGCCCGCGAATGGGACGCCGCGGTGTATCAGGTACACCGCGTTATCGTTCTTCGCGGGCAAGCCACGCTCCTACAGGAGCAGATTGATCAGTTGTTGGAAATCTCGCCAGCCGGCAGCTTTTCCTTACTGCGCCAGTGCGGCAGGGAGTTCCAGTAGCGCTGGCCCTTGGCGTCGTCGTACATGCCTTCCCAACGGGAGATGACCAATACGGCCAACGCGTTGCCGATCACGTTCAGTGCGGTGCGGGCCATGTCCATGATGCGGTCGACACCGGCGATGAACGCCAGGCCTTCCAATGGAATACCCACGCTGCCCAGCGTTGCCAGCAGCACCACGAAGGACACACCCGGTACGCCGGCGATGCCTTTGGAGGTGACCATCAACGTCAGTACCAGCAGCAATTGCTGGCTGATGGACAGGTCGATGCCGTACAGCTGGGCGATGAAAATCGCCGCAATGCTCTGGTACAGCGTCGAACCGTCGAGGTTGAACGAATAACCGGTCGGCACCACGAAGCTGCAGATGGCTTTCGGTGCACCGTAGGCTTCCATCTTCTCGATGACACGTGGCAGCACGGTTTCGGAACTGGCGGTGGAGTAGGCCAGCACCAGCTCATCCTTGAAGATGCGCATCAGCTTGATCACCGAGAAACCGAACAGGCGAGCAATCAGGCCCAGCACCATGAAGGCGAAGAAGGCGATGGCGAAGTAAACCAGGAGCACCAGTTTGGCCAGCGGCAGCAGGGAGGCGAAGCCGAAGTTGGCCACGGTCACCGCGATCAGTGCGAAAACGCCGATAGGGGCGTAGTTCATGATCATGTGGGTGACTTTGAACATGCTTTCCGACACGCCCTGGAACAACTTCACCAGCGGGTCGCGCAAATCGGGTTTCAGGCTCGACAAGCCGAGGCCGAACAACACCGAGAAGAAGATGATCGGCAGCATCTCGCCGCGGGCGATTGCCGCGAAGATGTTCGACGGGATCAGGTTGAGAATGGTTTCGATGAACGCGTGTTCATGCTGTACCTCGGCGGCCGTGGCCTGGTACTTGGAAATATCGACGGTACCCAGCGTACTCATGTCGATGCCGGTACCCGGGTGGAACAGGTTGGCCAGGACCAGGCCGACGACGATGGCAATCGTGGTCACGATTTCGAAGTAGATGATTGTCTTCAGGCCGATGCTGCCGAGCTTCTTCGCATCGCCTACACCCGCGATTCCGACGATCAACGAGGAAATGACGATCGGGATCACGATCATCTTGATCAGACGGATAAAGATATCGCCTGCCGGTTGCAGAACATTACTGATCCACCAGGCCTTTTCGGAACCGAAATGGTTGAGCAGCGCACCGATTGCAATCCCCAATACCAGACCGATGAGGATCTGCCAGGCGAGGCTAAGCTTTGCCTTCTTCATATCTTTACCCTTACTTGCGTTTGACTCAGGCCGATGCAGGAACTGGAACGCTTGTGGCGAAAAAGTCCTGTGCAGCTGCCCCCGTATAAGGTGCCCCGGAGCGCTTGTTAGTGCTCTCTGGCAGGCGAAAAAAGGCGCAACTATTCCGATGCAAGGGAGCGGCGTCTAATGCCGTAAACGCCTACCCTATGCCGAATCGGCATGAGTTTTTTTCCCTGAAACACTCGTCCCAACCGGTTCGAATGCGACATTTCGGCAGGCATAAGTGCCGTGAACCGGCCATTTCAGGGAGGCTTGAGTGTTTTTTAATCAGCGAAGCGAGGGGGTTTTTCTGAAAAATTGCGACAATGCGCGGAGAAAATTCACGGTGCAAGGCCGGTAATATTTCTCGATGTACGGTCGTGCGGGGACGCGCGGGAAAGTATTTTCAGGGATTCTGGCGTGGATTTTCAGGTAAGCGAGTGAAACCGAATGGATTGCTCTGATTCAAGGCTTTGCACGTAGAAGCTCTTCGCAAGTCCGTCGAGCATCTTGATCGGCGAACTTGCGTCGCAGCTTTTTGCCTGACCCGGCCCTTGCGCAGGCACCCCATGTACCCGTAGGTCGCTCCGCCCCTGAAACAGGCAGAACATCCCGACCCCTTGGTCATGCGTCTACCGTTCTCGGGTAGCGCATTTGGAAAGAAGCAGTGTGGCTTCTTTCATATCTCAAAATCAGTACCAGTTCGGATCTTTCTTTAGCTGTTCCATCAACATTTCCTGCATACCCTGGTCTGGTTTTCCCAGAAAGCGGTAGGTCGCATGGCGCGTCGGCGACTTGTCGGCCGGCAATCCCGCAGGTACTTCAACCAGCATAGCGTAGGCATGCTTTTTGTCGAAGCTGACGGCCACAATTAATCGATTATTCAGGCATTTGGCCTGGGATTCGCATAACGGGCCTACCAAAAACTGGTCACCGTCTTCTTCAACCGCTGTCATTTGCTCGGCATCGCCGGAAAGATTCATCACCCAGTCGGGCAGGCGTTCTTCTTTCTCAACCACGTCTTGCCAGGTTTCACGGTATTGAGGGTCGGCGCTCAGCAGTTCGTTGGCGCGTGTCTGGCCATCATTGGCGGCCATGACCATGGCACTACCGCCCAGAAGCAGGGCGGCTGCCAGTGACTTGAAGGAAACGCTCATTTTCAGCCTCGACCGCGACGGCCAAAGAAGAACGAAACAACGAACATCACCAGGAACACGACAAAGAGAATCTTGGCGATACCCGTGGCGGTGCCCGCGATACCACCGAAGCCCAGTACTGCAGCGATGATGGCAATGATCAAGAATGTGATTGCCCAGCTCAACATGGTGATTCTCCTTACGCTTCTATTTTAGAGGTGATGCTTGTGGTGCTTTTCCCGGCGCAGAGCGCGCCAAGATCATGAACTCAGAACACCCAACGTTCCTGCCGGGGCATCTCGTCCCCAGGTTGTGCCTGGTCGACGTCCATCATTCGCATTGGCGCGAGGTCAGCATGGTTGCTGCTGGCGGCGCTGAAATGGGTCTGAACCGGATGCTGAATCGACACGCGCGACGCTTCCTGCTGCGAGGTCTGCTCCCAACGCTGAAACTGCTGGCCGCCGATCAATGTGATCAACAGCGCCAGAACAGCAAACAGACCTTGTTGGATATGCAGTGGCGAGATACGCAATTGGGCGGCACGTTGGCGACTCATCCTGAAGCTCCTCCCACACGGTGGTGATCTTGTGAGGGCGTCGATTGAAATGCCCTGGTTACCCAAGGTATTGCAGCCTGCATGCCAGCTTTTAGATAGAAAAAAAACCAATTAAATCAAATAGTTACCTATTGTATGAAAATCAGGTCGGACGCATCCTGCACGATGGTCCGTCAGCGCTCGTGCGTAATGCACGATCTGAGCGAAAGCTGTTTTCAAGTTTTTTGAATTGCGAGGAGGGCGCGGATGTCACAAAGGGAGTCGTAATCCTCGTGTAGACCGGCTATCTGATAAAAAAACAACAAAATCAGGCGATTAGCCGTAGGGTAACGAGAGAGATACCCTGATGTAGTCGGAATCGACCAGAATCAACCATGCAACTTGCCCGATTTTTCCGGGACTAAACTAAGACCATTCATTAAGGAGCGTAGGAAAATGGAATCAGCCACTGAGCATCAAGGCCGCATTCTGCTGGTGGACGATGAATCCGCCATCCTGCGTACATTTCGCTATTGCCTTGAAGATGAAGGCTACAGCGTCGCGACCGCCAACAGCGCTGCACAGGCCGATGCCTTGTTGCAACGTCAGGTCTTCGACCTGTGCTTCCTTGATCTGCGCCTGGGTGAAGACAATGGCCTGGATGTGTTGGCGCAAATGCGCATTCAAGCGCCGTGGATGCGTGTGGTCATCGTCACCGCGCACTCGGCGGTGGACACTGCAGTAGATGCGATCCAGGCCGGTGCCGCCGACTACCTGGTCAAGCCTTGCAGCCCCGACCAGCTACGCCTGGCCACCGCCAAGCAACTGGAAGTGCGACAGCTGTCGGCCCGTCTGGAAGCCCTTGAAGGTGAAGTGCGCAAACCCAAGGATGGCCTGGACTCCCACAGCCCGGCGATGAAAGTGGTGCTCGAAACCGCCCGCCAGGTCGCCAGTACCGATGCCAACATTTTGATTCTTGGCGAGTCCGGCACTGGTAAGGGTGAGCTGTCTCAAGCCATTCATGGCTGGAGCAAGCGCGCGAAGAAATCCTGCGTCACGATCAACTGCCCATCCCTGACTGCCGAACTCATGGAAAGCGAGCTCTTCGGTCACAGCCGTGGTGCCTTCACCGGGGCCAGCGAAAGTACCTTGGGACGTGTCAATCAGGCCGATGGTGGAACGCTGTTTCTCGACGAGATCGGCGATTTTCCCCTGACATTGCAGCCGAAGTTGCTGCGTTTTATCCAGGACAAGGAATACGAGCGAGTCGGCGACCCGGTTACCCGCCGAGCCGACGTGAGAATTCTCGCGGCCACCAACCTCAACCTGGAGGACATGGTGCGCGACGGCCGTTTCCGTGAAGACCTCCTGTATCGCCTGAACGTGATCACCCTGCACCTGCCGCCTTTACGCGAGCGCAGGGAAGACATCCTGAACCTGGCCGATCGTTTTCTGGCCCGGTTCGTCAAGGAATACGCGCGTCCGGCGCGTGGTTTCAGTGACGCCGCTCGAGAGGCACTGCTCAGCTATCGCTGGCCGGGCAACATTCGCGAACTGCGCAATGTCGTGGAGCGGGCGAGCATCATCTGTCCGCAAGAGCGGGTAGAGATCAGCCACCTGGGCATGGCCGAAACCCCGCTCAACAACGCGCCCCGCATCGGCGCCGCATTGAGTCTGGATGAGTTGGAGAAGGCTCACATCGGCGCCGTGCTTGCCACCGCCGATACGCTGGATCAGGCCGCCAAGACGCTGGGCATCGATGCCTCGACGCTGTACCGCAAACGCAAGCAGTACAACCTGTGAGCCCCGCCCGATGAAACTGGCGATGAAGTTGCGGACTAGGCTGTTTCTGAGCATTTCCGCACTGATCACCGTCGCGCTGCTCGGGCTCTTGCTCGGACTGGTCAGCGTGATGCAGATGGCGGCAACTCAGGAAGCCCTGATCCGAAACAACTTCGTCACCCTCGACCTCGGGTTGAAATTGCGTCAGAGCCTTGGCGACCAGCTGATCATCATGCTCAGCGAGCGGCCGGATCCTGCCGCATTCGAGCAGTCCAGACAGCATTACTATCGGTTGCTTGATGAAGGCATCTCCCTTGCCGATTCCGGCAAGGACGTTCAGTACGGTTTCGCACAGGCCAAGGCTGACTACCAGAGCTTTTTGCAGGCGTACGACCAGTCACCGGACACATCGCGGGTGTTGACGGGTAGCGGTGAACTCACCGAAAAATTCAACGCGTTGCGCAATGGCTTGATCACCGAACACAAGCGCGCGCTGGATAACATCAATGTCATCGAGCGCCAGGCGCGGGAGCGAGCGCTGCTGGTCGCGGGTCTGCTCGGGCTGGTGGGGCTGGCGGTGCTGATCATTGGTTTCGTGACCGCACACGCCATTGCCCGGCGTTTCGGCGCCCCGATAGAGGCGTTGGTCCAGGCGGCGGATAACATCGGACAAGGCAATTTCGAAGTGACCCTGCCTGTTTCTTCGGCAGAGGAAATGAATCAGCTGACCAAACGCTTCGGGATCATGGCCGAGGCCTTGCGCGAGCATCAAGCGACCAATATCGATGAGCTGCTCGCCGGTCAGCAGCGTTTGCAGGCGGTACTCGACAGCATCGACGACGGTTTGCTGATGATCGACCGCGAAGGGCATCTGGAACACCTCAACCCCGTGGCACAGCGTCAATTGGGTTGGGACACCGATCGACTCGGCCAGGGGCTGGGCACCGCGCTGGAGCGCCCCGAGCTCGATGGACAGCTGCAACTGGTGCTGCGGGGCGGGACCCTGGAGCGGGCGCCGGAGGACTTGAGCATAGAGGTCGATGGTGAGTCGCGATTATTGACCTATAGCCTGACACCTGTCAGCCACACTCAGGGCCATATTCTCGGCGCTGTGATGGTGTTGCATGACGTCACCGAGCAACGTGCATTTGAGCGGGTGCGCAGCGAGTTCGTGTTGCGCGCCTCCCATGAGTTGCGTACTCCGGTCACCGGCATGCATATGGCGTTCGGCCTGTTCCGCGAGCGCGCGCATTTCGCCCAGGACTCCCGCGAAGCCGATCTGCTGGACACCGTGAATGAAGAGATGCAGCGGTTGATGCAGTTGATCAACGACTTGCTGAACTTCTCCCGCTATCAGAACGGATTGCAGAAACTCACGCTGGCGCCGTGTTCCATCGACGATTTGCTGGAGCAGGCCCGGGAACGTTATGCCGGCGTGGCGGTGGAGAAGGGCATCAGCCTGTTCGTGGAAGTGCAGGGCCCGTTGCCCTGGCTACAGGCCGATCAGCCACAGCTGGACCGGGTACTCGATAACCTGATCGACAACGCCTTGCGCCATACCGGCACCGACGGGCAGATACGTTTGCAGGCTCGGCGGCATGGGGAGCGGGTGATCATCAGCGTTGAGGACAACGGCGAAGGCATTGCCTATGGTCAGCAGGGGCGAATCTTCGAACCCTTCGTCCAGGTCGGCCGTAAAAAGGGCGGTGCCGGGCTCGGCCTGGCGTTGTGCAAGGAAATCGTGCAACTGCATGGCGGCCGGATGGGCGTTTATTCGCGACCGGGGCAGGGGACTCAGTTCTATATGGCGCTGGCGGTGTGAGCGGCTCTTACGCTTCGTCATCCAGACGTCTGCCCCCTAGCCGCCGGCCACGGGTGATCAGCTCAATGAACTGCACTGCACTCAATGCATGGGCAAACAGCCAGCCCTGACCGTATTTCACGCCTTCGCTGCTCAGAAACGCCGCTTGCGCTTCATGTTCGATGCCTTCGGCAATCACTTTCAGTTGCAGCGCCTGGGCCATGTGAATGATGTGCGGTGCCACGCCACTGCTGGCGGCGTCATGGCCCAGCGCGTCGATAAAGGCCTTGTCGATTTTCAGGCAATCCACCGGCAGGGTTTGCAGGTAGGCAAGGCTGCAATAGCCGGTGCCGAAATCGTCGATCAGCACCTGATGCCCGACATCGCGCAAGGCCTGGAGGTTTTCCCGGGCTACCACCACATCGATCAATCCCCGCTCGGTGACCTCGAAGGCGATCTGCTTGGCCGCGACCCGATGCAACGTCAGCAAGCGCGCCATCACTTGGCCTATACGCGGCACCATGACGTCGCAGGCTGCGAGGTTGACCGAGATGTACAACTGCGGATTGGCCCGCAACAAATGACCGAGCTGCTCAAGCAGGCGTTGCAGGACGAAGTCGGTCATCTGGCGGATCTGGCCGGTGTTTTCGGCCATCGGGATAAACAGGTCGGGGCTGGTCAGGGTGCCATCCGGCCTGCGCCAGCGGAGCAAGGCTTCTGCCCCGACACAATTGCGGCTGTCGAGGTCGAAAATCGGTTGATACAAGACCTGCAGCTCACCTCGCCGAATGGCGCCAGTCAGTTCGGCATCCATCGATTGTCGCTGCTTGACCAGCAGGAACACCAGAAAACCCACGCAGACGCCCAGCGCCAGGCTGGCTGGCAACAGCCACCACCAGACCGCAGGCACATGCATGCCGGTACGCGGGGTAATAAGTACAAGCTGGTATTCCGGATTGTTGGTGGGCATGCGGTAAATCAGGCGAGTGTGCGTGACTTGCAGCGCATCGGGACTTTTCGGCGGCCAGGGTTCGGTCGGGGGCCAGGCCTGCGATACACCCAGTACCGGAATCGCCCGCGTGCCGTGGTCGAGTACCACCAGCAGGCTGCTTCCGGGTGACAGGTCGACCATGTCGGTCAAATGCCCGCGAGAGGTCGCGACGCGGAAATTACCGCGCCCGAGCATCAGCGCGGCACGGTTTTCATCGGGTTCGGTGGTGGTGTTCAGCCAGTAGCTATAGGTGGGGCCCTTGATATCCGGCGGCCGTAGCAGCGAGAGCCCTTCCTGGCGGGGGCGGTTGGAGCAGATCCGCGAATCGTCCCTGTAAGCCGCTTCATAAACGAAACGATAATTGAAACTGACCTGCTGCAAGGTCGCGATCATTTCGTCATCGCAGCCCCGTAGTGGCTGCGCTTCGAGGTCGTCGAGGCTTTCACGCAATTGGCCGAAAAGTTGCTCCAGACGGGCCAGGAAGCGTTCGCCCTGGGCATTCATCTCCTCGCTTTCGCTCTGCTCGACCTGATGCATGGCTATAAACAGACTGCCTGTCATCAGCAGGGTTGCGCTCAAGGCAGCAGCGAGCATCGCCAAAAACCAGGGGCGATAGAACCAGCGACGTAATGTCTCTCGAGCGGCAGGCATTGGGTATATCCGAAGAATTACCAATGAGTTATAGCTGCTGATTGAGAAAAAGCCCTTACCGTCGGGCGGGCGTCATTATTTTGTCTGATTCAAAACGTGTAGAAGTGCCGCGGTTTGCGCATCCGGAATGCCGTCGAAGCGGGTCGGCCGGAAATGCATCTGGAAGGCTCCTATCACATGGCGCGTCGCGACATCCAGTTCGCCTGTTTGCGGTGTGGGGTAACCCAAGCGGGCCAACTGCGACTGATACCAACCGATGCTCGGCAGCTGGACGGTGAACTGCGCTTGCTGGCGCGCCACGGCCTGCTCGTTTGGCCAGACCCCCAAACCTTCGGCTGCCAGGCGTTTCCAGGGGAACAGCGGCCCTGGATCGAGCTTGCGCAACGGGGCGATGTCGCTATGACCGATGATGTTGCGCGGGCTGATGGCGTAGCGCTTGCTGATGTCCTTGAGCAACACAATCAGGGACTGGACCTGGGCTTCGCTGTAGGGATACCAGAGACGCTCACCGTTGGGCGCGTCCTTGAAGCCGGGATTGACGATTTCGATGCCCAGGGAACTGGAGTTCAACCAGGTTCGTCCTTGCCATTCGCTCTCGCCGGCATGCCATGCCCGCATGTTTTCATCCATCAGCTTATAGATAGTGGCTTTTTTGTCGTCGCCGATCAGGTAATGACTGCTGACTTCTCCATGGGTCAGCAGCTGTAGCGAACGCTCCTGCGATGTGGAGGTGTAATGCAGCACGACGAATTGAATGCGGCTGTCGTGGTTGGCTGAGACATGACTGGTGTCATACCGCGGGCCGCTGGCGCACCCGGCTAATAGACCCAGCGACATGATAAGGGCAAGAAATTTCATCACGGAGGCAGTACGCAAAAGGACAATAATGCAACAGTGTAACGTACTGTTTTGCGCGAAGACGGACGGCGCCGTGATTTAAACAAAATGGAACAATTTGCCCTAACCGATTTGCACCTGGTTGCGACCGGCGTGTTTCGCCCTGTATAGCGCTTGATCGGCTCTTTTCAATACCAGATCGCTATGCTCTCCGGCTTTGAACGCGGTCAGCCCGATGGAAAGAGTGATAGTCACCGGCTCGCCCTTGAAGTGGAAAGGGCAGGCCTCGATGAAGGCTCGCAGTTTTTCCAGCAATTTTGCGCCGGCCACCGCTTCTGTGGCGGGCATCAGCAGTACAAACTCCTCTCCGCCGAAACGGGCGATGAAATCTGTCTCCCGAAGGCGCTTGCGCAGCACGCCGGCAATGATTTTCAGAACCTTGTCGCCTGCCAAGTGACCATAGTTATCGTTGATGCGCTTGAAATGATCAAGATCCAGCATTGCCAGCGACAAGGTGTTGCCATGTTGCTGCCATTGGCTGATTTCATGGTCGAGCCGTTCACCCCAGGCCGCCCGGTTGGGCAGGGCAGTCAGTGGGTCGATCAAGGCTTTCTGGCGCTGTTCTTCGAGATGCTCTCGGTAGCCCAGGGCTTCCTGTTCCATGTGTGCCACTCGTTCGGCCAGGCTTTGCAGGCGCGCCGCTACTTCCTGTTCGCGCTCGTCACGCTGCTTCTGGTGGTGGTCCATGGTGCCCAATAGACCTTCAAGATGGTTTTCCAGGGCGCGCTTGAGGCCCTCCAGATCCGCGGCTTCTTGCATGCTGCTCTGCAAGCCGTCGACCTGATCGCGGATCTGCGTGTCCATTTCCCGTGCGGCTGAGCGGTTATCGGCATGACCTTCGCTGGCTGCTTGCAAGTTGCGCTGGAACAACTCGAGGCGCCCGTTTAGCTGCTGCAGATAGGTTTCGAATTCGTGCTGGCCATTGTCGTTGATCGCCAGCATCAACGTTGCCAAATCGTCGAGAATCGGCAGCAATTCGTACCAGTTCAAGCCATTTCGAAGGCGATCACGCATCGCTTCGGCTTGGGGGCGATGACGCTCGGGCAGGGTCAGGTCGTCAAGCAGACCTAGTAGCGTGTCCTCGATGTGCTGGGCGACCGAGCTGTAGGAAGGCTCGGGCGAATCCGGAAGGGCATAGGGGTTATCTTGCTCGGCGTGCTCCGGATCGACGACGATAATTGTTTGGGCCGCGACCGAGGGGTCGGGCAGACTCTTCGAAATCGCTGTCGCGACCGGTTCGTCCGAGGGGGTTGCCGGTAAGGATTGCATCGTTGGCGGGATAACGGTCGGGCTGGACTCTAGCGGTTGTTCATGGTCCGCTTGAGTCGATTCGTCCACCAGTATTTCTCGCGCCAGCAGCGGCTCATGGGCCGGTTGAGCGATCGTCGGGACTGAAGGAGAACGTGTTTCTTGCGCTGGTCGTTCTATTGCAACGGGTGCCTGAGCCGCAGCGCGTGCGGGAGACGGCAACATCTGCGGCCCATCGTCGGGTCGTGCAGCAGTAGTTTGCGGCAGCGCTGCAAGTGGGGCGGATTCGGTTGCCCGGGTCGGCGGAGCGGGCGCCTGCGCTACGAGGGTGACAATCTGTGGCGCCATTTCATCTGCTTCACGACTGCCAAACAGCCGCTGCAGCAGTCCCGGGCGAGCGGGCTCCGCAGTGCCTTCAAGCTGACTCAGGGCTTTGCCTTGCAGTCCGCTCAGTTCGCTGAGCAGCAACGGAATCTCGCGCGCCTGACTGACTCGTGCATCCAGCCGTTTGGCGAAATCCTTGAGGGGGCGGCTGACTTCCCGGGGCAGCGGCAGTGTTTGCAGTTGCGCAACCAGCGCGGTCAGTGCCGCGCCGGTCTGATTGATCCGGGTTTCGCGGCGTTGCTCAGAGTCGAGCACGGCTTTTTCCAGCCGAGGAAGCAGGGCGGCCAGGCCGGCGTCCATGTCATTGGTGCGTATGACTTCGCGCATTTCCTTCATGCACGCGTCAACGGCGCGGTCGGTGCCCTCGGCCGCTAACGTGCTGCGCACCAGCCCACGGCGTAACAAGTCGAGCCGGGCGTCCCATCGGCGCTCGAGCTTTTCCTGTTGTTCGATGTTTTTGAGGTACTTCTCTTTCCAGCGCTCTGTTTCGTCGCTCATTCATGGGGTCCGCGATGGGCAGAACTCAGCGCGGGCAATGCATCGGCCGTGAGCGAACCGGGCAGACGAATCTCTACCGCGACCGGCAGGTGATCGGAAATGGGGTGTGCCAGCACCTCGACCTTTTCCAGGGTCAGGGTCGGGCTCAGCAAAATATGGTCAAGGCAGCGTTGCGGGCGCCAGCTGGGGAAGGTCGCCTCCAGCTGTGGTGCGAGCAGGCCGAGGTCGCGCAACGGTGAGTTTTGCAGCAAGTCACTGGCATGGGTATTCATGTCGCCCATCAGCACCTGGTGTTTATAGTTCCCGATCAGCTCGCGAATGTAGGCCAGCTGCATGGTGCGGGCGCGGGCACCCAGTGCCAGGTGCATCATGACCACCACCAGCGCTTCCGGACCCTCGCCGAAACGGACCAGGATTGCTCCGCGACCCTTGGGCCCCGGAAGCGGATGATCTTCAATCGCCCACGGGCGCAGGCGGCTGAGCACGCCATTGCTGTGCTGGCCGAGGCGACCGAGGTTGCGATTGAGTTGTTGATACCAGTAAGGGAAGGCGCCTAGCTGGGCCAGGTGCTCGACCTGATTGACATAGCCGGATCGCAGGCTGCCGCCATCGGCTTCCTGCAGGGCGACCAGGTCGAAGTCGCCCAACAGATTGCCGATCTTTTGCAGATTGTCGGCACGCCCGGTGTGCGGCAACAGATGCTGCCAGCCCCGGGTCAGGTAGTGCCGATAGCGCTCGGTACTGATGCCGACCTGGATATTGAAACTGAGCAAGCGCAGACGGCTATCTGCGGGCAAACCCGTCGATTCCAGATGATGCTCGTTGACCCGCGGATCATGCAGGCCAACGATGCGTTCAGTACCCCAGCGGCGCATGGCAGTCGCCGCGCTTAGTTGGCAGCAGCCTTATTAGCCGCTCGCTCTTTGTCGACCAGTTTTTCGGCCAGTTGCAAGGCTTGCTCGGCACCGCCGGCAGAGCCCACGTCAAAGCGATATTTGCCGTTGACGATCATGGTCGGAACGCCGGAGATTTCATATTTCTTGGCCAGCTCTTTGGCTTTGGCCATCTGACCCTTGATGGCGAAGGAGTCGAAGGTGGCGAGGAACTTGTCCTTGTCTACGCCTTGAGTCGCCAGGAAATCGGCCATTTCGTTCTTGTCGACCAGCTTCTTGTGTTCTTTCTGAATGGCGTTGAATACCGCAGCGTGCACATTATCCTCGACACCCATGCTTTGCAGGGTCAGGAACATTTGACCGTGGGCATCCCATGGGCCGCCGAACAGGGCAGGAATACGCACGAAATTGACGTCGGAAGGCAGCTTTTCAACCCAAGGATTGATCACCGGCTCAAAGGCATAGCAATGCGGGCAGCCATACCAGAACAGCTCAACGACTTCGATCTTGCCAGGCACAGCGACCGGAACAGCGTTGGTCAGTTCGACATAGGGGGCGGCGGGTGCTTCAGCGGCTTGGGCAGTCATGCCGAACAGGCTGGCAGCGACGAATGCGGCGCTGATGATCAGATTACGCATGCTTTACTCCTGGACAAATGGGGTCGCCTCGCGCGACCTGTTTTCAGACAGGTCATGGCGGGCTTGAGTTCTGTAGTGTAACGGCAGCGGCCACAAAAAAGGGCGGCCAAGGCCACCCTTTTTATGCTCGCATTGTCAGATTAATCGAGCGTTAACATTGCAAGAGATGTACATCCCTCGCAACGTTCGCTCGGCGGTCTCAGTGCAGGCCCTGGATGTAGCTGGAAACTGCTGCGATGTCTTCGTCGCTCAGCTTTTTGGCGATGCTTTGCATCGGTTTGGTATCGCCATCGTTGGCCCGGCCGCCTTCTTCCTTGCGGAAATCGGTCAGTTGCTTGGCAATATACTGCGCATGTTGACCGCCCAGATGAGGGAAGCCGGCGGCTGCGTTGCCCTTGCCGTCTGGCGAGTGGCAGCCGGTGCAGGATGGCAGGCCCTTGGCCAGGTCGCCGCCGCGGAACAAGGCTTCACCGCGCGACACGATTTTCGGGTCGGCGGCGCCAACGCTGCCTTTCTGGCTGGCGAAGTAGGCGGAGATATCGGCCAGGTCCTGATCGCTCAGGTTGGTGAGCAAACCGGTCATTTCCAGTACGACACGCTTGCCGGACTTGATGTCGTGCAACTGCTTGTTCAGATAACGTTCGCCCTGGCCCGCCAGTTTCGGAAAGTTAGGCGCCATGCTGTTGCCATCCGGGCCATGACAGGCGCCACATACTGCGGCTTTCGCCTGACCAGCAGTTGCATCACCTGCAGCATGGGCTACGCCGGAGATCCCCACGGTCAACAGCAGACTCACGATCAATTTGTTCATCAGCTAATCCAACTACGGCTAAGGGTTAAAGAGTTATGGACCGGAATCACTCGCTCATCCACTGGATGACGGCTCGGTAATCCTCGGCACTGCAGTCCATGCACAAACCACGCGGCGGCATCGCCTTGAAACCCTGGGTCACGTGTTGCACCAGCGTCTCCATACCTTTCGCCAACCTCGGCGTCCAAGCTTCCTGATCGCCCTTTCTGGGCGCCATGGGTAGTTGGCCGGAATGACAGGCACCACAAACACGGTTGTACACAGCTTCCGGATCCTGTGTAGCCTGAGCGCTGTAAAGCGGCATCAAGACACCGGCAGCTAGCAGCCATTTCGTCATAAAACGACCTTTTCAGGGTTGAGAGCGTTCTGCGTTCTAATGCGCAATCAAGGTCAATCGCTCCCGTGAACTTCATCCTACGCTGGGACAAAGCGCACACAAAATCTGCGGCATTATATACTGGCGTCACTGAAACGGAAACGACACCGCTTGCCGCGTCCATTCCCGGCGCCGCCCACATCGGAAATCCCATGCAATTCAAGAACCCCATCCTCGGCCTGTGCCAACAGTCCACCTTCATGCTCAGCGCCGCTAAAGTCGATCAATGTCCCGACGATGAAGGCTTTGAAGTGGCCTTCGCCGGCCGTTCCAACGCCGGCAAGTCGAGCGCGCTGAACACTTTGACGCACGCCAGCCTGGCGCGAACCTCGAAAACCCCGGGGCGCACGCAGCTGTTGAACTTCTTTAAGCTAGACGATGAACGCCGTCTGGTCGACCTGCCGGGTTACGGTTACGCAAAAGTACCGATCCCGTTGAAGATGCACTGGCAGCGTCACCTGGAAGCCTATCTGGGCGGCCGCGAAAGTTTGAAAGGTCTGATTCTGATGATGGATATCCGTCATCCAATGACCGACTTCGACCTGCTGATGCTTGACTGGGCCGTTGCCGCCGGCATGCCGATGCACATTCTGCTGACCAAAGCGGACAAGCTGACGTACGGCGCAGCGAAAAACACGCTGCTCAAGGTCCAGGCGGAAATCCGTAAAGGCTGGGGCGATGCCGTGACGATCCAGCTGTTTTCCGCACCGAAACGCATGGGTCTGGAAGACGCCTACACTGTGTTGGCAGGCTGGATGGAACTGGCGGACAAGGGCGCCGAGGTTGCCGAGTAAGGTCGACAGGTCAAATCGCGGGCAAAAAAAACCCCGGACTTCTATGGGGAGGGGGAAGTTCCGGGGTTCAAGCTCCGGACCGTTAGGGCGGGGTCCAGATATCTGCCAACACTTAACACAACATAGGAGCATCGAAGGGCTTCACCAGCCATTCAGTAACTCTGAGTGGCATTTCACGGGTTTAGTTCCTGAGTGGATAAAAAACCATTGGAAATAAGCCCGCGCACTTTCCGCACTATAGTCCCCTGTAGGAGCGAGCTTGCT